>CAWANA010000045.1:0-22822 GCA_963783275.1 uncultured Alphaproteobacteria bacterium | reverse complement strand
CAGAACGGGTTCGCTGGAGAGGGATTGCTGAAAAACCTGAGCCGTTCCTTGGAAGCTGCCATGGACATTTGACGGCATGCCGATTTTTTGAGTAGCGGCATCAATCAATTTGGTGGCTGTCCCCAAAGATTGTCCGGGCGGTAGGTTGAAAGAAATCGTCGCGGCGGCGAAATGGCCTTGGTGGTTGACGGAGAGAGGGGTAGAGGCGGTGTTAAGGTTGCTGAACGATGATAAGGAAATCATTGTTTCGGCAGAGGTGCTGATAGCGGTTCCTGTCGATGCGCTGGTATGGCCTGCGGCGGCAATGGCGTTTAGTGGCGCATTGCGCGCCGCCGCGCTGAGGTTAAGCCGCTGGTGGCCCGTGCAACGCCGCTAGCCCGCCGCCTGAGGTGCTGATATAGATTTCTTTCAGCGTTTCGGGGTTTTGCCAGAACTCCGGCGCGACTTCCATCACGACATGATACTGGTTGAGCGGATTGTAAATCACCGAAACCTGACGCTGGCCGAACGCATCATAAGCGTGTTGTCGATTTGTGTCGCGTTTAGGCCGAGCTTGACGCCGTATCGCGGTCGATATATCACATCGGTTTCATAGCCTGCTTCTTGCTGATCGGAATTGACATCGGTCGATGATCGCTTTCGTGCTTCAAGGCATCGGTCAGTTTGGGTGTCCATGTGCGCAGATCGTCAGGCTGTCGGATTGCAGCGTATATTGATATTGCGCAGCATTGCTGGCCCTGCCACCCATGCGGATGTCCTGCCCCGCTTGCAGATAAGAGCGTGGCCCCGGGCACGCGGTTCAAGGGCTGGCGCAGGCGGGCGATGACTTCATCGGCAGATATTCGCGTTTCGGCCAGCGGTTTCAGCGGCGACGAAAAAGAAGCCGGAATTGGTCGAACCGCCGCCAGTGAAAGCCGTGACCGTGGCGACCGCGGGTCTTGCCCGACAATGTCGGCAAAGGCGACCATTTTCTTTTTCATCGACTGGAAAGAAATATCCTGATCACCCTGCACACTGCCCATGATCATGCCTGTGTCCTGTTGCGGGAAAAACCCTTTGGGCACGAAACGACGAACAGATAGATGTTCAAGGGCAAAAGTTCCCAGCCAGAACAAGCATAACAAGACGCGTATGACGCAACGCGCCCATCAAGGCCAAATCATAGGCGCGTTGGGTACGCAGAAAAACGCCTTCGCTGAAATCATAAATTCCCTGCAGGAAAGACTGGTTTTTCGGCGTGTGCATGCTTCGCCGCCCAGCCCCAGCCAGCGCGCGCATAACATCCGGCGTCGTGGTCAATGACACCACCAGCGAAACCAAAATGGCGACCGACAAAGTCACCGCGAATTCGTGGAACAGGCGGCCGACAATGCCGCCCATCAGTAAAATCGGGGTAAAGACCGCAATCAGCGACAGGCTCATCGATAGAACGGTAAAGGTAACTTCCTTGGCCCCTTGAATGGCGGCTTGAAACCGCGGCATGCCAGCTTCAATATGGCGGGTGATGTTTTCCAGAACGACAATCGCATCATCGACGACAAAGCCGGTCGCAATCGTCATTGCCTGGTGTAGTTATCAAGGCTGTAATTCAGCAAATACATAATGCCAAAGGTGCCAATCATCGACACGGGTAGACGGCATAGCTGGCGTCGAGCTTGAGCGTGACGGGCTTCGTCGGATCGCGCGGCTCGATCTTTAGCGGGATGACCACGTCGGCCTCGTAGCCGAACGCCTCGCTGCCGTCCGGACTCCCGAATCCGCTTCGGCGCAGGGAACAAAGGTTCGACGGTTGCGATATTGTCAGAGCCGGAGAAGTCGAAGGTCGGCGGAACGCCAGCCTCGCCGGGATCGCGCCAGTAGGTGATCGCGTTCGGCGCCAGTCGGATCTCGAAGCCCGCGAGGGCGCCGCCGGCGGCGACGAGCCGGGCGTCGGACTTCGCCGCCGGCGCCCAATCGGTCGAGAACGCGTCGGCCGCCAAGGCCGGCGCGCCATAGGAACGCGCCAAAAGGAGGAGGGCGAAGGCCAGGGCTCCCCGTTGTCGTTGTCCTGCCGCTCGTTCGGCGTACATCATCGGGATCCTGTACCGTGGCCGGGAATTGGACTACCATCGAACAAACCGTCATGGGCCGGGCCAGCCCGGAGACGCGCATGAAACGGGCAGATCCACCGCCGCCGACCAGTCTCGAAGGCCAGTTCCTGATCGCGATGCCCTCGCTCCGCGACGGGCCGTTCGCCCGTTCGGTGGTCTATGTGTGCGCCCATCGCGAGGACGGGGCCATGGGCCTCATCATCAACCAGAGCGCCGACGAAATCGACTTCGCGGAGCTCCTGACCCAGCTCGGCATCGTAGCCGAGCGAGCCGGCGATCCGGCTGCCCCCCAAGGCGGAGGCGGTTCGGGTCGTGCGCGGCGGCCCGGTCGAAACCGGCCGCGGCTTTGTTCTCCATTCCGCGGACTATGGCGCGACCGACTCGACGGTGAAGATCGCCGACGACGTCTGCCTGACCGCGACCATCGACATTCTGCGCGCCATAGCCAAGGGAACCGGGCCGGCCGCATGCCGTGCTGGCGCTCGGCTACGCCGGCTGGAGCTCGGGCCAGCTCGAGAGCGAGATCCTCGCCAACGGCTGGCTGACCTGCCCGGCGGATACGGACATCATCTTCAGCGCCGACGACGCCAAAAAGTACGACCGGGCGCTCGCCAAGCTCGGCGTCGACGTCGGCATGCTGTCGTCCGACGCCGGTCACGCCTGAGCCTTCGGCCGCACGCCGGCCTCGGCCGAAACGTCGAACGTCTCGGCCCGGCCCGCGAGATCGGCGAATGCCGCCGGATCGGCGCCGGTCAGGAACACCTGCCCGCCCAGCCGGTCGAGGGCGTCGAACAGGGCCGCTCTTCGACGCGGATCGAAATGCGCGGCGATCTCGTCGAGGAGAGCGATCGGGACAATCCCGGACATGTCCGCCACGAGGCGCGCGTGGGCGAGCGCGAGGCCCACGAGCAGCGCCTTCTGCTCGCCGGTCGAGGCGCTGTCGGCCGGCGCATCCTTGGGCCCGTGCCGGACCGCGAGATCCCCCACGTGCGGGCCGATCAGCGTGCGGCCGGCGGCGGCGTCGCGGCCGCGATTGTCGCGCAAAAGGGCGCGGTAGCGGTCCTCGGCGTCGAGCGCCGGGCCGCTTGCGACGAGCGTCTCGACTTCGCCCTCGAGCGCCAGACGCGCCCATGGAAAGGGCGAGGCCTCGTCGCGCTCAGCCCCGATCAGCGCCTCGAGGCGGCTCACGCATTCGAGCCGCGCCGCCGCGATCGCGACGCCGAGTTCGGCCGCCTCGCGCTCGATGGCGTCGAGCCAGGCGGCGTTGCGATGGTCCTCGTCGATGAGCCGGTTGCGCCCGCGCAAGGCCCGCTCGAAGGCGTTGACGCGCGCGCCGTGGCCCGGATCGATCGCCAGAACGAACCGATCGAGGAAGCGGCGCCGCTCGCTCGCGGGTCCGGCGAACAGCGAGTCCATCGCGGGCGTCAGCCAGACGATTCGGACATGATCGCTGAAGGCGCGCGAGGAGGAGACAGGCGCGCGGTCGATCCGGTTCTTGCGCTCTGCGCCGCCGCCTGTCTCGGCCGGGCTCCAGGCCGAGCCGAGCTGGCGAATCTCGCCGTCCTCCTCGACCTCGATCGACAGAGCAAAGCCGCCGGCGCCTTCGCGGCGCGCGCATTCGGCGAGTTCGGCCCGGCGCAGCCCGCGGCCGGGCGCGAGCAGCGACAGGGCCTCGAGGAGATTGGTCTTGCCGGCGCCATTCTCGCCGCATAGGACCACGAGACGGCCGCCGATCCTCAGATCGAGCGCCGCATAGGAGCGGTAATCCCGCAGCATCAGGCGCCGCACCATCGGGCGCCGCTGCGCGGGGGACATGCCGTCGGGGCTGGCCATGGCCGCATGCATGTGCCACGTCCGGCGAGGGCGGGGAAGCGGAAAGGACGATCGGATGAAGCCTCTCGACGTCCTCATGCCTGCGACCGGCATGGGTCTGGTCGACGATCTGGTCGCCGAGCGGTTCCCCCTGCATCGGCTGTGGCTCGAACCCGACCGCGAGGCGTGGCTCGCCGAACACGGGCCTTCGATCCGCGCCGTCGCTTCGGCCGGCGGCCATGGTCGTATCGATGCGGCGTTCATGCGCCGCCTGCCCAATCTCGAGATCGTGGCGAGCTACGGCGTCGGCTACGACCATATCGACGCCCGATGGGCGGGCGAGCACGGGATCATCGTCACGCATACCCCAGGCGTGCTCGACGACGAGGTCGCCGACGTCGCGATCGCGCTGATGATCATGGCGGTGCGCCGGCTTCCGCAGGCCGAGCGCTACCTGCGGGCCGGGCAGTGGCTGACGGCGGCTTACCCGCTTGACCGCGTCCCTCCGCGGGCGGACGCTCGGGATTCTCGGCCTTGGCCGGATCGGCAAGACGATCGCGCGACGGGCCGAAACATTCGGGCTCGCGGTCGTCTATCACGGCCGCCACGCTCAACCCGGCTTGTCCTATCGGTACTACCCATCGCTGACGGCGATGGCCGAGGCCTGCGACATTCTGATGGTCACTGCGCCTGGAGGGCCGGACACTCGGCATATCGTCAACGCCGAGGTTCTGCGGGCGCTGGGACCGGAAGGCGTGCTCGTCAACATCGCCCGCGGCTCGCTTGTCGATGAGCGGGCCCTGATCGAGGGGTTAAGGAGCGGCGCGATCCTGGCGGCCGGTCTCGACGTGTTCGAGAACGAGCCGAACGTTCCGGCGGAGCTCCTGGCGCTCGACAACGCGGTGCTGCTGCCGCATGTGGGCTCGGCTTCGATCAGAACGCGCCGCGCCATGGCGCAGTGCGTCGTCGACAATCTCGTCGCGTGGTCCGAGGGCAGGCCGCCCCTGACGCCGGTTCCGGAGACGCCTTGGCTGGGGGCGTGGGGTTCGAATGGCGCCAAAGCTCCGCCTCCCGCCGCGTCCGGAGGACGAAGACCGGCGGCGGACAAGGCGGCTCTGGCCGGCGCCGTCGTCGACGTGATGAAGAGCGAGTGGGACCTGCCGGCCGACTGCAACGAGGGCGAACTCTTCACCTATGCCGAGCAGCTGTGCGATCGGCTGCTCGCGGGCGAAAGCCGGGATGGGCTCCACGCGTTCCTAGCCGGAGTCCAGGCGAAGATCGTCGATATGCCGGCTTCGGACGCCTATCGCGCCATCGTCGATCAAGCCGTCGCTCTCGCCGGGGCCACCGGCTGAGGCGCCCGTCGCCGGTAGAGAGCCAGCGTCGCGACGAGCCCGCAGAGCGCGGCGAAGCTCAACCAATAGCCCGGCGCCGCCTTGTCGCCCGTCCGCTCGATGAGGAAGGTCGAGATCGCCAGCGACGAGCCTCCGAGGGTCGTGGCGAGACTGTAGGCGAGCGAGAAGCCCGCGGTCCGAACGGTCGCCGGCACGATTTCCGTCAGCGCGACGACCATCGCGCCATTGTAGCCAGCGTAGAGGAACGACAGCCACAATTCGACCTCCAGCATCCGGCCGAAGCTCGGCGCCGCGACGAGCCAGGCGAGCACGGGATAGGCGGTCAGGAGCGCAAGCACGGTGAAGGCGACCAGGATGGGCTTGCGTCCGATCCGGTCCGACAGCGCTCCCGACACCGGCAGCCAGAAGAAATTCGACGCGGCGATCGCCATCGTGACCAGCAGCGCGTCCGATTCGGTCAGCTTCAGCACCGTGCGGCCGAAGGTCGGCGTGTAGACGGTGATCAGGTAGAACGACACCGTCGTCATGATGACCATCGCCACGCCGCCGAGCACCACCGCCCAGTTGGCGGCGAGCGTCTCGTAGATCTGCGCGAAGGTCGGATGGACCTTGCGCGCCGCGAATTCGGCCGTCTCCTCGAGCGAGCGTCGGATCCAGTAGAGGAACGGCACGATCGCGCAGCCGATGAAGAACGGGATGCGCCAGCCCCAGGCGTCCGCAACCGCCGGCGCCATCAGGTTGGCGATCGTGAAGCCGAGCAGCGCGGCGACGACGACCGCGACCTGCTGGCTTGCCGACTGCCAGCTCACGTAGAAGCCCTTGTGACCGGGCGTCGCCATTTCGGACGAGATAGACCGACACGCCGCCGAGTTCGACGCCGGCCGAGAAGCCTTGCAGCAGGCGCCCGAGCACCACCAGCATCGGCGCCAGCACGCCGATCGTCGCGTAGGACGGCACGAAGGCGATCAGGATCGTGCCGCAAGCCATGATCGACAGGGTGACGATCAGGCCCTTGCGCCGCCCGATCCGGTCGATATAGGGCCCGAGCACCAGCGCGCCGATCGGGCGCATCGCAAAGCCCGCCGCGAAACTCAGGAACGTCGCCATCAGCGAGGCGTAAGGATCGTCGCTCGGGAAGAAGGCGTGCGCAATCTGCCGGGCGTAGATGCCGAACAGGAAGAAGTCGTACATCTCGAGAAAGTTGCCGCTCGTGACGCGCAGAACGGTCTTGATCTTGTCCAAGCCGAGCGCCGTCCATCCCATCCTCCCCATGTCTGCGCTTTGCGCGCGCGGCGTTCAATCAGGCGCCCTCCGCCTGCCCGATGCTACGCGCTGCGGGCGGGTTCGCGCAAACCGCAGCCGCCTCGACTGCGAAGCGCGCCGCGGCGCGCCCCGCCGCGGCGCCCGTCGAGAAGCAGGCTTGCAGCAGATAGCCGCCGGTCGGCGCCTCCCAGTCGATCATCTCGCCGGCGACGAACACGCCGGGGCGCCGGATCAGCATGAAGTCGGCATCGAGTTCGCTCCAGGCGACGCCGCCGGCGGTCGAGATCGCGCGCGCAATCGGCGCATGCGCCGATCAGGCGGATCTCGCAATGCTTCGCGCGCCGCGCCAAGCCCTCCGCGCCCTTGGGCAACGGCGCCGCCTCGCGCATCAGCGCCGCGGCGACAGGCGGCAGACCCGCTTTGCGCAGGAGCGTCGAGACCGACTGGCCGTTCTTGGGGGCGAGCCGCGCGGCGAGCGCGCCCTCGTCCACGTCCGGTCGGAAATCGATGGCGAGCGTCGCGCCGCCGTCGGCCGCAATCGCGTCGCGCAAGACGGCCGACAGGGCGTAGACGGCGCCGCCTTCGAGGCCGGTTTCCGTGACCAGCGCCTCGCCGCGCACGCGCGTGTCGCCATGGCTCAGCGCGATGTTCTTCAGCGGCGACCCGGCGAAGCGTTCCCGAACCACGGCCGACCAGTCGACGAGGAAGCCGCAATTGGCGGGCTTCAAGGGCGCGACCTCGACGCCGGCGCGCGCGGAACGCTTCGACCCATCCGCCGTCTGATCCCAGCCGCGGCCACGATGCGCCGCCGAGCGCGAACACCGCCGCGGCCGCCTCGACGGCCTCTTCGCCGTGCCGGCGAGACGAAGCGCAGCGCGCCGCCTTCGCCGAAGCCGACGAAGCGCGAGCGGGACCGGAGCGTGACGCCGAGACCGTCGAGCCGTCTCAGCCAGGCGCGCAGCAGCGGCGTCGCCTTGAAGCTCTTCGGGAATACCCGCCGGCTGCTGCCGACGAAGGTCTCTTCGCCGAGTTCCGCCGCCCAAGCCCGCAGCGCCTCGGGCGGGAAGGCCTCGATCGCCGGCCGCAGGCGCGACGCCGCCTCGCCGTAGCGGGTCAGAAAGGTTTCGAGCGGCTCGGAATGGGTGAGGTTGAGGCCGCCCCGTCCGGCGAGCAGGAACTTGCGCGCCGGGCTGGGGCTGGCGTCGTAGACGACCACCCGCAGGCCCGCCCGGGCGATCGCCTCGGCCGCCATCGAGGCCCGCCGGGCCCGCCCCGATCACGACCACAGGCTCCTCGCGCCCGGTTTGTCCGCCGCCATGCCGTCCGCCTTTTCCGCAACGCAAGGCGGCTCATAGCATGCGGACCGCCGGCGCGATCCTGTCCGAGGAGCCCGATGGCCGACGCCGCCGACTTCCGCCGCATCGCGCTGTCCTTCGACGGCGCGAGCGAATACCCGCATTTCGACCGCCGCGCCTTCAAGGCGCGCGTCACCTTCGCCACCCTCGCGCCGGATGAGACGAGCGCCAACATCAAGTTCGCGCCCGACGAGCAGGCGCTCAAATGCGCCGTCGCGCCCGACGCCTTCTCGCCGCTCGACAACGCCTGGGGCCGGCGGGGCTGGACGCTGCGCAATTCTCGCGGCGCTGACCGAGAGCGGAGCTTCGCGCAGCCTTGGAGATGGCGTGGCGGCATGGCGCAGCCGGCCAAGCCGCCGCAGCGCCGCGGAAAGCGTGACCGCGCTCGTGGCGCCTGAAGCGCGCCGTCACGACCACGGCCCGGCCAGCGCCTCGCTCGCCTCCCAGAGTCTTCGGGCCGCCGCGTCGTCGCGCGCGGCGGCGGAGGGCTCGACGGATTTGCGCTTGACGAAATAGGCGCCGGTCACGTTCGCGACCTCGGGCGACGAGGCGAGATAGACCAGCGTGTCGGCGCCCTGCTTCGGCGTGATCGCCAACGTCCGGGCGAGCGGCATCAGGCGGCTTGTCCAGCCGCCGGACTCGGAGCCGAACCGGCTGGCGACGAAGCCGGGATGGAAGCAATTGGCGGTGACGCCGGCGCCCGCGAGCCGTCGCGCCGCCTCGCGCGTGAACAGGATGTTGGCGAGCTTCGACCGGCCGTAGGCGCGCCAGCCGCTGTAGCCCTTGGCGCTCTGCAGGTCGGAGAAGTCGAGGCTCATCCCCAGGTGCGCCGTCGACGAGGTCGAGACGACGCGCGCCGGCGCCGAGGCCGCGAGCCGCTCGTCGAGCGCGACGGTCAGCAGGAAATAGGCCATGTGATTGAGGGCGAAGGTCAGCTCGAGCCCCTCCGCCGTCACCCGCCGGTCGGCGAACATGGCGCCGGCGTTGTTGATGAGAACGTCGACGCGCGGCTCGCTCTTGGCGATCAGGAGCCCGACGCGGCGCGTCTCGGCCATGCTGGAGAGATCGGCGAGATGCACGCCGTGGCCGAGCCTCGGCGCGACGCTTTCGAGCTTGTCGAGCGTCGCCTCGGCGCGCTTCTCGTCGCGCGCCACGAACACGATCCGCGCGCCCATCCGCGCCAGGGCGAGCACCGCCTGTTCGCCGACGCCGGACGTCGCGCCGGTCGCGACCACGGTCTTGCCTTGCATGCTGTTGGGTTCCTTTTCGTGGGCCTCCGACTCGGGATAGGCTCTGGTTCCAAGCGTCGTGATCTGGAGGACGACAGTCAATGGCCAAGGATCAGTTGGGGCTGCCGCTCGCCGGCTCCGAAGAGTCGGCGCGGGCGTACGACCGCGCCGTCGTCGGACTACTGGGGCCTGACCGGCGATCCGGTCGGCGTCCTGAAGCAGGCGCTTGCGGCGGATCCCGCCTTCGTGCTCGGCGCCGCGGCGATCGCCGGGCTGTTCCTGATCGGCGGCTTCCGCGGCGACCATCCGGAAGTCGCCGGCGCGCTCGCCGCGGCCGAGCGCGCGCTCGCCGCGCGCCTCGGCCCGCGAGAGCGCTGCATCTCGCCGCCGTCAAGGCGTGGGCCGACGGCCGGTCGATCGACGCGACGCTCGCCTGGGAGGCGATCCTCGCCGACTGGCCGACCGACGCGCTGGCGCTGCGCTTCGGCCAGGACGCCTATTTCTTCCTCGGCCAGTCGCTGGCGATCCGCGATTCGGTCGCGCGCGTGCTGCCGGCCTGGGATCGCGGCCATCCGCTGACGAGCTTCGTTCTCGGCGCCTACGCCTTCGGGCTCGAGGAGGCGGGCGAACTCGGGCGCGCCGAGGAGGCGGCGCGGGAGGCGCTGGCGCGCAACCCGAAGGACGCCTGGGCGACGCATGCGCTGGCGCATGTGCTCGAGACGGCGTGCCGGCCGGAGGAGGGCATAGCCTTCCTCAAGGCGACGCGCGAAGCCTGGAGTCCGCGCGCATTTCATGGCCGGCCACAATGGCTGGCATCTCGCCCTCTACCTGATCGAACAGGACCGCGCGGACGAAGTCCTCGCCGACTACGACCGCTTCGCCGCGCCGAAGCTCGCCGACGACATGACGCTCGACCGCTGCGACGCCGCCGCCCTCCTCTGGCGGCTCGAACTCGCCGGCGTCGACGTCGGCGACCGCTGGGGCCCGGTGGCGCGCGCCTGGGGCGCGCATGTCGACGACCATGTGCTCGCCTTCAACGACCTGCACGCCGCGCTCGCCGCCGCGCGCTCGCCCGACCCCGGACGACGCGGCGCGGCTCAGGCGCTCGCTCGACGCCTACGTTCGCGACGGGCGCGGCCACAATCGGGAGGTGACGGCCGAGGTCGGGCGGCCGCTCGTCGAGGGGCTGCTCGTTACGGCGCAGGCGCGGACGCCGAGGCGATCGAGGCGATCCTGCCGGTGCGCTACGAAGCGCACCGGATCGGCGGCAGCCATGCCCAGCGCGACATCGTCACCCTGACCCTGATCGCCGCCGCGGAACGATCGGGGCGGTGGCGGCTCGCCCGCGCGCTGCTCGCCGAGCGGGCGGCGCTCCGCCCGACCGCCAAGGTCAAGGCGCGATACGAACGGGCGCGCGCCCGCGCGTCCTAACCTGCTCCCGCGTCGAGCCCGCGCTTGCGGAACAAGGCCGCCGGCGACGGCGCGCGGCCGCGAAAGGCGCGATAGGCCTCCTCGTAGTCGCGGCTGCCGCCGGCGGCGTAGACGAAATCGTGCAGCCGGCGCGCGACTTGCGGGTCGAAGATGTCGCCCGCCTCCTCGAACGCCTCGAAACCGTCGGCGTCGAGGATCTCCGACCACAGGTAGCTGTAGTAGGCGGCGGAATAGCCGCCCGAGAAGATGTGCTGGAAATGCGGCGTGCGGTGCCGCATCGCGATCGCCTCCGGCATGCCGATCCGCGCGAGTTCCTCCCTCTCGAACGCGACGACGTCGATGTCGCCGGGGGCCGGATCGAGATGCAGCTTCATGTCGACCAGCGCCGAGGCGGTGTATTCGACGGTCGCGAAACCCTGGTTGAAGCGCCGCGCCCGGACGAGCTTTTCGAGCAGGGCCTCGGGCATCGGCTCGCCGGTCTTGTAATGGACCGCGAAGCGCCGAAGCATCTCCGGCTGCTCGAGCCAATGTTCGTAGAGCTGGGACGGAAACTCGACGAAATCGCCGGCGACGCGCGTCCCCGACAGCACCGGATAGGTCACGTCCGACAGCATCCCGTGCAATGCGTGGCCGAATTCATGGAACAAGGTGCGCGCGTCGTCGAAGCTCAGCAGGCTCGGCTCGCCGGCGCCGCCCTTGGCGAAATTCATCACGTTGACCACGATCGGCGCCTGCGGGCCCATCGAGCTTTTCCTGTCCGCGGAAGTTGCTCATCCAGGCTCCGCTGCGTTTCGAGGCCCGTGCGAAATAGTCGCCGACGAAGAGCGCGATCGGGCGCGCCGTCGCGGCTGACCGTCCAGGCGCGCGCGTCGGGATGGTAGAGCTTCAGGTCGCCGCGCTCGGCAAAGCTCAAGCCGAACAGCCGGCCTGCCGCATAGAATGCGGCTTCGATCATGCGATCGAGCTGCAAGATAGGGCTTCACCGCGCTTTCGTCGAAATCGAACTCCGCCTTGCGGCGCTTCTCGGCGAGGCGGCGCCAGTCCCAGGGCGCGACCTGGAAATTGCCGCCCTCCTCGGCGACGATCTCCTGCAGCGCCTCCGCCTCGCGGCGTCCTGCCGCGACGCCGGGCGCCCAGACCGATTCGAGAAGGTCGAGCGCAGCGCGGGGCGTCTTGGCCATCGTGTCGGCGAGGCGGTAGTGGGCGTGGCTCTCGAAGCCGAGGAGCTTTGCGCGCTCGGCGCGCAGACGCACCGTTTCGGCGGCGACGGCGCGATTGTCGGTCGCGCCGCCATTCTCGCCGCGGGCGGCCCAGGCGCGAAAGGCGGTCTCGCGCAGGTCGCGGCGCGCGGAGAATTGCAGGAACGGCTCGATGCTGGAACGCGCCAGCGTGACGGCGTAGCGGCCGGGCTTTTCGCGCTCGGCGGCAAGCCGTGCAGCGCTCGCGACGACAAAGTCCGGAAGGCCGTCGAGATCGCCCTTATCGAGCCAGAGCGTCCAGGCTTTCTCGTCGGCGAGCACGTTCTGGCCGAACTCGGCGGCGAGCGTCGCAAGCCTCTCGCCGATCGCGGCGAGCCGCGCCTTGGCTTCGGGCGGAAGCCCGGCGCCGGCGCGAACGAAATCCAGGTGATATCGCTCAAGAGCCCGCGCCTGCTCGGGGGCGAGCCCGAGCGTGGCTTCGCTCGCCTTCAGGGCGTCGACGCGGTGGAACAGCGCGTCGTTGAGATAGGTGTCGCTGCGGTGGCGGGAGAGCACCGGGGCGATGGCGCGCTCGATCGCCTCGAGTTCGTCGTTCGTCTCGGCGCCCGCGAGATTGAAGAAGACCTTGGCGACCCGATCGAGCGAACGCCCGCTGCGCTCCAGCGCCTCGATCGTGTTGGCGAAGGTCGGAGGCTCGGAAGCGGCTGCGATGGCGTCGATCTCCGCGCGCGCTTCCTTCAGCGCCGTCTCGAACGCCGGACGGAAGTGACCGGGCGCGATGCGATCGAACGGCGGCGCCTCGAAGGGTCCGGTCCAGGCTTCCAGCAGCGGGTTGGCGTCCGGATTGGGAACGGTCATCGGCGACGTTTCGGAGTCAATCATGAACTCTCCGGACCTTGCAGGAACACGCGTACACGCACATCGGCTCCGTTCGCACCATTCGCGGCGATTTCGACGCCTTAAAGGCGGTCCGGCCGTCAGGACCGCATCGAGCGCCTTGTTCTTACACGGTCAGCGCCGCTTGCGCGTTCTAAACAGCGGCCAGCCATCTCACGGCGTCAGGCGCTCCGCCCGCGGGTCACGTTTTCATGTCGGCCGCGCCGGCCAAGCTCCCGGCGATAGCGCTTGAGCACCTGCGCCCGATAGATCGGCCGCATCGCCTCGTGATGCAGGCGGGACAGAAGGCCCATGCGTTTCCGCTGCACGGTCGTCCCACCGGTCTCGCGCGAGACGTCGCGGATCGGCGTCGGCAAGGCGACGAGCAGGGTGACGCCGGTGATCCAGTTCATCTGCAAGAAGGTGTCGATCGGCCGGTCGAAGGGGGCGGTGACCGCGAGCAGGCGCTCCGCCGCCTCGCGCGAAACGACCTGCCCGATCGCCCGCAGCGGCGGCGAATGCGGCCTGATGCAGCGTCGCGTCGCCCCGCCGCGCCAGGACAGCGCCTGCCAGGCTCGAGGCCGGCGGCCGGCATGAGCACATAGGACCAGCGCGCCCGCTCGGCCCGCGAGAAAGTCGAGCAGCGCAGCGAACGCGCTCGGGGTCGATCGCGGCGTCGTCCTCGAACACGACCGCGTAGTCGAGCCCTTCGTCGACGATCCGCCGCCAGGCGGCGCGATGGCTCAGGAAAGCGCCGATCTCCGGCAGGGCGAGCGCGAACGGATAGCGCGGCGCATAGCGGGCGCGCACGTAAGCGGCCTTCGCCGCCTCCGGCGGCGAGACGCCGGCCGTCGACCGCGGGCAGGATCTCGCTCGAGGATCGGGAAGCGCGCGCATCAGCGCCTCGACGCTTGCGCGCCGGCCTTCGGCGCGCTCGAGGTGGATGACGAAAGCCTTGGCGCGCTCAACGCTGGCCGTTCCCGCAAAGACCTGATAATGCGCCCGGCGAACAGGGCGAGCGGCGTTCTACCGCGCGAGCCCGCCAGAGATGTCATCCCGCACCGCGTCATCCCGCACGCGTCATCCCGCCCCGGGACGACCAGCCCGCCCGCCAGACATGTCCGCGAACCCGCCAAAAGCCGCCCCCCTGCCGATTTCCGCGACGGTCATCTGCAAGAACGAGGAAGCCTGCATCGGCAAGTGCCTCGAGAGCCTCGCGGGCGTCGCCGAGATCGTCGTCGTCGATTCCGGCTCGACCGACCGCACGCTCGCCATCGTCGACGAATTCGCCCGCGCCGGCCTGCCGATCCGGCTCATCCATCAGGACTGGCTCGGCTATGCGCGGCAGAAGCAGTTCGCGCTCGATTGGGCGCGCGAGCCCGTGGGTGCTCAGCATCGACGCGGACGAGTGGCTCGACGACGCGCTCGCGTCCGACCTGCCGCGCCTCATCGCGGCGGACGAGTCGATCGCCGGCTGGCGGCTGCGCCGCACCCTGACGCTCTACGGCAGCCGCAAGCCGGTCAGCCTTTGGACGCGGCCCGAGCATATCCTGCGGCTCGTGCGGCGGGCCCATGCGCGGTTCGACGAGCAGCTCATCGTGCACGAGGGCCTGATCGTCGATGGGCCGACGCGCGATCGCCGAAAAGGGCCTGCTGCGCCACGAGCGCGGTCTGCCGCTCGATGCGCAGATGCGCAAGGAGATCGTCTACGCGCGGCTCAAGGCCGAGCAGCGGATCGAGCGAGGGCGCAAGCCCTCGTGGGCGAAGCTGTTTTTCAACCCGCCGATCTACTTCCTGCGCATCTTCTTCTGGAACCGGTTCTTCCTGTGCGGCTGGGCGGGATTCATCCACGCCATGACGGGGGCGACCTATTCCTTCATGACCGAAGCCATGCACCGCCAGTTCACCATCGCCCGGAAGCGCCCATGAGCGAGGGCTTCCTGGACCTCGAGGCGATCGAGGTCATCATCCCCAATCTCAAGAGGCGCTATTCCGGCGGCACGGCGGCCAACCGGACGATCGCGCCGCTGATCGCCGACCGGTGCAACGCCGTCTGGTTCGGCCCCGATCGGCCGGATGGGATCGCGGGCCTGAGCTTCGTCGACCTCCTCAAGTTGCGCTTCCGCCCGCCGAGACGGACGTCCCGCGCGCATCTGGCACGCGCGCCGCAACACCGAGATGCTGATGGGGCTGATCCTGAAAAGCTTCGGCTGGCGGCTGAAGCTGATCTTCAATTCGGCCGGCCAGAGACGAAAGACGGCCTACACCCGCTTCCTGGTCGAACCGCATGGACGCGGTCACGACGACGAGCGACGTCTCGGCCTCCTTCGTCGACGGGCCCGTCGACCGTCATCCATCACGGCATCGATCTCGAGTCCTACACGCCGCCCGCCGACCGGGCCGCCGCCTTCGCGGCGACCGGCCTGCCCGGGCAAATACGGGATCGGGACCTTCGGCCGGGTGCGCAGGCAGAAGGGCAGCGACCTGTTCGTCGAGGCGATGTGCCGGCTCCTGCCGAAATATCCCGATTTCACCGCCGTGGTCGTCGGCCACGTCTCGGTCGACAACCTGGCGTTCGTCGAGAAGCTGAAGAGCCGGATCGCCGCCGCAGGCCTTTCCGAGCGCATCCGCTTCCTCGGCGAACTGCCGATCGAGGAAGTGCCGCTCTGGTATCAGCGGATCTCGATCTACGTGTTCGCCTCGCGCGTCGAGGGGTTCGGGCTCACCATGCTCGAGGCGATGGCGGCGGGCGACGCGGTGATCGCCACCCGGGCCGGCGCTGCGGAGATGGTGATCGACGACGGCGAGACCGGGTTTCTGGCGCCGATCGACGACGTCGACGCCCTGACGGCGGCGATCGAGCCGATGATGCGCGAGCCGGAGCGCATCCCGGCGATCGGGGCGAAGGCCCGCGCCCGGGTCGAACGCGACTTCAGCCGCGACCGCGAGGCGGACGAGATCGCCGCCGTCTATCGGCGGCTGTGGGGGGAGACGGCCGTTGCGGAAGGCGGCCGAGCCTCTCCCGCGGCGCGCTGACGAACGGCGACCGGCCCTTGTCAAAATATCGTAATTAAGGCGTAGTCTTGGCAAGATGTGGCCCCTCTGACGTGGGCAGCGATATGTCCGCCGCGTCAAGCCGGGATCACGCCGCCGACGCGAGCCTTCGCGCGAGAAAGGCGCCAGCCGCCTCGAGGCCTTCGGGCGAGACGCTGTGGCCAAGCCCGGGATAGACATGCGCTTCGACGGCGAAGCTCGCGCCTTCGAGCGTGCGCTTTGCGCGCTCGGCCTCGCTCGCCGAGATGACGTCGTCCCGCTCGCCGTGGAGGATCAGCACGGGGGTCGCGGAGGCGGGCTTCGGCCCGACCGGCGTCGCGAGCCGGCCGGAGGCGGCGACGACCGCCGCGACCGGCCAGCGCCCGTCGACGAGGGCGTCGAGCGACAGGATCGCGCCCTGCGAAAAACCGAAGAAGGCGACACGATCGAGCCGGCCGGCGAATCCCGCCCCTTCGATTTCGCGCGTGACGACGCGGTCGAAGCCCTCGCGCGCCTCGACGACCCGTCTCGCGCGATTGCCGTCGCTGACGCCGATGACGGAAAACCATTGCCGGCCCGCGCCCCCGCCCTCGAAGGCGTGCGGCGCATCGGGCGAGACGAAACGGGCGTCGGGCAGGAAGGCTTCGAGCGCCTCGCCGAGCGGATCGAGGTTGGCGCCGTTGGCGCCGACGCCGTGAAGGAGGATGACGAGGCTTGCAGGCGTTGACGGCATGCGAACGAGTCCTTTGCGTTTCTTCACCCCGCTTGGGGGAAGCGAGTCCTTTGGGGTTCCTTCGCCCCGCCTGCGGGGAGAAGGTGGCCGAAGGCCGGATGAGGGGCGGCGCAAACGATCGAGGTCAGCGCTGCGCTCACCCTAACCTCTCCCCGCTGAAGCGGGGCGAGGGGGCGACGTCAATGATAGCCGATGTCCGCGCGCACCTTGCCGCGAAACACCCAATACGACCAGGCGGTGTAGAGGAGAATGACCGGCAGCAGGGCCAGCACGCCGACGAGCAGGAAGGCCTGCGTCGCCTCCGACGAGGCGGCCTGCCAGATCGTGTATTTGAACGGCACGATCATCGGGAAAAGGCTGATCGCGAGGCCGAGGTAGGACAGCACGAACAGCGCGACCGCCCAGAGGAACGGCGCGGCTTCCGAGCGATTATTGAGCGCCCGCCACTCGGCGAGCGCGACGAGCGCGGTCAGGATCGGAACCGGGGCGAGCCAGGCGATGTTCGGCCAGGAGAACCAGCGCTCGGCGATGACGGGGTGGACGTAGGGCGTCCAGAGGCTCACCGCGACGACGGCGACGAGCACGCCGACAAAGGCGTCGCGCCCGAGCCGGCGCGCCATCTCCTGCAGCGGCCCTTCCGTCTTCAAGACCAGCCAGCCCGCGCCGAGCAGCGCGTAGCCGAACATCAGCGCGACGCCCGGTCGAGAGCGAGAACGGGGTGAAGCAGTCGAGCGAGCGGCCGGCGAAATGGCGCCCGTCGACCTCGAAGCCCTGGATGAAGGCGCCGAGCACCACCCCTTGCGCGAACGGCGCCGAGCGCCGAGCCGTAGCAGAAGGCGTGGTCCCAGAAGGTGCGATGGTCGGCGTCGCGAAAGCGGAACTCGAAGGCGACGCCGCGGAAAACCAGCGCCAGCAGCATCAGCAGCATCGGGAAATAGACCGCGGGCAGGATGATGGCGAAGGCGAGCGGAAACGCGGCGAGCAGCGCGACCCCGCCGAGAATGAGCCAGGTCTCGTTGCCGTCCCAGACCGGCGCGATCGAGTTCATCACCAGGTTGCGCGATCTCCGGTCGGGCGCGAAGCCGTAGAGGATGCCGACGCCGAGATCGAAGCCGTCGAGCAGCACGTAGAGAAAGACGCCGACGCCGAGGATGGCCGCCCAGATCGGCACGAGATCGAGAACGATAGGCGCTCATGGCTCAGCTCCCCGATCCGGCGGGCGGAAGCGCCTGGACCGGCGATCGCGGCCGCCCGCTCTCGATGAAGTCGGGCTCGACCGTCGCGCCGGGCCCACGCACGAAGATGCGGACGATCATCGCGATCCCCGCCGCGAACATGACGATATAGACGACGGTGTAGGCGATGAGCGACACGGTCACGTCCGCGCCGGTCAGCGACGGCGAGACCGAATCGGCGGTGCGCATGAGACCGTAGACCGTCCAGGGCTGCCGCCCGACCTCGGTCGTCGCCCAGCCGGCGATGACCGCGACGAAGCCGAGGGGCGCGGCGAACGTGCAAAGCCTCAGGTACCAGTCCGTATCGAAGAGCTCGCCCCTGAACCGCAGCCACCAGCTCAACACGACGGTCAGCATCATCAGCCCCCAGCACGCCAGCATGATGCGGAAGCCGAAGAACGGCACGAGCGACCGGCGGGCGGTCTTCCGGCGGAAAGTCCTTGAGGCCGCGCACCGCGCCGTTGACGTCGTGGGTGAGAATGAGGCTGCCGACGTCGGGAATCGCGAACTCGTAGAGGTTCTTCGCCGCCGCGTCGTCGGGGATGGCGAACAGGACCCAGGGCAGGCGCCGGCCGCCGTCCCAGATCGCCTCGATCGCGTCGAGCTTGGCCGGCTGGTATCGGAGCGTATCGAGCCCGTGCTGGTCGCCGATCAGCGCCTGTAGCGGCACGAGCACGGTCAGGAGCCACAGCGTCATCGACAGCATGGTGCGCGCTTCCTGCGTAGAAGCGCCGGTTGATGAGCCAGCAGGCCGCGACGCCGACGACGACGAAGCCCGTGGTGATGTAGATCGCCGTGACGACATGGGCGAGGCGGTAGGGGAACGACGGGTTGAAGACGATCGCCAGCCAGTCCTTCGGCTCGAACCGGCCATCGACGATCTCGTAGCCGGCCGGCGTCTGCATCCAGCTGTTGGTCGCCAGAATCCAGAAGGTCGAGGCGAGCGTGCCGAGCGCCACCATCAGGCTCGCGAAGAAATGCGCCCACGGCGGCACCAGCTTGCGGCCGAACAGCAGCACGCCGAGGAACGCCGCCTCGAGAAAGAATGCCGTCAGCCCCTCGTAGCCGAGCAGCGGCGAGACGATGTCGCCGACGGCGTCGGAATAGCGGCTCCAGTTCGTGCCGAACTGGAACGGCATGGTGATGCCCGACACGACGCCCATGCCGAACGAGACGGCGAAGATCTGATCCAGAAGATCGAGATGCGAAGGTAGACGTCGCGCCCGGTGAAGAAGTGCAGGCCCTCCATCACGGCGATGAAGGAGGCAAGGCCGACCGTGAAGGCCGGCATGAGGAAATGCCAGGCCACGACCCAGGCGAACTGGAGCCGCGACAGGAAAAGCGGATCGAGATGCACGCGAAAGCTCCCCCGGCGCGGATGCGTCCTGTCTTTACGGGGCAACTCTAGAGGCGGATTGCGACAAGTCCATCATGCTCTGCGGCGTGGACGCTCGTTGCCCCGCGTCCTTCGATACGCCCCGCTGCGCGGGTTCCTCATGACGGGGTCGTCATATCGAGCGCGTAACGTTTGACGCGCCGCGGCCGAAGCGCCATGTGTCGCCCATGACCGACGTCTCCATCCCCGCGGCCTTCGGCGCCGGCCTCCTGTCGTTCGTCAGCCCGTGCGTGCTGCCGCTGGCTGCGCCCTATCTGTGCTATCTCGCCGGCGCGAGCGTCGAGGCGCTGGTCGAGGGCGGCGAGCGACAAGCGCGGCGCGACATTCTCGTCACTGCGTTTCTGTTCGTCGCGGGTTTCACCACCGTGTTCGTCGCCTTCGGGGCGACCGCTCGGCCCTCGGCGCCGTCTTCCGGCAATGGAGCCATGTCCTGTCGATCGCCGCCGGGATCGGCGTGATCCTGATGGGGCTGCATTTCCTGGGGCTTTTCCGGATCGCGGCGATGCTGCGCGAGGCGGAGAAGCGGGAACGTTGCCAAGGCCTATTTAAGTTTTATACTTGAAAGTAGGGGGATATGACTATGATAAAGACCCCAGCAGTTATTTTAATTGTGCTGAGTTTTTTGATGACGGGGATTATAGGCCCAATGCCGGTCTATGCCCAGGACTACTATTTGCCGGCCCCTGGGGTGATGGTTCATTTAAGTCCCAAGTTTAGTCCTTCGATTTTAAAAGGCATCAAGGTCCATCCGGACAATCCGTTTAGATTTGATTTTATTTTAGATAAAGGTGATAGTCGAATTAAGCAATGACCAGCTTAAAGAGGAATCAAGCCAGGTTGATTAAATATTTTCTGGCCTCTGTAACCATTCCAGAAAAAGATTTATGGGTTAATCTCTCGCCTTATGAAAAAGACCGCATTGTTCCCACAAGCTTTGGGCTTAACCGAAATGGGGCGGGACTTGCTGGCGGAAGACTACATGCTCAAGCAGATAACCGCCAGCTTAATTTATCCGGAAGATGAGATTGGGTAAGAAATTTTGGAAACGTATTTATGAAGAAGCAGCCAAGAAATTTCGGGACAACCAATATTCCGGTCAATACTTTAATAAAGTCTGGATAGTGCCTGAGAAAGCCGTGGTGTATGAAAATGCCAAGGCAGGGACGGCGTATGTGGTGGAAAGTAAGTTAAAGGTCATGCTGGAGCAGGATTATTTATCCATGAGTAAACATGCGGATGTTGGGGCGCCAACCCGGGGACATGTCCCCGAAGGGGACGTGTCCTCAAGCACGTTGCCAAGCGAACTAGGGTTGAATGCGAGAGCACCCCAGGGGAACCCCGTTACGCCAAACAAAGATATCAACACCCTCGGCTCTCAAATCATCCGTGAGATTGTCATCCCTGAACTGACTACAGAAGTTAATGAAAACAAGAATTTTGCCCATCTTCGTCAGGTTTACAACAGCCTTATTCTGGCCACTTGGTACAAGAAAAAAATCAAAGGGAGTATTCTCTCTCAAGTGTATTGTGACAAGAACAAGGTGGCTGGTGTCAATATCGATGATCCACAGGAAAAACAAAGAATTTATGAGCGATATTTACAGGCATTTAAGAAAGGCGTCTACAACTACATCAAAGAGGAGCAAGATTCTGTGACACAAGAAATCATCCCCAGGAAGTATTTCTCGGGAGGGGTGAATGTTACGGATTTAGCTATGAATGTGCTTCAGGTAACTTCCAAGACGGGGTATTCTCAATTAAGTCATCATGGCGATCTGGCTATAGTTACTAGTCAAATAGATTTTGCTATGTTGAACGACGATGAGGATTTTGTCGATCCCGAAAAATTTTCAACCTCCCTACCTTTTGAAAAAAAAGAGTATCCAGGAATAACAGATTTCAATCCTTATCGTAATAATGGGACGTTAATAGCGGTTGATAGTGATGGGGAACATCAGGCTCGCAGCTTAGATGATGGGGCCAGCGGGAGTAATTATGTTCGTCATTTTGAGTCCGGGCCGTATAAAGGCAAGGTGTTTCGTATTAATCGTTCTCTCAGACTAAGGAATAAACTTGTAAGGAATGTTCTTGCAGGATTTGCGATTGCCAAGGAGCTTGGCATTGGGCCCAAGGTCGACGGTTTCACATTCTTAATGGACGGTCGTTTTACAGTTGTGGATGATTTTGAGCCGGGTACGGCATTGTCAAAAATATCAGAAGAAGAATTTGGCAATCCTTTGGAAACTAATCAACAAAAATGGAGTCCCTATCAAAAGGCTTTGGTCGAGTTTATGAATATTCTTATTAATGCGGACGTATTTGTCTATGATTTTTTTAAAGAAGATAACATGCGATTTACCGAAAGACAAGATGGAAATAGGGGAGTTATTTTAATTGATCCTGAGGATGCGATTAAATCGCAAGATATGAAAGGACGTAGGCTGATCGAATATTATGAGACGGCTGTTAGGACTAATTGGGAAGGCATCGCCAAAGACTTTTTATTAAACGTATATTTTTTTCAACGTCTTGCTGAGAATAGGGGCAATCCGATAAACAAAGGGGACGAAGCTCAACGGACAAATAAGGACAACGCCCAATTAATAAAGAGACCGGAGATTAAGGGTGGTATCGATTTGACCCCTGCCAATATGAATTTACAAACTAAAAATAACAGCGGATCAATCAAATTCAACCTCAATCCTGCCATGCTCCAACAACTACAGAATGCCCCCGGCTTTGTACCGGTGATTATCAATGTTCAACCGCTTAAAAGTCTTACAGAATTTCTTGGGTTAAGTCAAGGACCTGAGGATCGTCTTAATCAAGGCTAAGGATCGTTAGCGTAGAACTTCGGTAAAAAATAAATTTTTCCCCCTCTATAATGGTCTGGTGATATAATAACCAAATTCTTTGGAGGGTTTTTATGGCTAATAGAGTTAAAAAAATTGGGATTTTGACGTCAGGCGGGGATGGGCCTGGCATGAACGCGGCCATCCGTTCGGCGGTGCGTTATGCTTTGCATTTTGACTTGGAGGTTGTCGGCATCATGCGCGGTTATCAGGGACTTATGGAAAATGATATGATGCCTTTAAACCATCGTTCAGTCTCCAATATTATCAATAGAGGCGGGACCATTTTAAAAACCGCCCGTTCCAAAGAGTTTGTCACTGACGCTGGTGTTGCCAAGGGCGCTGATATTTTGCGCCGTAATGGTATTGACGCTTTGGTGGCCATCGGAGGAGATGGCACTTATAAAGGGGCCAGCTGCTTATATGAATCGCATGGTATTGCGGTTGTTGGCTTACCGGGCACTATTGATAATGATTTAAACGGTACGGACCAGACGATCGGCTGTTCCACAGCCATCAATACGGCGCTGGAGTCCATTGATAAAATCCGTGATACAGCCCAGAGTATGGAGCGCATTTTTGTGGTGGAGGTCATGGGGAATAGATCCGGCTACATCGCCATGGAAGTAGCCCTTGCGGCCGGTGCGGAAGATGTTATAATACCCGAACGCTCTTTTGATTATGCAACCATGTATAATGAGATTAAAGCAGGGAATGCCAAGGGTAAGATCAGCTGGATCATTGTTGTCGCTGAAGGGGCGGCCCAGGCCCATGTCGTTGCCGACAATATTACCAAAGCCATCGGTTTGGAAACGCGTTTCGTGGTTTTAGGTCATGTGCAGCGTGGCGGTACGCCCAGCGGCCAGGACAGGATTTTATCGACCCGTCTGGGAGCTGCCGCGGTTGATCTTTTACTGAATGGCATTTATGGTAAAGCGGTCGGTGTTTTGCAGGACAAGATCA
>CAWANA010000044.1:0-9120 GCA_963783275.1 uncultured Alphaproteobacteria bacterium | reverse complement strand
CGTGGCGGGGGACGATAGGCCGCGCAAGGCGAGGATGAACAGGACGCCTGCGACGAGGTAGAGGATGGCGGCGAAGTTGGCGTTCATAGGCCGTCAGCCCTTCTTCTTGTACATCGCCAGCATGCGCTCAGTGACGAGGAAGCCGCCGAAAATATTCACCGATGCGAGGATGAGGGCGAGGAACCCGACGAATTTGGCGAAGCCGGAGCCGCTGTCGACCCCGGCGACGCCGACCGACAGAAGCGCCCCCACGACGATGACGGACGAGATGGCGTTGGTGACCGACATCAGCGGGGTGTGGAGAGCAGGCGTGACCGACCAGACGACATAGTAGCCGACGAACACCGCGAGGGCGAAGATCGCCAGCCGGAACACGAAGGGATCGATCGCACCGCCCGAGGCGGCATGGCCGGCGGAGGCGATCTGGTCGCCATAGGCCTGAACCGACTGGGCGGCCTGCTGCGCGGCGTCCGTTGCGGCTCTCAGTTTGGCGATGGCAGCGTCGAGGTTGTCCATCCGGTTCTCCGGTAGTCAGGATCGGGGCCGCAGGTCGGGCCTATTTGGGCAGGAAATTGGGATGAACGATCGCCCCGCCGCGCGTGAGGCAGGTCGCTTTGACGAGTTCGTCGTCCCAGTTGACCGCGAGCGCCTTGTTGGCCTTGTCGATCAGGGTCTCGACGAAGGCATAGAGGTTTCGCGAATAGAGCGCGGAGGCGGTGGCGGCGAGACGGGTGACGCTGAAATCGCCGATGATCTTGACGCCGTTTTCGGTCGTCACGACTTCGCCGGCCTTGGCGAGTTCGACATTGCCGCCGCGTTCGACGGCGAGGTCCACGATCACAGAGCCGGGACGCATCGATTTGACCATGTCGGCGCTGACGAGGCGCGGGGCGGGACGGCCCGGGATCAGCGCCGTGGTGATGACGATGTCCTGCTTGGCGATGTGCGCGGCGACCAGCGCCGCCTGCTTGGCCTTGTAGGCGTCCGACATCTCCTTGGCGTAGCCGCCTGAAGTTTCGGCCTGCTTGAACTCCTCGTCCTCGACCGCGACGAACTTTGCCCCGAGCAACTCGACTTGCTCCTTGGTCGCCGGGCGCACGTCGGTGGCGGTCACGATCCCGCCGAGGCGCCGGGCGGTGGCGATCGCCTGGAGACCCGCGACGCCGACGCCCATGATGAAAATCTTCGCCGCCGGCACGGTGCCCGCCGGCGTCATCATCATCGGAATCGCCCGGCCGTATTCCGTCGTCGCGTCGACCACCGCGCGATAGCCGGCGAGATTGGCCTGGCTGGACAGGACGTCCATTACCTGCGCGCGGGTGATGCGCGGCAGCAATTCCATCGCGAAGGCCGACGCGCCGGACTTCGCGAGCGCCTCCACGGCGTCGGCGTGGCCGTAGGGGTCCATGGCCGCAATGACGAGCGCGCCGCTCTTGAGGGCGGCGATCTCCTGCGCGTTCGGACGGCGCACCTTGAGCACGACGTCCGCGCCGAGCGCTTCCGCCGCGGAGACGATTCGGGCGCCCGCGGACTGATACTCGGCGTCGGCGACTCCGGCCTTTTTTCCTGCGCCGTGTTCAATCGCCACTTCGGCGCCCAGGGCTATGAATTTCTTGACCGTCTCCGCGGTCGCAGCGACTCGCGTCTCAACCGGGTCCGTCTCCGCGGCCACTCCGATCAGCATGAAACTTTCCCCAAGACCGACTCTGTTGCGGCGCCGCCTTGCTTTGCCGACGTCGTCAGGGTCGGTGGAGGCGGCAGGCGCTGCGGCGCAGCGTTCCATAGATCATTGATGGGCCCGCCGCAATGTCAGCGACCCGGCGCAGATCGCCGCAGGCGCCGGGCGGTCAGGCGCGGGCGGCGGCGTCGATCGGGCGCTCGTTCCCCTTGTCGCGGCTCTCGAGGGCTTCGACCTTGACCAGATCGGCCTGCGCCTCGTCTTGGGCGGCCTTGGCGTCCTCGAGCTGCGCCGTCAACTCCGTGATCGAGCTCTTGAGGTTGTCGCGCCGCGACGCCGCCGCCCGCGCGTAGGTCGGATAGGCGAAATGGCGGGGGTCGCTGATTCCCGTTCGCTTTTCCTCGTTGGCGATCTCGCGGTCGAGCTCCCCGGAGATGCGGGCGAATTCGGCCACCATCAGTTCGATCTGGCGGACGCGACGGCGCTTTTCCTCGAGCTGAAAGCGCTTCAGACGGATCAACGTGTCCCGCGACTTCATTCCAGAACGCTCCCTACGGCAACTCAGAAGGGTGTCGACCCCTCAACGCACGACCACGAGACGCTGCGACAGTGGCGCCGGAAGGTTTCGCTTTTCTTACCTCCGGGAGCTTTTGCGCGATGGGCGGCCCAGGCGTTATCAGTTCGTTTACGGGGCCTCGTTAACAATCGGCGTGGGAAAATTCGCCGCCAAGGCACATTTTTCACGGCCTGTTCAAGGGATCCGGGCGCGCCGGCCGGCGGCGCCCGAACTGCGAGTCCGATGAATCCGTTGGAGACAATTTGTTAAAGTAACACTTTAGATAACGACAAGCCAATATATTCCGTTACGTCAATGACTTAGGCGACACCGTGGACTGTGCTGGCTGGGACTTGCAAAAAGGAATCATGGTTTGTTAACCAATGGCGGCCACTCTCGTTTCGAATCAGCCTGGACTGTGGTCCGGCTGCGCGCCCGAAAGGGTTTTGTGAAAGCGACGTACGAAACCGCGGTCGAAAAGCAAGGCGAGGCGGGGAGCCTGACATGCGCGTATTATTGATCGAGGACGACGCGGCGACCGCGCAAAGCATCGAGCTGATGCTGAAGTCCGAGAATTTCAACGTCTACGCGACCGACCTCGGCGAGGAAGGCATCGATCTCGGCAAGCTCTACGATTACGACATCATCCTGCTCGACCTCAATCTGCCGGACATGTCGGGTTACGAGGTTCTTCGTTCGCTCCGGGTGACCAAGATCAAGACGCCGATCCTGATCCTTTCCGGCATGGCGGGCATCGAGGACAAGGTCAAAGGCCTCGGCCACGGCGCCGACGACTATCTGACCAAGCCCTTCCACAAGGACGAATTGGTCGCGCGCATCCACGCGATCGTGCGCCGCTCGAAGGGACACGCCCAATCGGTCATCATTACCGGCGACCTTACGGTCAATCTCGACCAGAAGACGGTCGAGGTCGACGGCGCCCGCGTGCATCTGACCGGCAAGGAATACCAGATGCTGGAGCTGCTCTCGCTGCGCAAGGGCACGACGCTGACCAAGGAGATGTTCCTCAACCACCTCTATGGCGGGATGGACGAGCCCGAACTCAAGATCATCGACGTGTTCATCTGCAAGCTGCGCAAGAAGCTGGCGATGGCCTCGAACGGCCGCAACTACATCGAGACCGTCTGGGGCCGCGGCTACGTGCTGCGTGAACCCTCTCCCAACGAGGACCGCATCACCGCGTGACCGCGCCGCGCCGGAAAATCCCGAGCCGGTTTTGAGCCTTTTCAGGGGCTTGCGGCGGAATTTCCGGGCGACCGTCACGGCCGAGCCGCCCTTTCCGGCTTCGACGCCTTCCTTTGCGGCCCGCCAGAGTCGCGGGCGAGTGTCTCCGACGGCCCCTGCGATGGGCGCCCTCCTGGCCCCGAGAGCGGGCCTTAGCGCGTACGTTTCTTGCGGACGCCCAAACGATTTCATGGCGTTACCCTCGACGCTCTGAATCGTGTGGGCGTCCTGACCATCCTGCGCCGCTTTTCGGCCATATTTCGACGCCCGGATCCGCCCGCCGTGGAGGTCGAACCGCGCCGGCGACGTCCAGGGCGGCGCACGGAGGGCAGCCGAAACGGCGCCCAGCCCAAGCGGGAAGGGCGCCGACCCCAAATTCATGCCAACTCCCGTCAAGAGCAGACCCATTGCCGTTTCCAAATGTTTCAAGACCTTAAGACCCGGCAATGGCTCGTTTCCGCAAGCGCCGCTTTGCCCTGCTTCCCCGCGGTTGCCGACCGCAGATCGAGGCGATGGGAACAAATATAGAACAATCTGCCCCCTCGTCAAGCAAATGCTGACAGGGTTCCCGCTGCTTCCACAACCTTGGTGCGCTCCGCGTCGGGGCTGTAGGGAGGGAGAAATCGAAGCTCGGCTCCGGCGGCTTCAATCGCGATTTTGACGGCTGCGCGCTTGTGAGCTGAGGTTGTCCATGATCACGATGTCGCCGGCGCTCAGCGTCCCAACCACTTCCTGTTCGATGTAAGCGGCGAACTTCGCCCTAACCGAGAACACCTGTTGAGGCTCCACAACTAGAGCAAGTGCGATGGGGTAGAGTCGCCGGCCGCAAGCGAGGGCGTTGCTCGCTTCGACGGCGGCCACTCTGCACGACGACGAGTTGCTCCGCGAGGCCCGTTCGTCAAAAGATGAAATCGTTCATCGTTCTGGTATACATCTGCCTCACGGGAGCGCCCTTCATTAGGCCCTCGGAGCAACAGGGATGGAGTCGCTGCCAAAACAGGGGTTGGCGTATATCGAGCGGAGCGCTTCCCAGTCTGTGAGCGAAGCAGCCGACGATTTTCTGGCGACAATCCGAGGCATGGGTTTCGCGGCAGGCGCCTGCGGCGGTTGGGTCGGCGTCGGCAAAAACCGCCGTCATCGCTTCTTCTTCGTTGATTGGCCACAGGATTGGCTCGATTTCTACGATCGTGGCGCCTGGTTCGAGCACGACATCATGGCGCAGGAGGCGCGCAGGCGGATCGCGCCTTTTTTGTTGAGCGAACTCGAGAGCGGAAAACTGACCTCCGGCCAACGCGCTTTGATCGAGGCTGGGTTGGCCTACGGCTGGGACGACGTTTTCGCCGTGCCCATTCACGGGCCGGGAAGCCTGCAAGGGCTCGTCACGATGGCGACCCGCCAAAACGTCGCGCTTCATCCTTGCGATTGGGCCATACTCGAAATCATGGCTCGAACAGTTTGGGAGCGCTGCCGTAGCTCGGCGTCGTTTGGCGTCGCCGCGGCGGACGTTATGCAATTCAGTCCGCGGGAGATCGAGTGCCTGTCATGGGCGGCGACCGGCAAATCCGATGCGGACATTGCTGCGCTGCTCGGCATCCAGCCGGCGACGGCCATTTCCGCATCGAGCGCGCCAAGAAGAGGCTCGGCGTGAAGTCCCGAGTCGAAGCGGTCGCCATCGGCGTGCTCAGCGGGCTCATCTGAGCGCGACAACCCTCTCTGCGTAGCTAGGGTGACGTAAGTTTACGGTCGCGCTACTCCTCGACGACTGCGCTGACGAGCGTAAGGCGGCGCTGTCTGGTGCAAGAAAGGTTTAGCCGGCCGGGAGGTGATCGTGGAGGCTTTGCGCGAGAGGATCCGGAGAAGTCGCGAGCGGCCTGTGGTGAAGGCGCGATCGTTCGCCGCCATTTGCAGTTACGCTGCGATTCTCGGCATGGGCGCGCCGGCGGTGGCGCTCGCCAGCCCGCCGAGCGCGTTGACTCTCACGAGCACCGGCGCTGCGGGCGATCCCTTCGCGGGCTACACTTCGACATCGTTCATACTTGACACCGACAATGGCGTAGTCTCGGGCAACGATGGCCAGGGCGATTACATTTATACCGAGACTCTGCCGAGTACGGTCGTGACGCAGGCGAACGGCTCGTCGGTCCGGGTTTTCGACTTCACCACTTTCACGGTGCCCGGCGGCGTCGCGGTCAATCTGACGGGATCGATGCCGGCGGCGCTGGTCGCGCAAGGCGCCATCACGATCGATGGGACGCTCAACAGCGGAGCCTTCAAGGTGGGCCAGGCCGTCGGCTCGGGGGCCGGCGGGTTTGCGGGCGGCGCCAGCGGATCCGGCGAGGGCGCCGCAGGGTCGGGGCCTAGCGGCTCCGGCGGCGCCGGGGGTTTGGGCGAGGCTTTTCACGTTTCGGATCCTTGCTGCGGCGACAGCACCGCGCCGGGCGGCGGAGGCGGCGGGAGCGCCGCCGCGGGCCAGGCCGGCGTGCCGGGGACCCTATTCCCCTCGGGGGCGCCGAACGGCGCTGGCGGCGCCGGCGGCCTCGCCAACTTCACCCCGACGCTGCTGCAAGGCGGCGGCGGCGGCGGCGCTGGCTCCGGCGGATACTACGGCGGATACGATTTCACGGCTTATGGCGGGGCGGGCGGCGCGGGCGGCGGCGCTATGCTGCTTGAGACGCCCGGCGCGATCACGATCGGCTTGTCGGGCGTGGTTTCCGCCGACGCACAGAACGGTTCCCAGCCGTGCGAGGCCGGCGCTGCTGGCGGCGGCGGCGGCGGGGGAGAGCTTTGGTTCGCCGCGGGTGGGACGTTCACAAACCTTGGAAACATCGATGCCATCGGCGGCGCGTCGAACTCCGTGGCATGCATCTACGAAGCCCCGCGGTCCAGCGGCGCCGGCGCCGGCGGGTCTGTGGTCATCGACCCGTCGAGCATCGTCAATGACGGCACGATCGACGTCTCCGACGGCGACGGCGGCACGGCCTATGGCGGCGTCGTCGATACATTCGGTCAGAGCATCACCGGCGATGGTCAAATTCTGGGGCAAGGCGCGACCGGCGTCCCGGAACCTGGGACTTACGCCTTGATGGCGAGCGGTTTCGCCGCCTTGGGCTTGCTCCGGCGGCGACGGCGCGTCCAATTCGGGTAGTCTACCGCGGCAGCACCGTCGCGCCCATCAGCGCTTCGTCGATGGCGGCGGCGCATTGGCGGCCTTCGCGGATCGCCCAGACGACCAGCGACTGGCCGCGGCGCATGTCGCCGCAGGCGAACACCTTTGGCAGCGAGGTCGCGTAAGCCGCCGTGTCGGCGGCGACGTTGCCGCGCTTGTCGAGCGCGACGCCGAGCTCAGCCAAAAGGCCCTCCTTCACCGGTGAGACGAAGCCCATCGCCAGGAGAACGAGATCGGCCTCGATCGTGAACTCCGTGCCCGGAACCGGCTTCAGCTTGTCGTCGACGCGGCTGCACTTCAGGCCCGTCACGACGCCGCCTTCGCCCTCGAACGCCATCGTCGTCACGGCGAACTCGCGCTCGGCGCCTTCCTCGTAACTCGACGACGTCCTGAGCTTCATGGGCCAGTCCGGCCACGTCAGCAGCTTGTCCTCGTGCTTGGGCGGAATGGGCAGGATTTCGAGCTGCGTCACCTTGAGCGCGCCTTGCCGGATCGAGGTGCCGATGCAGTCGGAGCCGGTGTCGCCGCCGCCGATCACCACCACATGCTTGCCCGCGGCCAGGATCGGCTGGTTGGTCCCGACCGGCTCGCCGGAGACGCGCCGGTTCTGCTGCGGCAAAAAGTCCATCGCGAAATGGACGCCGCCGAGCTCCCGCCCCGGAACGGGCAGGTCGCGCGAGGCCTCGGCCCCGCCGGCGAGCGCAATCGCGTCGTGGCGTTCGAGGAGCTCTTTGGCGCTGACCGTCTGGCCGACATGGGCGTTGTAGTGGAAGGTGACGCCTTCGGCCTCCATCTGCTCGATGCGCCGCTCGACATGACGCTTCTCGAGCTTGAAGTCCGGGATGCCGTAGCGCAGCAGGCCGCCCGCCTTGGCGTTCTTCTCGTAGACGTGAACGTCGTGGCCGGCGCGGGCGAGCTGCTGGGCGCAGGCGAGCCCGGCCGGCCCCGACCCGACGACGGCGACCGACTTGCCCGTCTTCTGCGACGGCGGCTCGGGCTTGACCCAGCCTTCGGCGAAGGCGCGGTCGATGATCGCGCACTCGATCGTCTTGATCGTCACCGGCGTGTCCTGGATGTTCAGCGTGCAGGACGCTTCGCACGGCGCGGGGCAGACGCGGCCGGTGAATTCCGGGAAATTGTTGGTCGACAGAAGATTGCGCGCGGCTTCTTCCCACTCGCCGCGATAGGCGAGGTCGTTCCAGTCCGGGATCTGGTTGTTGACCGGGCAGCCGTTGTGACAATACGGAATGCCGCAGTTCATGCAGCGCGCCGCCTGGTTGCGGGTCGCTTCTTCCGATAAGGGGAGGACGAATTCGCGATAATGGCGAATTCGGTCGGAGGCGGGCGCATAGCGCCGATCTGCGCGATCGATTTCCATGAAACCCGTGACCTTGCCCACGATTAACCGCCCTCAAGCCGCATGATTTGGCCGCGCGAGCGCAGCCTGGGGAAAAAGCTTCGACGCACCCAGGAATTCGAGGGCGACAATGCGATGCTCAAAGTCGAAGTCGATCAGGAACCCTTCGCGGGTCTCTTCGGTGTCATGCCAAGAGCCCTCGTCGAGCTCGACGTCGAGCGCATCCGCCTCCGGGTCATAGCGTTCGACGATCTGAACCTGATCGGTCCCGGCGCGTCTTTTCGGATGCAGGAAGACCAAGCGAACAATCTTCCGTTCCTTTCCGTACCCAATAATCAAGCCGGTATCGGAGTGATCATCTAGGACTTCAACGCTCTCATCGCTGAAAATCACAACGGCGCGGTCGTCAAAGATTTCCTGCCTCATCTCCGTTTCTCCGCGTCGCGATCCCAAGTGACCGTTAACACAACTCTTACGCCGCTCCTATCGAGGTAGACTGCCCGCAGCCAGCGGTTGCCGAACTCCGGGATGCGTCGAAAGGCGCGAACGGCTCCTGCCTGTTTTGGGTCCGGCCAAACGTATTCGGGTCCCTCAATTGTCCTTGTGACCCATTCCGGCTGAATTTGACGTTCCCCCATCTTATGGAGCACATGGACGGTAAACCTAAGCAGCATCGAGCATGTTTCCGCGCAACCGGGGCGCTCCTCACTCGCCCGCCGCCAGCATCACGCCGTCGCTGCGCGCCGCCAGTTCCGCCAGGGCGCGACGGTACTCGACCGGCATGACCTTGCGGAACTTGGGCAGGTAGGCCTCCCAGTTCTCCAGGATATGACGCGCGCGAGACGAGCCCGTCGCCCGGGCGTGGTTGGCGATCAACTGGTGGAGGCGCTCGCCGTCGAAGCGGCTCATGTCCTTCATCACGTCGACCCGGCCATGCGCCTGCAGATCGCCGCCCGAATGCAGGTGGCGCAGCATCATCTCCTCCTCGGCCGCGACCGGTTCGAGTTCGACCATCGCCAGGTTGCAGCGCTGGGCGAAGGTCCCGTCCTCGTCGAGCACATAGGCGATGCCGCCCGACATGCCGGCCGCGAAATTGCGGCCGGTCGAGCCGATGACCA
>CAWANA010000043.1:0-46268 GCA_963783275.1 uncultured Alphaproteobacteria bacterium | reverse complement strand
TTTCTTCAGTGTGGCTTTTCGGACTCACCCCGGCTTGGCAGTTACGGGCGATCGTTCGGCCCATTCGGCTCATCCCCTCATCGCGAGCGGCCCCCGGCCTTGACCCGGGGGGAAGCCATCCATGGTCGCAGGGCGCGACGGCGGTCTGGATGGCTTCGTTCCCCCGCGTCAAGCCCGTGGGCTGCTCCTCGCCATGACGAACGCGGCTCCCTCTGAAGGCGTCATCCTTATCTTCGGCATCGGGAATCTCCGGCGCAAATTTAACATTTTCAGCGGCTTGCAGCAGTTTTTCCGGGCCATCGTCGCCTGCAAAGGCGTTTGAACGTCCCTCTGCTCGCTGAAGCGGCGAGAGTGGGAACGGCGCGCTCCGCTCGAACTCAATGTCCGAAAAATCTTGTCGCGGAAATTCCGCGCGGCAGACGAGCGCCGCGCCAAACGTCATGGCTCCCTCAACCGGCGCCTCAATGCGCGACGGCTCGGGCAACCGCCGCTCGGCGGCGACGAACCCATGATAGCGGTCGAGCTCGCGCACGATTTTGACGACCCGGTCGACCGCCCTGAGGTTCATCTCCCCCATGGCGCTGTAGGCGACCAGCAGCGCCTCGTTGAGACGGCTCACCTGGATCGCCACGAACTCCTCGGGCGGCGCCGGCATGCGGCGGGCAAGGATCTCCCGGATGATGGCGCGCATGCGCTTCTCGCTCACGTCGATGCGCGCCGCGATCTCGGCGACGGACACGCCGCGGTTGAGATGATCGACGATCAGTTGTTCCCGCTCGAATTTCGCGAGGCGCGCGGCGCGCGCGTCCGCCGACGAATTCTGAGGGGCGGCCGCGGAGGCGGCTTCGGCGCGATCGGACATGGGCCTGTTCTCCTACTGATAAGAACAAAAGTAGAACACGACCGTTCGGCTGTCAAGAAAATGCCGGCGCGTCTGCGGCGCGGTCGGGTGATGCGTCGCCTCTCTCGGATCCGAACAACGGGCGTTTGGCAGAACGACGACGGCGATCGGGGAAGAGACGCAGGGGAGCCGATCGCTGCGCAAACCAAAATGCAGAAGCCGATGGGCGAGGGGAAAATGCCCTTGATCCCGCCCGTCCCGCAGTGCTCGAATACGCGCGAGAGCGGGAGGCGAGCCATGATCGAGGGCGAGACGATCAAAGAGCCGCGTGGTTCTGACCTTTGCGGAAGGGGTCGCGGAGGTGCGGCTCGACCGGCCGGACAAGCTCAACGCCCTTGATCCCGCCATGTTCGAGGCGCTGGCCGAGGCGGGCGAGCGGCTGAAGCGACTGCCGGGTCTGCGCGCCGCCGTGCTCTATGGCGCGGGGCGCGGCTTCTCGGCCGGCCTCGACATGGGGAGCTTCGCATCGATCGCCGCGGGGAAGCGCGACGGCGCTCATCGCCGATCTCGAAGACGCGCACGCACGGGATCGCCAATCTGCGCGCAGCGGCGGCGTTCGTCTGGCGCGAGGCTGCCCGTGCCGGTGATCGCGGCGGTGCACGGCGTCGCCTTCGGCGGCGGCTTCCAGATCGCGCTCGGCGCCGACGTCCGCTACGTCGCGCCCGACGCGAAGCTCTCCATTCTCGAGATCAAATGGGGCCTCGTGCCCGACATGGGCGGCATCGCGCTGATGCGCGAGCTCGCGCGCGGCGACGTGATCCGCGAGCTCGCCTTCACCGGGCGGCAGTTCTCGGGCGAGGAGGCGCTCCGCTACGGCTTCGCCACCGCCGTCCACGACGACCCGCTCGCACGCGGCGCGCGCGACGGCGCGCGAGATCGCGGAGAAGAGCCCCGACGCGGTGCGCGCGCTGAAACGCCTGCTCAACGCCTCGGCCGACCTCGACACGGCCGCGATCCTCCTCGCCGAATTGCGCGAGCAGGCCGAGATCATCGGCGCGCCGAACCAGATCGAGGCGATCCGCGCCGGGGTCGAGCGCCGGCCGCCGAGGTTCGAGGATACGGCGTAGGCTCGGGGGGTCCTTCTCCGCGAAGCGGGGAAGGCGGCGCGAAGCGCCGGATGGGGTGCGGCCAACCGCCTCGGCCCTGGTCGGGTTGCACGAACGTTGCAGCAAACTTTCGCTAGATCATACCTGCTTTCCTCACCCCATCCGGCCTTCGGCCGCCTTCCCCAGCAAGCCGGGGAAGGGGTGCACAATCGCGGTCGCGCGCCCTATCATGACGGCTGCTTGACAGCGTCGCGCGGCCACGAAAGACTTGACCATTCGGTCAAGATAGTCCCGCCTGCCGCGGCGCGGCCTAATGGGAGACGCCATGACGATCGCCGCCCGCCCTCAAGGACTGTCCGACGTCGCCGCCGGGCGGCTGGACCGCGACGACCCTCGACAGCGAACTTCGCCGACCTCCATCCGCCGCTCTCGAGTCTCACGAGGCCAAGGTCGAGGCGGAGCGCTGCTATTTCTGCTTCGACGCGCCCTGCCAGCAGGCCTGCCCGACCTCGATCGACATTCCGCTGTTCATCCGCCAGATCGCCGCCGACAACCGCGACGGCGCGGCGAAGACGATCTTCGACTCCAACATCCTGGGCGGCATGTGCGCCCGCGTCTGCCCGACCGAGACGCTGTGCGAGGAGGCCTGCGTGCGCGAGGCGGCCGAGGGCAAGCCGGTGCGGATCGGGCTCCTGCAGCGCTACGCGACCGACGCGCTGATCGAGACGGGCAAGTCGCCCTACACGCGCGGCCGCGCCGACGGGCAAGCGCGTGGCGGTCGTCGGCGCGGGGCCGGCGGGCCTCGCCTGCGCCCATGCGCTCGCGGTCGCCGGCGTCGACGTCACGATCTTCGAGGCGCGCGGCAAGCCCGGCGGCCTCAACGAATACGGCATCGCCGCCTACAAGACCGTCGACGACTTCGCGGCGAAGGAAGCCGCCTTCGTCCTGTCGGTCGGCGGGATCGAGGTGCAGTACGGCGTCGCGCTCGGCCAGCACGTCACGCTCGACGAGCTGCGGCGCGACTACGACGCCGTGTTCCTCGGCATGGGCCTCGGCGGCGACCAACAAGCTCGGCCTGCCGGGCGAGACCGAACTCGAGAACGTCGTCGACGCGGTCGACTACATCGCGCGTCCTGCGCCAGGCGGAGGACAAGACGACGCTGCCGGTCGGCCGGCGGGTCGTCGTCATCGGCGGCGGCATGACGGCGATCGACATCGCCGTGCAGTCGAAGAAGCTCGGCGCCGAGAGCGTCACGATCGTCTACCGGCGCGGCGAGGAGCAGCATGAAGGCGAGCCGGTTCGAGCGCGAGCTCGCGCAGACGAACGGCGTCGTCATCCGCACCTGGGCGCGCCCGGTGGCGATCGAGGGCCATGCCGGCGTGTTCAGCGGCGTCCTGTTCGAGGACACCCACGAGCACGAGGGCGTGCTCGCGTCGCCGGGCTCGGTCTTCCGCATCGAGGCCGACATGCTGTTCACCGCCATCGGCCAGCGCGGCGCGCCCGACGCGCTCGACGGCGCGCCGATCGACGATCAAGGGCGGCCGCATCGTCGTCGACGCCGAGCGGCGCACCAGCTTGCCGGGCGTCTGGGCCGGCGGCGACTGCGTGCTCGGCGGCGAGGACCTGACGGTCGCCGCGGTCGAGGACGGCAAGCAGGCCGCCCGCTCCATCCTCGTCCGCGCTCGGCGTCAGTCGCGCGCCTGAACCTCAAGCGAGGGTCCCATGGCCGATCTCCGCACCAACTTTCTCGGCATCAAGTCGCCGAACCCGTTCTGGCTCGCCTCCGCGCCGCCGACCGACCGCAAGGTCAATGTCGAGCGCGCCTTCCGCGCCGGCTGGGGCGGCGTCGTGTGGAAGACGCTCGGCGAGGCGGGGCCGCCGGTCGTCAACGTGTCGGGCGCGCGCTACGGCGCGATCCACGGGCCCGACCGCCGGCTGATCGCGTTCAACAACATCGAGCTCATCACCGACCGCGACCTCGAGATCAACCTGCAGGAGATCAAGGAGGTCAAGCGCGCCTGGCCCGACCGGGCGCTGGTCGTCTCGCTGATGGTGCCCTGCGACGAGGAGTCGTGGAAGGCGATCCTCGCCCGGGTCGAGGAGACCGAATGCGACGGCGTCGAGCTCAATTTCGGCTGTCCGCACGGCATGTCGGAGCGCGGCATGGGCTCGGCGGTCGGCCAGGTGCCCGAATATGTCGAGATGGTCGCGCGCTGGTGCAAGGCGCACACCCGCATGCCGGTGATCGTCAAGCTGACGCCGAACATCACCGACATCCGCCAGCCCGGCGCGCGCGGCGAAGAAGGGCGGCGCCGACGCGGTGTCGCTCATCAACACCATCAATTCGATCATGGGCATCGATCTCGACGCGATGACGCCGGTCGACGCGATCGACGGCAAGGGCACGCACGGCGGCATGTGCGGCCCGGCGGTGAAGCCGATCGCGCTCGCCATGGTCGCGGAGATCGCCCGCGATCCCGCACTGCGCCGGCCTGCCGATCTCGGCCATCGGCGGGATCACCACCTGGCGCGACGCGGCCGAATTCATCGCGCTCGGCGCGGGCACGGTGCAGGTCTGCACCGCCGCGATGACCTACGGCTTCAAGATCGTCGCAGGAGATGACGTCGGGCCTCGCCGCCTACATGGACCGCAAGGGCTATCGCACGATCGACGACTTCCGCGGCCGCGCCGTCCCCTCGATCACCGACTGGCAGCACCTCAACCTGAACTATGTCGCCAAGGCCGAGATCGATCAGGACCTCTGCATCAAGTGCGGCCGCTGCCACATCGTCTGCGAGGACACCTCGCACCAGGCGATCTTCGCGAAGCGTCGACGGCGGACAGCGCAAATTCGAGGTCAACGAGGCCGAATGCGTCGGCTGCAACCTCTGCGTCGCTCGTCTGCCCGGTCGAGGACTGCATCACGCTCGACCACAAGACTCGAGGGCGTCGATCCGCGCACCGGCCTGCCCTACGACCGGCCGCCGCTCCCCTGGACCGCGCACCCGAACAACCCCGCGGTGAAGGCGGCGGAGTAGACGGCGGTCGATGCCCTCTTTCGCCGATCAGGGATTGGCTTTTGTCGATCGCTGCGCGGCGCAAACCGCCGCAGAGAGCGCCGAAGATTTTCTGGCGACAGCAAAGCGAATGGGCTTTGCGGGCTGCGCGTGCGGGGCTTGGGCGGGCGTCGGAAAGAACCGCCGGCACCGATTCTTTTTTGTCGATTGGCCGCAGGATTGGCTCGATTTTTACAATCTTGGCGGCTGGTTCGAGCACGATCGCGTGGCGCGCGAGGCGCGAACGCGCACGGCGCCCTATCTTTCGAGCGAGTTTGCGACCCACAAGGTGACGGCGGAAGAGTGTTCCCTTTTTGATGCCGGACAGGCTTATGGCTGGAAGGATGTTTTCGCCGTACCGATCCATGGTCCGGGCAGCCTCCAGGGACTCGTCACGATGGGGACCCGAGAAACGCTCGACTTCACGTCTCTCAACAGAGCCGTGCTCGAGATGATGGGACGCGCCGTCTGGGAACGCTGCCGCAGTTCGGAGTCCTACGGCGTCGCCGCGGAAGAGAGGGTCCGCCTCAGCCCTCGCGAGATCGAATGTCTGGCCTGGGCGGCCGCCGGCAAGTCGGACGCCGCCATCGGTCAATTGCTTGGCGTCAAGCCGGCGACGGCGCATTTCCACATCGAGCAAGCCAAGAAGCGGCTCGGGGTGAGCACCCGCGTCGAAGCGGTCGCGCTCGGCGTGCTCCACGGGATCCTCTGACGCACCCCCCTGATTAGCTAGGGCGACGCCAAAGCGAACACATGTTACCCGTATTTTCGGGAATGTTGATGATGTGCGCTGTGAGCGGGCCAGTTCGCGCTTCCAGCATGGCGGTGCGCCAAGGCGTCATCTTGTCCTGACCTAAACTCGGCTCGGGAAACGCTCAGGAGATTTGACATGAAATGGGGAGGAAGCACGATCGCGGCGTTCGCTCTTTTTGCGGCGATGCCGATTGTAGGCGCCGAAGCGTCCGTGACGTACAGCTATGTCGGGAATCCCTACACTCAGTTTTACGGGACCACTTACAACACATCCGACTACATGACCCTGTCCTTTACCCTGCCGTCGGCCCTCGGCGACAATTTCAGCGGCATGGTCGATCCGACGTCGTTCACGGCGTTCGACCGCGTTGGGACGGTCGCCAGCGGCCCGTCCTCATCAATAATAGCCGAAATCGAGACCAATTCGACGGGTCAGATTTCCCAATGGGCAATACTCACGTATTATTCAACGAGCTCATTTTCACAGGATATTATGACTGCGGACGGGCTGGGCGACTCTGTCCCTGCCATTCAGGATATCCTTGGAAATCTTTATGCAACCGTAGATGGTAGCCAACTCTGGGGGTGCGCGATCGTCCAATGCGAGGAGTACGCCGGAGGAGACAGCCCCTTTAATCCAGGCAGTTGGACAGCCGTCGCCGCCGGCGCTCCCGAACCCTCCACCTGGGGCATGGCGCTGCTGGGCTTCGCCGGCGCAGGTGTCGCGGGATGGCTACGCGGCCGCAGGCCCACGAGGCTCTCGATCGAGGCCTAGAGCAAGCGCAACACGACGGCTGATTTATCCAACTTCGACCGGAATCAACAAGGCCGAACGCGGCGCGTCAATCTCTGCGGGCTCGTCTGTCCGGTCGAGGCCCGCGCCTCCCTCGACCACCAAGACTTCCGGGCGCCGCTCGCTTCCCTTTCCCCCCGTTTTCGCGCATACCGCGCGCGATCGCGCATTTCCGCCGCGATCGCAGTTTCGCTCCCCTTGAACCCATTCACCTCGAATCCCTCCCTCGCCCTCGCTCTCGAGGAGCGCGGCTATCTGGAGCCGACGCCGGTTCAGGCCGCCGTCGCCGCCCCGGAGACGTCCGGGCCGGGATCTGCTGGTTTCGGCCCAGACCGGCTCGGGCAAGACCGTCGCCTATGGCGTCGCGATGGCGCAGACGCTGCTCGGCGACGCTGCCGCGCTGCCGCCGCCCGGCGCGCCGCTCGCGCTGGTCGTCGCGCCGACGCGCGAGCTGGCGCTGCAGGTCGAGCGCGAGCTGGCCTGGCTCTATCCGCCACACCGGCGCGCGCATCTGCGCCTGCGTCGGCGGCATGGACGCGCAGCGCGAGCGGCGCGCCTTGCAGTCGGGCGTCCATATCGTCGTCGGCACGCCGGGGCGCCTGCGCGATCACATCGAGCGCAGGGCGCTCGACGTTTCGGCGCTGGCGATCGTGGTGCTCGACGAAGCCGACGAGATGCTCGATCTCGGCTTTCGCGAGGATCTCGAATTCATGCTCGCCGCCATGCCGGCGGAAAAGCGCAGCCTGCTGTTTTCCGCGACCGTGCCCAAGGGCATCGCGACGCTGGCGCGCAGCTATCAGCGCGACGCCATGCGGATCGAGGTCGAGCGCGGCAAGCAGGGCCATGTCGACATCGAATATCGCGCCATCCGCATCTACCCGCAGGAGAGCGAGGCGGCGGTCGTCAATCTGCTGCGCCTCGTGGAATCCCCGACCGCCATCGTGTTCTGCAACACCCGCGAGGCGGTGCGGCATCTCAGCGCCACGCTGACCGAGCGCGGCTTTTCCGTCGTGACGCTGTCGGGCGAACTCAGCCAGCACGAGCGCAATCAGGCGATGCAGGCGCTGCGCAACGGGCGCTCGCGCGTGCTGGTGGCGACCGACGTCGCCGCGCGCGGCATCGATCTGCCCAATGTCGGCATCGTCATCCACGCCGATCTGCCCCACGACGTCGAGACGCTGCAGCATCGCAGCGGGCGCACCGGCCGCGCCGGCAAGAAGGGCGTCAGCGCCATTCTGACGCCGTTCGGGCGCCGCCGCAGCGCCGAGCGGCTGTTCGCGGAGGCGGGCATCGAACCCGCTCTGGGTCGGGCCGCCGACCGCGGCTGAAGTGCGCGCGCTCGACGCCGAGCGCTTCCTCGCCGATCCGGCGCTGAACGAGCCCGCTTCCGAGGACGACCTCGAAATGGCGCGCCGCCTGATCGCCGAGCGCAGCGCCGAAGACATCGCGGCGGCGCTGGTGCGGCTCTATCGCGCGCGCCTGCCGGCGATCGAGGACGTCACCGACCCCGGCGAGCGCCCGCGCGACGGGCCGCCCGCGGCCGGTCTACAGCGAGCGCCCCGCGCCCGCGCGGACGCCCTGGCGCCGGAGGATCGCGACTATGCCAAGCCGGCCCGCACCGGCGCGGGCGGCAAGCATCGCGCTCGGCGGGCGGCGCCTGGTTCCGCATCGACGTCGGCCGCGCCAAGGGCGCCGATCCGAAATGGCTGCTGCCGATGATCTGCCGCGCGGGCGACCTCACCAAGGCCGACATCGGCACGATCCGCGTGTTCGACCACGAGACCAAGTTCGAGATCTCCGCGGAAGCGGCGGACAAGTTCACCGCCGACATCAAGAAGCGGGTCGGCGAAACCCCGCGATCGAGCCGCTCGGCCCCTCGCGCGAGGGCGGGGCCGCGCGCAAGGCCGGCGGCAAGCCGGACAAGCGCACGCGGCTCGCGCGCAAGGCCCAGCGCGACGCCTGAGAGGGCCGCGCCCCTCCCTTATTCCTCGACGTGCGGCTCCTCGTTGTCGACATGCGCCTCCTCGTCCTCGACATGGGGCTCATCGTCCTCGACGTGCGGCGGCTTGTCCTCGACGGGCTGCTTCGGCTTGCCGAACACCGCATTGACGTCGATGCGCTCCTCGACCGGCTTCGGCTTCGGCGCGCCGAACACTTCGAGCTGGCTCGACGGGGCGGGCTGGGCGGGCTTGGCGGTGGTGATCTCGGCCGAGACCAGGGTCTGCCCGCCGGGCTCCTCGACCTTCGGGCGGTCCTTGGCGGCGCGGTTGACCTCGAAATCGAGGTCGATCTGCGAGCAGAGGCCCAGCGTCACCGGGTCCATCGGCTGAAGATTGGCGGAGTTCCAGTGGGTGCGCTCGCGGATCGCCTGCAGCGTGTGCTTGGTCGTGCCGACGAGGCGCATGATCTGCGCGTCCTTGAGCTCCCCGTGGTTGCGCAGCAGCCACAGCACGGCGTTCGGCCGGTCCTGCCGGCGCGACAGCGGGGTGTAGCGGGCGCCGCGCGGCTTCTTGAACTCCGGCGTGCGCACCTTCGAGACGGCCAGATGCAGGCGAAGCTCCGGATTGCTCTCGGCCTTGGCGATCTCCTCGCGGGTCAGCTGCCCGGTCGAGATCGGGTCGTAGCCCTTGATGCCGGTCGCCACCTCGCCGTCGGCGATGCCTTTGACCTCGAGCGGATGCAGTTTGCAGAATTCCGCGATCTGGTCGAAGGTCAGCGAGGTGTTCTCGACCAGCCAGACGGCGGTCGCCTTCGGCATCAGCGGCGTGTCGCTCATTGTGGGCTTGCTCCTTCACGATCGTTCAGCCGCGCGGGTTCGGTGTCTGGCCCGAAGGAGGCGCAGCCTCAAAAGACAAAAACTCAGGGGATGCCGTCTTTATAGGCGGCGCAAGGCCGAAATGCAATCGCGGGGGCAGGGCTTGAAGCGTCGCATCGCCGCCCCCACCTCGTGTCGCCGGCTCTGGGACCCAAGGAACCTTCCGCCGCCGCGAGGGTTGAGCCGGCAGGTCAAGGAGGCCTTTCCATGAAATCCGCTTTGCTCGCCGCCGCCGTCGCGACGGCGTTTTCTTTGTCGGCCGGTTCTGTTCCCGCCGAGGCCAAGGGCTGCCTCAAGGGCGCGATGGTCGGCGGGGTCGCCGGCCACTTTGCCGGCCATCACGGCGTCCTCGGCGCGATCGGCGGATGCGTCGTCGGCCATCATATGGCCCACGAAAAGGATAAGGCGGCGGCGGCGCAGAACGCGCATCCGGCGCCGCAGCCGGGCGACCAGTAAGGCGGCGCTTACGCCTTGTTGTTGAGGGCCGGCTCGGATTTCGGATCGAGCGGCCACCGCGGCCGGGCGGCGACGGACAGAGGATCGACCCGTCCGAGCCGCAGGCGCTCCACTCCGGCCCACGCGATCATCGCGCCGTTATCGGTGCAGAGCTTCTGCGGCGGCGCGACCATCGGCAAACCGGCCTCTGCGCAGAATCGTCCGAGCGCGCTGCGGATCGCGAGATTCGCCGCGACGCCCCCGGCGATCACCACCGCCTGCGGCGAGACGCCGAGCCGCTCGCGAAAGCGCTTGAGGCCCATCCTCATCCGATCTTCCACCACGTCGACGATCGCCGCCTGAAACGACGCGCAGAGGTCGGCGACATCCTGTCCGCTCAGCGGCGCAGCCTGCTCGGCGGCGAACCGGATCGCGGTCTTGAGACCGGAGAGGGAGAAGTCCGCATTCGGCCGGCCCATCATCGGGCGCGGCAGGGCGAAGCGCTCCTGATCCCCGGTTCGCGCCGCCTGCTCGACCGCGGGCCCCCCGGGATAGGCGAGGCCCAGGAGCTTCGCGGTTTTGTCGAACGCCTCGCCGATGGCGTCGTCCAAGGTCGCGCCGAGCCGATCGTAATCGCCGACGCCTTTGACGGCGAGGATCTGGGTATGGCCGCCCGAGGCCAGCAGGATCAGGTACGGAAAGGCGACGCCGGAGGTGAGGCGCGCGGTCAGCGCGTGCGCCTCGAGGTGATTGACCGCGATCAGCGGCTTTCCGGTCGCCAGCGCAATCCCCTTGCCCGCCATGAGGCCGACGAGGACCCCGCCGATCAGGCCAGGCCCCGCCGCCGCCGCGACGCCGTCGAGGTCCCTGGCCGCGAGCCCCGCCTTGGCGAGGGCGCGGGCGATCAGCATGTCGACGATCTCGACATGGGCGCGCGCCGCGATCTCCGGCACGACGCCGCCATAGGCGGCGTGGGCGGCGATCTGGCTCATCACCTCGTCGGCGAGGATTTCGCCCCGACCCTCCGGCGTCAGCCGGACGACCGCGGCGGCCGTCTCGTCACAGGTGGTCTCGATGCCCAGAACCCGCATGAGTCCGCAAATCTCCGTCGCCCGCAACGCCCGGCGCTCTCGACCGCCCTTAGCGTGAACGGGGCGGCGAGGGAACCGGCCGCTTTTCACGTAACCCGGCAGGCGGCGATTCGTCGCCTGTCAGGGCGCCTGCCGACGTGATAACGCAAGAACTCCTTGAGGGCAGCCTGATGGACGCCGTCGGACGAAACGAGCTTCGCGTCGTCATCCAGCCGGGTCCCGCGGCCGGATCGCAGAACGACGCCGTTCCCGCCGCCGTCTACAAGAAGGTGTTCGACGCGGTCCTGGGGGCTCTGCTGGCGGCCGACCGGGAACTTCACGCCAAGAGCGTCTCGAGCGCGTTCCTCATCGCGCATCTGTCGATCGATCCGTGCGAATTCGGGGTCGTCGAGAAGGTCCGGGCGCCGCGGTCCCGACGGCGCGCCGGCGATCGGTCTTTTCCGGCGCTGCGCGGGCCGTGTTTATCGAAGCGACTATCAGATCCTGCTGCAGCATCGCCGCCTCATGCGGGCGTTCCAGCGCATCGCGGCGGCCCTCAACCCGGCCTATGCCGTCGTGGTCCGCTATCACGACACCGAGTTGCCGCTCGACGAGTTTTTCCGCCGCCAGGTCGATCGCGTGGGTCTCGCAAACGAGGTGAGACCGATGGCGGACATGTGGTTCGCCGGCGCCGGCATCTCCTCGTTTGACGGCCGGCTCGAAGCTATCGACTATCGGGGGGCGGCCTGGACCGGGCGCCTGACGCTCGCGGGCGGCGAAACCCAGATCCAATGCGTGTTCGACAAGGGGATGGGAGAGGACGCGCTGAACCGGTTCGGCAACAAGGACGTCTCCGTCACCGGGCGGGCGATCTTCACCGGGGACAGTCAGTTGCCCGAGCGGGTCGAGATTGTGACTATCGAGGAACGGCCGCGGGCGGCCGGGAAGATCGACGTCAGGGGCGCTTTGGCCCCGGCCGGGATCGGGACTTGGGACGATGGGCTCGATCATTTCGACAAGCGATAGACATTTCTTGCACATGAACGTGCTGTTGAGGCACGCCTCCGGCCGCTCGGGCGAGGCGGAGCAGGACATTGAGACGATCCTGACCGAAGCCGCGACCGGCAAGCGCCGCATCTGGGCCAACAGCATCCTGTTCGCGGAACTGAGGCCGTCGGCCTTCATCGCGGGCCGGTTTGCGGCGCTCGCCGACTTTACCCGCTATCTCCGATCGATCGCGACCTTCGTGAGCCCCGACCCGAACACGATGCTACGGGCCGCAAGATTGCGCGACGTGCAGTGGCGACGGCCCGCCGCGCAGCGCCACCCGGAAGAGCAGCCGCGATTCCTGTCGCTGATCGACGCCGTCCAGCTTGCCTCGGCCCTGTGGGTCAAGGAAGCGGCGGGCGTCGCCGACCTTGAGTTTCTCGCTTTCGAGGATTTCGGCCCGCAGGAGACCGACGCCAGCGGGTGGCTGTCGCTCCTGCGCCTGCAGGACTATGCCGACGAGCAGCCAATCGATTCGGACGTGCTCGCCGCGGTGCGGCTGCCGCGCGTCGAACCTGTCCTGCGGTCGCGCCTGCAGCCGCAGCCGGCGCCGATCGACTGACTTTCGCTTTCGAAAAGCGGAGTTTTTGCGAAAAACCGGTATCCCTCTTTCGCATCCCTCTCTTGTCGCCTACCGCGAAGGCCGCGTCCTTTCGAGCGCTGCGTCGATCGCCGGCGCCAGGATGGTCTTGACCGCGAAGATCGACCCCTCGAGGCTGTAATGGCCGTAATCGACCGCCAGCAGGTCGTCGGGCAGGTTTGCGCCGACGAGCCGCCGGCACCCTTGCGGGCCGCAGAGCTTCTCCGCCTGAGACACGTAGACGACGCCCGGCCCCCAGTCTTTCGCGGCGAGCGTTTTGTCGGTCTGAAGCGAGTCCGGGCGAACGCCGACACGGGAGAATTCCGCCGCCGCGCCCGTTTCGAGAAGGTCGCGTCCGACAAGAATCGGCAGCACCGGGGCCCAGGTCGGAACCTCGCCCGCGATCACGATCGAGGCGATGCCCTCGCCGTGCAGTCTTCGCGCGCCAGCGACCATCGCGTCGAGAAAGCCGGGGTAGCGCCAGTTGGCCTCGTGGTCGTATTGGCTGAAATAGCCGCCGACGACGAGCACGTCCGGCTTGATCTCGCGGATCCGCTCGAACACGGTCTCGTTGATCGCCCGGCAGCGCGGCGTTCCCGCGACGCCTTGATTCATCTCTACGGCTTCGACCAGCGGGACGCAGAACACCGCCGCCAGCGCCAGGACATTGGCGCGGTCGCCGTAGACCCGGTTCAGGCCGGCGAAGAGATGCGCCGCATGCGAGTTGCCGACGATGAGGATCGTCGGCTTGGCCGGGTCCGCGGCGACGCCGCAGCGGTGGTCGTCGAAGAACCGGTCGGCGCGCCGGCGCTCCTCGTCGAGGGGATAAGCGCGGTCGTCGCGCTGATAGAAGCACTGCATCAGGTTTTCGCCTTCGGCGCCGTTGACGCTGAAGTCGAAGACCTGGGTGACGAGCGGCGGGAAGCGGCCGGGAAAGCCCTTCGAATCGTAAGTCACTCTGCCGACGACTCCCGTCGCCGCCAGCAGCGCGGCGAGGCCGAGCGCAAGCGCAAAGGGACGGCGGCGGAAGAGGGAGGCGGCCGGCGCCTTGACGAAACGCCAGGTGAGCGTGGCCAGCGCCGCCGCCGCCACGGCCAACCCGAACATCACGCCGGTCGTCGGAATGACGCCCGGCCACGTGTGGGCGAAGGCGAACAGCGGCCAGTGCCAGAGATAAAGCGGATAGGAGATCAGGCCAAAGAACCCGGCGACCCGGTTGCCGAGCGCAATCTCCCCCACCCGAGAGCGCGGGCTCGCGATCACGAGCGCGCAGCCGACCGTCGGGATCGCCGCGCGCCACCCGGGGAACGGCAGGGCCTCGTTGAGGGCGACATAGCCGCCGACGATCAGCGCCACGCCGAGCGCCGCGCCGAAATTGTCCAACCCGCTTGACGGATAGGGCCAGCGGTTGAGCAGGAAAACCTCGCGGTAGGCGAGCAGCGCCCCGAGCGCCAGCTCCCACGCCCGCGTCCAGGGCAGATAGAAGGCGCCGATCGGATCGATCGGCGTCAAAATGACGCAGTAGCCGAAAGACGCGACGAAAATCGCGAGGATGACGAAGGGCAGGAGACGCGGCGTCAGGCGATGCAAACCGGCCATGAGCACCGACCAGACGACGTAGAACTGCTCCTCTATGCTGAGCGACCAAAGGTGAAGGAGCGGTTTTGTGGCCGAATCGGCGCCGAAATAGCCCCCGACTCCCGCCAGCCGCAGGAGCCAGAAGTTGACGGTGAAATAGGAATTGCCAAGCAGACCGCCGCCGATGTCGCGGAACTGGGTCGGCGCGGCGCGAAACCAGCCCACGATCCAGACCGCTGCGACAACAAGAAGCAGGGCGGGCAGGATGCGCTTGGCCCGCTTTGCGTAGAACATAGCGAGCGAAAAATGGTCAACGGCGCTTTCCGACAAGATGATGCGCGAAATCAGAAACCCGGAAATGACGAAGAACACATCGACGCCGGCGAAGCCGCCCGGAAGCGCCGAGCGATCCGCGTGAAAAGCGACCACACCGAGCACCGCGAGCGCGCGCAGCCCGTTGATGTCTTTGCGGAAATCGAGGTCGCGCCCGCGCCTTGCGGCGGCGAGGTCGGGCGTGTCGAGGGCTTGGTCCACCACGGGTTCCGAGAGTTCGTGCGCGAAGGCGTGACCGGTAAAGCCCGACAGGCCTATCCGCAAGGCGCGCTTGTCGGCCCGGTTCGCCAGCGGATAATTGCCGCCATGCCGCGTTCTAACGCCTCGAGGGGCCGAATCGCGCTGTTCCGGGCCCGCGATGAGGCGGCCGGCAGCGCCGCCCGCCTGCGCCGGCTCGGCTTCGCGGTCACGTGCCTGCCGGTCGTGACGGTCGTCCCGCTCGCCTTCACGCCGCAACGGACAGGCTACGATGCTGTGATCGCCACCAGTTCCAAGGTTTTTCCAGTCGTTGGGCCGATTGATCGAGCCGCGCCGCTCTATGTCGTGGGCGCCCGGACGGCGCGCGCGGCGGAAGCGGACGGATGGCGCCTCGCCGCGCCGCCTGCGCCCGACGCCGGAAGGCTCGCCGAAACGCTGAAGGACGCCGCGCCGTCCGGCTCGGCGGTTCTTTATCTCGCCGGCCGCGACCGCAAAACGGCTCTCGAATCAACGCTTTCGGGCACACTGGCGCTGGAGGTGGTCGAGGTCTATGCGGCCGAAGCGCGCGAGCGCTGGCGGCCGGCCGAAATCCGGTCGCTTGACGCCTGTACAATCGCGCTGCACTATTCCCGCCGGTCAGCGGGGCTCGCCGCCGCGCTCGCGGAAAGGGCCGGCGCGGGCGCGGTTTTCAGAAAAATGACGCACATCTGCCTCTCCCGCGATGTCGCGAGTTCACTCGAGGCGATCGCCGCCGATTCGATTCGCGTCGCGGCCACGCCGGATGAGCCTGCGCTATTTGCGACCCTGATCGGGGCCGAGCCGCTATTTCCATCCCATAATGCCTCTCGTATATAGGGCGCGCGGAAGTCGAGGACGCAAGAGCGATGGTCGACGAGGAAAGCCATGAGATCGTATCCGAGCCGGACGCGGGCGCGCCGCGCAATCGCGACAAGCCGCCGAACGACACGGTGATCGAGGGCGAAGCCTCCCGCGTGGAGGACGAAGCCGTGGCGTCGGAGCCGGAAGCCGTGAAAATCACGCCGGAGCCCGAGGCCGAAAGCGCCCCGCCGGAGCCGCCGGCCGAAAGCCGGCCGCGGGAGATACCCGTTTCGCCGCCTCCACCGGCCAATCCCCCCGGCGTGGGTCGGTCGCTCGTTGCCGGACTCGTCGGAGGAGCGCTCGTCGCGGCCGCGGCCTACGCTCTCCTTCCTCCGAAGGCGGCTCTCCCCGAGGCCGACGCGAACCGGCTGGCGACCCTGGAATCGGCGTCGACCCGCGAGGACTCGGCGATCGCCGGCCTCGACAAGCGGGTCCAGTCGCTCGAGGGCGCACACACCGCCGCTGCGCTCGCCGCAGTCGACAAGCGGGTCGGCCTCCTTGAGGCGAACACGCCGGCGTCGAGTGTCGAAGACGCAGGCGACGTCAAGACGCTCCGCGCCGACGTCGACGCCGCCCGGGGCGAGATTCCCAGTATCGCGGCTCGCGTCGCGAAGCTGGAAGCCGGAGGCCCTCCGGCCGATCTCGCCGCCGTCACGGGCCGGATCGACAAGCTCGAGAGCGCGCTTGCGGCGCCCAAGCCGCCGAGTGCGGACAATCCGGCCGCCATCGCGATCGTCGCCGAGTCGCTCAGGGACAAGCTCGCGTCCGGCGTCCCCTATCCTTCGGAGCTTTCCGCCTTGACGGCGCTCGGCGTCGATCCGGCGGCGCTGGCGCCGCTGAAGGCCCTGGTCGACGGCGCGCCGACCAATCGCGCGCTCGCCGCCGCCTTCGAGGCCGCGGAGCCGAAGCTCCTCAGCGCTGTCGCTCCCGTCGAACCCGGCGGCGTCGCCGACAAGTTCCTCGCCCATCTGCGCGGGCTGATCCAGATTCGTCGTGTCGGCGAGGTCGCGGGCGACGATCCGGAGGCGCTCGCCTCGCAGGTCGCCGCAAGCCTGCAGCGCGGCGATCTCGGGGGCGCGCTCGCGGCCTACGCAAAATTGCCGGCGGCAGCGCGGCAGGCCGCCTCGGGCTGGGCGGCTGAGGCGCAAAGCAAACAAGCCGCGGTCGCCGCCGTTCAGGCGGTCCGCGAGTCCGCCGTGACAAAGCTGACCCAGAGCGCCAAGCCCTAAGGCCAGCGAGCCAAACGTATCGCCCCGGTCAGCTCCCGGGGCGCCCGGTCGAGCATTCGGAGACATTATGTTTCGCCTGTTGGTTCTCCTCGCTGCGGTGGCGCTCGCCGGTTGGGGCCTGATGTGGCTCGCCGACAATCCGGGTTGGGTGACGGTGACCTGGGGCGGCGTCGAATACAGGCTCTCGCTGATGGTCGCGCTCGGCCTGATCGCCCTCGTCGCGATCGTCTGGTCGATCGTCTGGGGCCTTGCTGCGCTTCATCCTCCGCGCCCCCTCGCTGATGTCGTTGGGCGCGCGGTCGCGGCGGCGCGAAAAGGGACTGAAGGCGGTGTCGCGCGGCCTGATCGCGGTCAACACGGGCGACACGCGCCTGGCGGCCAAGCACGCGGCGGAGGCCAACCGCCTTCTTGGGCAAGAGCCGATCGCCAAGCTCCTCAACGCCCAGGCGGCGCAACTCGCCGGCGACCGGCCGGCGGCGGTCGCGGCCTACAACGCCATGCTCGAACATCAGGAGACCCACGGCCTCGGCCTGCGCGGCCTGCACGTCGAAGCGCGCCGGGGCGGCGACCACGAGGCGGCGCTGCAATACGCCGTGCGCGCCAACGCGCGCGCCCCCGCCGCCTGGGCCGGGCAGGCGGTGCTCGAGGATCGGACGCGCCGGGGCGACTGGGCGGGCGCGCTGGCGACGGTCGATTCCAACGCCGCCGCCAAGCTCATCGACAAGCCGACCGCGCAGCGCTGGCGCGCCGTGATCAAGACGGCGATGGCGCAGGAAGCGCAGGAGCGCGACCCGAAGGGCGCGATGGCGCTCGCGCAGGAGGCCTGCCGGTTGTCGCCGAGTCTCGTTCCCGCGGCTGCGCTCTACGGCCGCCTGGCCGGCGTCGGCGGCGACTACCGCCGCGCGACCAAGGTGCTCGAAGCCGCCTATGCGCAGACGCCGCATCCCGATCTCGCCGCAGCCTATCTTCGCGTGCGTCACGGCGATTCGACCGGGGACCGGCTCGCCCGCGCGCGCGGGCTCGCCCGAGCGGCGCCGGGCGACCCCGAGTCGATGCTGACCGTCGGCCGGGCCGCGCTCGAAGATCATGACCTCCGCGCCGCGCGCGCGGCCGTCGCCCCGCTTCTCGCCTACGAATTCCCGCATGGCCGGCCGACCCGGCGCGTCTGCCTGCTGATGGCCGACATCGAGACGGCCGACGGCAACCACGGCGCCGTGCGCGAATGGCTCTCCCGCGCCGCCCGCGCCCCGCGCGACAAGGCGTGGGTCGCCGACGGCGTGATCAGCGACCGCTGGGCGCCCGTCTCGCCTTCAGGCACGCTGGACGCTTTCGTCTGGCGAACCCCCGACGAGCGCCTGACAGCGCTCCCCGAGCCCGATCCGATCGAGCCCGAACCGCCGGCGTCCCCGCCGCCGAGGCTGCCGCCCGTCTCCGCCGTGGCCGCGGAACCGCCGCCGCAGCCTGCGCCAGAACCGCCGCCCGCGCCGGAGGCGACCGCGGCGTCGGAGACCCCGCCGCCTATCGCGGCGGAGGTGATCCGCAGCGCTCCGCCGACGCCGCCCGCAGCGCGGACGGATCGTCGTCGATCCGGACAGCATGGCGCCGGACGATCCCGGCCCGGGCGAACCCGAGCGGCCCCGCCGCCGATCGTGGATCTATGCCGACGATTGAGCGGGGCGCTCAGCCTTGGAGAGCGCGATGGCCCCGTCCCCCGTCGTCATCGTCGGCGCCGGGCACGCCGGCGTGCAGGCGGCGGCCAGCCTGCGCGAAGACGGCTACGACGGCGCGATCGTCCTCCTCTCCGACGAAAAGGAGCTGCCGTATCAGCGCCCGCCGCTCTCCAAGGCTTTTCTCAAGCGCGAGATGGAGTTGCATGGCCTGCCGCTCCGCGCCGAAGCCTTCTATCGCGACCAGCGCATCGACTTGCAGGCTCGGCGTCCGCGCGACCCGGATCGACCGCGTGGGCCGCCGGGTGGAGATCGCCGACGGCGCGTCGATCGGCTACGGCCATCTGATCCTGGCGACCGGGCGCGCGACAGCGGCGGCTCGACGTCCCCGGCGTCGATCTCCTGGGCGTGTTCGCGCTCCGCAACATCGCCGACGCGACGCGCTTGCGCGAGCGCATCGGCCCGGGCCTCAAGGTCGTCGTGATCGGGGCGGGCTTCATCGGGCTCGAGGTCGCGGCGACGGCGGCCAAGCTCGGCGCCGAGGTGACCGTGGTCGAGATCGCCCGGCCGATGGGCCGCGCGGTGTCGCCGATCCTGTCCGACTTCTTACTCAAGCGCATCGGGCCTTCGGCGCGCGGCTCGCCCTCGGGGTCGGGGTCACGGCGATCAGGGGCACGGACAGAGCCGAGGCGGTCGTCGCTCACGGACGGCGAGGTTTTGCCGGCCGATCTGGTGCTGGTCGGCGTCGGCGTCAGCGCCGAGGACGCGCTCGCCCGCGAGGCCGGCCTCGAATGCAGGAACGGGATCGTGGTCGACGCGCATCTCGCGACCTCCGACCCGGACATCTCGGCGATCGGCGATTGCGCCGCTTTTCCCAACGCGACGCTCGGCTTCTCGACCCGGCTCGAATTCGATCCAGAACGCCGTCGATCAGGCGAAATGCGTCGCCGCCCGGCTCACGGGCAAGCCGGCGCCGTACGACGCGCTCGCCTGGTTCTGGAGCGACCAGGGCGACTTGAAGCTGATGATCGCGGGGCTCTCCCATGACGTGGATCAATGGGTGGTGCGAGGCGATCCGGCGACCCGCGCCTTTTCGACCTTCGGGTTCCGCAACGGCAAGCTCGCGGTGGTCGAGTCGGTCAACCGCGCCGGCGACCACGCCGCCGCCAAGCGCATTTTCGCCACCGGCAAGACGCTGACCCCGGAGCAGGCCGCCGACCCGGCCTTCGACATCCGGGCGCTGGCGAAGGGCTGAGGCGCGGCGCCGGCGGCTCGGGACAGTTTATCGGCGAGGCCTCTATCATTCAGGGGGTTGCGGGTCGGCTGATCGGCGACTTGCGTCAGCGGCGTCAGGCGCCTTCATCTTCGCCGGCTCCCAATGGACGCAGGCGACGTGGATGTGCGACAACACAACCTGCCGAGAGCGGGTCCGCGGGACGCGGAGGAGCCAGCCCCCAAGCTGGCCCGAAAGTTCCCAACGTCCCCAGGGCTTGCGGGAGGTTGAATGCGCTGCGCCGCTTGCGCCCACGAAAATCGTGACGGACGAAAATTCTGCGCCGCCTGCGGGGCGCGGCTCAGCAACGCGTGTCGCGCGTGCGGCGGCGCGAACGAGCCTGATGAGAAATTCTGCGGCGAATGCGGCGCCGCGCTGCCCGCGCCTGCGCCGGTTCCTGTCGCTTCGCCGGCAGACAGCGCCGGCGCGTCCGCTGGCCCTGCCGCGTCGCACGCCGTCCACACCCGCGCACCTCGCGCACAAGATTCGCCAGGCAAGGCAGGGGCTCGAGGGCGAGCGCAAGCACATCACGGTGCTTTTCGCCGATGTGAAGGGTTCGATGAACCTCTCCGCCCGGCTCGACCCCGAACAATGGTTCCGCATTGTCGAGGACTTCTACGAGGTTGCCGCGGAGGGCGTGCACCGATTCGAGGGCACGGTCGGTCAGTTCACCGGCGACGGCGTGATGGCGCTCTTCGGCGCCCCGATCGCCCACGAAGATCACGCGCAGAGAGCGTGTCTCGCCGCCCTTCACATCCGCGACGCGGTCCGCATTTTCGCCGAACTCGGTGCGGGATGCGGCATGGCGTAGAGTTCAGCGTGCGCCTTGGGCTCAACTCGGACGAAGTCGTGATCGGACGGATCAGCGACGATCTGAGCATGGATTTTGCCGCGCTCGGACACGGCGTCGGTTTGGCGCAGCGCATGGAGCAGCTCGCCGAACCCGGCCATATCTGCCTCTCCGAAAACACGGCGCGGCTGGTCGACGGCTATTTCCAGCTGCGCGATCTCGGCCGCACCGAGGTCAAAGGCGTCGCGGAGGCGATGTCGATCTACGACCTCGAAGGGGCGGGGACCTTCCGCACGCGGCTCGACCGCTCCCGCGCGCGCGGACTTTCCGTTTTCGTCGGACGGGACCGGGACATGGCCTCGCTCGAGGCGGCCCTCGAGCGGTCGGGCGCGGGCGGCCTGGTGATCGGGGTCATGGCCGAGGCGGGCACGGGCAAGTCGCGGCTGTGCGCAGAGTTCGCCGACAGGTGCCGCGCGCGCGGCGTCGCTGTTCTCGAAGCCCGCGGCGTCCCTCACGGCAAAGCGATGCCGATGCTGCCGATGCTGGAACTCTGGCGCGCCTATTACAGGATCGGAGAGGAGGACAGCGCCGAGACCACGCGGACGAAGATCTCCCGGACGCTCCTTGGGATGAGCGAGAGCTACCGCGAGGACCTGCCGGTCATCTTTGACTTATTCGGCGTGCCCGACCCCGCAAATCCCTCGCCGCCGGCCGACGCCGATCAACGCCAAAGGCGGCTGAACAGCATCGTGAAGCGGGTCTTGCGCGATCCCGCCCACCGCTCTGGCGGCCCGCGGGTGATCCTGCTTGAGGACCTGCACTGGTTCGACGGCGCCAGCAACGCGTTCCTCGAAACCATGGTCGAGGCGATGCCCGCGACCTGCGACCTCATGCTGGTGAATTTCCGCCCGGATTACCGCGCGCCGTGGATGCACGGCTCCCACTATCAGCAAGTCACCCTTCAACCGCTGGGGTCGGACGCGATCCGCGGATTGCTGCGCGACTACCTCGGCCAGGATCCGAGCGTGGCCGCTTTGCCGGACTTGATCCAGGAGCGCACCAAAGGCAACCCGTTCTTCATCGAGGAGGTTCTGCAATCGCTCATCGAACGGGGGCATCTGAGCCGGCATCCGGGGAGCCTATCGGCTGACGGCGCCGCTGGCGTCGCTCCAGGTTCCCGAGAGCGTCGAGGACTCTGCTGGAATCGCGCATCGACCGGCTGGCGGAACGCGAGAAGCATGTGCTGCAAACGGCCTCCGTGATCGGCGCCCAGTTCAGCGAAGCGCTGCTGGGCGAAGTGCTGGCGCTTATGCGCGAGGCGCTCGCGAGCCTTTCCGAGCCGAAAGCGCTCGCGGTCGCCAGTGTTGCGCTCGATCAGGCGCTCGCCGCCCTGCAAGCGGCCGAGTTCCTGTTCGAGTCGACGGTCTGGCCGCGCGTCGAATATTCCTTCCGGCACCCGCTGACGCAGGAGGTCGCGCAAAATTCGCAACTTCACGCTCGGCGGATACGGGTGCATGCGGCCGTCGCCCGGGCGCTGGAGGCGGCGGGCGGCAACCTCGACGAGGGGGCCGCCGAAATCGCCTTGCACTGGTCCGAGGCGGAGGAGCCGGGAAACGCCGCGATCTGGCATCGCCGCGCGGCGGTTTGGGCGGCGCTGTCCGGCCCGCGCGAAGGCCTGCGTCATTGGCGCCGGGTGCGGGAACTCGCGAGCGGCGTGACGGATGAGACAACGCGCAACGCCCTGTCGCTCGAGGCCTGCCGACGAATTCTCACGCTCGGTTGGCGGGGCGGTTTCAGCGCTGAAGAGGCCGAGTCCGTCTTCAAGGAAGGCCGCGCCTTGGCCGAGCGGCTCGGCAACCCTCTCACGGTCGCCGTATTGCTGAGCATCTACGGGACCGCGCGGCTGTCGGCGGCGGGGTCGGCGACCGATTATGTCCGCTGCGCCGAAGAGGCGGAGCCGATTGTCGCGGCTTTGGGCAACCCGATGCTCACCGCCACGCTCGGCGCTTTTCCGATGTTCGCCTATCTGTTCGCCGGCTACGGCCCCAAAGTGGTCGAGATCGCCGACCGGGTCCTCGCCGCGGTCGGATCCGACAATTCGCTTGGGAAGGCGATTACGGGATTCAGCCCGCGCGTCGCCGCGATGCAGGCCCGGACTGTCGGCCTCATGTATCTGGGGAGGCTCGAAGAGGCCGAGGCCCAGTGTCAGGAGGGCGTGCGACTCGCCGAAGAGCTGGGCGAGATCGAGCTTCTCGGCTGGCTCGATCATGCGACGACGTGGCTCGCCTACACCCGCGGCGATGCGGCCTCGGTCGTCGACCACGGCCGCCGATGCCTCGAGATCGCGAACAAGATCGACAACAATTCCTCGCTCGTCATCGCGTATTTTTCGCTCGGGAATTCCTGTCTGATTGCGGGCCAGGCGGCCGAAGCGTCCGAGGCGCTCCGCGCCGGCGCCGCGATCGCGCGCGATCGCAAGGCGTTTCTCGCCTTCCGTCCCCAGGTCCTCTCCGTTCTTGCCGAGGCGCAACTCGCCATCGGCGAAAAGACCGAAGCCGAGGCTGCGGCGCGCGAGGCCATCGAGGGCGCGCGCGCGGGCGGATGCGACTATTACGAAGCCCATGGGCTCCTCTCGCTGGCCGAGATTCTGCTCGCCGGCGAAGGCGCCGCGCCGAATGGGGAAATCGGAGCGGCGCTCGATCGCGCCGGGGCTCTCGTCGGGAAGACCGAGGGCCGTTCCCTATCGCCGCGGATCGCCGAGCTGCGCGGCCGCCTCGCGGCGGCGCAAGGCGACCCCGAGGCGGCTGATGCGCTGCTGCGCCAGGCGCTTGACCTTTATCGCGCGATCGGCGCGACGGGCCACGCCGACCGCCTGACGCGCAGCCGGTCTCACCGGTCTATTCCGGCCGGCGCGCGAGGGGCTTAACATGATCGGGATGCGGATGATCGCGGCGATCCGGGTCGCGGATACCGTGGGCTGGCGCCGGGCCGAGGGAGAGGAGGGTCGCCCTCGATCGCGGGCGCTCCCCAGACGTCGGATCAATCCGTCCCTCGCGGCGCCTCGCGGTCGCGCGGGGAGCCGAACCTTAAAGGCCCTGCTGCTCGCGGCCGTGCTGCTGCCGCCGATTGGCGCGGCCGCCGTTTCGCCCGAGGACGCCTATATCGCGACGCGCGATCGCTTCATCGCGTCGTTCAAGGCGACCGGCGGCGCCGAGGACGAAAAAGCGATGGTCGCTCGCCACGACAAGGCCCTCAGGGATCTCGAGCGGCAGTTGAAACCGATCGTCGGTCCCTTCTCCGCGCCAGGTTTTCCTGCTGAGGGCAAACTCAACCTCGTGTCGCTATTCCCCGATGACGAAGGCTTCGGCATGCTGGATGGGATCGTCTATGGCGAGGGCGAAAGCGCCAGGAGCCTTGTCGTCACGACCGACAGCCTGCTCGACAAATGGCTCCTCGGCCATCCCAAAGGGCGGTCGCAAGACGAACTTCCAATCTCTGCCGCCGCCGCGGCGAAGACCGCGGATTTCTACGCGCAAGCCGTTAATTGGACTCCGCCGCAGTGAATTATGGAGAGATCCCCGTCGCTCCCCCGCCGGGAGCGAAGTTCGCGCACGCCATGCTGACGCTGATCGGCAACGGCCCGCTCGTCCCCGGCGCGCCGGACCGGATTTTCGTCGCGCTCGAGCAAGGCGGACGCGTTTTCATCGTCAGCGAAAAGCTCGCCACCGGCGTCCCCCCGATTCCCGCCTGCGACGCGGCCGGCGCCGAGTTCACGAAGAAGGCCGACGAGATCGACGGCGCCTTCATGAGAGGCGGCGGCAAGAACAAGAACTCTGTTGGACCGCGTGGAGAAACTCCGCAACGAAGCGGACGCCGCCGTTTGCGCGTGCTTCGCAGGCAAGGTCAAGGGCACGCCCGCGTTCAAGGCCGCCGAGGTGCAGGCGGCAGGGATTGTCGCGGCGCTGACAGGAAAGTGAAACGTCCTTATCTGCGCTGGGTCCAGCGACGCGGCGCTTTTCACTCGATCATTGCGCCGCTGATGTCCGGAGACGATGGCCAATGGCCGCAGCGGCTCCACAGGGAGCGAACGCCGAAGTCGCGAAAGGCCTGACGGTAAAGATCGACCACGGCTCCGGGCGCCGGTCGGCCGGCCCCGAGTTCCTTGACCTTGTCGAGCGTCAGTCGTTCGGCCATCGGCGGGGGCCCTCGTCATGCTCCGCGCATTATGCCCAATTCTCCGCGCGCGCCATAGGACGCGACGTCGTCGACCGCCCGGCGTGCGGCGATCCAGCGCCTCGGCCTGGCGCAGGGCCGGCCTCGCTCGTCCGCGGTCGAACCCGATCAGAGCAGGTCTACAGCGACACCCGCGCCCGCGCCGCCAATTCCCCCACGATCCCGCGCCGGAACGCGAGCACGCAGGCGACGAAGACGACGCCCTGGATCACCGTCACCCACTCGCCGAACTGGGCGAGGTAGTTCTGCATCGCGACCACGATCAGCGCTCCCAGCACCGGCCCGTAGAACGTGCCCATGCCGCCGACCAGCGTCATCAGCACCACCTCGCCCGACATGGCGAAGGCGACGTCGGTGAGCGAGGCGTTCTGCGAGACGATCGCCTTGGTCGCCCCGGCGAGGCCGGCGAAAGCCGCCGAGAGGGTGAAGGCGGCGAGTTTGTAGAGGGTCGCCCGGTAGCCGAGCGAGATGACCCTCGGCTCGTTCTCGCGGATCGCCTTCAGAATCTCGCCGAACGGCGAGTTGACGATCCGCTGGATCGAAAGAAAGCCGAACAGGAACACCACGGCGACGAAGACGTAGAGAATCCAGGGGTTCGACAGGTCGAACAGGCCGAGCGCCTTTCCCTGCGGCACCCCCTGGATGCCGTCCTCGCCGTGGGTGAACGGCGCCTCGACGCAGACGAAATAGACCATTTGCGAGAAGGCGACCGTGATCATCGCGAAATAGATGCCGCTCGAACGGATCGCGAGCGCCCCGGTGATCAGCCCGAGCACGGCTGAGGCGAACACGCCGACCAGCGATCGCCGAGACCGGCTCCAGGCCCCAGACCTTGGCGGCATGGGCGCAGACGTAGCTCGCGAGCCCCAAGAACATCGCGTGGCCGAGCGACAGCAGGTTGACGTAGCCGATCAGGAGGTTGAACGCGCAGGCGAATAGCGCGAAGCAGAGCGCGTTCATGACGAAGAACGGATAGGCGATGAACGGCGCGATTGCGATCAGCGCGACGAGAACCGCGAAGGCGATCGAGGTTCGCCTTGCGGTTGCGGTCGGAAAGGTCGACCTGGGCGGCGGCTTCGACGGCCATGTTCAATTCGCCCTTCCGAACAGGCCGGACGGCCGGACCAGGAGAACGATCGCCATGATGACGAAGACGACGGTGTTCGAGGCTTCCGGATAGAACACTTTCGTCAGCCCCTCGACGACGCCGAGCACGAAACCGGTGACGATCGAGCCGAGGATCGAGCCCATCCCGCCGATCACCACCACCGCGAACACCACCGCGATGATGTCGGCGCCCATGCCGGGCCGGACCTGGGTGATCGGCGCGGCGAGCACGCCGGCGAAGGCGGCGAGCGCCACCCCGAAGCCGTAGGTCAGCGTCACCATGCGCGGCACGTTGATGCCGAAGGCGCGCACCATGGTCGGGTTCTCGGTCGCCGCGCGCAGGTACGCGCCGAGCTTGGTCTTCTCGATCACGAGCCAGGTCCCGAGGCACACCACGAGCGAGGCGACGATCACCCAGCCGCGATAGACGGGCAGGAACATGAAGCCGAGGTTGTAGGCGCCGCCGAAAGCTGCTTCGGAATGGCGTAGGGCATGCCGGAGGCGCCGAAATAATTCTGGAACAGCCCCTGGAAGATCAGCGCGAGGCCGAAGGTGAGGAGCAGGCTGTAGAGCGGATCGAAGCCGGCGAGCCGCTTGAGGAACAGGCGCTCGACCACCGCGCCGAGCGCGCCGATGATGAGGGGCGAGAGGATCAGCGCGAACCAGTAGTTGAGGCCCAGGAGCTGCAAGAGGAAATAGGCGGCGAAGGCGCCCATCATGTAGAAGGCGCCGTGGGCGAAATTGACGATCTGCAGCATGCCGAAGATGACGGCGAGGCCAAGGCTGAGCAGCGCGTAGAACGAGCCGTTGATCAGCCCGATGAGCAGCTGCCCGTAGAGCGCGGGCCAAGTGATGACGTGGCCGAAGAGGGTCATGGGCGGACCCCCCAGCGGCGGTGTTCGTCGCGTGCCCTTCTCCGCGAAGCGGGGAAGGTGGCCGAAGGCCGGATGGGGTGTGGAAAGCAGGTTTGGTCCGACAGGCATCGCGATAACGATCGCGCAATCCGACTCGGGCCGAAGCAGCGGGCCACACCCCATCCGGCCCTCCGGGCCACCTTCCCCAGCAAAGCTGGGGAAGGCTGGCGCCCAACTTCGAGCGAAAGCGCGGACGGCGTCCTCATCACACCCCCAGCGCCTCGTGCAGCATGTCCATGCGTCCCTCGAGCTCGGCGTTGGAGAAGGCGTCGATGATCCGGCCGTGCTCCATGACGAAGAACCGGTCGGCGAGGGTCGAGGCGAAGCGGAAGTTCTGCTCGACCAGCAGGATCGTGAAGCCCTCGCGCTTGAGCTCGGCGATGGTGCGGCCGATCTGCTGGATGATGACCGGAGCGAGGCCCTCGGTCGGCTCGTCGAGCATCAGGAAGCGCGCGCCGGTGCGAAGGATGCGGGCGATCGCCAGCATCTGCTGCTCGCCGCCGCTGAAGCTTGCCGCCGCCGCTCGACAGCCGCTCGCGCAAGTTCGGGAAGAGCGCGAAGATGCGCTCGACGCTCATCGCGCCCGTTTTCGTGATCGCCGGCGGCAGGAACAGGTTCTCCTTGACCGTGAGGCTCGCGAAGATGGCGCGCTCCTCCGGGCAGAGCGCGACGCCGAGCCGGGCGATGCGCTCGATCGGCAGGTCGATGAGCTCGCGGCCGTCGAACACGACCGAGCCGGTGCGCTTGCCGACGATGCCCATGATCGATTTCAGCGTCGTCGTCTTGCCTGCGCCGTTGCGGCCGAGCAGGGTGACGACCTCGCCTTCGCGCACGTCGAGATCGACGCCGTGGAGGATGTGCGATTCGTTGTACCAGGCCTGAAGGCCCTTGACCGCGAGCACCGTCGCCCCCTCGGCGGCGGGCGCAAGGGAAACCGCCGCATCAGCCATGTCCCGCTCCCATATAGGCTTCCCGGACTTCCGGGTTTTCGGACACGGTGCGGTAGTCGCCCTCGGCCAGCACCCGTCCGCGCGTCAGCACGGTGATCCGGTGCGACAGGTTGGCGACGACCTGCAGATTGTGCTCGACCATCAGGATCGTCCGGTTCTCCGACACGCGGCGGATGAGCGCGGCGATCCGGTCGATGTCCTCGTGACCCATGCCCGCCATCGGTTCGTCGAGCAGCATCAGCTCGGGATCGACGGCGAGCGTGGTGGCGAGTTCGAGCGCGCGCTTGCGGCCGTAGGAAATCTCGCCGGCCTTCGAATAGGCGAAGGACGGTCAGCCCGACGTTGTCGAGCAGTTCGAGCGCGCGCGCGTTCAACGGATCGAGCGCCGACTTCGACCGCCAGAAGTCGAACGAATTGCCGCGCTCCCGCGCAAGCGCGATGCGGACGTTTTCGAGCGCGGTGAGGTTGGGAAAGACCGCCGAAATCTGGAACGAGCGCACGAGCCCGAGGCGGGCGACGTCGGCGGGCCTTCAGCGGTGATGTCGCGGCCGTTGAACGTGATCGTTCCGGCGGTCGGCGCGATGAATTTGGTCAGCATGTTGAAGCAGGTGGTCTTGCCGGCCCCGTTCGGGCCGATCAAGGCGTGGATCGCGCCGCGCTTGACGCGCAGCGACACCTCGCTGACCGCGCTGAAAATCGCCGAAGCTCTTGGTGAGGCCCTCGGTGACGAGAATGTCGTCCTCGGTCATTCCCGCCAGCCGCCTGCGCATGCGCGCTCCCCCCGTGATTTGCCCGCAATCATGCCGTTCGATGGCGCGTTGTAAAGCCCAAAGAGAAGTCAGGGCGCTGTGCCGCCGGCCCGTCCGTCCCGGTTGTGCAGGCGGCGCTCCCAGTCGAGCGCCTGGCGCACGATCTCGTCGAGATTGTCGCGCGTCGGCTTCCAGCCCAGCACGGCCCTGGCGCGGTCGGCGCGCGCGACGATGGCGGCCGGGTCGCCGGCCCGGCGCGGCGACATCACGACCTTGAAATCGACGCCCGACACGCGCTTGACCACGTCGACGACCTCCTTGACCGTCTCCCCGTGGCCGTAGCCGCAATTGCAGACGATGCTGTCGCCCCCGCCGCGCAGATAGCCGAGCGCCGCCAGATGCGCGTCGATCAGGTCGCTCACCTGGATGTAGTCGCGGATGCAGGTGCCGTCGCGGGTCGGATAGTCCTGGCCGAAGATCTCCATGCTCGGATACATGCCGAGCGCGGTCTGGACGCCGCGCTTGATCAGGTGGGTGGCCTTCGGCGTCGACTGGCCGAGCCGGCCCTTGCGGGTCGCGCGCCGGCGACGTTGAAATAGCGCAGCGCGACATAGCGGAAGTCGTAGGCGCGCGAGGCGTCCTCGAGCATCCATTCGACCATCAGCTTCGAGCGGCCGTAGGGCGAGATCGGCGCGAGCGGCGTGTCCTCCGACACCGGCTCGGACGACGGTCTCGCCATAGACCGCCGCGGTCGAGGAGAAGATGAAATGCTTCACGCCGCCCTTGATCGCCGTCTCGATCAGCGTGCGGGCGTTCGAGGTGTTGTTGAGATAATAGCCGAGCGGATCGACGACCGAATTCGGGCACGACGATCTTGGCGGCGAAATGGGCGATCGCGTCGACCTCGTGCTCCTCGATCAGCCGCGCGACGAGGTCGGCGTCGCCCGTGTCGCCGACGACGAGGCGCGCCGGCTCGGGAACGGCCCAGTCGAAGCCGGTCGAGAGATCGTCGAGAACGACGACCTTCTCCCCGGCGTCGAGGAGGCCGAGCGTCATGTGGCCGCCGATGTAGCCGGCGCCGCCGGTGACCAGAACGCTCATCGATCATCCTTTCCGCTGCGAACTGCGCGGCCAACGCCGGCCGCGATCCGCTCGGAAATGCCGCATGGCAGGTCGGAGCCGGATTTGTTAAGCGATAGCAGATTTCGGACCTCGCGTATCCAACCGCGCTCGACGGCGCAGACCCAGGGACCGAGAAAATCCATGAAAAAACCGATCCGCAAAGCCGTTCTTCCCGTCGCCGGCCTCGGCACGCGCTTTCTGCCGGCGACCAAGGCGGTCCCGAAGGAGATGCTGACCGTCGTCGACCGGCCGATCCTCCAGTACATCGTCGACGAGGCGCGCGAGGCGGGCGTCGAGCATTTCATTTTCGTCACCGGACGCAACAAGGGCGTCATCGAGGACCATTTCGATTCGTCCTACGAACTCGAGGACACGCTGAAGCGGCGCGGCAAGGACGGCGCCTATGCGGCGCTCATGGCCGACCTTCCGCCCGCCGGCGCGACCAGCTTCACCCGCCAGCAGGCGCCGCTCGGCCTCGGCCATGCGGTCTGGTGCGCGCGCGACATCGTCGGCGACGAGCCCTTCGCGGTTCTGCTTCCCGACATGGTGACGAAGCCCGGCGCCGCACGGCGGCCGCTGCCTCGCCCAATGCGTCGAGGCCTACAACGAAGTCGGCGGCAACATTCTCGCGGTCGAGGAGGTCTCGCCGGAGGAGACGCACCAGTACGGCGTCGTCGGCGGTCGGCGCGCGATCACGGACACGCCTTCGAAATCACCGGGATGGTCGAGAAGCCGAAACGCGGAACGGCGCCCTCGAACCTGATCATCTCCGGGCGCTACATCCTGCAGCCGGAAATCTTTCAGATCCTCGAGCTGGTCGAAAAGGGCGCCGGCGGCGAGGTCCAGTTGACCGACGGCATGATCCAGCTCGCCCGCAAGCAGAAGTTCCACGGCGTGAAGTTCGACGGCGACACCTACGACTGCGGCTCGAAGCTCGGCTTCCTCGCGGCCAACATCGCCTTCGCGCTCGAGCCGGAACGACCTCGCTGCGGGGCTGAGAGAGGAGCTGCGCAAGCTCGGCTTTGTGCGCAAGAGCGACTGAGCGCCGCTCGCCTCGGGCCCTGCGCCGGTTTTGCCGGCGGCGCCCTCGGTGGTAAGGAGCCGCATGAGTTCACGAACAGGGCAGCGCCGTACGCTCGGCGCTCCGCACGCTCGACATCGAACGCCGCGGGCTCGACGCGCTCGACGCGGCGATGCGGGGAAGTGCTGCAAGCGGCCTCGGCGCCGCCTTTTCGCAGGCGGTGGAGACGATCGCGGCGGCGAGCGGCCGCGTCATCGTCACCGGCATGGGCAAGTCCGGCCACGTCGCGCGCAAGATCGCGGCGACTCTCGCCTCGACCGGCGCACCCGGCCTATCTTCGTCCATCCGGCCGAGGCGAGCCACGGCGATCTCGGCATGCTGCAGAACGGCGACGTGGTGCTCGCGCTCTCCTGGTCGGGCGAGACGGTTGAACTCGCGGCGATCGTCACCTTCGCCAAGCGCTACGCCATTCCGCTGATCGCCATGACCGCGAGCCCGGAGAGCGCGCTCGGCCGCGAGGCCGACGTCTGTCTCGCCCTTGCCGAGCGCCGACGAAGCCTGCCCGAACGGCCTCGCGCCGACCACTTCGACGACGATGCAGCTCGTGCTCGGCGACGCGCTGGCGATCGCGCTGCTCGAAAGCCGCGGCTTCACGGCGCGCGACTTCCGCGACCTCCATCCGGGCGGCAAGCTCGGCGCCAAGCTGCAGCATGTTCGCGACGTCATGCACACCGGCGAGCGCATTCCGCGCATCGAGGCCCGCGCGAAGATGGCGGATGCGATCGTCGAGATGTCCTCCAAGGGGTTCGGCTGCGTGGCGGCGTTCGACAGCGGCCGGCTGGTCGGGATCGTCACCGACGGCGACCTGCGCCGCTGCCTCAAAGCCGGCTTCTCGCTCGACAAGCCGGTGGCCGAGGTCATGACGCGCAAGCCCCGCACCATCGCGCCCGACGCGCTGGTGGCCGAGGCGCTGGAGAACATCAGCCGCAAGATCTCGGCGCTCATCGTGGTCGAGGACGAAGCCGTGGTCGGGATCGTGCATTTCCACGACCTCATGCGCATCGGCGCCGTCTAGCGGCGAATCGGAGGGGCGGCGTCTCGCCGCCCGATAGCGCGTCCGGGAGGACTCCCGTCTCTCGACCGGCTGGATGACGCGAGACGCGCGCCCTCCAATCGCAAAAGCTTGTCAATACCGAACCTTGGGGGTTAAACCGGTCGGCGCGCCGAGCGCGGTTGAGTCGCTTCGGCCTGTTGTCCCAGCGAGGCCCAAAATGAACGCCATCACCCGTCGGTCTCTCATCCTCTCCGGCGCCGCCGCCCTGGCCGCCGCGTCCGCCATTTCTCCCGCCGAAGCGGCGACCGGGTCGATCTCGATCCGGATCGTCAGCGCCGGCTTCATCTTCGGCGCTTCGGTCGGCAGCGGAATTCTCCGCTTCCAGGGGACGGACTTTCGCCTGAGGGTCGGCGGGATCAGCGCCGGCGCGACCATCGGCGCCTCGGGCACCGATCTCGTCGGAACCGCCTCCCATCTGCATCAGCCGGCCGACATCGAGGGCATCTACTCGGCGATCGGGGCGGGCCTCTCCGTCGCCGGCGGCCGCTCGGCGGCGCAGCTCACCAACGCGCGCGGCGTCGTCCTCAGGCTGCATGGCCGGCAGATGGGGCTGATGTTCTCGATCGACCTCAGCGGCATGTCGATCTCGCTGGCGTAGGGTCTTCGGCGGCGGATCTGGATTGGACGTTGGCGCGACCCCTTCTCCGTCTGGGCGAAGGGGTCGCGTAGGGGCGTCGAGACTTCCGGCGGTCATCGAATAAGAGAATCGATGGCGCTTGACGCCATCGCGAGTTTGATGGCATAGCAAGCCATCATGAAGGCGGAGCTGCTGATCCGGGAGCGCGTTGTCTATCCGGACGGCGCGCTGGCTCAGATGGTCATCTGGCGCTTGCCGAAGCCGACTCCTCCGTCCGCGCATCGCTTCAAACACAGTCTGGCCTATATTGTCTCCGGGCGGCGTGTCCTCGGATACGACAACGAACGGGGCAAGGGCGACCATCGGCACGCTGGCGACATCGAAGAGCCCTTTGTGTTTTCGTCGATCGAGGAATTGCTGGCGAGGTTTATTGCGGAAGTCGAAACAATGAGGACATCCGAATGAAGAAGCAGATCATCGTCGGCGGAACCCTCGGGGATGCGGCGGACCGCGTCGCGGACGCCTGGCGTCGCGCCGAGCGCGGGGAAACGGTGGAGACGGAAGATAACGTCACCTTCCTTTCCTGGTCCGCGCTGGCTTCGCGCATGACGGACAAGCGCTATGAACTGCTGCGCCGCCTGCACAGAACTCCCGCCGTCAGCATCCGCGCGCTCGCACGCGATCTCGGTCGGGATTTCAAGCGGGTGCATGAGGACGTGATGGCGTTGCAGGCGATCGGCCTCATCGAGCGAGAAGGCGGTTTGCTGCGCGCGGACTACGACGAGATTCGCGCCTCGATCTTGCTGGAGGCGCCGGCGGCGTGACGCGGGCCAGCGTCCTGTGGGGTTGACGCGGCGACGGCCGCGTTGGCGAGGCGGCGCCGGGCTCATGAGGTCGTCCGCAGGGACCGCCAATGGACACGCACGGACCGTGGCGGTACCCTCGGAAATCATGCAGACGCGCCGGTCCCTTCACGACAGCGACTTCTACGCCTGGAGCCTCGAACAGGCCGCGCTCCTGCGCGCCGGCCGAGTCGCGGAGGCCGACCTCGCCGCGATCGCCGAGGAAATCGAGAGCATGGGCAAGACCGAGAAGCGCGAACTCACGAGCCGCCTCACGGTTCTCCTGCTGCATTTGCTGAAATGGCGTTACCAGCCCGCCGGACGCGGAAACTCCTGGCGCCTGTCGGTCGCCAACGCGCGCGACGAGATCGCCGACCTCATCGCCGACAACCCGAGCCTGAAGGCCGTCCTCGACGAGGTCATGGCCTCCGCCTATCGCTATGCGCGCCGCAAGGCCGCGATCGAGACGGACATGGCCGAGGAGACGTTTCCGTCGGGCTGCCCGTGGGGTTTTGAGCAGGCGACGGACGAGGCGTTCTGGCCGGAGTAGGCAACGCCAGCTCCTATCTCAAAGGTCTATGCGTGCATTGTCGGGCTACGACAAGTTGCTTGCGATCGGCAAACCTGCTAGCAGACCGCACCTCAGACGTGGAAGAACGCCCGCACCGCCAGTCGGGGTTTCCGTTCGCACCACGAACCTGCAAACCTGGCGCGAGCCTCCGAGCGAAAGCTTTGGGCGCCGCGCCGTATTTGGAGCAGCATCATGGCGAAGAAAATCGCCGGCTATATCAAACTGCAAGTGCCGGCGGGCGCGGCCAATCCGTCGCCGCCCATCGGTCCCGCGCTCGGCCAGCGCGGCCTCAACATCATGGAATTCTGCAAGGCCTTCAATGCGCGCACCGCGCAGCTGGAGAAGGGCTCGCCGATCCCCGTCGTCATCACCGCCTATCAGGACCGCTCGTTCACCTTCGAGATGCGCCAGCCGCCGGTGACCTTCTGGCTGAAGAAGGCCGCCAACCTCAAGATCGGCAAGAAGCCCGCCTCCGGCCACAAGACCCCGGGCCGCGGCTTTGTCGGCAAGGTGACGAAGGCGCAGGTGCGCGAGATCGCCGAGAAGAAGATCGTCGATCTCAACTGCGAGTTGATCGAGTCGGCGATGAAGATGATCGAAGGCTCCGCCCGTTCGATGGGCCTGCAGGTGGTGGAGTAAGCCCCATGTCCAAGCACGGCAAACGCATCAAGAACGCCCGCGAGGCAGTCGAGCGCACCAAGCTTTACACACTCGAAGACGCGGTGAAGCTGGTCAAGACCAACGCCAAGGCGAAGTTCGACGAGACCGTCGAACTCGCGCTCAACCTCGGCGTCGACCCGAAGCACGCCGACCAGATGGTCCGCGGCGTCGTCAACCTGCCGAACGGCACGGGGCGCACCCTGCGCGTCGCGGTGTTCGCCCGCGGCGCCAAGGCGGACGAGGCCAAGGAAGCCGGGGCCGACGTCGTCGGGGCCGAGGACCTGGTCGCCGCGGTCCAGGGCGGCACGATCGACTTCGACCGCTGCATCGCTACCCCGGACCTGATGCCGCTCGTCGGCCGCCTCGGCAAGGTCTTGGGCCCGCGCGGCCTGATGCCGAACCCGAAGGTCGGAACGGTGACGATGGACGTCAAGGCCGCCGTCGCCGCCTCCAAGGGCGGCGCGGTCGAGTTCCGCGCCGAGAAGGCCGGCATCGTCCAGGGCTCGGTCGGCAAGACCTCGTTCGGCGAGGACAAGCTCGCCGAGAACATCAAGGCCTTCGTCGATGCGGTCAACAAGGCCAAGCCCCCGGGCGCCAAGGGCCACTACCTGCTCCGCGCCGCGGTCTCCTCGACCATGGGCCCGGGCGTGCGCGTGGACCTTTCCACGCTGCATACGGCGGTCTCGGTCGGCACATAGGCACATAGGGCGCACTGTGAACGCGAACGGCGGGCTTTCGATGCCCGCCGTTCTCATGTTTGGCGCAACCGGCTCGGCCAGCCGATCCGCACCAGCGTGTCGTCCGGCCCGTTGAGCGCGAACTCGTACATGCCCCAGGGCTTGTCCTCGGGCGCGCCAAGCGCCTCTCCGGCAAAGGCGGCGGCGGCGGCGTCGACATCCTCTCGATAGAGATAGAGGCCGAAAGGATTGCGGCCGGGCTGAAGCCATCCTTCGACAGCCTTCGTGAGATGGATGGCGCCGCCGAGGCCGTCCGCGAGCATCCGGTAATCAGGCAGGCTTCCCGGCCCGAGCCGGAAGCCGAGCCGCTCGAAAAACGCCTGCGCGCCGTCGAGATCGTTGCACGGCAGGATCGCGATCAATTGCTGGTCCATTCGACGCTTCTCCTCTTCGAGGCGCTCTTGACGAAGCGCGACCCTTCGCCGACTTGGGGCGCGGCTCCGGCATTGTTTGGCGAGCCCTGGTCCGATTTATGACTCTCGATCCGCGCTTCCGTCTTCCGGTCGACGAGGCGCTGCCCGACCTTCGGGCGGCGCTGGCGAAGCACACGCGCGCGATTCTGGTTGCCCCGCCCGGCGCCGGCAAGACGACGCGCGTTCCGCTCGCCTTGCTCGATGAATCGTGGGCCAGGGGCGGCCGCCTGATCGTGCTCGAGCCCCGCCGCCTCGCCGCGCGCGCGGCGGCGGCGCGCATGGCCGCGACGCTGGGCGAGAAGGTCGGGGAGACGGTGGGCCTGCGCGTCCGGCTGCAAAGTCTCGTCTCGTCGCGCACGCGGATCGAGGTTGTCACCGAGGGCGTGTTCGCCCGTATGATCCTCGACGATCCGGCGCTCGACGGCGTCTTGGCCGTGCTGTTCGACGAGTTCCACGAGCGTTCGCTCGACGCCGATCTCGGCCTTGCGCTCGCGCTCGACGCGCAGGGCGCGCTCCGCGAGGATCTGCGCCTTCTTGTCATGTCGGCGACCCTCGACGGCGCGCGGGTGCAAAACCTGCTCGGCGACGCAGCGCTGATCGAGAGCGAGGGTCGCGCCTACCCGGTGCTTACGCGCTATGTGGGCCGCGACACGCGGGCGCGGATCGAGGACGAGGTCGCGCGCGTCGCGCTCGAAGCGCTCGACCGCGAAACGGGCTCGCTGCTCGTGTTCCTGCCCGGGCAGGGCGAGATCCGCCGCGTCGCCGAGACGCTTTCAGCCCGGATCAAGCGCCCCGACATTGACGTCGCGCCGCTCTTCGGCGCGATGGATTCGCGCGCCCAGGACCGCGCGGTCGAACCTGCTGCCGCCGGGGCGGCGCAAGATCGTGCTCGCCACCTCGATCGCGGAAACCTCCCTCACGATCGAAGGCGTGCGCGTCGTGATCGACAGCGGTCTCATGCGCGTGCCGCGCTACGAGCCCGACATCGGACTGACGCGACTCGAAACGGTGCGGGTCTCGCGCGCCAACGCCGATCAGCGGCGCGGCCGCGCCGGACGCGTCGAGTCGGGCGTCTGCTACCGCCTGTGGGAGGAGGCGGCGACCGGTGGACTTCAAGCCTACGCCGCGCCGGAAATCCTGTCGGCAGACCTCTCGGGCTTCCTGCTCGACTGCGCGGTCTGGGGCGAGACCGATCCCACGCGGCTCGCCTTTCTCGATCCGCCGCCGCGCGGCGCGCTCGCCGAGGCGAGGACGCTGCTCGGCGAAATCGGCGCCCTCGACGCGGACGGCCGCATCACCGACGAGGGCCGGTCGATCGCGCGGCTCGCGCTGCCGCCGCGGCTGGCGCGCATGGTCGTCGACGCCGCGCGCGAGGGCGAGGCGCGAACAGCGGCCGAGATCGCGGTCGTCCTGACCGAGCGCGGCCTCGGCGGCGACGCGGTCGATCTGACGAGCCGCCTCGAAGCCTTCCGCCGCGACCGCAGCTCCCGCGCCCACGACGCGCGGCGGCTGGCGCGGGGCCTGGCGCAGAGGGCGCGCGAAGCCCTCATCCGGCGTTCGGTCCCCTTCTCCCAGGGGGAGAGGGGCGCGCTCCCCTCTCCCTCGGGGAGAGGGGTTGGGGGTGAGGGCCGCGTCGGCCCCTGCTCGCCTCCGCCTATCCCGACCGCATCGCGATGGCGCGCGGGAAACGCGGCGAGTTCCTGATGGCGAACGGTCGGGCGGCGGCGCTCGAAGCGCATGACGCGCTGGCCGGTGAGCCGATGCTCGCAATCGGCGAGGTCGTCGGCCGCGCGGCTTCGGCGCGCGTTCTGCTCGCCGCCCCTTTGAGCCTCGCCGACGTCGAGGCGGTCGCCGGCTCCTCGCTCGAAACGGCCGACGAGCTGACCTTCGACCGCGCCTCGGCTTCGCTTCGCGCCCGCCGCCGCCGACGGCTCGGCGCGCTGACGCTCGCCGAGCAGACGCTTGCCGTGCCCGCGGACGAAGCCAGCGCCGCGGCGCTGGCGCGCGGCGTGCTGGCGCTTGGCGTCGGCCGGCTGCCGTGGGGCAAGGCGCTGAGGCAATGGCGCGACCGAGTCCTGTTCGTCCGTCGCGCCGAGGGCGACGCCTGGCCGGACCTGTCGGACGAGCGGCTGGCGGACGATCCCGACTGGCTCGCGCCGTTCCTCGTCGGAAAAACCCGGCTCGACGAGATCGGCGCCGACGACCTTGCCAACGCGCTGCACGACTTGCTGCCCTGGGATCTCGCCCGCCGGCTCGACGAGGCGGCGCCGACCCATTTCCAGGCGCCGACCGGCACGGCGGCGGCGATCGACTACGAGGCCGACGGCGGCCCTGCGATTGCGCTGAGGGTGCAGGAGCTGTTCGGCCTCGCCGAGCACCCTTCGGTCGCGGGCGGAAAAATCCCGCTGACGCTGCACCTTCTTTCGCCGGCGCACCGGCCGATCCAGATCACCCGCGACCTGCCCGGCTTCTGGCGCGGCTCCTGGGCGGCCGTGCGCGCGGACCTGCGCGGCCGCTATCCCCGACATTTCTGGCCGGAGGATCCGGCGAGCGCCGCCCCGACCGCGCGCGCCAAGCCGCGCGGGACGTGAGACGGGTCAGCGGCGGCCCTCCGCCGCGTCGACATACTTCCGCCAGTTGTGCTGCTCCTTGAAGCCCAGCACCTCGCGCGCCTTGCGGTTCGACAACGGCGCCTCGAACTCGCCGATTTTTCGCGTGATCGGCGTATGGGGGGCGAGCGTCCTCAGAGCCTCCTCCGTCGGCGTGTTGAGGGTGATCGTGTCGTTGGTCGCGTTGAACACCTGGAAGCCGAGCCCGTCTTTCTCGAGGCACAGCCGCACGATCTCGCCGAGGTCGCGCGCGTCGATATAGCTCCAGGCGCAGCGCTTGCGGCTCGGCGGGTCGGCGAGGAAGTTTTTGAACAGACCGTACTCGTGCGGCTCGATCACGTTGCCGATGCGCAGCGCATAGATGTCGCTGCGATAGCGCATCGCGAAGGCGCGGGCGGTCTTCTCGTTGCAGACCTTCGAGAGCCCGTAGGAATCCATCGGATCGATGTCGTAGTCCTCCTCGAGCGGAAACGAACGGAAATCCTTGTCGCCCTCGGCGAAGCACACGCCATAGGTCGTCTCGCTGGACGCGATCACCACCTTGCGCACCCCGAGTTTCATCGCCGCCTCGATCACGTTGTAGGTGCTGACCACGTTCTTCGTGAAGGTGACGTTGTCGGGCTCGATCAGAATCCGCGGAATGGCGGCGAAGTGGACGACCGCGTCCGGCGGGGCGCCGGGCGGCCGATCTCGAACCCGGAAAAGCCGCGGTGGACGGTAAGGGCGTTGAACGCCTGGCCGCTGTCGGTGAGGTCGGCTATCAGCGTCGGGACGCCGGCGAAGTCGAAGGGCTTGAGATCGACGTTGAGGACGTCATAGCCCTGGGCGACGAGATGCGGCACGGCGTGACGGCCAGCCTTGCCGGATCCGCCGGTGAACACGATGCGCTTGCCGGTCATGGGGAGCCTCGCGACGTACGGGAGCGCACTCATAGCGTCTTCCGCGGCCGATGTTGAGGCCACAAATTTGCGAACGGCGGCCGACAAATAGCGGGTCACGCCCTCGGATGGGCGGACTTGTACGCGGCCAGGAGCCGGGCGGTGTCGACGCCGGTGTAGACCTGGGTCGTCGACAGCGAGGCGTGGCCGAGCAGGTCCTGAATGGTGCGGAGATCCCCGCCGCGCGCGAGCAGGTGGGTCGCGAACGAGTGACGCAGCGCATGCGGCGTGGCGGTTTCGGGCAAGCCGAGCGCGCCCCGCATCCGCTCCATGGCGAGTTGCACGATCCGCGGCGATAGCGGACCGCCTTTCGCCCCCACGAACAGGGGACCTTCGGGCTTGAGCACGTAGGGGCAGAGGGCGAGGTAGTCCTCGACCGCCCTGCGCACCGGCGCGATGACGGGCGCGACGCGGGTCTTCTTGCCCTTGCCGAGCACCGTCACGGCCTCGATCGCTCCGACCGGCGCGTCCGCGCGTTTCAGGCCAAGCGCCTCGGAAATGCGTAGCCCCGCGCCGTAGCAGAGCGCCAGCACCGCGGCGTCGCGCGCCAGCACCCATGGCTCGCGGGCCTCGCCCGCGCGCGGCTCGGTCGTCGTCACGGCGCGGGCGTCGGCGGGGCTGAGCGGCCGGGGCAAACGGCGGCCGGCCTTCGGCGCGCGGATCGCGCCGAGCGCGGAGGCGTTTTCGCCCGTCTCGCGGGCAATCGCGCGGGCGAGCGAGCGCAGCGCCGAAAGCGCGCGTTGCAGCGAGCGCCCCTCGATTCCCTCCGCCCGCCGCCGGGCGAGAAAGGCGCGCAGATCGCCGGGCGCGCAACGCACGAAGTCGGAAACGGACGGCGGCGCGCCGACGCGCTCGCCGAGGAAGGCGAGGAACTGCCGCACGTCGCGGCCATAGGCCTCGATGGTATGCGCCGACAACCGCCGCTCGGCCGCGAGATGGCGCAGCCACGCGCCGACCGCCCCGGCGAGATCGGGCGCGGCGGGGAGGGCGGCGGCAGGGGGCGACTCGGTCATGGCGATAGGATAGCGCGCGCGGATTAAGGGGACATTGCGGCTGCGGCTACTGCTATATTTGGCCGGTCCAACTGACCGGTCAAAAACATGAACGACGATATCGAATGTCAGGCGTCCGAAGCGAAGGCGAAGTTCGCAGAGCGGCTCGACCAGATCGAGCAGGGTAGGACTGTTCGCATCACGCGGACGCCGCCTATCTCGATCTTGCGATCCGCGAAGGCCTGCCGCTCGCCACCCTCGACCGCTGCGGCGCGCGCCGAAGGGGGCCCTGTTCGACGCTTGATCGCTCAGCCCAAAAGATCCTGCAGCGCCGGGATCAGCGGCGCGTCGGCGGGGGGCATCGGGTAGTTGCGAAGGTCCATCGGCCGCACCCATTTCAGCGCCTGGCCGTCGAGCGGCTGCACGAAGCCCTCCCACTTGCGGCAGACGTAGAGCGGCATGAGCAGGTGGAAGTCGTCGTATGCGTGGCTGGCGAACGCAAGCGGGGCGAGGCAGGCCGCCTTCACCGCGATGCCCAGCTCTTCCTCGAGCTCGCGGATCAGCGCGTCTTCCGGCCGCTCGCCTGCGTCGATCTTGCCGCCGGGAAACTCCCACAGGCCTTCGAGCTGTTTCCCCTTGGGCCTCTGAGCGAGGAGCACGCGGTTGTCAGCGTCGACGAGAGCCGCCGCAACCACCAGCAGCAGCTTCACGAGCGATAGTCGCCGTTGATCGCCACGTATTCCTTGGTGAGGTCGCAGGTCCATACCGTGGCTCGGCCGCGGCCGAGACCGAGATCAGCCGTGATCTTGATCTCTGGCTTCTTCATATAGGCCGAGGCTTCCTCCTCCACGTAGGACGGGTCGCGCAGGCCCTGGTGGGCGACGCGGATCTTGCCGAAGTAGATGTCGAGACGGTCGCGCTCGGCCTTCTCGCCGGCCTTGCCGACCGCCATCACGACGCGGCCCCAGTTGGCGTCCTCGCCGGCGACCGCGGTCTTGACCAAAGGCGAGTTGGCGATCGACAGCGCGACGCGCTTGGCCGCCTTGCGGGTCGCCGCGCCCTCGACCTGAACCTCGATGAACTTGCGCGCGCCTTCGCCGTCGCGGACGACCTGATGGGCGAGCGAGCGCAAAACCTTGTCGAGCGCGCGCCGGAACGGGCCGAGGCGAGGGTCAGCGGGGTTCTCGATGTGCGGCGCGGACTTCGCGGCCCCGGTCGCGAACAGCATCAGCGTATCCGACGTCGAGGTGTCGCTGTCGACGGTGATGGCGTTGAATGAGCGTTCGACCGACTTCGACAGCATCGTCTGGAGCGCTGCGGCGGCGATCGGAGCGTCGGTGAAAACATAGGAGAGCATGGTCGCCATGTCGGGGGCGATCATGCCGGCGCCTTTGGCGATGCCGTTGATCGTCACGATCGAATCGCCGAGCTGCGCGAAGGCGGTGGCGACCTTCGGGTAGGTGTCCGTCGTCATGATCGCCTTGGCGGCGTCCATGAGCCGATCTTCTCGCGCCTCGGTCGAAAGCTCGGAAAGGACGTTGGCGATCCGACTGCCGTCGAGGGGCTCGCCGATGACCCCGGTCGAGGCCATGAACACCTCGCCGGGCAGGCATCCAAGGGTATTTGCCGCCGCCTCGGCGACCAGTGCGACTGCCGCGGTCCCCTTGTGGCCGGTGAAGGCGTTGGCGTTGCCGGAATTGACGATCAGCGCCCGCGCCTTGCCGCCCGGAAGCTGCTTGCGGCACCAGTCGACCGGCGCCGAGGGGCACTTCGATCGGGTGAACACGCCGGCGACTTCAGCCGGTTGATCGAACACCGCCATCATCAAGTCGGTGCGCCCCGCGTAGCGCACGCCGGCCGCGATGGTGGCGAAGCGGACCCCCCCGATCGGCGGCAGGTTCGGATATTTCTTCGGCGCGAGCGGGGAGAGCGCGGCGGGAGCGGCCATGAAAAGTGTTCCGTATTCAATTGGGGGCGGGAGCGGGCAAGCCGCCCGGCTCCCGCGATCAGGCGTTCAATTCTTCGGGGCGTCGGCCGGAGCGGGCGCGCTCGAAGGGGCGGGAGCGGCGCCCGGAGCCGGGGGCGCATCCGGGGCGACCGGCTTGCCGTCGGCGTCGAAGTACTGGATTTTCGCGGCCGCATGCAGCGCGGCGACCTCTTCGCTCTCAGCCTTCTGGGCGACGTAATGCGCCGCCTGGTCCTTCAGCTGCTCGAAGGGCGGGAAGGTCTTGGTGCGGGTGTCCTCGACCTGGATGATGTGCCAGCCGAACTGGGTCTTGATCGGATCGGAGATCTCGCCCTTCTTCAGCTTGAACGCCGCTTCGGAGAATTCCGGCACCATGCGGTCCTTGGTGAACCAGCCGAGGTCCCCGCCGTCGCCTCCGGTGTCCTTCGACACTTCATTGGCGACCTTCGCGAAATCCTCGCCGCCCTTGACGCGGGCAAGCGCCTTCTTCGCCTCGTCCTCGGTCGGAAGCAGGATATGGCGCGCGTGGATCTCCTCCTGCGGCGGCTCAGCCTTGGCGGCATCGTCGTAGGCCTTCCGCTCGGCGTCCTCGGTGGTCGCGGCTTTGGCGACCGACCCCAAAAGCTGTTCCATTGCGAGCTTGTCGCGGTAGTAGGCGAGCTTCTTTTCGAACTCGGGGGACTGGTCGAGCTTTTCCGCCTGCGCCTTCTTGGCCGCGAGCTGGAGATCGATCAGGTAGTCGAGCACGTACTTCTGCCGCTGCGCGCCCTCGAGCTTTTGCGGCAGGCCAGGGCCGATGTCGGCCATCGCTACGGCGAGGTCGTCTTCTGTGATCGGCTGGCCATCGACGGTCGCCAACACCTTGGGGTCGGCCGAAGCGGCGCCGGCGAAGGCGAGGACCGCGCCCGCGCCGAGCGCAAAAGCAGCGGCGGTCGAGCGCAGGCGCGCAGGAAAAAGTCTGATCATCGGGGCTCCTCTGGGCGTCGCGCGTCGGTCTCGCCCGGCGACGCGGCGGAGGCGCTATAAAGGGATTTCAGCGAATTTGCGAGAGGCAACGCGTCGGCCCCGGCGACAAAACGGTCCGGCCGGTTTCGCGCTCAATGTCCGCCGAACAGCGCAACCGCAATAAAGAGGACGATGACGAGGGCGAGGCTGGAGATGAGGACGTAGCGCACTCCGTAGCCGGTTGCGCCCGCCCGAACCCGCTCCTTGTTCGCCTCGGTGACGATGGGTCGTTCATTCGGGTCCACGGCGTACTCCGGTTTGCAAGAGGAACGGATAGGCTTGCGACCGGGCCTCCGGCGTCGACCCGAGGACAGAATATCGACGAGCAGGGCGAAGCGCAGATCGCGCTCGGGCAGCGCGCGCATCGCCGCCTCACGCCATCGAGGGCGGGCGCCCGCGAATCGAGCTGTCATCTCGAAGGCTTGTCCGTTCACCACCAGCCGAGCAGGCGTTACCGCCGTCTCCGTCCGCTGAACCGAGCGTAAACGGGCCGGGGGCCGCCCGAATGACGGGCGCAAGGGCGAGCGCGGGGCTCGACGCGCCGTCGTCGAGCAACGCCCGCCGGCTGAGGTCTGATTTCATCGCGTCAGTCCTGCGCTCTCGTCGAAGCTGACAATAGGGCTGTCCGCCGGAGAACCGGGCGGCGACTGCGGCTGCGGCGGAATGATCACGTCAGGTCCCGGCGTCGGAATTTCAGGGGACGCGGGAGACGGCGGCGTTTCCGTTGGCGCGGGCGGCCGGATCACTTCGGGCCCGGGGGTCGGGGTCTCCGCCGGACTTGGCCGAGGGCTCGGCGTCTCGTCAGGGATCGGATTGGACATGGCGGCTCCGCGTTCTCGGGAAAGCAATGCCGCGGGCGACGTTTTGTTCCTCCGGCCCGCCCATGAGCCGGATTTGTCGAGCCGCTCACGCCGCGACCGCCGGCCGCTACGGCGATCGACCGAATAATCGCCGCAGCGCGCCCTTTGCGGATTCGAGCGTGCGCTTCCTCGGCTCAGGCAAGCTCCGACCGGCGCGATTGATGTAGAAGGTCAGCATGGACATCGCGGATTGGAACGCCGACCGCTTGCGCCGCGAACTCGACTCCGCCGACTGCTTGAGCCGCTCCGCGATCTCCTCCGCGCTGGATTTCGCGAACATCTCGGGTTCGAGGTCGAGCGCATCCGAGTGCGCGGTCACCTCTTGCGACCAGCGGCGACCTCCTTTCCGCGCCATCGTTCGGCTTTCCTCCTCATTTGACTCTACCGTGGAAACCGTCGGCCGGCATCGGCTTTCCGCCTCGGTCGACGGCGCCCGATGGGTCTGTCGCTGCGATCGCCTGGATGACGATGCCGCGTCCGGAGGTCGCCGCCCGCCCCCGTGAGGCTCGGGCGCGATCGGCCTCACGGCTGCCCCGTTCCGCCCGAGGACCCGTACACCTGACCGGTCGCGTAGGTCGCGTCCGCGGCCGCGAGCTGGACATAGATCGAGGCGAGCTCCGCGGGCTGTCCAGGCCGCCCAAGTGAGGTCTGGCCGCCGAATTTTTCCACCTTCTCCATCGTCGCGCCGCCGCTGATCTGCAGCGGCGTCCAGATCGGACCGGGCGCGACGCCGTTGACGCGGATGCCTTTGCTGGCGAGCTGCTTTCCGAGCGACTTCACGTAATTCATCGTCGCCGCTTTCGTCTGGGCGTAGTCGTAAAGGTCCGGCGAAGGGTCGTAGGCCTGTTCAGACGTGGTCGCGACGATCGTCGATCCGGGCTTCAAATGCGGCAGCGCGGCCCTGATGATCCAGAACGGCGCGTAGATGTTCGTCTTCATCGTGGCGTCGAAGTCCTCGTCGGAGACGTCGAGGATCGAGGCGCGGCTTTGCTGTCGTCCGGCGTTCATGACCAGGATGTCGAGACCGCCGAGGCCCTTGATCGCATCATCGACAAGCCGCTTGCAGAACGCCTGGTCTCGAAGATCGCCGGGGAGGGACAGGCCCACTCGGCCCTCCTGCCGGATAATATCGATCACCTCCCGGGCGTCCGGGTCCTCCTCGGGCAGGTGGTTGATCGCAACATCCGCGCCCTCCCGGGCAAACGCGATGGCCGCGGCGCGACCCATCCCTGAGTCGCCGCCAGTTACAAGGGCTTTGCGGCCCATGAGCCGGCCGGAACCCCGGTAGGTCTTTTCACCGTGATCGGGTCGGGGGTCCATGCGGCTGGCGAGTCCCGGCCAGGGCTGCGATTGGCGCTTGAATGGCGGCTTCGGATATTTGTCCTGGGGATCGACGAGACCGGCCATTGTCGCTTTCGGGGCGTCGCCCTGGGCGAAAGCCGGTCCCGCCGCCGCCGCCGCGAGAACTCGCCCCGCCAGCCCCAACGACCTGCCGGCGAGAGAGAGGTCCGCGCTCCCGTGTGCTCATGATCAAACTCCTCTTGGCTTCGACTTCTAGACGCGCTCGAAGGCCAACGGTTCCAATGGGGCGCCGAGTTGGCTTGGCCGGGCGCGAAAACGCTCTCGCGGCAATCGGAGGCTGAATTTCGGGATGTCGGAACTTTGACTTCAGCTCCTGCGTTCAAAGCGTGACGGCCTGAGATCGAGAACCGGGTCGTGCAGCGTTCGGAAGGAGAAGGCCGTGGCGTCATCCGGATCCAGCGCGCAGCGGAAAACGGTCGCCGGCGTTAGGACGCGTTCCCACCCGCGATCGTATTCGCGGAAGCGCATCGCGACGAGGCGCAAATTCGCAAGCGCGCTTGCGCGCGCAGCGGACGCCAATGGGCAGGCGCCCGCCATCGCCCCGCGCTCTGTTCGCCATGCCAAGGCGAAGGCTGGCGGCGTTGCAAGCCTCAGCGGCTTGATTCCGCTCGAGTCCGAGGGCGGGGCTTCGCCGCGTTCCCGTCGGCGGTCACCGTCGGGTCGGCGTGATGACGCCAAACGGTCGGGATCGACATGGCTTCCGAGGATCAAGAAATTCCGCCGCATGTCGAAGAGACCGTGGCGGCCATCGTCCAGCTTCACACCGAGCATCAGAACCGCGCCGGTTCGGTCCGCCGGTTTGTCTACCGGGCGACCGCCTTCGTCTCGCGGCCGAGGACGCTCGGCGTCATTTCGGCATTCATCGCGGTGTGGATCGCGATCAACGCCGCATTGAGTTTCGGAGGCAGGGCGCCCCCGGATCCGTTCCCGTATCCCTTCCTGGCGACGGTGCTCCAGGCGCTGGCGCTCTATCTCGCTTCGATGATCCTGATCGTCCAGCGTCACGACGACGAACTCTCGGCCCGACGAGACCAGCTGACTCTCGAACTCGCCATTCTCTCCGAGCGAAAGACGGCCAAGA
>CAWANA010000042.1:0-12451 GCA_963783275.1 uncultured Alphaproteobacteria bacterium | reverse complement strand
TGACCTTTTTGGCTGCGTGGGGCGCGAAAGCCGGCGTTCGGAATCGGGGATCGGGGCGGGGTCTGACCGCCAAATGGGCCGAAACTTGGGCTGGCCGGCGCGATGCTCCGACTTCAGTTTGTTCGATCGAGGGTAGGCCCTGATAGGGTTAAGGCCCGGTTATTGCAAGGCGACGCCACGTCGCGGCCTCGCTACCCAAACCGCGCCGCCGCCGCTATCGTGGCGGCGCATGAGGGGCTTTCGGCGGCGCGGAGAATCGGGATGGGGGCTTTGGAAGCCTATGCATGGGAATGGGGATCGGCGCTGATCCGCTGGCTGCATGTGACGGCGGCGATCGCCTGGATCGGCGGTTCGTTCTTTTTCATGCATCTCGACGCCTCCTTGCGCAAACGCGCCGCCGACGATCCGGCAATCGCCGGAACGTCGTGGCACGTGCACGGCGGCGGCTTCTATCAGATGAGCAAATACACGCTCGCGCCGCCGTCGATGCCCGAGGAACTCATCTGGACCAAGTGGGAATCCTACTGGACCTGGATGAGCGGCTTTGCGCTGCTGTGCTGGGTCTATTACGGCCAGTCGCAACTCTTTCTGATTGATCCGGCCGTGATGCCGCTTGAACCGTGGCAGGCCGCGGCGATCGGGATCGTCGCGCTGGCGCTCGGCTGGCTGGTCTACGATTTCCTCTGCCGCTCGCCGCTCGGCGCCAACGAGCCGCTGCTGGCGGTGGTCGGCTTCGGCTACGTGGTGGCGACGAGCTGGGTCTTCACCCTGGTCTTCTCCGGCCGGGGCGCGCTCATCCATACCGGCGCGCTGATGGCGACCATGATGGTGGGCAACGTGTTCTTCGTCATCATGCCGAACCAGCGCAAAAGCGTCGCGGCGCTCCTCGCCGGCAAGGCGCCCGATCCGAAATGGGCGAAAACCTCGAAGACGCGCTCGACCCACAACAACTATATCACGCTGCCCGTGCTGTTCATGATGCTGTCGAACCATTACCCGGTGACCTTCGCCAATCCGAAGGTCATTCCGGCGATCGTCACCTGCGTCATCGTGGCCGGCGCGCTGATCCGCTACTTCTACAATCGCTGGCACGCCGATCACGACAAGGCCCCGTGGTGGGCCTGGGCGGTGGCCGCCGTCGCGATCCTCTGCGCCTTCGTCGTCGCCGCGACGGCCTCGCCCGGGATGCGCGGCCTGATCGGGCTCACGGACTCGCCCACACTCGCCGCGAGGGCGGACGAGCCGAAGGCGCCGCCGGAGGTCGTCGACGTCGTCCAGTTGCGCTGCATGATGTGCCACGCGGCCGAACCCATGGAGTGGATCGGCGAAGCGCCGAAGGGCGTGCTGCTCGACACGCCCGAGCATATCGCGCGCTTCGCGCCCGCGATCGCCATGCAGGCCGTGCTGACCCATGCGATGCCGCCGAACAATTTCAGCGGCATCACCGACGAGGAGCGGGCGGTGCTCGCGCGCTGGCTCAAGCTCAGCGTGGCGGCGCAATGACGTTTGGGCTCACCGCCGCCGAACGCGAAGCGGGCGCGCGGCTCATGGCGCGGCTCGACGCTTTCGCGGCCTTCACCGACGAGCCCGGCCGTCTGACGCGCCTCTTTCTCTCGGACGCGCACCGGCGCGCCGCGGCCGCTTTCATCGGCTGGTGCGCCGAGGCCGGGCTTGCGGCCCGCATCGACGCCGCCGGCAACGTCGTCGCGCGCTACGAAGGGCGCACCGCGGGCGCGCCTGCGCTGATGCTGGGCTCGCATATCGACACGGTGCGGGACGCGGGCCGCTACGACGGCAATTACGGGGCGCTCGCCGCGCTCGCGGTCGTCGAGGACCTTTTCGCACGCGACGAAAGGCTCGACCACGCGGTCGAGATCGTCGCCTTTGGCGACGAGGAGGGCGTGCGCTACCGCACCACGCTGACCGGATCGCGCGCCCTCGCCGGAGACTATCCGGAGGACGCGCTCGACCAGAAGGATGCGGCGGGCGTGATGATGCGCGACGCGCTCGTCGACTTCGGCGGCGATCCGGACGCGACGCTGTCGCTTCGCGCCGACCACGTCGCCGCCTTCGTCGAGGTCCACATCGAGCAGGGGCCGGTGCTGGAGGCCGAAAACCTGCCGCTCGGCGTCGTGACCGCGATCAACGGCGCGACCCGGCTCGAGGTCGGGGTTGACGGTCAGGCGGGTCACGCCGGCGCGACGCCGATGGCGCTCCGCCGCGACGCCTTCGCCGCCGCCGCCGAAATCGCGCTCATGATCGAGCGCCGCGCGCGCGCCGAACCCGACCTCGTCGCGACCGTCGGGCGGATGGAAGTCTGGCCGGGCGCGGCCAACGTCATCCCCGGCCACGCGCAGTTCTCGATCGACCTGCGGGCGCCTCTCGATACGCGCCGGGAGGCGGCGCTCGCCGACATCCGGGCGCGCATCGACACGATCGCCCGCGAGCGCCGCGTCACCGCGACCGTCGCGATCACCCACGACGCGCCGGCCTTTACCTGCGATCCGCGCATCGTCGTCGGGTTGACGAAGGCCGTGGAATCGCTTGGGCTACCCGCGCGGCTGCTGCCGTCGGGAGCTGGGCACAACTCCATGGCGATCGGGCGCTTCCGCCCCGCCGGCATGCTGTTCGTCCGCTGCAAGGGCGGGATCAGTCACAATCCGCTGGAATCGATTACGGACGAGGATTGCGCCTTCGGCCTGGCGGCGATCACGCGATTTGTGCGGGCTTTTCAAGTGGTCTGAGCAAGGGCGTTTACGGCCGGCTCAGGCGTCTCAGCCGTGATTTTCGACGGCCGGCTAGCAAATTGGTTAATCGTGTGTTTAAATCGCGGCAGATTCCGAGCGGGCGCGAGGCGCACGAGGGATGCCGCGAATGCGACACACCGTAGTTTTCTGCGCCATCGCTTTCGGCATGGGATGCAGCGCGTCGGCGGCCGAACTGGGATTGGCTTCATTCTACGGCGATCCCCTCGCGGGCGGACTGACAGCGGCGCATCGCAGCCTGCCTTTTGGGTCGCAAGTCAGGGTCGTCAACCTCGACAACGGCCGCGCCGTAACCGTCCGGATCGTCGATCGGGGGCCTTTCATCCAGGGTCGGATCATCGATGTTTCGACAGCGGCGGCGGCGACGCTCGGCTTCCGTGACGCCGGCTTGGCCCACGTGAAGATCGATCTGCTCTCGCTCGAAGCGTCGCGGTCCGGGACGCGCTCCGTGCAGCAGGCGGCGTATGCGCCCGCTTCGACGTCATCCTCTGCAATCTGCCGATACGGCGCAGACAGCCTCGAGCATATGCAAAGCGACGGAGGCGCGCTGCCGCGCAACGCGCTAGGGTGCCAGGATCTCCGATCGCGGCTCTTCCTGTTTGCGCAAAGATCGGAGGACCTCGCTCCCCTCGCCGCCCGGGGAGGCGCTTATTTGACGGAAACGGAAGCCGCGGCCAGCATCCCTGTCAACGCCATAGCCCAGGTCCCGGAGCGCGAAGCGTCTCTGACCGAAATGGAAGCGGCTGCGAGCATTCCCGTGAGCGCTCTCGCCGAGGTTCCGGAAAGGCGGCCTCAGCAGTCGTCGGCGTCGAACCCGTTTGCTTTCTTTTTCAGCCGGCTCCGCCACATCTTCGATTAGCGCGACTTGCAACGCGCTCCCCTTCTCTGCGAAGCGGGGAAGGGGACCGAAGGCCGGATGGGGTGAGGAAAGCAGGTCATGACCGGTTCAGGTTCGCGTTGACGGCGCTGCAATCCGAGCTGGGCCGAGGCAGCGGGCCAAGCCCCATCCGGCGCTTCGCGCCACCCCCAGCAGGGCTGCGGAAGGATCGCGGCGAAGGTAGCATGTTAGCGCTTGCCGCCGGACCGCATTTCGCGCGAAAATGCGTGCTCGGGGGAGCGCGCGACTCCCAATGGAGCATCGGACCATGAGCAAGCGGTTTTTCGGCGACGTCGGACCCGTCAAATTCGAAGGGCCGAAGAGCGAAAATCCTCTGGCCTTCCGGCATTACGATCCGAACCGGATCGTCCTCGGCAAGACGATGGCCGAGCACCTCCGCCCGGCGGTCTGCTACTGGCACAATTTCGGCTGGCTCGGCTCGGACATGTTCGGCTCCTCGACCTTCGAGCGGCCGTGGAACAATGACGACATGGAGGGCGCTCGGCGGAAAGCCGACGTCGCCTTCGACATGTTCGCGACCCTCGGCTTCCCCTTCTTCACCTTCCACGACAAGGACGTCGTCCCCGAGGGCGCGAATCTCGCCGAGTTCGGCCGCAATCTCTCGGAGATCACGGACCGGTTCGCGGAAAAAATGCTGGCGACCGGGGTCAAGCTCCTGTGGGGGACGGCCAACCTCTTCAGTCATCCGCGCTACATGGCGGGCGCCGCGACCAACCCGGATCCGGACGTGTTCGCCTACGCCGCCGCGCAGGTGAAGAACGCGATCGACGCGACGCATAAGCTGCATGGCGCGAACTACGTGCTGTGGGGCGGGCGCGAGGGCTACGAGACGCTGCTCAACACCGACTTGAAGCGCGAGCTCGAGCAGCTTGGCCGGTTCCTGTCGCTGGTCGTCGACTACAAGCACAAGATCGGCTTCAAGGGCGTACTCCTGGTCGAGCCGAAGCCGCAGGAGCCGACCAAGCACCAGTACGATTTCGACGTCGCGACCGTCGCCGGCTTCCTGCGCAAGTTCGGCCTCGAGAACGAGGTCAAGCTCAACATCGAGGTCGGTCACGCGGTGCTGGCGCACCATTCCTTCGAGCACGAAGTCGGGCTCGCCGCCGCGCTGGGCCTGCTCGGCTCCGTCGACGCCAACCGCAACGACTACCAGTCGGGCTGGGACACCGACCAGTTTCCCAACAACGCGGCCGAGCTCGTCCCGGCGCTCTATTTCATCCTCAAGAACGGCGGCATCGCGCCGGGCGGCTTCAACTTCGACTCCAAGGTGCGTCGGCAGTCGATCGACCCGGCCGATCTCTTGATCGGCCACATCGGCGGCATCGACGCCTGCGCCGAGGCGCTTGTGGCCGCGGCGGCGATGATCGAGGCCGGCAAGTTCGACGCACTTCGCGAGGAGCGCTACGCCGGCTGGAAAGCCCCGGCCGCGCAAGCGATGCTCAGGCCCGGGGCGAGCCTCGACGCGATCGCCAGGCGCGTGGCGGACGAAAAGATCGACCCGAAGCCGCGCTCCGGGCGTCAGGAGTTCTTCGAGAACGTGGTCAACCGCTACACCTGAGCTTGTAACCAAAGCGATTGACGCATCTCCGGTCCCGGCGCGGACCCCTTCCCCAGCTTTGCAGGGGAAGGCGAAACCCGCGGCCCGCGCCGTCGGAGGGACGAGGCCGCGGTTCTTCACATTCTAGCATTCTGCTTCAGGCTTTCTTGGCCTGCCGCGTCCAACAATGCCGGCGTTGCGCCGTGATCGTGGCGCGCGCGAGAGGCCGGCATGGTGAAGGGCGGCGTGACATTGTCGATCGGGGTTCTGGCGCTTGCCGCCATGGCGCCGGGGTTCGCGCCGTTGCGTATGACGGGGTCCGACGCGCCTGAGCGCCCTGCGGCGTCCTCCGCGGCGCAGGCTCCGCGAAGCCAAGCTGAGCGCCAGACCGCCGGCTACCGAGAGGCCATGGTGAGCGCCGACGCCCGCGGCCAATATGCGGCGCAGGCGTTCATCGACGGCATGCCCGTGCCCATGCTGATCGACACGGGGGCGAGCGTCGTCGCGCTCTCGGCCTCGACCGCCGCCAGGCTCGGCCTCGTTCCGGGGCCGGGACCGAAATGGACGATCAGGACCGCCAACGGCCAATCCTTCGCCTCGCCCGTCACGCTCGATTCCGTCAGCTTCGGCGGCCTCTATATGCGCGACGTGCCAGCGCTGATCCTCGCGCCGGAGGCGGGCGAGGCGAACCTGCTCGGCGCGAGCTTTTTGAAGCGGCTCGTCAGCGTCGAGCAGCGCGACGGCGTCCTGTTCCTGCGGCAGTAGAAGGCCGAGCTTTACTCTGGAATCCTCACGATGTGTCCGGCGTGCTTTTCCAGGGTCCCGAGCGTTTCCCGGGCGAAGCCGACGATGGCCGGGTTGTCGCCGTATTCGAAGTAGGTCGCAAAGAGCGGGACGGCCTCCATATGGGCCTGCTGTTGCAAGTGAACGTAAAGCCGGTCGAAGTCCGGGCCGTTCGCTCCCTGGAGTTGCGCAAGCATCGCCTGGCGGCGCTGGTCGAGCGCGGGCGGCGTCGCGGGCAGCCCTGCAGCTTGTTCCGCCGCCGCCATCTCATCGGCGGCGGCGGTGTGGTCGCGGATCATCTCCTCGGCGAACATGCGCACGTCGTCTCGCTTCGAGCGCTGCTCTGCGAGCTGGCTTGATTGGATCTCGAACGTGCCGGAGGCGTTGGCGTCCGCGAGGAACGCTTGCGTGTCCAACTTTTGCGCGGAAGCCGGAGGAACGCCGCACAAGGAGACGGCGACAAGCGTGAGAGCGGCGAAGGATGGGCTGAGGGTGGTCATGGGGGCAGCGCGCCTTTCCGTTGAGGGTGACGCGGATGAACTCCGGCTGACGCGCGGCGTTCCCATTCGAGCGAGGCCGAAAGGCTTCGACGCCGCGACGTCGCGCTCGCCTCGACCGCCGCCATTCCCACTGGCGGATTACGCTGTAAACGTGCTTAAGGACTTCGCGCATGCTATCGGGTGAGCCGCGGCGAGCGGGGGAGAAGTCATGAACAATCCAGATCGTCGCGGCGTGCTGCTGGGCGCGCTCGCCGCAACGGCTGCGCTGCCAATGCCTTTCGTTTCCAAGACGGCTCACGCCGAGGAGAACAAGGACGCCGACACGCTGTTCGCAGAGCTCGACGACAAGATCGCGAAAGGGATGCAGGACTTTTCGATTCCCGGCAGCGCGCTTAGCGTCGTCTATCGCGGCCGTGAACACCTGCGCGGCTTCGGCGTCGCCGATATCGGCCAGCCCGCGCCCGTCGACGCCGCGACCGTGTTCCGCCTCGCATCGAACAGCAAGACGTATACGGGAGCGGCCGCGATGCGCCTTGTCGACGCCGGGCGACTGGATCTCGACCGGCCGGTGCGCTTCTACGTCAAGGATTTCGTTGCGCCGGGCGCGCCGGATGTCACCGTGAGGCAGGTGCTGAACCATTCCGCAGGCTGGCTCGGGTATGACTACCACGGCACAGGGTCCGACGATGGCGCGCTCGCCCGCTATGTCGAGGATGTCCGCAAGCTGCCGCAGCTGACCCCCGTCGGAACCACCTTTTCCTACAACAACGCAGCGCTCTCCGTCGCCGGCCGCGTGGTCGAGGTCGTCAACGGCGGCAGCTATGAATCCTCGATTCACAATCTTCTGTTCGAACCGCTCGGACTCACGCGCAGCCTGTTCTCGGAGAACGCGCCCGACATCGGCAATGTCGCGATGCCGCACGACTTTGCGGACGGCAAGGCGATCTTCGACTCCGGACAGTTTCTATCTGCCGCGCAGCGACAACCCGTTCGCAGGCGTTCTGTCGTGCGCGCGCGACCAACTCGCCTATCTGCGCTTCCTGCTCGGCGATGGGCGGGCGGCCGACGGCCAGCGCCTCATGAGCGCAGCCGCGTTGCAGGACATGTGGGCCAAGCCCGGGCCGGGGGGAACCCTGATGGTCGAATTGGTCGGCGCGGGCGTCTCGTGGATGATCCGGCCCACGGCCGAGGGCGTCAAGGTGGTGCAGCACGGGGGCGACCTCCCGGGCTTCCATTCCGGATTCATCATGGTTCCCGAGCGGCAGTTCGGCATGGCTCTGCTGACGAATTCGGATCGCGGACGGCTGCTTCTCGGGCAGCTGTTCACCGACGATTGGGCGCTCCGCCGGTTTGCCGGAGTGAGCAATCTGCCGGCGCCGCCGCGCGAACTCAGCGCTGCGGAGCTCGCCCCTTTCGAGGGCGTCTACAGCGCGGAGCAGATCGGCTTCACTGGACCACCGGTCATGTTCCAGATCAAACTGCGGGCGAAGGACGGCGCGCTGTCGATGGCGCATGTCGGAGACGACAGCCCGCCGACGGGCCTGACCTTCTACAAGGAAGACTACGTCCTGGTGGAGGGCGGCGGCGCGCGAGCGAACTTCCTTCGCAATCCGGACGGAACGGTCGCCTGGTTTCGTCTCGGCGGCCGGCTGTTTCGCCGCGACGTCTGATCGGACGGCGCGAGCGGCGGGCTCCGTCGAACCCCTAGGCGGGACGCCCGGTCTCGGCTTTAATGACCTCTCTTGGAGAGGGGAGCCAGCCGCATGAAAACCCGCGCCGCCATCGCCGTCGCCGCCGGAAAGCCGCTCGAAGTCGCCGAGGTCGATCTCGAGGGGCCGCGCGAGGGCGAGGTGCTGATCGAGGTCAAGGCGACCGGCATCTGCCACACCGACGAATTCACGCTCTCGGGCGCCGACCCCGAGGGCCTTTTTCCCTCGATCCTCGGCCACGAGGGCGCTGGCGTCGTCGTCGACATCGGGCCGGGCGTGACGACGTTGCGCAAGGGCGACCACGTCATCCCGCTCTACACGCCTGAATGCCGCCAGTGCCCGTCGTGCCTGTCGCGCAAGACCAATCTTTGCACCGCGATCCGCACGACCCAGGGACAGGGCCTGATGCCCGACGGAACGTCGCGCTTCTCGTGCAACGGCGAGCGCATTTTCCATTACATGGGCTGCTCGACCTTCTCGAACTTCACCGTTCTGCCGGAGATCGCGGTCGCCAAGGTCAATCCCGAAGCGCCCTTCGACACGATCTGCTACATCGGCTGCGGCGTCACGACGGGGATCGGCGCGGTCATCAACACGGCAAAAGTCGAGCAGGGCGCGACGGCGATCGTCTTCGGCCTCGGCGGCATCGGCCTTAACGTCATCCAGGGCCTGCGCCTCGCAGGGGCCGACATGATCATCGGCGTGGACCTCAACGACGCCAAGAAGCCGTGGGGCGGGCGCTTCGGCATGACGCATTTCGTCAACCCTGCCGAAGTCGGCGGCGACCTCGTCCCGTACCTCGTGAACCTGACGAAACGCGGCGCCGACCAGGTCGGCGGCGCCGACTACACATTCGACTGTACCGGCAACACCACCGTCATGCGCCAGGCTCTGGAATCCTCCCATCGCGGCTGGGGCCAGTCGATCGTCATCGGCGTCGCGGGCGCGGGAAAGGAGATCTCCACCCGGCCGTTCCAGCTCGTCACCGGCCGCGTCTGGAAGGGCACCGCCTTCGGCGGCGCGCGCGGCCGCACCGACGTTCCGAAGATCGTCGACTGGTATCTCGCCGGCAAGATCGAAATCGACCCGATGATCACCGCCAGGCTGACGCTCGACGAGATCAACAAGGGTTTTGACCTCATGCACGCGGGCGAGGGGATTCGCAGCGTCGTTGTCTATTGAAATTCACCACGAGGGACACGAAAACCCACAAAGGGCCTTTGTGACCCTTTTGGCGAGAAGAGATATTGCATGAGACCGACAATCGCGCTGCTTTTCTGCTGCTTTGCGTTCGCTGCGGTCGCGCCGGCGCGGGCTCAGGACGCCGACTTCGCCAGGACCGCGGAAGCGGAAGCCGCCGCCAATGCGCATGTCGGGCCCCGGACGACGCCCGCGCAGGTGATCCCGGTCCCCGATCGACGTCAGCCCGGAATTGCAGCGGGTCGTCGCCGCTCCCTACGCCGGCTTCTCTCCCGACGCGCCTAAGACGGCGGAGGCGTGGAAGGCGGCGGTCGCCGCAGTCAACGCGAGGGCCGCGGTCGACCTCGAAAAGCTGAAGCAGGACCTCGACGTGACGATCGAGCGGACCGTCGTCGCCGGTGTGAAGGCGTTCGTGCTGACTCCGAAGACCATCCCGGAAAAGAACCGCGGCCGGCTCGTCGTCGCGCTGCACGGGGGCGGCTATGTCTTCTATCCCGGCGAGCCGGGGACCGGCGAGGGCGTGATGATCGCCGGGTTCGGCGGCTTCAAAGTGCTCGCGGTCGATTATCGCATGCCGCCGGATTTCCCCTTTCCCGCCGCGCTCGACGACGCGATTGCGGTCTGGAAGGAGGTCGTCAGGACGACGAAGCCTGAGAATGTCGCGCTGATCGGAACGTCGGCCGGCGGCGGCCTCGTGCTGGCGACCGTGCTGCGCGCAAAGGCCGAGGGTCTGCCCTTGCCCGGCGCGGTCGCGGCCGGGGCGCCCTGGTCGGACCTCGCCAAGGTCGGCGACAGTTATTTCACCAACGCCTGGATCGACAACACGCTGGTCAACTACGACCCCTCGCTGGCGGCGATGGCGCGGCTCTACGCCGGCGGGCAGGACCTCAAGAACTCCTTACCTGTCGCCGATCTATGGCGATTTTTCCGGCTTCCCGCCGACCATTCTGACCACCGGCACGCGCGATCTCTTCCTGTCCAACACGGTGCGGGTCCATCGCGCCCTGAAACGCGCCGGCGCGATCGCCGACCTCGACGTCTACGAAGGCGAGAGCCACGCCCAGTTTCTCGGAGGCCCGGCCGTCCCCGAGTCTCGCGAAGCCTTCGCCGACATCGCCGCGTTCTTCGACCAGCACCTGGGGAAATGACACGCGCATAGGTCGCGCCCGACGCGGCGCCGACGAGGGCTCGCCCGCTAAGCCATTGAAATGTTTACGATCGTTTAGCTTTGGGCCGGCGAGAATATGGCGAAAATATGGCAAACGAACGAAGGAGACCGGCGCCCGTCAGGAAATTGAGGGCAAGCTCTTGATCTTGCTCGATCGATTGCAGAAAGCCGTCCTGCGCGCCCCCTCAGCCGGTTGTCGCAGCGGTGGCCGTCGTCTAAGCGACGGACGATCAAACTTCAAAGGCTGCCCGCCCCATGTTCCCCAAGCCGTCGCCGGAACTCTTCCCCAACACCTACGCCTACGAATCGCAGCCTATGGTGAAGCCTACCGGCTTTCGCGAATACGACGCGCGCTGGCTGTTCGAGAAGGAGATCAACCTGATGGGCGTACAGGCGCTGGGCCTCGGGCTCGCGCGTCTGCTGAAGGAGCTCGGCGTTCCGCGCGATGTCGTGGTCGGCCACGATTTCCGAAGCTATTCCGCCTCGATCAAGCTCGCGCTGACCGCGGGCCTGATGGCGGGCGGGGCGAAAGTGCGCGATATCGGGCTCGCCATCACGCCGATGGCCTATTTCGCCCAGTTCGCGCTCGATGCGCCCGCGGTCGCGATGGTCACGGCCTCGCACAACGACAACGGCTGGACCGGCGTGAAGATGGGCGCAGCGAGGCCCGTCACCTTCGGCCCCGAGGAGATGGGGCGCCTGCGCGACATCGTGATCGCGGGCGAATATGCGCCCGAGCCCGGCGGAGCTTATGAGTTCGTGCCCGATTTTCCGGCCCGCTACATCGCCGACCTGACCAGCCGGCCAAAGTTCACCCGAAAGATGAAGGTCGTCGCCGCCTGCGGCAACGGAGCCGCCGGCGCCTTCGCTCCGCAGCTGCTCGGCGCGCTCGGGGTCGAGGTCGTTCCGCTCGACTGCGATCTCGACTGGACTTTCCCGCGCTACAATCCCAACCCCGAAGACCTGCACATGCTGCACGCCATGGCCGAGGCGGTGAAGGCGTCGGGCGCCGACGTCGCGCTCGGCTTCGACGGCGACGGCGACCGCTGCGGGGTGGTCGACAACGAGGGCGCGGAAATCTTCGCCGACAAGATCGGCGTGATGCTGGCCCGCGACCTGTCGAAGCTCCATAAAGGCGCGACCTTCGTCGTCGACGTCAAATCGACCGGCCTGTTCGCGACCGATCCGGCGCTGATCGCCAATGGCGTCAAGGTCGACTTCTGGAAGACGGGCCATTCGCACATCAAGCGCCGGGTGCGCGATCTGAAGGCGCTCGCCGGCTTCGAAAAGTCCGGGCACTTCTTTTTCAACGCGCCTGTCGGGCGCGGCTACGACGACGGCTTCGTCACCGCCATCGCCGTGCTCGACATGCTCGACCGCAATCCTGGGAAGACGATGGCCGACCTTTACCGCGACCTGCCCAAGACTTTTGGCTCGCCGACCATGTCGCCCCATTGCGCGGACGAGGTGAAGTACGCCGTCGCCGACAAGGTCACGGCGCGCTTCCAGGCGATGCTGGCTGCCGAGGAACTCCTGATCGGTCAGAAGATCCGCGACATCGTCACCGTCAACGGCGTTCGGGTGACGGTCGAGGACGGCACATGGGGCCTCGTTCGCGCCTCGTCGAACAAGCCGGAACTGGTCGTGGTGGTCGAGAGTCCGGCGTCGGAGGCGAACATGCGGGCGATGTTCAAGGCGGTCGACGGCGTTCTGCGCACGAACCCCGAGGTTGGCGCCTACAACCAGACGATTTGAGTTAATGGAGGGCGGCGTCTCGTCGCCCCTAGCCCACGGCCTCTTCGACCCGCACGTCGTAGCCCCACAGCGTGCGGAGGTGGCGCAGGGTCGCGTCCATGCCCTGGCTCGAAAGACCGACGCCGTTGCGCATGAT
>CAWANA010000041.1:0-35448 GCA_963783275.1 uncultured Alphaproteobacteria bacterium | reverse complement strand
CGGGCCACACGCGTCCAACCGCGAATACATCAAGCAGACGACCGGCGAATTCTACGCTCGCCGCTTCGTCATGACCTATCCCAACGAGCAGCTGCCGGCCGGCCGGCCGCTGAAGACGACGCCAGCTTATGACGCGATGACGGCGGCGGGCTGCCAGTGGGGCAATTCGTGGGGCCTCGAGACGCCGCTCTACTTCGCGCCGGCCGGGTTCAAGGAAAAGCCGACGCTGAAGCGCTCGAACGCCTTCGATATCGTCGGGGCGGAATGCCGCGCCGTGCGCGAGCGCGTCGGCCTCCTCGATATCGCGCCGTTCTCGCGCTACGAAGTGACCGGCCCCGAGGCGGAGCGCTGGCTCGACTGGATGACCGTCGCGCGCCTGCCGAAGCCGGGACGCGCGAAGCTCGCGCCGATGCTGTCGGAAACCGGGCAAGCTCAAGGGCGACCTGACGGTCATCAACTGGGGCGACGGGACCTTCTGGATCGAAGGCTCCTATTACCTGCGCGCCTGGCACATGCGCTGGTTCGCCGACCATGCGCGCGACGGCGTCTCCGTGCGCGACATCTCCGACGACGTGATCGGCTTCTCGATCTCCGGCCCGAAGGCGCGCGCGCTGCTCGAGCGCGTCACCCATCAGGACGTCTCCAACGCCGCCATGCCCTTCATGGCGGCGGCCGATCGTCGACGTCGGCCTCGTCCGGGCGCGGGTCGCGCGCATCTCGGTCGTGGGCGAACTCGGCTACGAGATCAACTGCCGCGCGCTCGAACACGGGACGCTGCGGCGCACGCTGCTCGAAGCCGGCCGCGACCTCGGCGTCAAGGAATACGGCTACAACGCCCTGCTCTCGCTTCGGCTGGAGAAGAGCTTCGGCATCTGGTCGGCGGAATTCACCCAGGGCTACACGCCGCGCATGACCGGCATGGACCGCTGGATCGCCTGGGACAAGGGCGACTTCATCGGCAGAGCCGCGGCGCTCGCCGAGCGCGACGGCCCGCCGCCGTCCCGCCAGCTCGTCACGCTGGAGATCGACGCGCTCGACGCGGACGCGTCCGGCTACGAGCCGGTCTGGCGGGAGGGCCGCAAGGTCGGCTTCGTCACCTCGGGCGGCTACGGCCATACGATCGGCAGGAGCCTCGCGATGGCGCTCGTCGCGCCGGAGTGCGCCGCGGTCGGAACCGAGCTTACCGTCCATGTCGTCGGCGTCGAGCGCAAGGCGCGCGTCATTGCGCCCTCGCCCTACGATCCCGCCGGCAAGGCGATGCGCGTCATGACCGCGCTCTTGGCCGCGTCGCCGGCGGCTTACGAGGGCGACGCGCGACGACTGGCTCGACCTCGCGCTCGCGCTGCTGGCGCGCTCGCGGGATCGGCGCCGTCACCGTGCTCGACCTCAGCGAGCGGCTCGGCGTCTCGCGGTCGAGCTTCTACTGGTATTTCCGCAGCCGCGACGGCCTGCTCGACGCGCTTCTCGAGCGCTGGGACGCTCTCAACACCCGCTCGATCGTCCGGCAGGCGGAGGCGCCGGCTGCGACGATCACCGAGGCCGTCTGCAATGTCTTCCGCTGCTGGGTCGACGCGGCGCTGTTCAGCCCGCGGCTCGACTTGGCGGTGCGCGACTGGGCGCGCCTCTCGGAGACAGCCCGCGCGCGGCTCGACCGCGCCGACCAGCGAGCGCATGGCGGCGATCGAGGCCATGTTCGAGCGGCATGGCTACGCCGCCGCAGGACGCTCTGGTCAGGGCGCGCGTGCTCTATACGATGCAGATCGGCTACTACGCCCTCGACATTCGAGAGCCGCATGGAGGCGCGCCTTGCGCTCGCGCCGCACTACCTCGAGGCCTTCACCGGCGTGGCGCCGCACGAGGAGGAACTCGCCGCCTTCCGCGCCTACGCCATGGACCGCGCCGCGGGCGCAACAGACTTCGAAGACCGGCCATGACCGTCGCGCTATTCCGCACTTGACGCATCCTCCGCGAGGGCTTCAGCGGCCATAAGGGATGGCCGCAGGCCTGGCGCAAGGCGAAGGCGAAGCCGGCTTATGATTTCGTCATCGTCGGCGGCGGCGGCCACGGCCTCGCGACCGCCTACTACCTCGCAAAGTCCCACGGGCGCCGGCGCGTCGCCGTGCTCGAAAAGGGCTGGATCGGCGGCGGCAACACCGGGCGCAACACGACAATCGTCCGCTCGAACTATTTCTACCCCGAGTCGGTCGCGCTCTACGATCTCGCGCTGAGGCTCTACGAGGGCCTGTCGCGCGAGCTCAACTTCAACGTGATGCTGAGCCAGCGCGGCATCCTCAACGTCGCGCACACGCCGGCGCAGATGGAGATCGCCGCCCGCCTCGTGAACGCCATGCAGATCAACGGCGTCGACGCCGAGCTCTGGGGCCCCGACGAGATCCGCAGGCGGCTGCCGCTGATGACCCAGTCGCTGGACTCGCGCTACCTGCCGAACGGCGGCGTGTTTCATCCGCGCGGGGGCACGGCGCGGCACGACGCGGTCGCCTGGGGCTATGCGCGGGCGGCCGACGGGCTCGGCGTCGACATCGTCGAGAATTGCGAGGTCACCGGGTTCCTGATGCAGAACGGCGCCTGCGTCGGGGTGGAGACGACGCAGGGCGAAATCCGCGCCGAAGCGGTCGGCGTCGCCGTCGCCGGGCACTCCTCGCAGCTGATGGCGAAGGCCGGCGTCAAGCTGCCGATCCACTCCTATGCGCTTCAGGCGATGGTCAGCGAGCCGGCAAAGCCCTGCCTCGACATCGTGCTGCTGCATCTCGGGACGGGCACCTACGTGAGCCAGTCGGACAAGGGCGAACTCGTGTTCGGCGGCGGGCTCGACCGCGTTCCCTCCTATGGCCAGCGCGGCAATCCGCCGGTGCAGGAGATCGTCGTCTCGGGCCTTACAGAAATGTTCCCGGCCTTCGGCCAGCTGAAGCTGATGCGGCAGTGGGGCGGCATCGTCGACGTCGTCCCGGATTCCTCGCCGATCATCGGACCCGCGCCGGTCCCGGGGATCTTTCTCAACTGCGGCTGGGGAACCGGCGGCTTCAAGGCGATCCCCGCCGGCGGGACGCTGCTCGCCCACCTGCTCGCGACCGGCGCGCATCACCCGATCAGCCGCCCCTTCGACCTCGACCGCTTCGAGACGGGCCGCCTGATCGACGAGGCCGCCGGCTCCGGCATCGCGCATTAGAGCCGCCCGATCCTCTTCACCGCCGCTTCGGCTCCCGAATTGAGGCTTTTCAGATGTTTAGGGGCCATTTCGGTTCCACGTTAACTCGAAGGTGGCTTGGTTCGGTCTCGTCATTGCGAGCGAAGCGAAGCAATCCAGGGGCCGCAGCCACTGCCGTCAGGGCGCGAGGCGCGCGCAAACGTTAAACGTTCGGCCCCGCGGCCTCTGGATCGCCACGCTTCGCTCGCGATGACGGGCTGTCGCGTCGCCGCTCCGGCTCCCGAATTGGGGTTTTTCAGAGGGTTGCGGCGCATTTCGGTTCCACTCGTAACCTCCGAGTCCGGCCGCTTGGGCTCGTCATTGCGAGCGAAGTCAATCCAGGGGCCGCAGCCACTGCCGTCGGGCGCGAGACGACGCGCACCATCGAACGTTCGGCCCCGCGGCCTCTGGATCGCCACCCCCCGGACTCGATCCGGGGTCGCTCGCGATGAGGGCTCTGTCTCTCGCTCCCACAAAACAAACGTAGAACATGCCTCCTGGCCTGTCAAGGGAAATCCGAAGCCTCAGTGCAGTTGTGAGGCTGATCGGAAAACCCCCGGCGCGTGGCCAACTGCTGTACGCGGTTGCTGGAGCGGCCGTCAGCCGAGACGACTGGTAGGTGCTCAACAACAGAAGGCCGGAGTCCGACGTAGACCCGCCGTTACAAATCGCGGCTGTGGACGCCTCAGTTGAGCGGAAAGCGGCCTTATATTGGGTCGCCCCGGCAAGGACGGCAATGCTGGCGAAAGTAGTCGGTCCGTTCCGAGCGCGAAACAGGCTTCACCCCCCGATTCCGACGCCCGATCTTCCGCGAATGGGTTTCATTCTTCCGGCAACCCCGCCTTGCGGAGACCGTCGATAATGGCTGGCGTGACCGTGCGCTCTTTCATCCATTTGACGGTGATTGCAGGATTGAGGCGGCGCGCTTCGGCCAGGGCGGCTTGCGCCTCGTCCATCTTGCCGGCAAGGGCGTTCGCCGCCGCCAGGTCCGTGTACACGAAGAACCCTCGCTGGCCCAAGTCGATCGCCTTACGAAATTCGGCGATCGCCGCGTCGAGATGGCCAAGGCCAATCTCGGAGTTGCCTATGAAATAGCGAAAGAGAGCGCCGCTTGGATCGCGCGGGCTCAAGCGAAACACCCTTTCAATATCGGATTTGGCCTCCTCGAAGCGGCCCAAAGCATTTTCCGCAGCGACGCGGGGGATATAGAGCAGAACATAGTTCGGATCGACGGCCAGCCCGGCCTCGGCTGCGCCGAGACCCTCGCCGGCGCGCCCCGAAAGGTTAAGATACTGCGCCTTTACAAAGTATGCCCGGACATTGCTGGGATCGAGCCCGATGGCCCGATTGGTTTCCTCCAGCACCTTGACCTCGTAGTCCGTTCCTGGGTCGCCCCAATTATAAATGTAGTCGAGAAGATAGGTCATGGCGTTTCCGGCCAAGGCGTCGGCCTCGTTGGAGTTCGATTGCAAGCGCGCGTTCGAACAAGGGACGCGCTTGGTTGTTCGTGTCGCGACGTTCTTTCTGGGGTTGCTGCATGCCGCGCAAAACCAGTTCCCAGCCGCGCATTGTCAGGTCGATTGCATCCGGATTGTTGGAGCGCGCGCCCTTCTCGGCTTCGACCTCGGTCAAGACGAAGTTCAGGCTGTCGGCCAATCGCGTGACAACTTCGTCCTGCAGCTTGAAGAGGTCGGCCACGTTCTCTTCAAACCTGTCGGCCCAAAGATGCGCGCCGGATTCGGCGTCGATCAGTTGCGCGTTGACGCGCACATGGGATTTGTTGCGCTGGACCGAGCCTTCGAGCACATAGCGGACGCCGAGCTCTTTGCCGATCTGCTTCGCGTCGATGTTTCTGCCCCTGTAGGTGAAGGCCGTGTTGCGGGCGATGACGAAGCTGCCTTTGATGCGCGAAAGCTCGGTCGTGAGGTTCTCGGTGACGCCGTCGGCAAAATAGTCCTGCGCGGGATCGCCGGAAAGGTTGGTGAACGGCAGCACGACCATCGAGAGATGGGCGGGCTGCGCTGGCTTCACGCTCCGGCCAGCGAGGAGTAGCCAGCCGCCGGCGGCCGTCAGGAGCAGAAGCGCGACGACAGCGGCGGCGAGCGGGGCGTCAGTCAGACGCCGCCTAAGCGCTGGCGCCTTTGTTCGATCGAGCGGCGAGGGCGATCGTTTCGTCTCCGCAGGCTGACCAACTTCCAGCGAATAGACGCGCACCGGCTCGGCAATATTCTTGAGCTGCGTCGGACCGAGATCGCTGACCTTGATATCGAGCCGCTGTTTTACCTGCCGATAGGCGTCCTCTGAGAGACAAACCGAACCAGGCTTCGCGACGCCCTCCAATCGCGCGGCGATATTGACGCCGTCGCCCATCAGGTCGCCGTCGCTCTCTTCGACGACGTCGCCCAGATGGACGCCAATGCGAAACTCGATGCGGCGGTCGGCCGGCAGACCGGCGTTGCGCTCGATCATGCCGCGTTGCACTTCGATGGCGCAGCGCACCGCGTCCACCACGCTGCGGAACTCCACAATCGCCCCATCGCCAGTACGTTTAACGACGCGGCCGCGGTGTACGGCGATTATGGGGTCTATCAGATCGCTGCGGAGCGTCCTAAGCCGCGCCAGGGCAAGCTCTTCATCTGCCCCGGTGAGCCGGCTGTAACCGACCACGTCCGAGACGAGAATCGCCGCGATTTTCCGGGTCTCGCTCATCGCGCTCCCTGGCTGCCGGCACGCTAGCACAAAACGCGGGGGTCCTGCTTAATGCAATTCAGGAACGCCTGCTCTTGGAGGCCTTCCTTCCGCACCGAGATCACGCAGGGAATGGCGCTATGGGTTGACCCTACCCGTTCGCCCTGCCGTCGCCGGACGCGCGGGGGGTAGGCGCCGGGGCGGGTTTTTGGCCATAAGGGCTTCCCATGCTCTTCCCCTGCCCCTTCTGCGGCCCGCGCGACGAGACCGAGTTCACCTATGTCGGCGAGCCGAAGGCGCGGCCCGAGCCGGCCGAGGCGGTCAGCGACGCCGCCTGGGCCGAGCTATCTCTACGTCAACGCCAATCCGAAGGGCGAGGCGCGGGAGATCTGGCTGCATCTGACCTGCATGGAGATGTTCGCCATGACCCGCGACACGCGCGACCAACGCCGTCCTCGGCGTCCGAAGCCCTCGAGGGCCGCGCCGATGAGCGGCTTCCGCCTTCCGAGCCGGCGGCGCGATCGATCGCGGCCGGCCGCTCGCCTTCACCTTCGACGGCAAGCCCTATCTCGGCTGCGGCGGGCGACAGCATCGCCTCGGCGCTGCTCGCGAACGGCGTCCGCATCGTCGGCCGCAGCTTCAAATATCACCGGCCGCGCGGAGTCTGGGGCGCCTGGACCGAGGAGCCGAACGCGATCGTCGACGTGACGCGCGACGGCCGGACGACGCCGAACCTGCGCGCGACCGTCGAGCCGCTCGAGAACGACCTCGCCGTCCGCTCGGTCAACGCCGCGCCGACGGCGGCGGAGGACCGCGCCGGCGCTGCTCGACGGCTTTGCGGCGCTTCATGCCGTCCGGCTTCTACTACAAGACCTTCCTCTGGCCGCGCTGGGAGACGTTCGAGCCGCTCGATCCGCGCGCATGGCGGGCCTCGGCGCGCGTCGATCCCGACAATCGCCCGCCGGCCGACAGTCCGCAGTTTCAACGCGCATTGCGACCTGCTCGTCGTCGGCGCGGGGCCGGCGGGGCTCGCCGCGGCGGCGCGCGGCCGCGAGAGCGGGGCGCGTCGTGTTCCTCGTCGACGACCACGCCGAGATCGGCGGCCAGCTCGTCGCATCGCGGCGGCGCGATCGAAGGCGGCGACTGGCGCGAATGGGCGCGAAGCGTCGCGCGCCGCGGTCGATGGCCGAGCGGCGGGCGCGTGATGACCTCGACGACCGCCTTCGGCGTCTACGATCACGACCTCGTCTGCGCCTGGGAGCGGCGCGCGGCCTCGCCCGACGCGCTCTGGCGCATCCGGCCGAAACGGATCGTCGTCGCCGCCGGCGCGATCGAGCGGCCGCTCGTCGTCCCCGACAACGACCGGCCGGGCGTGATGTCGGCCGACGCGGCGCTCGTCTATCTCCGCCGCTTCGCCGTGCTGGTCGGCCAGCGGATCGCGGTCGCGACCAACAACGACAGCGCCTATCCCGTGGCGCAGAGGCGCTCGCCGAGGCCGGCGCCGAGGTCGAGATCGTCGATTCGCGCGCCGACGGGCCGGCGACGGCGCTCAAGGTCACGCGCGGAGCGGAGATCGAGGGCGTCGCCGGGCCGCGCGGGCGTCGACGGGCGTAAAGGTCGGCGGCGCGGATCCGCCCGGCCGACACGCTGCTCCTTTCCGGCGGCTGGACGCCGACCGTGCATCTCTACATGCAGGCGCGCGGCAAGCTGCGCTACGACGAGACGCCTGGCGGCGCTCGTTCCCGACGCGCGCGGTCGAGGGCGTCGCCGTCGCCGGCGCGGCCAACGGCGCCTTCACGCTCGACGCGGCGCTCGCGCGAAGGCCACGCGGCCGGCGGCGGCGAAGGCCCGGCGCCCGAACGCGCCGCAAGGGCCGCTACCGCGATCGACGCCGCTCTGGCCGAAGCCCGACGCCCCGGGGCGCCGCTGGATCGACTTCCAGAACGACGTGACGCTGAAGGACGTCGCGCTCGCCGCCCGCGAGGGCTACGTCTCGGTCGAGCACCTGAAGCGCTACACCACGCTCGGCATGGCGACCGACCAGGGCAAGACCTCCAACGTCAACGGCCTCGCCGCGATGGCCGCGCTGACCGGCCGCACGATCGACGAGACCGGGACCACGACCTACCGCCCGCCCTTCGTGCCCGTGCCGATGACGGTCATCGGCGGGCGGCGGCGCGGCGCAGCTCATGAACCCGCTGAAGCGCCTGCCGCTCGAGGCCGAGCACCGCGCCGACGGCGCGCAGATGCGCGAATACGGCGGCTGGCTGCGGCCCGGCCTGGTACGGCCCGGACGATCCGGAGCAGTCGATCCAGCGCGAGGCGAAGCGCGCCCGCGAGACGGTCGGCGCTCTTCGACGGCTCCTCGCTCGGCAAGATCGAGGTGATCGGCCCCGACGCGGCGAAGCTCGTCGACTTCCACAGCTACAACCGCCTCTCGACCCTGAAGCCCGGAAAGATCCGCTACGGCTTCATCCTGTCGGAGACCGGGATCGTCTTCGACGACGGCGTGACGCTGCGGCTCGCCGACGACCGGTTCCTCGTCTCCTGCTCGTCGGGCCACACGGACGCGGTCGTGACGCGGCTCGAACTCTGGCGGCAGGACCGGTTCGATCCGCGCCGGGTCGTCATCCACGACGCGACCGCGCAATGGGCGACGCTGACGGTCACCGGGCCGCGCGCGCGCGATCTGCGTCGCCGCGCTCGACCTCGGGCTCGCGCTCGACGACCAGAGCCTGCCGCACATGGCCTTCGCGACGGCGACGTTCGAGGGCGCGCCGCTGCGCGTCGCGCGGGTGAGCTTTACCGGCGACCGCTCCTACGAACTCTCCGTCCCGGCGTCGCGCGCGCGAGAGCGTTGCGGGCGAAGATCGTCGCGGCGCTGCCGGCGTTCGGCGGCGGCCTCATGGGCTCGGAGGCGCTGATGATCCTGCGCGCCGAGAAGGGCTACATCATCGTCGGCAAGGACACCGACGGCGCGACCATGCCGCACGACCTCGGCGCTCACGGGCCCGCGCGATCAGCGCAAGGACGAGTATATCGGCAAGCGCTCGCTGTTCCTGCCGGTCGCGCGCGACCGCGACCGCAAGCAGCTCGTCGGCCTCGAGGTCGCCGCGGGCGAGGCGCCGCTGCCGACCGGCGCGCATGTCGTCGACGGCGCGGGCAAGGCGCGGCGCTCGCTCGGCTATGTCACTTCGAGCTATTTGAGCCCGACGCTCGAGCGCCCGGTCGCGCTCGGGCTCGTCGCGGAGGGCGCCGCCCGCATGGGCGAGACGCTCGGCGTCTATCATCTCGGCGCCGAGCGGCGGGCGCGCATCGCGCCGCTCGCCGCGCTCGATCCCGAAGGAAAGCGCCTCCATGCGTGAGACCGACTGGGCGCCGCGCGCGGCCGGACGACGGCGCGCTCGTCGACGCGGCCGGGCTTCGCCGTCGCGGCGCGGTCGACGGGCTCGGGCAGACGCTGATCTCGGGCGACCTCGAGGCGGCGCTCGAGGCGCTGGCGCCCGGCGCGCCGCTCCTCGGCCTCTACGGGCTCGCGCCCGAAGGGCGCGCATGCGCTGCGGATCGCGCGCGACCGGGCGCTGCTCGTCACGCCGGCGCCGCTCGCCGTCGCCGACGGCTGGCGCGAGGGCTGGTGCGCGACCGCGCGTCGACGACGGCTGGGTCGTGGTCGACGTCGAGGGCGCCCGGCGCGGGCTCGTGCTGATGCAGGCGACCTCGGCCGACCTCGCCGCCGGCTCGCCGTCGGCCGCCGTCCTGTTCGCCGGCCTGCGCGTGCCTGCTGGCGCGCACGGAGGCCGGCTTCCGGCTGCATGTCGAGGCGCCCGTGGCTCGAGGCGCTGATGACCTGGCTCGACGGGGCTTGACGGGCCCCCATAGGCGCGGCCGCCGGCCCCGTCGCCGCGCTCAGCGAGCGCGGACGACGCCCGGCGCTTCCGGGAGGCGATGCGCGAGCGGCTGAGCAAGTCTCATGCGGGCGCAAACAGCTCCGTCACCGTAAGCTCCAGCCCCGGCGGGTCGAGCCGCAACGGGCCGGCGGTCAGAATGCGCGTCTCGATCACGTCGCCCGCGCCGCGCCGGTGGTGGATCAGCGTCGCCCCCTCGGGGTCGAGGATCAGATAATGCGCCACGCTCGGCAGGGAGAAATAGCCGGAGAGCTTCACGCCGTGATCGCGCCTTGCCGTGCCCTCGGAAAGCACTTCGACCACGATCATCGGATTCGGGATTTCGATCGCGTCCGGCGGAACGGGGGCGCCGCAACTGACGAGCGCGTCCGGCTCGAAAGCGGTGCGTGCGGAAATGCGAACCGTCGCGCCGTCCGGAAAGACGGCGCAGGGAAGGCCCGCGCGCTCGACGGCGCGCCGGAGCGCCGCCCAGGCTTCCGCCTTGGACGTGAGATGCGCCACGCGCTCCGGCGCCATCGCAATGGGTCGGCCGTCGAGAAGCTCCCAGCGTCCTTCGCGTCCCTCGGCCCAAACGAGGAACTCCTCTACCGTCATCAGCTTTTCGGCGGCCATCGACATGGCCAAAGCCTACCACGCCGCGCTTGGCCGCGTAACTATGCAGACGGACGCTCGGCTCGAGCGCGCCGGCCGGGTCACCGACCCGGCCCGACAGCGACGCCCCCTCAGTGCGGCGTGAACAGCCCTTCGACGAAGAACGCCAGCCCCGGCGGATCGAGCCGCAGCGGCGCCATCGGTGAGGACGCGGGTCTCGATCGCCCCGCCTTCCCCGCGCCAGTGATGGAGCGACGGTGCGGCGCTTCCGGGTCCAGGATCAGATAGTGCGCAATGCTCGGCAGTCGAGAAATAGCCCGCGAGCTTCGCCCCCTGATCGCGCTCCGCGGTGCCTGTCCGACAGGACCTCGACCACGATCATCGGCTGCGGGATCTCGACCGTATCGCGTCTCGACGCGCGGAGAGCAGTAGACGACCGCGTCCGGCTCGAACGCCGTGTCCGGCGCGATGCGGACGATCGGCGCCGTCCTTGGTGACGTGGCACGGAGCGCCGGCGTTGCGGATCGCGCTCCTCAGGGCGGAAGCCACCTCGCGTCTTCGTTTCCGTGTGCGCCGGACGCTCGGGCCTCTTTTCGACGAGTTCGCCCTCGAACAGCTCCCACCGTCCTTCGCGCCCCTCCATCCAGTGCAGAAATTCGTCTACGGTCATGAGCCTCATCGCGTTGGGGGTAATGAGCGCAGGTGTAACATGTCAGTCAGAAGCGGGAAACAGTGCGATCTCGCTAAAGCTTCCCGAAAATCTTGTTGAGGAAGGCGTTGGTCTTCCGCCCCGGCTCGGCGTCGGGCAGGTTCGCGGGCGGAACGGGCGCGTCCGGCGGCCGGCGGCCGCGGCGCGGGCGCGGCCGGCGGAGCGCGGGGGCCGGCGGTCAGGTCGAGGCGGCGCGCCCGCCGCGACCGGCGGCGCCGGGCGCGGCCCCGCCCCGGCCGCCGGACGGCGGAATCGCCGCCGGCGGCTGAGGGGCGCCGCCGCCGCCGAAGGGCGCAAACAGCGGCGCGAACGGGTTCGACGGCGCGGCCTGCCAGGTTCCGAGCGGCAGGGCGGCGACCGGAACGCCCTCGATGCGCCGCCTTCATGAACCGGCTCCAGATCTCCACCGGCAGATTGCCGCCCGACACCTTCTTGGTCGGGCTGTCGTCGTCGTTGCCGAGCCAGACGGCGGTCACGAGATAGCTCGTGTAGCCGACGAACCACGCGTCGCGAAAATCCTGGCTCGTGCCGGTCTTGCCGGCCGCCTGCCAGCCCGGCAGCTCCGCCTTGTGGGCCGTGCCGGTCAGCAGCGTCTCCTGCATCATCGTGTTCATCATCGACACGTATTGCGGGTCGATCACGCGGCCGAAGTTGGCGTTCCGCCTTGTGTAGAGCAGCTTGCCGTCCGCCGTGCGCACTTTTGCGATCACGTGCGGCTGGACGCCGACGCCGCCGTTGGCGAAGGCGGCGTAGGCCGAGGCCATTTCGAGCGGCGCGACGGCCGAGGTGCCGAGCGCGATGGTGGCGTTCGGCTCGAGCTCGGACGTGATGCCGAGACGATGGGCGGTCTCGCACACCGTCTTCGGGCCGACTTCGAGGCCGAGCCGGACCGCCACCGTGTTCAGCGACAGCGACAGCCCCTTGGTCAGGGTGACGGGTCCGAAATATTCGCGGCTGTAGTTCTCCGGGTTCCAGCCCTTGACCGAGATCGGCGCGTCGTCGCGCACCGTGTCCGGCGTCAGGCCCTTTTCCAGCGCCGCCAGATAGACGAACGGCTTGAACGACGATCCCGGCTGGCGCTTGGCGGCGACCGCGCGGTTGAACTGGCTCTCGGCGTAGCTCTTGCCGCCGATCAGCGCCTTGACTCCGCCGGTCGGATCGAGCGCCACCAGCGCCCCCTGCTCGACGCCGAACTTCGCGCCCTTGGCGGTCAGTTCGTCGGCGAGCGCGTGCTCCGCCTTCGGCCTGCATCGCGGCGTTGATCGTGGTCGAGACCACGATGTCCTCGTCGATCGCGCCGACCGTGTCGTCGAGCGCGTCCATCACATAGTCGGCGGCGTAGTTGATCGATCCCGCGGTCTTGTCGCGCCACACCTGGGCCGGATTGGCGAGCGCCATCTTGGCCTGCGCCTCGGTGATGTGGCCCTGCTCGGCCATGGCCGTGATCACCTGGGTCGCGCGTTCATTGGCGCCGACCGGATTGTGTGTCGGAGCGAGCTTCGAGGGCGATTTCATCAGCCCGGCGAGGAGGGCGGCTTCCGACAGGCTGACGTAGCGGGCGCTCTTGCCGAAATATTTCTGCGCCGCGCCTTCGACCCCGTAGGCGCCCGAGCCGAAATAGACCCGGTTGAGATAGAGCTCGAGGATCTGGTCCTTGGAATAGCGCCGCTCCAGCCAGACGGCGAGGATCGCCTCCTGGATTTTGCGCGACAGCGTCCGCTCCTGGGTCAAAAACAGGTTCTTGGCGAGCTGCTGCGTGAGCGTAGAGCCGCCTTCGACCGCGCCTCGGCCGACGATGTCGCGCACGAGCGCGCGTCCCATGCCGAGCGGGTCGACGCCGTAATGGGAATAGAAGCGCCGGTCCTCGATGGCGATGAAGGCCTTGGGCAGATAGGGCGGCAGGTCCATCAGCCTGACCGCGGGCCCGCCCGAATCGCCGCGGTTGACCAGCAGCGTCCCGTCGTCGGCGAGAATGGCGATGTTCGGCGGCCGTTTCGGCACCGCGAGCCGGTCGATGGGCGGAAGCTGGCTCGCGTAGTACGCGAATATGCCGGCAAGCGCGACGATCGCCCAGACGCCCATGACCACGCCCCAATAGGCGAGGCGGCCGAGCAGCGAACCGACCCGCGGACGCTTCTTGGCGGTTTTGCCGCGGGAAGACGCCTTGGCGGACGGCTTGCGACGGACGGTTGGAGGGCGGTCGGCGGGATCGGCGCGCAAATCGTCCTCGTCGTCGCGGCGGTCGCCCGGCCAGTCGAGGCGCGGCTCGATCCGCGCCTGATTGTTTCTGCCGCCTCGGCCGGACATGGTTTTCCCGATCGTCTTGCGCAGTCGGAATGAAGGGGCTTCTGCGCCTGACGCTGGGGGAGAAGCTAGAGGGGGCGGTTTAAGGGGCGGTAAAGGTTTCGGCCCGGTTGAGGGAATGGTGAATATCCGGAAGGAAATGGCGCCGGTTGACGCGCTCGCCCTTGCGCTGACCGATCCGCCTTGGCAATGTCCGCCCCCCTTCTTCAACGCGCGTATCGCGTCGGTCGAGTTTCGGAAGCCTCACGATGAAAGTCACCATCGAACGTTCGGTCCTGCTCAAGGCGCTGGGGCACGTTCATCGGATCGTGGAGCGGCGTAACACCATCCCGATCCTGGCCAACGTGCTGATCGAGGCGGCCGACGGGAAGGTTGCGCTGAAAAGCACGGATCTCGATCTCGAAGCGACCGAGCAGGCCCCCGCCGACGTCGTCCAGGCGGGCGCGACCACGGTTCCCGCGCATGTCCTCTACGACATCGTGCGGAAGCTGCCGGACGGCGCCCAGGCCAGCCTCGAAATCGCCGGCGACACCGGACAGTTGCTGCTGCGCTCCGGCCGCTCGCGCTTCTACCTGCAGGCGCTGCCCGCGTCTGACTTTCCGGACCTGACGTCGGGAGAATTCTCCCACCGCTTCACGCTGCCGGCGGTCGAACTCAAGCGCCTGATCGAGAACACCCAATTCGCCATCTCGACCGAAGAGACGCGCTACTATCTCAACGGCATCTACCTGCACGCGATCGACGTCGACGGAACCGCGAAGCTGCGCGCGGTCGCGACCGACGGCCACCGCCTCGCCCGGGTCGAGACGGCCGCGCCGCAGGGCGCCGTCGGCATGCCCGGCGTGATCGCCCCGCGCAAAGCCGTGAACGAAATCTTGAAGCTGCTCGAGGACCCGACCCAGGACGTACGGATCGAGATTTCCACCGCCAAGGCGCGCTTTCAGTTCGGCGACGTCGTGCTGACCACCAAGCTGATCGACGGCACCTTTCCCGATTACCAGCGCGTTATTCCGGCCGGCAACGACAAGCGCCTCGTGGTCGACAAGGACCCGTTCGAAAAGGCGGTCGACCGCGTCTCGACCCTGTCGTCCGAGCGCGGCCGGGCGATCAAGCTGTCGATCGGCGATAACAAGATGACGCTGTCGGTCAACAATCCCGATTCCGGCTCGGCGAGCGAGGAGATCGAGGTCGACTACGATTCCGCCCCGATCGACATCGGCTTCAATGCGCGCTATCTCCTCGACATCATCGGGCAGCTCTCGGGCGACACCGCCCTCATCAAGATGGCCGACCCCGGCTCCCCGACCCTGATCCAGGACCGCGACGGCGCGAACGCGCTCTATGTGCTGATGCCGTTGAGGGTGTGATCGCCTCCCGCTAGCGCTATTCGGGCGCCAGGCGCTATTCGGTTGAACGGGCCGTTCGCGACCTGCGTAACAGGAGCCTAGCGGATGCGCGGTCTGTTCGGTTCCGCTTGTGGCGAGAGCCCACGATCGAGACTTGCGCTTCGCTCGGCGTCCGCCAGAGCCCGCGGTTCGACCAGCAGGCCTTGTCGCTCGTAGCGGCCGCGGGTCCTGCTGAAGCGCACCACGACCGCATGCCGGGCGCTCTGAGCTTTCGCGCGCCGCGTCAGCAGGGCGTCGCCCGCCGGCAGAAATTCGAGATCGTCGAGACCGGCGCAACTGAGGCACGCCGGACCAGGATCCTCCATCATCAGGAGATCGCCGGTCCCGCCGCACCGATGGCATTTCCATTCCGCCTTCAGCGGCTGGACGACCACCAGTTCCGGGGCGCGGCTCGCCTTCTCCGCCAGGCGCTCGCGCTTCTTCTCGGAAAGCTCCGGCGATACCCAATGCGTGCGATACGCCGCCTCGATCGCGGCGTCGCCGCTTCGGCTGAAGCGCAGCGTCTCACGCCGCGGCGTGCGGGCGACATAGTCCGTCGGGCTGGCGACCAACCCTTTCGCGGTCGCCCAGGACCGGAACAGCCGCATCGCTTCTGAGATCCGCGACAGATTGGCCCGAACGACGCCTTCCAGGCAATCGATCTGCCCGCGGCGCCAGCGCTCCGCCGAGCCGGGGTCGAGCCACCCGATCCCGACGAGGACGTCTACGGGCGCCGCAAAGCGCTTGGCGGCGAGCGCCGCTTCAGCCGCCCTGGCGACGCGATCGGAAAGTTGAGCCTTGTTCTTCCGGTTCATTCCGCGATCGGTCCCGCTGTTGCGTTTCGCGCAATCGTCCTGTCGAAGCGCTCGGCCGTCAAGCGGTGAGAGAGGCGATACATGAGCGAGAAATTCTGCTCGTGCGTCCCCAGGGCGACCGCGCTGATCGCCGATGCGCTTGCCGAATACCCGGCGCCGGCGTACGCGGGGAAAGCCGCAAGCTCTCAGGTCCGGTCACTCGCTGGCCGAGCGCGCCTCACTTACGCGCACCCCGAACGTTCCGCTCAGGGTCGCGATCCTGCGCTCTTGAACGGCGAGGGGCCCAGACGCTGATCGGCTTCGTTGGCCGCAGCGTTCCCAGGCGAGACGAGGCGTACGGGCGGGTCACGAAGGAGCAGCATCGTCAGCAATGCGCCGAAGACGGCGAAGCCGAGCAGCATGAACCCATCGGCGTAGGCCAGCACGCTGGCCTGAATCTGGACGGAACGGGCGAGAAGAGCCGTTGCGCGCGCGTTGGCTTCGGCCTCGCCGACCGAACGTCCGGCCAGGACTCCCGCGTAATCATGCAGGCGTATGTCCGTCAGCAGGGAGCCGGCGTCGACGTGGAGCCCAACAAGGTTCGAGTAGACTTGTTCGCGGACTCGAACGAAAGTCTGCACGAAGGCGGAGCCCAGTTCCGCCCCGAACAGGCGCGTCGTCTGAAGCACCGCGCCGAATGTGAGGATTTCGCCGGGCTCCGCGTGCTTCAGGATGAACCAGAGCACCGAGGTGAGCAAGAAGGACTGGCCTGCCGCCTGGACGATCTGAGACGGCAGGAAGTCGTCGCTTGCCCAGGAGGCCGTGATCTGCCCGGCCATGAAACAGGCGGTCCCGACGAGCGCGAAGCCGAACGCCATGGTCAGTCGAGGATCGACGAAGCGAAGGATCGTCGCGATGACCGGCGCGAGCAGAAACTGCGGCAGCGCGATCCACATCAGCACCCCGCCGACTTCCATCGCGCGATAGTTCTGAACGGTCGTGCAGGTATTGCGGGATGATGAACGAGGTCGCCAGGATTACGAAACGAAAGAAGGCGAGGAATAACACGAGCAGCGGAAGGTTGCCGCGGACGGCGTAGCGCAGGTTGATCCACGGTCGGTCGTGGGCGAGTTCGTGGACGAGGAAGGCGATGAGCAGGAGGAGGCCCCCGAGAAGGAGGGCGTTGATCAGCCCGGAATTGAGCCAGTCGAGCCGGTTGCCCTGGTCGAGGGCGGCGTAGATCAGGCTGAAACCCAGGCTCGCATAGAGGAAGCCCCACCAGTCCCCGGTCTTCAGCGCCGCGCGGTTCACGGCCTGGCGCGGCATGCCGAAGCAGACGCAGACGAGCATGAGCGCCGCGAGCAGCGACGTATCCCAGAATATCCATTTCCACGACCAGTTGTCGCTGAACCAGCCTTCGATCGACGCGGCGATATTGACCGACAGCTCGATGTTCATGGCGTAAGCGGCAACGCCGTATATGAGGAGCCGGGGCGGCAAATTCCTGGCCACGAATCCGAAGGTCAGTGGGATGAACGTGCCGGAGGCGAGCCCTCTGACCGTCTGGAACGCCAGGACGAAAGACAGGTTCGGCGAGAACGGCAGGAGAAGGGATGAGATCATGAAGATGACGCATGAGATCACCAGCACGCGGCGCACGCCGAACGTCATGCCGAGCCAGGGCGAAGTTGGCGTGATCAGCATTTGCCCGACCGTGAAGGCGGTGGTTATCCAGGCTCCCTCGTCGAAGCCGGCGTGGACGGCGCCGCGGACATCGGCAAGACCGAAGCTCGTCAGGCGGGCGTCGAGCGTCGAAATGACGGTGCCCAAGAGCACCGCCAGCACGCCGATCAGGGGCCGGCTCGAGATGATCGGTTGTGGCCGCCACGCCTCGCGATCGGCGGGACGATAGAGGTTCTGGATCGGCCGGGCGGCGCCGGGCCGGGAACCGCTTCGGATCGAACCTATAACGATAGGGCGCGCCGAGCTCACTCGCGGCCTACTTCGCCTGAGCGACCGACTCGGACGAATGCGAGCCGGTGTCTATGGTTGCGATGACCGACATTCCAGGCCGCAGCAGGTCGCCGAGCGACGGATCCGGATCGAGCGCGATCTTGACCGGAATGCGCTGAACGACCTTGGTGAAGTTGCCTGTCGCGTTGTCAGGCGGCAGCAGCGAGAATTCGGCGCCCGAGGCCGGCGACCAGCTGTCGACATGACCCTGCAACACCGCGCCGGGGAAAGCGTCGACCGTCGCGTGGGCCGGCTGGCCGACGCGAATGCGGGTCATCTGCGTCTCCTTGTAGTTGGCGATGATCCAGACATCGGGCAACGGCGCGACGGAGATCACCTGGCTGCCGACGCTGACGTACTGGCCCGAGCGGACCAGGCGCTCGCTCACCATGCCGTCGACCGGAGAGACGATGCGGGTATAGCGGAGGTTGATCGCCGCCAAATCGCGCGCCGCTTGCCGCGCATCGAGCGTCGCCGCCGCCTGCGTCCTCTCGCTGTCCAAGACGTTGAGCTGCTCACGCTGCTGTTCGAGCTTCGCGCGATTCAGCGCGAGCGCCGCGTCGGCTCGCCTCTCGTTGTCGACCGCCTGCTCGGTAAGCTGGGGCGTGCCGGCAAGGCTGTGAACGAGCAGCGCCTGTTGGCGCGCCGCCTCCAGGCGATAGCGGGTCAAGTCGGCCTCGCTGGCTTCGATGTCCGCCTCGGCCTGCTTGACGATCGTCGCCTGGAGAAGCTTCTGCCGTTCGATGCTTTCGATCGCAGCGCGCGCCGCCGCGACATTGGCGTCAGCCTGCCCGAGCTCTGCGCGGTAGTCGTCGTCGACGATCTCAACCAGGAGATCGCCGGCCTTGACCTTCTGGAAGTCCTGCACAAGGACCCTGCGGACATAACCGGGGACTTTTGCCGAGAGCGGCGTGAGGTCTGCGCGGAGATACGCGTCGTCTGTGGTCTGCTGCACGGCCGATCCAACCCACCAGTCCCATTCCCGGGCGACCACGACCGACAGCGCGCCGATCAAGGCGAGAACGAAGAGTCTGACCGCGGTCGCGAACGATGGCGGGAAGCGCGGCCTCGCCGCGGCCCGTGGACGCGGGCCGCTCTGGTCGACCTCGCGCGACGTGTCTGGACGCGGCAGGCGCCGTGACTCTTCTCCACCCGGAGGCGCATCGACGACCCCTAACAGCTCGCCCTGCATGTGCAGTCCTTTCGCGACAGCCCCTCCACCACTGACGGTGCGCCGCTCGCCTGCAAATTTCGATCAGACAATGGTGTCGGTTTCCCGCCGATAGTCCAGAAAACGCGCGCCCCTTATGCAGCATAACTGTCTGAAAAACAGACGCTTAATCTGAAATCCACCGAGACGAACTCGCTGATTGCTGTGGTGTCTAGGGACACCAAAGTATCGGCGACACCATCGTCCAATAGATTCTCCTTAACGCTGCTGATGGGATCGTGGCGGTGTGTCGCGTCCTGCAACAGCGACAACGCCAACACACGGAGAGCGAACACGCCGGGCGTTTCGCAATTGCGGAACATAGGCCGCGTTCCTGTCGGCGCGGCGTGCGCGTTCAGGAACGCGAGGATCCGACGCTGCCGGAAACGATGGCTCGAACGGAGGAAAGGATAATCGCCATGAGTTTCGTCAAGACAAGGGACGGCGTAGAGATTTTCTACAAGGACTGGGGGCCGAAAGACGCCCAGCCCATCGTCTTCCACCACGGGTGGCCGTTGTCGGCCGACGACTGGGACAACCAGATGCTGTTCTTCCTCAGCAAGGGCTACCGGGTCGTCGCCCACGATCGGCGCGGTCACGGCCGCTCGAGTCCGGCGAGCGACGGCCATGACATGGACCATTATGCGGCGGATGCGGCCGCGGTCGCCGATCATCTCGAGCTGCGAAACGCCGTCCATATTGGGCACTCCACCGGCGGCGGCGAAGTTGCGCGCTATGTCGCGCGCTACGGGAAGGGGCGGGTTGCGAAAGCCGTCCTTGTCAGCGCCGTCCCTCCGCTCATGCTCAAGACGGAAACGAACCCCGGCGGCACGCCCATTCAGGTCTTCGACGGGTTCAGGAAGGCCCTGGCCGACAATCGCGCGCAGTTCTATTCGGACCTGGCCTCCGGGCCGTTCTATGGGTTCAACCGGCCGGGCGCGAAAGTCCTCAAGTCGGTCATCGACAACTGGTGGCGTCAGGGCATGATGGGCGGCGCGAAAGCGCACTACGAAGGCATCAAGGCGTTTTCAGAAACGGACCAGACGGACGACCTGAAGTCGATCGGCGTCCCGACTCTCGTGCTTCAGGGCGACGACGATCAGGTCGTCCCGGTTGACGACGCAGCGCGTCTCTCGATCAAGCTTCTGAAGAATGGCGCGATGAAGATCTATCCGGGATACCCGCATGGAATGTTGACGGTCCATGCGGATGTCATCAATCCGGATTTGCTGGCATTCGTCAAGGATTGACGGCGGCCGCGTCGGCGATGATCCACGGAGGCCTGGATCGCGGCTAAGGCGCGGCGGTCCAGGTCTTGTAGTCGGCCTCGGTCACGGTCGGCAGTTTCCGAACGAAGGCGACGATCGACCAGATGTCCTGATCCGACGCGCCGGCCAGGCCGAAGCTCGGCATGCCCGTGAACTTGACGCCGTTCTTGATCACCCAGAAGAGCTCCGAAGGGGTCCGCTCCTTAGCCATCGCGGCGAGATCGGCGGGAACCGGCTTCAGGCCTTCCGAGAACTTGGCCCATTTGACGCCCGGTCCGCCGTGGCAGTTGACGCAGCCGATCGTGGAATAGACGCGGGCGCCGGCCTCCGCGGTTGCGGGCTCGTCAAGATTGGCGGGCGGGACTTCGGTTGCGTGCCGGGCGACCGAGGCGCCGCGGACGCCGGCGAGCGCCCAGCTCACGATTCCGGGATCGTCCTCGCTTTCGGCGACGCTCCAAAAGCCGCCGAAAAAGAAGATTGCGGCGGCGATGGCGACGATGACGGCGAGAGCGCCGATGAGGGCCAGAAGTCGCATGGGGGATCTCCGATCTTCCCCGAGCCTTTCAACTCACAATCGTGTGGAAGGCAAGGGGCTCTCGCGCTCAGCATTTCCCGTTCACCGCTTCGGGTAGGCCGTGAAGACGTAGTCTTTTGCCGCCGCGATCGTGTGGCACGCGAATCCGCACTTGGCGTCGTTCGCCTGCGGCGGCGTGTCGGCGGCAGTGCCGGGCCTGAAGGCTTCGGACGCCGGGTCATACTCGAACTCGGCATATCCCCATCCGCCGCTGTCCGCGAACCTCTTGCTGTCCTTCGCCATGAAATCCACGTCGTGCAAGGCGCCCGGCACGAGCGGCTCACCGGGCTCGTCGTCAGCCGTCTTCGCGTTCCAGTGGATCTTGGCCATCTTGGCGCCGTCGGGGAAGGGCTTGCCATTGCCGGGAATGCCCGCCTTGTAGGCATCGATCATCTCGGGATTGCCGAGGATCGTCTCGATCATCCTTCCATTCTGGCTAACAGCGACAGTTCGCCAGTCCTCGTATCCCCTGAACTCGGAGAAGGCGAGACCGCCGGGCGCCTGCAAGGCGTACTTGTCTTGCGCGGCAAGGGCGATCCCGCCCAGCGCGGCCAGCAGCGCCACGACAGCGGCGGTCGACGGGACGCTCGTGCGCTTCATCTTCATCTCCTCCGTTTCGAGCTGGTCACTGAAGTGGTTGCGCCTGGGCGAAGAAGCCTGGCGTGCATAGGCTTGCAAAACGTCGGTCGCCGGGCGCCGGAGGCGCCCCCGCCGCTCGCCGAGACACGTCAATCCGCATAGCCGGGAGGCGGTACGAACCCGCCGAACTCCCGCTCGATGAGGTCGGCGAAGGCGATCGTCGTGCGGTCCTCCGCGATCCAACCGCGGTGGCTCATGACTGCGCCCCGGATGCGCTCGGCCGTGAGGCTGCCGTCGTCCGCCGCGAGACTCCCGGCGACGCCCTGGACATGGCTGTCGAGGCTCGGCGGCCAATTCGGCGCCCATTCGGACAGCAACAGCCTCATGTACAGACGCGCCGAGTCCGCAAGATCCGGCGCCACGGGACGATCATGCGCGACGTTCACCCCCGCCCTCGCGAGTCTCTGCGACAATTGGTGAAGCGCCGTCCGCACTGCGGCGGAAGTCGGCACGAGCGGATGATCGTCGATCATGAGCACGCGGTAGCGCTTCAGCGTTTCGTGTCGTGGCGGCCGAAGAGCCAATCGGTAGCCGACGCCGTCCCCTTCAGACGACGCGCACGCGCGAAGCGAGGCGCGTTCACGCCTCGCCTTTCGCCGCTGCGAGGAGGAGCCGCGACGCCTAATAATCGATGCAGCCCCGATTGCAGTCGCTCGTATTGCGGCTCAGCCCGTCAGTGTCCTCGTGCCTCAGCGCGGAAGCCTCCGGGACGATCGCCGTCATGGTCGGATCCACCGGCCTGGACACGACGTGATGCATGTGGCCTCTATGCCCATGAAGCAGCGTCGCCGCGTCAGAACCATACGAAGCCATCGGGGTTGCAAAAGCAAAGCCGAACCCGACTGCGGCCGCTATAGCTAGCCTCATTTTTATCTCCTCAGATTGTTTTGTCAGAAAACGGCGAATTATACCTTTCGGCCGATGCTAGAAGAACATTCCTTCACGCATCCACAGCTAATGGATACCACCAGGTTAGGAATAAATCGATTGAACGATGGTGTCGGCGATACTTTGGTGTCGGGCGACACAACGAGCGGCGTTCGCTTTTTTTGTGATCTGCGCCCGGACAGCAAAAACCGGAGATGAGTTCAAACGCTGGATCAGCGCTATCGCGCGTCGGCGAGCCTCGCGTTCATATTGACGAGATCGGCGAAAGATTTCGCCTTCATCTTTTGCATGACCCGGCCCCGGTGAGCCTTCACCGTGATCTCGCTGATGCCAAGTTCATGGGCGGCCTGCTTGTTCAAGAGGCCCGAGACCACCAGCTCCATGACCTCTCGTTCGCGGCGGCTGAGGGACGCGTAGCATTCCCTGAGCGCCTGCAGCTCCGCCTCGTGACCGAGCGCGGAGCGGCTGCGCTCAATGGCTTGCTGGATGGCGCTCAACAGCGCGTCGTCGGCGAAGGGCTTCGTCAAGAACTCGACAGCGCCCGCTTTCATGGCCTGGACCGTCGTCGGCACATCGCCGTAACCCGTGATGAAGATGATGGGTATGCCGAGCCGATCTGCGGCGACGCGCTTCTGCAGATCGAGGCCATTGAGGTCCGGGAGCGCGACGTCGAGAATCAGGCAGCTCGGCGCCACGACCCGCGGGCTGGAAAGAAATTCTAGCGCCGACTGGTAGGTCTCGACTTGCCACCCCTCGGTGCGAATCAGCAGTTCCAGCGACTCTCTCACCGAGACGTCGTCGTCGACAACGAATACGATTGGCGTGACCTGCGACATGGGGCCCGTCGGCTTACTGGCCAGCGCACCGATATGGCCGCAAGGTGGCAAGAGCATGGCGGCTCAATCAGACGTCTCGAGGGCGGCGTCGACCGCGTCGCGCAGAGCCGTGTCGCTGAACGGCTTGAACAGGCACTCCACGGCGCCGTCCTTCAGCATGCGTGGACGCAGCGTTTCGTCGCCATGGGCGGTAATGAAAACGATGGGAATCCTTATTCGCCGGCGCATCAGTTCCCGTTGAAGATCGGGGCCGGTCATCCCCGGCATGGCGATGTCGAGGATCAGGCAGCGGGTCTCGCCGACGCAGTCGGAAGCCAGGAACTCCTTGGCCGAGGCGAACGCGCGCACAGCAAAGCCGAACTCCCAAAGCAAGTCAGGCAGCGACTCCCGGACCAACTCGTCGTCGTCGACGACCGATATCAGCGGACGTTTAACTTTGGCGGACTTCACCGTGCCCTCACTTTAACTCGCGCTTGGTCGCTCCCGCGCCGGATCAGGGCGCGCGACCGGCCAAGCCCGGCGCGTTTTCGCCGGAGATCGGTATAGAAAACGAAAAACTCGCGCCTGGTCCGTCGTTGACCGCGGCCCAGATGCGGCCGCCATGGCGCTCGATGATCGAGCGGCTGATGGACAGACCGATTCCCATGCCGTCGCCCTTTGTGGTGTAGAAGGGCTCGAAGAGCTTCTGCCCATCTTGAGACGAGACGCCGGCGCCCACATCCTGAACGGTGAGGCGCGCCCAATCGTGGCCGTCACGCTCGGTCCTGACGACCATCTGTCTCGGGCGGTCGTCGATGGCGCTCATCGCGTCAGAGGCGTTCTGCATCAGGTTCAGAATGACCTGCTGAAGCTGCACGCGATCGCCGCTCAGATTCGGAAGGTCGTCCGCAAGCTCCGTCCGCAGAATCACCCGGTTCGCGTGAAGCCGGCTCAGCGACAGCGCAATGACTTCGCGGGCGGCCTCGTTCAGGTCTACCGGTTCGACCGCAAGCTCCTTTCTGCTGAAGAGCGCGCGCAATCGCTTGATCACCTCGGACGCGCGGTTGCCGTCCCGTATCGTGCGCCGAGCCGTCTCAAGAGCGCCGTCGATGTTTGGCGGCCTTGCGGCAAGCATCCTCAGGCAGGTGTTGGCGTTGGTGATGATGCCCGACAGAGGCTGGTTGACTTCATGAGCAATCGACGCCGCGAGCTGACTCATGGTCAATATCCGGCTGATCTGCGAGAGCTTCGCCTGTGTGTTGCGGAGTTCGTCCTCACTGCGTTTGCGCTCGTCGATGTCGACGTTCATGCTGAACCACTTGACGACCTTCCCGGACTCATCGCGTAACGCAATGGTCCGGCACAGGAACCATCGGTAGGCTCCGTCATGCCGGCGCAGGCGGGCTTCCGCCTCTCCGATCGCGCCGGAGTTCGCTGCGGATCTTCCCGTGCGTATCAGGCCGTCGACGTCGTCCGGGTGAACCGCAAAATCCCATCTCAAGCGCCTGACTTGTTCCGAGGAGACCCCCAGATAGTCGAGATAGTTCTGATTGAGGAATTCCAGGTCTCCGTCCGATCGCGTCGACGAGGCCAGTCCGGGCATCGTGTTGACGATCAGGCTGAGATTGCGCTCGCTCGCCGCCTGCGCTTCTTCTGCGCGCTTTCGGTCTTCGATGTCGGTGTTGACGCCGAACCACCTGACGATGGCGCCGGTTTCGTCGCGCACAGGAGTGGCGCGAAACAGAAACCAGCGGAAGGCTCCATCGAAGCGGCGCAGTCGCGCCTCCGTCTCCCCCGCCGCGGCGGACTCCAGCAGGACCTGCCAGACGCCGGCCATTCGGGCGAAGTCATCCGGATGAACAACGGCGGTCCAGCCCCATCCCTGCGCCTGCTCCAGAGACAGACCCATGTAGTCGAGGTAGTGCTGATTGAAGAATTCGGCGCGCCCGTCCGCATGAGCCGACCACGCGAATGCAGGGATCGAATTGACCATCTGGCTGAGTGTCTGTTCGCTGGCCGCGAGAAGCGCCTCGCTTCGCCGCAACTTCTCCTCCGCTTGTTTGCGCTCGGTGATGTCGCGCAGATACCCGGTGAAGGACGGCGGTCCGGCCAGCGGGATGCGCGAGATCGCCAGTTCCACAGGGAATTCGCTCCCGTCGGCGCGAAGCGCGGTCAGTTCGACGCGTCGCCCCAGCACCCGCGCGTCGCCCGTCGCCAGGTAACGCTCTAGCCCTTGCCGGTGCGCTTCCCGCAGCGACGGCGGGATGATGACATCGGCCAGCGGGACGCCCATGACCTCGTCGCGTCGGCGACCGAGTGTGCGCTCAGCGGCCGGATTGAATTCCGTGATGCGGCCTTCGTGATCAATCGTCACGACGCAGTCCAGCGCCGAGTTGAGGATCGCGGCCTTGCGCGCCTCGCTTCGTTTCAGCGCCGCGTCGCTCTGGGCACGCTCGAGGGCGATGCTCGCGATGTGGGTGAACCGGGCGATGAGGCCTCGATGGACCGGCGTCGGCGTTTGAGGCTTGTCGTAGTAGATCGCGAACGCCCCCAGGATCTGACCGGTCGAGGACGAGATCGGCGTCGCCCAGCACGCCCTGAGGCCGTGCGCCAAGGCCATCGAGCGCCACGCCGTCCCCCATCGCGTCTCGGAGGCGAGGTCCGTCGACAGGACTTGTTCGTTCAGGCGCGCGGCCATCGCGCACGGGCCCGAATCGACGCTTAGGGGTCGGCCAAGCGTGGAGCTGATGAAGCTCGAAGGAAGGCTCGGCGCCGCGCCCTGTTCAAGCCTGGCGCCGCTCGGATCGACCACTACGACGCTGCAGCAACATCCGCCGGCGGTGCTTTCGACAAGTTGGCAGAGCGCCTCGAGAATCTGCGTCATCGAATGGCCGCCCGCCATCATCTCGAGCAATCGCTTCTCGCCCGCCAGGAGGGACTCGGCCTGCTTTCGATCGTCGATGTCGGTGTTCTGTCCAAACCATTTGACGATCTGGCCGGTCTCGTCGCGAAACGGAGCGGCCCGCATCAGGAACCATCGATACGCTCCGTCGAATCGACGCAACCGCGCCTCGATCTCTCCGGGTTGGCCGGATTCCAGAAGCGATCGCCAGTAGTCGAGAAGTCTGGGCGCGTCTTCCGGATGAATTGCGGCCTGCCAACCGAAGCCGCGCGCGTCATCGAGGTTTGCGCCGGTGTAGTCCAACCACCGCTGATTCAGAAAATCGGCGCTCCCGTCAGGCGCGGTGCTCCACACAAGGCCCGGATTTGCATCGACGATCGTGCGAAGCCGGCCTTCCGAATGCTTGAGTTCGTCGAGCGCACGCGTGAGGACGATGTCGGTGATCAAACCGCACCATTTGACTGCCTTTTCGGATGCGTCCGCCAACGGACTCATACGGAAGAGGAACCAACGATACGCTCCATCGGCGCGCCGCAGGCGCGCCTCCATTTCCGCCGGCTGCCCGGAGGCCGCAAGGGATCGCCACCATTCGACCAGACGAGGCGAGTCTTGCGGGTGGACCGCAGCCTGCCAGCCCCAGCCAAAGGCTTCGGCGACGGTTAGGCCGGTATACTCGCACCAGCGCTGATTGAGGAAGTCGACGCGTCCGTCAGGGAAAGCAGTCAAGACAAGTCCCGGCAGCGCATCGATGACGCGGAGCAACTCGCCCTCCACGCGTTGTCCTTTCGTGACTGTCACCGCACGATGACGATGCGCCGGTCCACGGCGAACGTCGATCAGACCTTGGTGTCGGTTTGCGGCCGATTGTCGGCGCCAAGACCTCTCGCGTGCGGCGGGTCTGTCGCATCGACCGACACCAATGTATCGGCGACACCATCGTGCAATAGATTCAACTTCGCGCTGCTGATGTGATCGCGTCCGTGCTTGGCTTCCTGCAACAGCGGCGCCGCCAAGACAGGGAGAACGAGCATGTCGGGCATTTCGCTGTTGCCGAACAGGCGGAGCCTTCTTGTGAGCGTGGCGGCCGCGTGCGCCGCCAGCCTGTTCTTCGCTGAGCTCGGCGCCGGCTATACGCCGTCCGCCCAGCCTTTGCAGGCGGCTCCCGAATTCCTCCGCGTTTCCGTCGACAGGCCCGCCACTGTTCCAGCCGACATTGCAAAGACGCTCCGGCTCGGGGGGCCGGTCGCCATACGCGCCCTCTCAGGCGAACTCGACCAGGCCAAATCGGACAACGCGATCACAAGGAGACGGACTTATGATTCGCAAAGCTAAGGCGGTGTGGCGCGGCACGGGGCGCGACGGAAGCGGCAATCTTTCAACCGATTCCGGCGTGCTCGCGGAGACCCCGTACTCTTTCAGGACTCGCTTCGAGAGCGAGAAGGGCACGAATCCCGAGGAATTGATCGCAGCCGCTCACGCGGGATGCTTCACCATGGCGCTCGCCTTCGGGCTGCAGAGCGGCGGCTACACGCCGACCGAGCTCACCACCGAGGCCGCGGTCACCCTTGAGCCAGAGGGCAAGGGATTCCGCATCAGTCGCTCCGCGCTGACTCTGCGCGCCCGGGTTCCGAATTTGGACGAGGCGTCATTCAATCGAATTGCCGGCGACGCCGAGAAGAACTGCCCGGTCTCCCGGGTCCTCAACGCGGCGATCACGCTGGACGCCAAGCTGACCTGAACCTTGAGCATGGAGGATTGCGATGGCGCGCAACCACCAACCGGGCGAAGACGCTTTCAAAGCGATCTTCCCCGAAGACATAGACTGGACGCCGTTCCCGGCGTTTCCACCCTCCGTACGCCTCGCCGTCATCGTCGGCGACCCTTCCAAGCCGGGCCCCTACCTGATCAGGGTCAAAGCGCCCTCTGGCGCGAGACTGATGCCGCACAGGCGCCCGGAAGACGACCCGCGCGCGCAGAAGCGCGCGTCCGCGGCTCCGCCGACACACTGAATTCCGCTGTCCCTCCAACCATGGAGCCTACGGAGATTCGCCATGGATACGGTCAGAACGTCTGAGGACATCGACCTTCGCCGCCGCCGCTTCGTCGGCGCCGGAGCCGTGACCTTTGCGGCCGCCCAATTCGGCATGACCGGGCTTACCGGCGCCGAGGCCGACGAAACACAACAAGCGCCGCCGTCCCCGATCAAGCCGGGAGCGAGCGCGTCGTTCGCCCCGCTGAAGCAGATCGACGCGGGCGTTCTCAACGTGGGTTATGCCGAGGCCGGTCCAGCTGACGGTCCCGCCGTCATTCTCCTGCACGGCTGGCCTTATGACATCTACAGCTTTGTCGATGTCGCGCCTCTGCTCGCCTCGGCGGGCCATCGCGTGATCGTCCCCTATCTCCGCGGCTACGGCTCGACCCGGTTTCTCTCCGCCGACACGGTCCGAACCGGCCAGCCGTCGGCGGTGGCCGTCGACGCCATTGCGCTGATGGACGCGCTCAAGATCGACAAGGCCATTATTGGCGGTTTTGATTGGGGCGGCCGGACGGCTGACATCATCGCTATCCTCTGGCCGGAGCGCTGCAAGGCCCTGGTGTCGGTGAGCGGTTATCTGATCGCGAGCCAGGAATCCCAAAAAATGCCCTTGCCGCCATCGGCCGAGCTCCAATGGTGGTACCAATATTACTTCGCCACCGAACGCGGCCGGGCCGGGTACGACAAATACCGGCGCGACTTTTCGAAGCTCATCTGGCGGATCGCCTCGCCGAAATGGAACTTCGACGACGCCACGTTCGATCGCACCGCGGCATCTTTCGACAACCCGGATCACGTCGCCATCGTCATCCACAATTATCGTTTTCGGCTGGGACTGGCCGAAGGCGAGCCGAAATACGATGATCTGGAAAAGCGCCTCGCCGACGGTCCGGTGATCGCCGTGCCCACCATCACCCTCGAGGGCGACGCCAACGGCGCGCCGCACGCGGAGCCCGGTTCCTACGCCAGGAAATTCTCCGGCAAATATGTTCACCGGACGATCGAGGGCGGCGTCGGGCACAATCTGCCCCAGGAGGCCCCGCAAGCCTTCGCCGAAGCGATCCTCGACGTCGCCGGCGTTTGACCGGCGTCATTCCGCGCCGGCCTTTCTTTGCGAAGCTCCAAAACCTGTCGCGCCAGCCGGTTTCAAAAGAACGCCGCGGCCCGGTCGACGCCGTTCCTTGAAGTCAGGGAGGTTCACGATGCACTCGCGACTGGGCTCTGAAGCGATCGATCCGAACCGGCGTCAGCTCCTGGCGACCGCCGCGATGGGCGTCGCCGCCGCGGGCGCCGCCAGCCTGTTTCCTGCTTATCCCGCCGCGGCGGCGGCGACCGAAGCGATCCGCCCGTTCCGCATCGATGTCCCCGAGGAAGACCTCGCTGACCTGCGTCGCCGTCTGCGGGCGACGCGCTGGCCGGACCGTGAAACCGTCATGGATCCGTCCCAGGGCGCGCCACTGGCGAAGCTCCAGGAGCTCGCGCGCGCCTGGGGGACCGACTACGACTGGCGGAAGATCGAGGCAAGGCTGAACGCCCTTCCGCAGTTCGTGACGACCATCGACGGCCTCGACATTCACTTCATCCAGGTCCGTTCACGCGAAAGAAACGCGCTTCCGTTGATCGTCACGCACGGTTGGCCGGGATCCGTCATCGAGCAGCTCAAGATCATCGGTCCGCTGACGGATCCGACCGCGCACGGCGGCGGCGCCGAGGACGCGTTCGATCTCGTCATTCCCTCCCTGCCGGGCTACGGCTTCTCCGGCAAGCCGACCGGCCCCGGCTGGGACCCGGACCGGATCGCGCGCGCATGGGGCGTGCTGATGCAGCGCCTCGGATATGCGAGCTACGTCGCGCAGGGCGGCGACTGGGGGTCCGCCATCTCCAGCGCGATGGCGCGTCAGGCGCCCCCAGGCCTGCTCGGCATCCACATCAACCTGCCGGCCACGGTCCCGCCTGAGGTCGCCGCGGCGCTTGGCGGGGGCCCGGCGCCGGCCGGGCTCTCGGAAAAGGAACGCGCGGCGTTCGATGCGCTGAGGACCGCCGGAAAAAAGGGGAACTCGGCGTACTTCACCATGATGACCGCGCGACCGCAGACGGTCGGCTACGGCGCGACCGACTTCCCCGACCGGACTCGCGGCGTGGATCCTCGTGCATCCGGGCTTCGCGCAGTGGACGTCGGGCGCCGATCCCGCAATGTCCGCGACGAAAGACGACGTGCTGGACAACATTACGCTGTACTGGCTGACGAACACCGCGGCCTCGTCGGCGCGTCTCTACTGGGAGAACGGAGCGCGAGGCAGCGTCATCGTCGCCGCCGCCCAGAAGACCGCCGAGATTGCGCTGCCGGTCTGCATCACGGTGTTTCCGGACGAGGTCTATCGAGCCCCCGAGACGTGGGCGCGTCGAGCCTATCGCAACCTGGTCTACTTTCACGAGGCCGATAAGGGCGGACACTTCGCCGCCTGGGAACAGCCACAACTGTTCGCAGAGGAAATCCGCGCCGCGTTTCGATCGCTCCGCGGATCATGAAGGGCGGAGGCGTCCGGGAATGCGGCAGCCTCTTCTTCATAGGATAATTGGCGATGCTCTACGAACTGCGGATCTACCAGCCTGTTCCAGGCCGAATGCCCAAACTGCTCGCCCGCTTTGCAGACCAGACCATACCCATCTGGGTAAAGCACGGCATCCGTCCAATCGGGTTCTGGACAACGCTGATAGGGGCGTCCAGCAGCGAGTTGACCTACATTCTCACTTGGGAATCGCTGGCGGAACGCGAAACGAAGTGGACCGCGTTCGAGAACGACCCAGCCTGGCGCCGGGCCCGCGACGACAGCGAGCGCGACGGACCCATAGTCGCAAGCATCGCCAATCAGATCCTCACGCCGACCGATTTCTCGGCGCTGAAGTAGGTCGACCCGCACGACGGCAAATTCCCGGCCAAAGCTTTTCGCGGCCGCGGGCTCAGACCGATTGAGATCGGCAACCCTGAGAAGCTCGACGGCGCTATCGCCGCCGAGAATTCGAAGCGCCGAATCGCAAGCGGAACTGGCGCCAGTCACTCGATCTCAAGGATCGCAGCGACCCGAGCCATCACGTCGTCGAGGATGAAATCGGGTGCGCTTTCGACGCGCTTGGCGCCGCGGGCTTGCAGATCGAGGGCGCGGATCTGATGACACAGCACGACGCCAGACGTCCGGCATCCGATCCCGGTAAGGGAAACGCCCATCCCATGATCGCGGGCGTGCGCTGCGCCGGAGCTAATTGAAGCGACGATCGGCGGAAAATGAGCGTTATGCTTCGCCGACGAGAGGACAAGGACAGGGCGTGACCCCTGCTGCTCACGCCCGCGGGTGGGGTCGTGGTCAGCGAACCAGATCTCGCCCCGCCTCGGAGCGCTCACTCCATGATCTCCCGCCCGACGCTCGGCATGTTCATGAACTCGACGCCCTCCGGGTCGAGCGGCGCGCTCAGGTCACACCGGGCCAACAGCTCTTCGATTGTGTATTTCGGCTTTACGCGCCTGTCCGGCTCGAGAACAATCTTTCCATCCTCAACCGACGCCGCCGCGGTCTGGTTCTCACGCAGCGCGAGCATCCGCGCCATCTCCTTCGGGACCGAGACGACCAACGAGCCGCCGACCTTCCGGAACGTCACCAAGGTTGCAGCCATGACAGGGCTCCCTGTTATATAGCGCATATAACACGGGCTGTCCTGTTTCACAAAACGTATAATTTGCGCACGTCGTGCGCGCCACTTCACCTCGGCGATCCGATTTACTGCGCAGGCGCGCGCGGAGTCAGTACCCCTTCACTACGCCGATGCGCGGCGGCTTCACCGGCGCGGCGACGCCGTAGATGACGGTCAGGCCCGAGCCGCCGCCCCAGGTCGAGGTGGCGCGGTTGGGATTGTCCGATGTCGCCGCTACGGGGTCGTTCCAGTTGTTCGCGGCCCAGACGTCGCCGGCCGGATCGATCGCCACGTCCGTCAGCATCTGGATGCTGCCGCCCTTGAACACGTGCAGGACGTCGCCGGCCTTGGTCCCGGCCTTGTGCCCCTTCGCATCGACGCCGGCCATCAGCACGACGCTGCGCCCGAGCGGATAGGGCCCGAGGTTGCCGACCCAGACGTCGTCGTTGCCGTCGATGTTCACGCCCCACGGCACGTCGATCGCCCCGCCGCCGTCGAAGCCCTTGGGCGCGGCCTGGGTCCCGTCCGGGTGGATCAGGTTCACGACGCCGGTCGGCTTCGGATAGGTCAGGAGCGCCTTCCCGAGGATTTCGAACTGCACCATGATCGAGGCGCCGTCCGGCATCTTCGGGATCGGAAAGTCCGGCGACATGTTGCTCGTCACCCAGACGTTGGCCTTCGAATCCATCGCGAGCGCACGCACGCTGATGCCGGCGCGGAAGGTCTCGGTCTTGGTCGGGTCGTCGGCGGGGAACCGGACGATCGTGTCCGACTGCGAGTTGCTGACCCAGACGCGGTTCTGGGGATCGACGACGATGTCGAAAGGCGATCTCAGTCCGGCGACCTTGACGATCCTGCCGTCCTTGATGCGGCCTTCGGGGAAGAACAGAAGCTGATTGTCCGAGCCGTCGGCGATCCAGACGTCGCCGTTTTCCGCGACGCCGATGCCCATCAGTCCGAGGAACTTCTGCTTGAACGGCAGATCCTGCTCGGTTGCGACGGGCTTGCCGTCGAAGTCCATGACCAGGAGCTTGCCGTTGAAGCTCGTTATCCAGACCCTGTCCCTGGTCACGGCTGTCCCCCAGCCGACGCCGTCGATGCCCATGCCGGTGAAGCCGGTGATCGGCGGCGACAGCGGCGTTCCGTCGGGAGCCATCTTGAGGACGCCGCCGCCGATGCTGTTGACGGCGCCCGACTGCGAGCCGGGCATCCAGTTCTGCCCGCTCCAGAGGTTCCCGTCCGCGTCGAACATGAAACGGCCATTGGCGAACATGCCCCCGCCCGCGAAGGCGAGCGACAAGGCGAAGTCGTCCGGCACATAGGCGAGGTACGGGACGAACGGCGCCGCGCGGCGGGAGCCGTCCTTGGGTTGCGGATAGGCCTCCTCGAACAGCGCGTACAGGCCCTTCGGGTCGGCCCACGATTCTTTGGCGACGCCGGCCATCGCCTCAAGCGTGTTGGTCGGCTGTGGGCCGCCGGTCGGGGTCGCGGCCTTGAGGAAGCGGCCGCGCCAGTCCTCGCTCCCTGTGGCGTAAGCCGTGATGAGCGAGCCGAGCGTGTCGACGGTCGCGAGCGTCGTCGTCTGCGTGCTGTTGATCGGATCGAGCAGCGCCTTGCCCCATCCGCCGGTGGCGGGATCGACAAGGTTCGGCACGTTCCCGGCGGCGATCTTCAGGCCGAGGGGATTGCCGGAGATCGACTTGCCGTTGAGGAAACGGGCGTTGGTGAAGGCCGACGCCACGGTCGTGAGTTCGTTGACGACAACCTTGGGCGGCGGCTCGGTCCCGAGCACGGCCAGAAGATCGATTCCCTTGTTTTCGCCGCCGGCCTCGGCGACGGCGGGCGCGCCGCCGCTGGCGACGAGATAAAGGCTCGAAGCTCCGTTCGGCACGGCCTCGACCGAGACGACGAACCGGCCATCGGCGTCCGTCGCGGCCTGGGCAATTCGCGCCGGCGCGGTTGCGCTCGCGGCCCATAGGCTCACCGTCGATCCAGCGACCGCCCCGCCGCCGATCTGAACCTGTCCCTCGATGCGGACTGCGGCGTCCGCCGCGACGCATGAGAAACCGAGAAGCCCGATGGTTGCCAGGGCAAGGGCGTTCCAAACCGGAGGCCGTTGCATGTATGCCGGCATGGCGTTCTCCACCCGTTACGCGTCCGACTCGATGGCGGACTGCATCGTCCGATCGACCGGCGCCTGATCCGTCCCAGCAGCGCCGTTACTCAGGAGCCTCGTTTTCATGGCGCCCAAAATTGGGTAGTGGCACTGGATCAAACAAACCAATTCGTCATTTCAAGGGCCTTCGTCATGGATCGCGAAGAAGGCATGGAGATCCTGAAGGCCGGCGGCTGGCTTCACGACACACCCGCCCCTCCTGGTCGTGCGGGAGCGAACGCCAACGGCAGCAAGGGGGCGGATTTGTCCCATTCGTCCAACCGTCCGGGCGAACGTTGGCCGGGGCGGGGTGGAGATTCGCGACTGCCTGCGAGGTCCCGCCGGCCGCCAACTTTGAGGCGGCGCCGTCGAAGGCTCTGGCTGCTTTCACCCCTAATCATCGCGGAAAGTCTCAAGCCAATCCTGGTGCTGGCGCGGGTCGAGGCCCTCCTCGCGAAGCCAGCCGGCGTCGTAGTAGGTCCCGAGGTACCGCTCGCCCGGGTCGCAGATGAGGGTCACGATCGACCCGCCCACGCGCGCCGCGATCATCTCCTCGGCGATCGTCAACGCGCCGATCAGGTTCGTGCCGGTCGAGCCGCCGCATTTGCGGCCGATCACGGTCTCAAGCCAGTGGATGGCGGCGATCGAGGCCGCGTCGGGGACCCGCATCATGCGGTCGACGACGCTCGGCAGGAACGACGCTTCGACGCGGGGGCGGCCGATGCCCTCGATGCGCGAGCTCGCGGCGATCCGGAGAGTCGAGTCCCCGGTCCGGAAAGCGTCGAAGAATACGGAGCGTTCCGGGTCGACGACGCACAGCCTTGTCTGAGGCGCGCCGCGCTGGCGGTAGCGGATGTGGCGGCCGATCGTTGAGGACGTGCCTCCTGTGCCGGCGCTGACCACGACCCAGGCGGGACGCGGATGGCGCTCCAGGCGCATCTGCGCGAACAGGCTGTCGGCGATATTGTTGTTGCCGCGCCAGTCGGTCGCCCGCTCGGCGTAGGTGAACTGGTCCATGAAATGGCCGCCGGTCGCCTCGGCGACCCGCCGCGCCTCGTCGTAGATGTCGCCGGGCGCGACGAGCCGGACCTCGCCGCCGTGGAAGCGGATCGCATCAAGCTTCGGCTGCGCGGTGCCGCGCGGCGCGACGGCGACGAAGGGCGCGCCGATCAGCCGCGCGAAATAGGCCTCCGAGATCGCGGTCGAGCCGGATGAGCATTCCACGACCGGGCGTCCCTTTCGGATCCAGCCGTTGCAGAGGCCATAGAGGAAGAGCGAGCGCGCGAGGCGGTGCTTGAGGCTTCCCGACGGATGGGTCGACTCGTCCTTGAGGTAGAGGTCGACGCGGGCTGCAGCGAGCCGCGGCAGATCGAGCTTGACGAGATGGGTGTCCGCCGATCGGGCGAAATCGGCCTCGATCGCCTGAACGGCCTCGTCGACCCAGCCGCGTTCGTCCGCGCTCGAAGCCGTGTCCGCCGTTTCAGCCCGTGGGTCCGCGGCCATCTCTCCGTCTCTCCTCTATTCAGGCGGCGCGCCGGGCAAGTCTTCTCGATGAACCGATCCGCTATTTGTTCGCGCCGGACCGAGACTGAATGAAACCGACGATCAGGCGGCGCAGGTCTTCGGGCTGCTCGTTGATCATGTTGTGGCCGCAGCCGGGCAGCCCCGCGAGCCAGGTGTT
>CAWANA010000040.1:0-22318 GCA_963783275.1 uncultured Alphaproteobacteria bacterium | reverse complement strand
AACGGATCGCATTCGATTCGGCGAGACGAAAGTTGGCGTTAGAGGCGCCGGCGTTTGGCGGCGCCCGTTCCGATTTTGGCGCGTGAATTTCGACATGGACTTTAGTCGACGGTTGTGCACAAATAGCGGCATTCCTGTCTAGGTATTGGGCGCGTCCGTATTTTCACAATCTGCGCCCTCGCGGCCTCGGCCGCAACGTTGGGTTCATAATCTTAGACTTTGGGCGCTGCTTAGGCTGCCGCCACAATATTCGGTGACGAGGCCCATAGCGTCCACCCTGCAAGTCCGGGAGTAGATCTGGGTTTAGTTCTGGAACTAGGTCCTAATATACAGTCGTCTGGGTTCCTCGGTTGACTTGGATCAACCTTGATTTAGCGTATTTCTGTTAACTTAATCTATGGTGGCGCTCGACGGGTGTCAGCGCGAAGACACTTGTTTCAGCCTCGCCATGGGCCGCGGCGCCTAGAAGGCACGCGCCTTTCACGGAAGTTGGACGCCGCGAGCGAAAGAATGTCCGCGGCAGGTAAAGGGGGTTCGTTTCGGCGGAGGTAGGGAAATGTTCAATCGATTGAACACAGCCGATTTAGAAACACGGCAAAGTCGAGCGGGGAGGAATATCCAGTCGAAAATTCCTCTGTTGGCGGGCACGGCGTTGGCCGGCCTTTGCCTGGTTCTCTTTTCCGAACCCGCGAGCGCCGCTCTATCGTTTGATGACGCGTGCTCCGCGGCGCTGAAGAGCGGATCGCCGGCTGCGATCGCACAGTTTATCAAAGAATATCCGCTGATCGGCGAAACCTGTCTGGTCACGGCGTCGACCGCTACGCAGCCGGGAATCGGTCGCGGCGGTCACGGCGGCTCGAGCGGGGGCCGGGGTGGCGGCGGCGCGGCGAGCGGCGGCTCTTCCGGCTCCAGCGGCGCCGGCTCTGGATCCAGCGGCCCCAGCGCCTCCGGAGGGGGCGGGACGGGCGGCGGCGTCGCCGGCCCGAGCAGCCCGAGCAGCCCGAGCAGCCCCAGCGGCCCGAGCGGCCCGAGCGGCCCGAGCCATGGACACGGACACGGGCACGGGCACGGTACAGGCGGCGGCTCCAGCGGCTTCGCGGCGGTCAGCACGAGCACAAAGGGCTCTGCATCCGCGACCAGTAAAGCCGGTGACGCCAGCAGCGTCTTTGGCGGGTCGGCTATCGGCGCCGCCGCCGACAAGGGGCATAACGCTGCGGTATTCGGGACGGCGACCTCCACCGCGAGCGGATCTGTCAACGGCGCCGGCTCAGCCGCGAGCGGCGACGTCAGCAAGGCGACCGCCGCCGTCAGCAGCGGCCATCACGGACACCATGGACTTGGCTCGGGCGGCTCCGGCGCCGGCTCTGGCGGCTCTGGCGGGGGCTTCGGTGGCGTCGCGGGCGTCAGCACGAGCACAAAGGGCTCTGCGTCGGCGGTCGGTAACGCCAACAGCGTCTTTGGCGGGGCGGCTACCGGCGCCGCCGGCGCCAAGGGTCATACCGCCTCGGTCTCCGTGACGGCGACCGCCACCGCGAGCGCATCGGTCAGCGGAACCGGCACGGCCACGAGCAGCGACGTCAGCACGGCGACCGCCACCGTCAGCATCGGTCATCACGGACATCACGGACATGGCTCCAGCGGCTCCGGCGCCGGCTCTGGCTCTGGCGGCGGCGCCGGCGGCACGGGCGGCTTCGGCGGCTCGGCGGGCGTCAGCACGAGCACAGTGGGCTCTGCCGCCACGACCGGCAACGGCAGCGCCACCTACGGCGGGGCGGCTACCGCTACCGCCACCAACACGGGGCATACTGTCTCGGTCTCCGTGACGGCGACCGCCACCGCGAGCGCATCGGTGAGCGGAACCGGCACCGCCACGAGCAGCGACACCAGCACGGCGACCGCCACCGTCAGCATCGGTCACCAAGGACATCACGGACATGGCTCGAGCGGCGACGGCGCCGGCGCCGGCTCTAGCGGCTCTGGCGGCTCTGGCGGCGGCACGGGCGCCAGCGTTGGGCATGGGAATGGAAATGGAAATGGGCATGGGCGTGGCTGACGAAACGGCTATGATTTCAGGCTAGCGCCGCAATCAGAACTTCGGGGCGCGCTCGAGCGCCCCGAAGCGAGGCGCTGGTCACCCTTCTTCAACGGCCGTTCGGGGCGGCGGCGACGGGTCGCGCGGACGGCCGGACTACACGGAGTTCAGGGGCGCGCGGATAATGAGGGTGGTTCCGGAGCCAGGTTTTGACTCGATCTCCAGACTGCCGTGAATAAGAACCAGACGCTCCCGCATGCCGAGCAAACCGAGGCGGGGAGAGGCTCCGCGATTCACGGTTTCCGGGTCGAACCCTTTGCCGTCATCTTCGATGATCATGGCCACGGCGTCGCGCGTGGTCTCGAGCACCACGCCGACCTTGGTGGCGCTGGCGTGCTTGACGATGTTCGTGACGGCTTCCTGAAGGACCCGGTAGAGGGTCGTCTCGATGATCGAGGAAAGTCTTCGGCTTTTCAGGTCGAAGAGAAGATCGAACCGCAGTCCGGATCTCTGACGCCATTCGTCGATGAAACGCTGAATCGCGGGCTCGAGGCCGATATCGTCGAGTGCGATCGGGCGAAGTTCCCAGGCGAGGCGGCTGACCTCGTCACCGACCGCGCGCGTCAAGCCTTTCAGCTCTGCGATTGCCGAAGTCAGCGGCGAGCCTTTGGGCGTGTTCCGACCGAACATCTCCAGCCTCATGCTCAAGGCCGCCAGATACTGGCTCAGCGAATCGTGCAATTCCCGCGCGATCCGCTGCCGCTCGGCTTCCTGGAGGAGGAGCGTGCCGCGCAGGACCTCGGAGAGTTGCGCCTCGGCCGCCCGCTGTTCGGTGATGTCGATGAAACTGGCGCGAAGCAGGCGGAGGTTCGATGGGAGTCGGACAAGAGCGCCGCGACAGATGCGTTCTTCGCCGGAGGGCCGCCGAAACCGCCGCTCGATGGTCACTTCCTCGCCGGCCAGGGCGCGCCGGTTGTGCTCCCAAAAGATCTGCGCCACGGGCGGTCCGTCGAGTTCTTCCGGCGCGAAGAAGCGCCGCGGCCCGCGCCCGAGAATTTCGTTCCGCGAAACGCCCAACAGGCGTTCGGCGGCCTTGTTGGCGCCGACAACATGGTCCCTTTCGAAATCGTAGAGCAGGATCGCGTCGGGCGCCTCCTCGACCAGCAGCCGGAAACGCTCCTCGCTGGCGCGCAACGCTTCCTCGGCCTTCCGGCGCTCGGTGATGTCGCGAAAGAACCAGACCCGCCCCAGATATTCGCCGTCAGGGGTCTTGAACGCCGACGTGAAGCGATCGAGGACGCGGCCGTCCTTGAGGACCACTTCGTCGTGAGCGGATTCGTCGGGATGGGCATAAAGGCGCCGCACACGGCGCTCGAACGCTTCCGCGTCGAAGACCTGTTGCGAGGCCAGCGCCAGCACGGGTTCATCGTCTCGCGCCTCGAGCAAGTCCTGCGGAATCTTGAATATCTCGCCGAAACGGCGATTGACCGAAATAATCCGCCCCTTCACGGAAACGATCAGAATCCCGTCCGGCGATGATTTCATGCTCGGTGGCGAGAATCGCGGCGGTCGCCGCCAGTTCCCGCTGGGCCCGATCCTGCGCGGTAATGTCGACGAGACTGGTCCGAAGCAGGCGGATGTTCGACGGAAGCCGGACGAGCGTGGCGCGGCACAGCCGCTCTTCGCCGATCCGGCCGGAGAACCCGTCGCTCGTAAGACGACTTCCTCGCCAGCAAGCGCGCGTGCGCCCTTCTCCGAGAAGGAGGCGCCAAAGGCAACCCGTCGGGCTGCTCCGGCGCGTAGAAGCGCGGGAAGTCCATCTTTGAGGATTTCGTCGCGCGAAGCGCCAAACAGGCGTTCCGTGGCCTGGTTGACCGCGATCAGGCGCTCCTGGTCGAAATCGTAGAGCAGGATCGCGTCGGGCGCGCCCTCGACCAGCAGGCGGAAGCGCTCCTCGCTGGCGCGCAGCGCCTCCTCGGACTTCCGGCGCTCGGTGATGTCGCGAAAGAACCAGATCCGACCCAGGTATTCGCCGTCGGCGGTCTTGAACGGCGAGGTCAAGCGATCGATGATGCGACCATCCTTGAGGACCAGTTCATCGTGACCGGATTCGTCCGGATGCTCGTAAAGGTATTGCACGCGGAGCTCGAACTCGCATCGACGTCCTTCACCTGCCCCCAGGCCAAGGCGTGCATCGCCTCATCGTCTCGCGCCGCGACCAATTCGGCGGGAATGCCGAAGATCTCGGCGTAGCGGCGGTTGATCGAGAGGTACCGCCCCATCGGATCGACGACCACAATCCCGTCGGGCGACGATTCGTGCTCGGTGGCGAGGATCGCGGCGGTGGACGCCAGTTCGCGCTGGGCCCGGTGTTCCTCGGTGATGTCGACGAAGCTCACCCGAAGCAGACGACGGTCCGACGGATACTGGACAAGGGTGGCGCGAGCACACACGCTCTTCCCCTGAGGGCCGCTTGATCCGGCGCTCGTAGAGGACCTCCTCGCCGGCCAGCGCGCGTTCGATATGCTCCGCAAAGGACTCCGCCACCGGTCGCCCGTCGGGTTGCTCCGCCGTGAAGAAGCGCATGGGTTCAAGGTGGAGAAATTCGTCCCGGGAAACGCCGAACAGGCGTTCGGCGGCCCGGTTGGCGGTGACGACGCTGTTGTGCTCGAAATCGTAGAGCACGATCGCGTCGGGCGCGTTCTCAACCAGCAAGCGGAAGCGCTCCTCGCTGGCGCGCAGCGCTTCCTCGGCGTTCCGGCGCTGTGAAATGTCGCGAAAGAACCAGATACGACCCAGGACTTCGCCGTCTGCGGTCTTGAAGGGCGAGGTGATGCAATCAATGAACCGACCACCCGTGAGAACCAGCTCTTCGTGAGCCGTCGCGTCAGGGTGGGCGTGAAGGTATTGCACGCGGCGCTCGAACGCATCGCCGTCGAGCACTCTTTGCTTGCCCATCTTCAAGAATCTGCTCGAATTCGGCAGACGCGAGTTGGTCGTGCGGAAGGTCAAAGATCTTAGCGAGACGGCGGTTGGCCGAGATGATCAGCCCTGTTCGATTGACGACCATGATCCCGTCTGGCGACGATTCGTGCTCTGCGGCGAGGATCGCCGCCGTCGACGCCAGATCGCGCCGGGCCTGATCCTGTTCCGTGATATCGACAAGACTAACGCGAATCAGGCGGACGTTGGACGGGAGGCGGACAAGCGTCGCGCGACACAGGCGCACTTCGCCTGAGAACCGGCGAATACGTCGCTCGAGCGTGACGACCTCGCCGGCGAGGGCGCGTCTGCCATTCCCCGGAAAAGATTCCGGCGACGATCCGTCGGGTTGCTCCGGCGTCAAGAAGGACTGGGGTTCGCGCCTTAGAATTTCATCCCGAGAAGCGCCAACGAGGCGTTCGCCGGCCCTGTTCACCGCGACGAAGCGGTTTTGGTCGAAATCGACGATTGCGATCGCGTCCGGCGCCTCCTCGATCAGCAGGCGAAAGCGTTCCTCGCTGGCGCGCAGAGATTTCGTCCGCCCTCCGACGTTCGGTGATATCGCGAAAGAACCAGATGCGGCCGAGGAGTTCGCCGTAAGACCCGCTGAACGGCGCCGTCAGACGATCGATGATCCGGCCGTCCTTGAGAAGCAGTTCATCGTGACCGAATTCTTCAGGATGGCTGCGAAGGTATTGCACGCGCGAAAGGAGCGCTGCGCCATCCGTTACATGTTGCATGGCTAGCGCGATCGCCGGCGAGGAATTGGGCGCCGCGATCACGTCGGCTGGAATGTCGAACATTTCGCGGTAGCGTCGATTGGACGAGAGGATCCGCTGTTTCAAATCGACGACCAGAATCCCGTCCGGCGACGCCTCGTGCTCCGAGGCGAGGATCGCGGCGGTGGACGCGAGTTCGCACTGGACCCGGTTCTGCTCGGTGACGTCGACAAAACTGGCGCGAATCACGCGGGCGGCGGACGGGAGCCTGACGAGCGTGACGCGACAGATGCGCTCTTCGCCGGATGGCCGGCGGATTCGTCGCTCGAAAGTCACTTCGTCGCCGGCCAGAGCGCGTAAATTGTGCTCCAAATAGGATTCCGCCGGAGGGCGCTCGTCGGGTTGTTCCGGCGTGTAAAAGCGCCGCACTCCATGTTGGAGAAGGTCATCCCGCGAAGCGCCAAAAAAGCGTTCGGCGGCCTTGTTCGTGGCGAGGGCGCGATTTTCATCGAAATCGTAGAGCAGGATCGCGTCGGGCGCCTCCTCGATCAGCAGGCGAAAACGCTCCTCGCTGGCGCGCAGCGATTCTTCGGCCTTCTTCCGCTCAATCAGGTCGAGCATGCTCTCGGTGATGTCCTGATGCGCGATGACGACGCCATTGGCCGGCGCTCGCATGGGGTAGACCCGCATCCGGAACCAGCGTTGGCGGGTCGGAGAATGGCAGGGATAATCGAGGGAAAAGAAGTCTTTCTCTCCACTCAGCACCGAGTTCGACGCCCGCCTTGGCCGCCTGCGCCTCTTCACGGCCGGCGTCGTCCTGGCTGACCCCGCAGAAGTTCGTATAGGGCAATCCGATCAAGCGCGACGCCAGTTCGGGCGCCCTGTTTGCAACAGCAAACTCGTTCCAGGCCGCATTGGTGTCGATGATCCGGCCTTCCCGGTCGAGAACCGTCATGCTGTCTGGATTGGAATTCATGACGGTCTGAAACGCCTGCGCTTTGCGCAGGAGCTCAATCTCGATCAGCGAACCGAGTTCCCTGGCGGAGGCTTGCTCCTCCGGCGTCCAGTCGAGCGACGTTCCGGCGATATCCTGAAGAAAGAGATCGAACGAGGTGCGGGGCGTCAGTTGTCCGTCCGACCCGGTCAGGTGCGGTTGGTCCGGATCGCCTCCCCACCGCACGGTGTGACGGCGTTCGCGGCGGAACCAGACCATTGCGACTTCAGGAAACCGGGGCACGGAGACAAACAGCGCGCCGGCGATTCCACCGCCCCCGTCCTCGCCGAGGTCCCGCGCCAACGCGCTGGATGCGAAGAACGTGCGATCCGGCGCGCGCTCTTCCCGCAGCCGTTGCAGGCGACGGATCTGATCGCGAGCCGGCGTCACGCCGCAGGCGTGGACCTCATCCCTGACCAATAGCGCAAATCCGTCTGTGCCGACGACGCCGGTCAGAGCCGCCGAGCCGCCGTCCCGAATCAGCGACTCGAAATCAGTCGACCGGATCCTTTCGACGAGACTTTGACGGAGCGCGGACAGTTGCTGCTCGCGCTCTCGAAGCCTGCGCGTCTGGGTTGCTCCCAGGAGGGCGGCAATGTCTTCGCAGGCCCATCGAAGCATGTCCCGGACGGCCGGTCCAAGATACTTTGGTCCGCTCTCATGGTGGCACGACACAAGTCCCCAGAGCCTGCCATCGACGACGAGGGAGCCGACCAGGGTCGCCTCGACGCCCATGTTCGTCAGGTACTGAATATGGATCGGGGAGACGTTGCACAGGCTCGACGCCCCCAGATCGATCGATCGCGGTTCTCCCGATCCGATCAGCGGCGACGGCGCGCAATGCACATCCACGATGATGCGGACGCCCATGTTCTGGAACAGGTCGCGCGCCTGTTTCGGGATGTCGCTGGCGGGGAAGTTGAGGCCGAGATAGGGCTTCAATTGCGGGGCGCGAGCCTCCGCAAGGACCTCGCCGTTCCAGGCCGCATCGAAGCGGTACATCATGACCCGGTCATATCCGGCGACGTCGCGAATCAATTCAGCCGCGGTTTGGGCGATCGTCAGGACGTCGTCCAGGTTTCGCAGCCTGTCGATGCCGCGCCGCAGTGCGTAGAGGATGTCCGCGTGCGAGTCCCTGGCCTCGCCCTCGGGTTCGATATCGACCAGAGTTTGGCCGGACCCATTTCGGTGAGCGCGAGCCGTGAGCGCCCGACCTTCGATCGACATGGCGCAGAGCCTCCGCACGCCAGAGGTCGCCGTCGCCAGGAGATCGTCCACATGAGTTGCGTCGAGAATCTCATCGAGAGGGTGGCCGAGCAGGCGGTCGGGAAAAACGCCGAGCACATCCGCACAGGACTCGCTGACCGCCTCAATCGTCCTTTCGCCCGGGCTCAAAACGAGCAAAGCTCCATGCGGCAGCACAGCGCCGGGGAACCGGATCGGTTCGTTCTCGCAGTCCGTCGTGTCGATCTGCGTCATTTCACAAAATGTCCAGTCGGCCGACGGACCCCGCCTTCCGGGTTCCAAGACACCATGTCAGTGCTCTAACGCAAAAAACCGCTCTTGCTTCTAAAATCGGGCGGTCTCATGTGGATATCCGCAAAGAGCAGGCGGGCGCCCGGCGTCAATGTCGCTCATAGCTGGCGCTGCGGCGCAGCCCCTAGAATTTCGAAGCCGCACCGAACATCCGCTCGCGGTTCTTCAGATCCTGCAACATGGCGGCCGGCAACGGATACGTCTCGGGCGCGCCCGAGGCGGGAGCGTAGCCGAAATCGTCGGCTCCAGGCGGCCCTTGGAATGCGTTGGCGCCCGGCGCCGGTGGGGAAATCAGCGCGCGCCATGCAATTCGCGCCTCTGCCGCCCTTGCTGCGGACACAAACGAGTTGACGCGGTCGACGGCGCGCGCCTGAAACAGCGGATCGGCTTCACCGCCCTCCGCGACCGGTAAAACCCGATACTGCCTGCCCGCATCCATGCGAAATCCCCGCATAGCCGGAATGAAGGTCACCTTCCCACCCCGGCCGGAGATGTCGCCGATCATGCAACGGCGGAAATGGCGTTCGCACTCGGTCCGCGTGGAAAACCGCGGCGCCTTCTCATCGAATTCCGCCTTGGCGTTCGAATACGCGGTCAGACATTCGTTTTCGCTCAAGGTTCGCGCCGCACGACAAGCGTCCGCGTTGAAGTAAACTCGCGTTTTGAAGTCAGTCGCCCAAACGCGCGCGGCCCCATCAGAGAGAAGCATACCGACAAAGGCGCAAATCCCGATGATTGCACGACGCCAACACGACGGGCGTCTCGCAGCGGGTCCGGCCGCCCCATGTTCCAACGGCCCCAGCGCCGCGCCGGCTCGTCCGGGTTCGTTTTGCCAAGTCGGGCCTGACTGGAGGGTCGGACGCACCCCTATCTTCTCGTCCGCAAGCAGGCTGGCCGGGTGTCGCTGTGGTCACGGCACGGAACCGACTTCACCCAGATGCTGCCGAGGATCGCCGAGGCGGTGCGGACCCTGGCCGTCGACAACGTCATGCTCGACGGCGAGGCTGTGTTTCGGTCGGACGGCCGCAGCGACTTCGTGGCGCTGAGACCCGAGCGCGGCGCCGAGCGAGCGTCCCTCGTCGCTGGGCGGAACGGGTCGCCGGGGTCGACGCCATCATGTGCAGGGAGGCGACCGGCGCCGCCGGGGCCGTCCTGTTCGCCAAGGACCGCGAGATGGGTCTGGGGGGGATCGTGTCGAAGCGCCTGGGCGGTCCCGACTGGAGCGGCCGGATGGTGGTGAAGAATACGGAGTGTGAGAGGCAGATCCTGCGCGGCCGCATAGCCGGCGAGGCCGATGGCGAGAACGGCGGCGGCGAGAAGGTTCCTCATCCCACGCTGGAAAAATGCGGACTCGGCTCCGGCTTCCGTCGGCATCTCAAGAATGGTGTTGTGCCAATTGTCGGGATTTTGCACCCGGTACCGCATCATGCGCGCCTCGCGAAGGAAACGGGCCGCACCCTGCGCTAGGAGCAAGGCGCGGGCCTCATTGCCCAGCCATGCCTGCCTACAGCTTTGAAACTCTTGAAGGAATGCGCCCCGTTGCCGCGTCGGCCATTAACAATGACGCGGCGCTCGCGCTCGCAGGCCGCCAACTTGTGCAGCACGCCGGGTAGAGCGATGTCGGGGCGGAAGCGCGCGATCAACCGGTCGCTTGGCGAGCGCGCGCAAGCGGTTTGCTCCAGCCGAGCTACACCACCAGACGGGACACGATCCCAGCCGCCAAGACAAGGGCTTGAACGTGCTTTGAACGGCATACGCAGCTTATCAAGGGGCGAAGGTCGTGCTCATTCGACCGTCACCGACTTTGCGAGGTTTCGGGGGCGGTCGATGTCGTATCCGCGCGCGACCGCGACGTGATAGGCCAGCAACTGCAGCGGGATCGCGGCGACGATCGGCTGGATCAGTTCGTCGCAACTCGGCAGGGTCAGCGAGGCGCTCGCGACGTCGGAGAGGGCGAGCAGCGCCTTGCGATCGCCGAGCAGAATGATCTTGCCCTTTCGGGCGGCGATCTCGCGGACGTTCGAGGCGAGCTTGGCGAAGAGATCGCCCGAGGGCGCCAGCGCGACGACCGGCGTATTCTCGTCGACGAGCGCGATCGGCCCGTGCTTGAGTTCGCCCGCAGCGAAACCCTCGGCATGGATGTAGGAGATTTCCTTCAGCTTGAGGGCCCCCTCCATCGCCAGCGGATAGAGCGCTCCGCGACCGATGAACAGCGCGCTGCGGCGCCCGGCGAACGTCTCCGCGACCGCAACGATGGCGGCCTCGTTGTGCAGCACGGCCTCGATCGCCTTGGGCGCTCTCTTGAGGGCCGCGCGAAGCCGCCTGGCTGCGGCGCGGTGGCCCCGCTGGTCGGCGGCGTGGGCGACGAGCCGCGCCAGGACGAGCAGCTGCGCGGTGAAGGCTTTGGTCGAGGCGACGCCGATCTCGGCCCCGGCGAACAGCGGCAGGAAGAAGTCCGCCTCCCGCGCCAGCGTCGAGACCTGCTGGTTGACGATGCCGATCGTCGGAACGCGCAGCCCCTTGAGCTTCTCGAGCGAGGCCAGCGTGTCCGCGGTCTCGCCGGACTGGGACACCAGGATCGCCGCGTCCCTCAGGCCGTCGGCGACGTCGGGCGCGTAGCGATGCTCGGAAGCGAGCTCCACGTCGCACGAAAGCCCGGCGATCTCCGCAAACCAGCGCTGGGCGACCTGGCAGGCATAGAAGGATGTGCCGCAGGCGATCATATGGACCCGGTCGATCTGATTGAAATCGAGCGTGATCTGTTCGCCGATGAACTCGCGCTCGTCGTAGCGGCTTGCGATGGCGTGCGCGACCGCCGGCTGGTCGTGGATCTCCTTGAGCATGTAATGCGGGTAGCCGCCCTTGTCGAACGCGCCGCCCGCCGCGTCGACCGGCAGGTGCGGACGCGACACGGCGCGGCCGCCCTTGTCGAACACCGCGATCGCATCGCGGCGCAACTCGACCTGGTCGCCGTCGCTCAGGATGATCGCCTCGCTGGCCAGGCCCGCCAGCGCAGAAATATCGGACGAGAGATATCCGCCGTGCGGGCCGAGAGCGGCGACAAGCGGACTGCCGTGGCGCTTGGCGTGAAGCACGTTGCGGTCGGCGTCGGTCAGAACCGCAATGGCGTAAGAGCCGTCGAGTTCGTCCTCGAGCGAATGCACCGCCCCCGAGGCGCCCGCGCCGCTGTCCACCGCCTGCGAAATCAACCAGGGAATGACCTCGGTATCGGTCTCGCTGAGAAAATTACAGCCCTGGCGCTTCAGGCGCTGACGCAATTCGCGGTGATTTTCGACGATGCCGTTGTGAACGACCGCGACGCCCTTGGCCATGTGCGGATGCGAATTGACCTCGCTCGGCGCGCCGTGGGTCGCCCACCGCGTATGAGCGATGCCGATGCAGCCAGGCAGCGTCTCGGATTTGATGCGAAGCTCGAGCTCCGAGACCTTCCCGACCGCGCAGACCCAATTCAGTCCGTCGTCGTCGAGCGTCACGATGCCGGCCGAGTTGTAACCCCGATACTCCAGACGCTTCAGCCCCTGAACCAGAACGTTGGCGACGGGCTCGTCGCTGATCGCCGCAAAAATCCCGCACACGCTCGGCAACTCCAGACCTTGACGCCTAGCGCCGGCGTCGAACACGGTGCTAATCGTTTGATTTGCGCCACTCTAGCCGGCGGCCGAGCGTTCCGGTTTGGTCAACCCCCCGTGAATATTCCTACAATTATTGCCGTTGAGACGCTGATGGTCCATGTCTTAAGACGATACACTGCCGAGACTGCCGTGGAATGCGCCAAGTCGACACGTCATACATTAACTTCGGCGTCGTGAACCGCCTCAAACTCTCCCAACGCACCCGTTGTAGTTCATCGCGTCGCAACGAAAATCATTGCTCTCATGTCGCAAAGCGACGGCGTCTGCCGCGAATCGCCCGGCCCTGCGCCTACTTTCCGGCCCTCCGCAACGAGCGTACGCTCGTACGTGTCCAGCGCCTGCTCCACGTTGCGGCGGTCTGGGGGTCTGAGCGACGCTTCGCCCCGCCCGATTTTAATGAAGCGCACTTCGAGAGGGCGCGTTGCAGACTTAAAGAGGACCTCGCCATGAAACCGATTCTCTGGCTCGTTCTGCTGGCCAGCGTCAGCGCCGCACAGGCCCAAGCGATCCCGCCAGTCAAGGACATCGGCAAGTTCGATTTTTGGTTTCACAGGTCCGCTTTCACGAGGAGCTTTCTCGACAGCCTGAATGCACCGCAAAAGGGGCCAACGGCGGTTACCCCAGCCGGTTATGACGCGACCTATGTCGCCCTCGCTCACGCCAAAGGGCTGGCGTATATGGGCGGAATCGGCGGAAGTTGTCCCGCCGACACTCGGCCATGGCAGCGCGCTCTCGATCATTACGCCTCTGTAGGCGTTGATGCGATCTACGTGGACGAGCCAGGCCCCGCGCCGGCGAACATTGATCCTTCGCACAATCCCATGAGCGACGCATCAATCGCTTACAACGTGCAATGCTTCAATGGGGTCATTGACTATTGGCGGAGCAAGCGTCCGGGCGGTCACTTTGGCTTGACATTTGGGGATGGCGGTTCGGTGGACGAACATATTGCCCTGCTCAAGGCGGGAACTCAAAGAAGATTTCGCCTCCTACGAGCAATATGGAGCGTCCCACGTTGACGTGTTCGCGGGCTTCAAGAACCAATTCCCCAACGTGAAAACGATGCTCTTGCTTTACAACTCCCTCGCACTCTGTTCGGGCGCTCACGGTCTCGGCAATCGGTCGACGGACGAAGGCGGAAATATCGACATCTTCGCGTTCTGGGACCTCGACAACTATGGCGGTTGGATAGGACCGAACCTTGACGCCGATTGGCTCGGGGATGCGTCGCATTTCGCCGCATCCGGTGACCGAAATTTCTGTTTCTTGCCGACGTCAGAGGTCAATCCGAAGGATTGGACCTGGGTGGCGAAGACGACGGACTTCACCCTGCACGGCGTTGACGCCGTGCTTTGGACGGGCGTCCGCCCCGGCGATCCGACCTACCAGATTGCTTCCTGCGAATACCGAGTCGTCTCCGGCGCGGACGTTCTCGAGAAGGGACCTAGCAGCGGCACGGTGAGCCGCGATTGGTCGACACGTCCGTGCAACGGCGCGTTCACGGTCACGGTCGGCCCCGGCAAGGATTGCGGCGATAGCGGGCGCGTCACCTGCCTTGTCTACACGCGCGCCACGCTCGTGACGCCCTCGAACGTCCGCGCCCCTCAATATGGACGCACCAGCTACCATGAATTCTCGGTCAAGTTTTAGGTACGGTTGGCCATGATGTAAGGCCCATTTTCTATATTGCGCGGAGAAAAACTGACGCCGGCGCAAAGGAGCGGGTTCCACTCGCAGCATTCTGTCGCCCGCATCCCCCGCGAGGCGGCCGGGCAATTTATGGGTAAGTGTCCATTCAGCCGCTCAGACGTCCAGATTCGCCACGTTCAGCGCGTTGTCCTGGATGAACTCGCGACGGGGTTCGACCACGTCGCCCATCAATTTCACGAAAATGTCGTCGGCCTCGTCGACCTCGCGAATCTTGACCTGCAGGAGCGATCGGGCCTCGCGGTCGAGGGTCGTCTCCCAGAGCTGGTCCTTGTTCATTTCCCCAAGGCCCTTGTAGCGCTGAAAGGTCACGCCCTTGCGGCCGGTCGCGTTGACGGCTTCGAGCAAGCCCGAGGGACCGGAGACGGTCGCCGTGTCGCCCCGGCGGGAGAAGGTCGCCGGCTGGGAAAAGGCTTCGCGCAGCGGCCCTGCGTGCTCGTCGAGGCGGCGCGCGTCCGCCGAGGCGAGCAAGCCCGGGTCGAGGATCGCCGCCTGGCGCACGCTGCGCACCTCGCGGACCAGCACATAGCCGCCGGCTTCGACCCGCCCGGTCCAGCCGCGCTCGGTTTCTTCGGCGATGGCGTTCATGCGCTCGGCGAGGACGGCGGCGCGCGTAGCGCCTTCGGGATCGTCGGCGTTGGCCAGCGGCCTCAGCGCCCCCGCCAGCGCGGCCTGCTCGACCGCCGCGCGGTTGTAGCGGGAGTGGAGTCCGGTCAGCACGCGGCGCATGGCGCGCGCCTCCTCGACCAGGGCGCGCAGGTCCGCGCCCGCGCGCACCTCGCCGCTCGCGAGCTGAAGCGACGCGCCCTCCAGGCCCGCCTCGACCAGATAGTCCTCGAGCGCCCGCTCATCCTTCAGATAGAGCTCGGACTGGCCGCGCTTGACCTTGAATAGGGGCGGCTGGGCGATGAACAGATAGCCATTCTCGATCACCTGCCGCATCTGGCGAAAGAAGAAGGTGAGCAGCAGGGTGCGGATGTGCGAGCCGTCCACGTCCGCGTCGGTCATGATGATGATCTTGTGGTAGCGGATCTTGTCGATGTTGAAATCGTCGCGGCCGATGCCGGCGCCGAGCGCCGTGATCAGAGTCCCGACCTGCTCCGACGACAGCATCTTGTCGAACCGCGCCCGCTCGACGTTGAGGATTTTTCCGCGCAAGGGAAGAACCGCCTGGTACTCGCGGTTGCGGCCCTGCTTGGCGGTGCCGCCGGCGGAGTCGCCCTCGACGATGAAGATCTCGGACTTGGCCGGATCGCGCTCCTGGCAGTCGGCGAGCTTGCCGGGAAGGCTCGCGACGTCGAGCGCGCCCTTGCGGCGCGTGAGTTCGCGCGCTTTCCGCGCCGCCTCGCGCGCCTGCGCCGCCTCGACGACCTTGCCGACGACCACCCGCGCCTCGGATGGATGCTCCTCGAACCATTGCTGGAGAAGCTCGTTGACCAGCCCCTCGACCACCGGCCGCACCTCGGAGGAGACGAGCTTGTCCTTGGTCTGCGAAGAGAATTTCGGATCGGGACACTTGACGCTCAGCACGCAGGTCAGGCCCTCACGGCAGTCGTCGCCGGAGAGGTCGACCTTCTCCTTCTTCAGCAGGCCTGAACTCTCGGCGTAGCCGACAACCTGCCTCGTCAGCGCGCTGCGCAGGCCGATCAGATGGGTGCCGCCGTCGCGCTGGGGAATGTTGTTGGTGAAGGGCAGCACGTTCTCGTGGTAGCTGTCGTTCCACCACAGCGCGACCTCGACGCTGATTCCGTCGCGCTCGCCCCGGATCAGAATGGGCTTCTCGATCAGCGGCGCCTTGGCGCGGTCGAGATAGCGCACGAAGGCCTCGAGGCCTCCCTCGTAATAGAGATCCTCGCGCTTCGGCTCGGGCTGCCTTGCGTCCGTCAGAACGACGTGCACGCCGGAATTGAGAAAGGCGAGTTCGCGCAGCCGATGCTCGATGGTGGCGTAATCGAACTCGACCATGGTGAAGGTCTCGGACGAAGGCCAGAAGGTCACCTCGGTGCCGCGCTTCGGCTGGCCGTCGATGAGCGGCGCCGGGCCGACGACCTTCAGCGGCGCGACCACGTCGCCATGGGCAAACTCGACGAAATGCTCGAGCCCGTCCCGCCAGACGCGCAAGACGAGCTTCGTCGACAGGGCGTTGACGACCGACACCCCGACGCCATGCAGGCCGCCGGAGACCTTGTAGGAGTTCTGGTCGAATTTCCCGCCGGCGTGAAGCTGGGTCATGATGACCTCGGCGGCCGACACCCCCTCCTCCTCGTGGATGCCGGTCGGAACGCCGCGCCCGTCGTCGGTGACCGTGCAGGAGCCGTCGGCGTTGAGGGTCACGGTGACGAGCTTCGCATGGCCCGCGAGCGCCTCGTCGATGGCGTTGTCCACCACCTCGTAGATCATGTGGTGGAGGCCGGAGCCGTCGTCCGTGTCGCCGATATACATGCCCGGACGCTTGCGCACCGCGTCCAGGCCTCTCAGCACCTTGATCGAGTCCGCGCCGTACGACTCGCTCGCGCTTTCGGCGCGCCGGGCGAGTTCCTTGATTTCTTCGTTCAACAGACCGGCCTTTTCGTGGGATCGCAAGGCGGGAAAAACACCGCGATTCGAGATCAATGGCATTCTAGCGGTTCACGGCCGCAGATGCACGACAAAAGCACCCTCTGGCCGCTCGCGGAGGCGGCGAACCGTTCAGTCAAGTTCATGATATTTAGTATGATTTTGCGGCGTTACCAGGGTTGGTCGCCGATTGGCGGCGGGCTGCCGCGAGTTCGGCCCGTGCGGCGGCGCCCAGGAGGGAGGTGTCCGACCCCACGGAGCACAGCCTGAAGCCGAGCGCGGCCATCTTGGCGGCGTCTGCGCCGTCATAACAGAACATGCCGGCGTATTTGCCGTGGGCGCGGGCCCGGTCGACGACCCGGCCGGCCTCTTCAATAACCGCCGGGCCGCGAGGGTCCCATCTGGCGCCGTTGCTCAAGCGCAATCGATAGGTCGGCGGGGCCGATGAACACGCCGTCGATTCCCGCAACCGCGAGGATGTCGTCGAGCGCGTCCAGCGCTTCGCGGGTCTCGATCATGGCGATCGCCTGGGTCAGTCGGTTGGCGGAGGCGAGATAGCCTTGCAGGTCAAGCCCGCTCAGCGCCAGCGCCGCACGCGGACCCCACGACCGCTCCCCGACCGGAGGAAACTTGGCGAACGACGCAAACCGCTCGGCGTCGGCGCGGCTGTTGATCATGGGCGCGATGACGCCTGCAGCGCCGGCGTCGATGAGCCGGCTGGCGGAGGCGAAATCCCCCACCGGGACCCGCACGATCGCCGGCCGGCCAGCGAGCGCGACCGCCAGAATCGCTCCGCGATGCGCCGGCGAAGTCGAGCGCGCCGTGCTGAAGGTCGAGGATGACCGCGTCGAACCCCTCGCGCGCCAGCGCCTCCGCCACCGCCGCCTCGGCGCCTACACATACCAGACTTAACGAGTAGTAGTAGCACATAAACATGGCCCGCATTGTCGATGAACGTGTTTATCTTAAAATTCTGTAATCGTGATTAAGCGCTCACTGCCACTGCCTTTGTCGGTGCCGATCTCCATATTTCTCGATCCGACCGCCGGGAGTGCTATGAATGGGGTCAGATGCACAATCCATTTTTGCTTTTGGATTACAGATATTTTCGATAAATAGGTCGGCACAGCCTGGGAATGAGTATGTGCAGGCTGGTGTAAGCGGTTATTCCCATTACCGTTACCACGGATGCAGAGGATTACATATGGCACGGCATGGCGGGCTCGGCGTCGCAACGTTCATTTCGGCATATAAAAAATCGAGAGCACTGTTGCATTTAACGCTTGATCTTAAACCAACGCGGAAAAAATGGCCGTGTGCGATGAGTTTTCAGCGGGGAAGAGGATATTCACCAGTCAGAATCGTATTTTCTTGCCGCGACAGCAAGTGCATCGCCCTGCACCGTGTTGCTTTTACGATCGCATGGTTCGACGCGTTTATGTACTGGAATTCAGATGCCGCCACGAGTCCTGCATGACTGCTGCTTGCCAATGAGCATATGATTAGTTAAGCGTAAACACGACACAACCGTATTGCTCTACCTGCATGGCACTCCCGCAGCCGTCGACGATCGCCTCGACCGTCAGCAGCCTCTCGACCTACGCACCTCTGAGGCTACCGACCTCGAAACCGTCGGCCTCGGCCTGTGGAAGCGCCTGAATCAAATCACCGCCGACTTCCACGCCAAAGTCACTCTGCCTGCCCACGAGCCGGTCGTCCAACTCGTCATCGTCGGCTACGTTCGCGATTACGGTCCCGAAGTCTGGCTGCTTTCCCTCGATCTCCGGCAGGAATTGCGCCAGCTCGACTATTACGACACCAGCGTCACCCGTCCCACCTACGTCCAGTTCTGGCCGCCGGAAAAAAACGAACCGCACACCCTCCTCGAATTTCAATATCCGCCCGAAACCAAAGCGCCCACTCTCCTCGACCTGATGAAAGGGAATGATCCTCGCATCGAAAAAATCTGCTCGGCTGATCCTAAAATGCGCGCCGTCGACACCCTGTTCGTGCAGGGCGATTACAAGAAAATCCTCGCCGCCGATGCGCTCCAATTCCTGCGCGCCGCACTCAACGCCACCACCGACCCGAAATTCAGGCAGACCTTGGCCGTTATCCGCGCCGAAACTGGTTTTGAATGGATTCTGAAACCGCCGGCCGAACCGAAGTACGTTCCCACTCCGCAGCAAGCGGAAGAAGAGAAGAATCGCCCGCCCGATCGGCCGTCGCTTCTCGGGCCGAATTAATATCCTTTTTTCGCAGGCAAAAACGAAGAATAAATAGCAAGCGGCTTACTATTCCTATTTTCGCGCCGCCAGCTGCTCCTGCAACCGCGCGTTCTTTTCCTCTACGCCTCGCGCCAGTTCCGCTTTGTGTTCCACCAGCTTCTGCGCGATTTTTTCATCCGACAGCCCCAGGATCTCCGCCGCGAAGATCGCCGCATTCATAGCGCCCGCTTTGTCGATCGCCATCGTTCAGCAGTTGGAGCAATACACGAACTGAGCCGAGGAACCAGGAACGGCAACTCCATGGCCATTGCCGTATCGCTCGTATCCGGCTCGCCGTCGGTGTCGAACGCGCATGGCGTCGGTCAGACGGCGCAGCGGCCGCGTGATCAGACCGAACGCCGTCAGACCGGCCAGCAGGCCCAGCAGCGCGACCAGCGCCATCGACCACAAGGTATTGCGCAACACGGAGCTGGCGGCGACGCGCGCGGCCAGCGCGTCGTGTTCCTCGCCGAGCAGCACCACGTAGATATAGCCGGACGGCTGCTGACCGCTCAATTGCAGCGGCGCGGCGCTGAACACCTTTCGACCGTCGACGCTGCGCGGATCGTCGCCGAGGATCGGCAGCGCGTCGCCGGCGATGAATTGCCGGATCGGCGTCAGATCCACCCGTTCGCGCTTCACGTGGCCCGCGGGCGCATCGTCGCCTTTGATCGTGCCGGCGTTGTCGAGCAGATACACCTCGACGCTCGGGTTCACCGCCATCAACTGACCGAACAATTGCCGCACGGCGTCGGGCCGCAAACCGTTCGCGTCCATCAGCGTGGCGCGGTGCGCGATATGGTCGGCGAGACTCTTCGACAGGCTCTGCACGACCTCCTTCTCATGCAGATCGCTCGAGCGGATCTGCAGCCAGGCCGATGCCCGCAGCACGCGAGCAGCAGCGCGGAGAAGACGATGGCGAGCCGTTGGGTGAGCGTCAGATTCACGGCGTGTCCGTTCGCGAAGGGGCGGGCGCGGGCGGTTCGCCCGGCGCCGCGAGTTTGTAGCCGCGGCCCCACACCGTCATGATGCGTTCAGGCTGCGCCGGATCGGCCTCGATCTTCGCGCGCAGCCGGTTGATGTGGGTATTCACGGTGTGTTCATAACCTTCGTGCTGATAACCCCAGACGGCATTGAGCAGATCCATGCGCGAGAACACCTTGCCGGGATGCTGCGCGAAGTAATACAGCAGGTCGAACTCGCGCGGCGTCAATTCGATCGGCTTGCCGTCGACGCGCGCTTCGCGCGTCAGCGGATCGATCGTCAGGCCGGCGATCTGCAGGCTGCCGGCGTCGATGCGCGAATCTTTCGCCATGGCTTCGACGCGCCGCAGCAAGGCTTTCACGCGCGCCACCAGTTCGAGCACCGAGAACGGTTTGGCGAGGTAATCGTCGGCGCCCAGTTCCAGGCCGAGAATCCGTATCTCGCTCGAACGGGCGCTGGTGATGATGATCGGCGTGTAGCGCGTCATCGCGCGGGCCCGCCGGCAAATTTCCAGACCGTCGACGCCCGGCAGCATCAGATCGAGGATCAGCGCGTCCCAGCCGCCCTGTTCGAGCAGCCGCAGCCCTTCGTTGCCGTCCGCGCTATGCACGACTTCGTAACGTTCGTCGCGCAGATGCAAGCTCAGCACATTGGCGATGTCGACGTCGTCTTCGACCATCAGGATGCGTTTCGGATGGTCCATGGGGCTCGTGGAGGCTGGTCAAACGCCGATGGGCGTGGCTTGGCGGTGGGACGGCAGCTGCCGCAAAGCGGGCCGGTTGCGCCATTGTGCAAAATTTTCGAGCAGCGAGTTATCACATTTAATTTAACTTTCCGTGAGGACTTCGACACCGCTCGCGCACTACGATGCGTCATGTTTCTCCCATCGTCTTCCTCGAATCCGGATCGTTTCAGCCTGACCGCCTGACCTGAACGATCCACAACCCACGCCCGGAACCGACATGATACTCTTCGTCCTCTCCTATCTTGGCGGCGTGCTGACCATCCTCAGCCCGTGCATCCTGCCGGTGCTGCCGTTCGTGTTCGCCCGCTCCGACCAGCCCTTCGTGCGGAGCGGCCTGCCGCTGCTGGTCGGGCATGGCGCTCACCTTCGCGGCGGTCGCGACGCTTGCGGCCGTCGGCGGCGGCTGGGCCGTGCAAGCCAACCAGTATGGGCGCATCGCCGCCATGGCGCTGCTGGCGCTGTTCGGCATCACGCTGCTGTTTCCGGCGCTGGCCGACCGGTTGACCCGGCCGCTGGTTGCCGCCGGCGCCCGGCTGTCGCAACGGGCGCAGCCGGCAAGCCGAAGCCGGCTCGATCATTCCGTCGTTCCTGCTCGGCGTGGCGACCGGGCTTGCTATGGGCGCCCTGCGCCGGGCCGATCCTCGGGCTGGTGCTGACCGGCGCGGCGCTTCAGGGCGCCAATGCCCAGACCACGTTGTTGCTGCTGGCCTATGCGGCCGGCGCGGCGACATCGCTGGCCGCTGGCCCTGCTGATCGGCGGGCGCGTGTTCGCGGCGATGAAGCGCTCGCTCGGCGCCGGCGAATGGATCCGGCGCGGATTGGGCGTCGCGGTGCTCGGCGGCGTTGCGGCTATTGCGCTCGGGCTCGACACCGGGGTGTTGACCCAAATTTCGCTCGCACCACGACGGCCTTGAGCAAACCTGCTCGATCTGGCCCGCCGAGCCGGATCGGCACCGTCGGGGTCATGCAGGGTGGCCCGGGCATGATGATGAGCGGGTCGAATGCCGGTGGGGCCGGCGCGATGCATGAGCGGAGCGAACGGCGGGGGCGGCATGATGATGTCGAGCCAATCCGCCGATCAGGTGCCGGGATCGCTGCCGATCGAAGGGCAGTTGCCGTCGCTGCCGGCGCGCTCGCGGGCGCGGTGACTGGCTCAATTCGCCGCCGCTCAGTGCCGACGATCTGCGCGGCAAGGTCGTGCTGGTCGATTTCTGGACCTACTCCTGCATCAACTGCCTGCGCTCGATGCCCTATGTGCGAGGCCTGGGCGGAAAAGTACAAAGACGCAAGGGCTGGTGGTGATCGGCGTCCACGCGCCGGAATTCGCCTTCGAGAAGAACATCGACAATGTCGCGCCGCGCCGTCGCGGATCTGAAGATCACCTATCCGGTCGCGATCGACAACAATTACGCGATCTGGCGGGCCTTCAACAACCAGTACTGGCCGGCGCATTACTTCATCGACGCGCAAGGGCCGCATCCGCCATCACCATTTCGGCGAAGGCGAATACGACGAATCCGAACAGGTGATCCAGCAGTTGCTGGCCGAAGCCGGCAGGAAGGACGTGCCCAGAGAACGGTCACGGTCGCCGCCGACGGCGTCGAAGCCGCCGCCGACTGCGGCGACGTGCAGTCGCCCGAGACCTATGTCGGCTATGAGCGGAGCGAGAATTTCGCCTCGCCCGGCGGCACGTGCGCGGATATGCGCGCATGCTCTATGCCGCGCCGGCGACGCCGCCGCAGAATCAGTGGGCGCTGGCGGGCGACTGGACCGTCGGCGGCGAAAAGCGCCGTGCTCGACGGCGCCGACCGGCACGCATCGTCTACCGCTTCCATGCCCGCGACCTGCATCTGGTGCTGGGGCCGGGCGCAGACGGCAAGCCGGTGCGCTTCCGGGTTTTCGTCGACGGCAAGCCGCCGGGCGCCGACCATGGCTTCGATACCGACGCCGATGGCAGCGGGACGGTCACCGAGCAGCGGCTCTATCAACTTGCTCCCAGAGCCAGGGCGCGGACCGCACGTTCGAGATCGAGTTTCTCGATCCCGGCGCCGAGGCCTTCGCTTCACCTTCGGCTAAGCGGGCCGGGCGGCGTCAATCAATCATCATTTCTTGAAGGCTGGAGAGCCATATACGAAATCGGGCA
>CAWANA010000039.1:0-71947 GCA_963783275.1 uncultured Alphaproteobacteria bacterium | reverse complement strand
ACACGCCGGCTCGGACACCATCAACGGCCAGGCGGCGCTCGCGATCAATATACCCTTTGGCTTCCTCGCGCTGGAATCGAACGGGTCGAACGCCTGGGCGATCACCAACTCCTTCCTCGCCGCGCAGGCGCCGAACGGCGGTTCGATGCAATTCGCGGTGATGGAGTTCCTTGTCTCGGGCCTTACTGGCGCGAGCGTCACGACATCGGGCGCGAACGAGATCCCGCCGAACTGCATTGTGTTCGCAGTCGGCGCGCGCACGGTGACGGCGATCACCGGGGCAACGAGCTACAGCGTCGGGGACGCCTCGGGATACGGCGACCGAGCGCGAGCGCTTCCCGCTTCGGCTCCGGCCTCAACATCGCCGCCGGCTCGACGAATTACGGCCTGATCGGGCCGACCGCCTTCTACGGCTCGGCGACGCCGATTGTCTTGACCGCGGCCGGCGGCAATTTCACCACCGGCTCGGTGCGGCTATCGATCCACCTGGCGTTCTGCAGCCCGTCGACCTCGTAAGGATCCCTAGACATGACGCATGGATTGAGGCGCGCCGCCGGCGCGGCGCTGGCGCTCGCACTGATGGGCGGATGCGCCTTCGGCCAGACCTATCGCGACTCGGGCGGCTCGATCGTGCCCGGCGTCATGCCGCTGCCATACGCCTATACGCCCCTGCCGCCAGGCCAGCACAACCTTTCGCCGGCGACAGCGACGGCGTTGACGATCCCGGCCGGCGCGCGCTACGCGACCGTCTGCGCCTCGGCCGCGACCGCAAAGTACACTACCGACGGCGCGACGACCCCGACCGCGAGCGTCGGTCAGCCGCTCTCCGCCGGATCCTGCGTCTCCTTGTCCGGGCCGGCTGTCCTTGCGAACTTTCGCGTCGTTTCGGCGGCTGGCGCGCTCGACGTCGAATACTTTCAGTGACCGCGCCAGCCGCCTGAGCTCCGCCCGTTTCAGCCTCTGCGCACCTGTGGCGGCCCGGCGGCCCCGCGCCTCAGACGGCCGGTCGCGCGCCGGGCGACATCAAGGCGCCGTCCCGTCGTCCGACCGTTTCCTGCGGACCGCGGATCGCCGGCGCCGCCCCATCCGCCTGACCGGCCCGCTCGCAGTCGATTTCGCTTATTCGCCCTTCACGAGGACCGCCATGGCTCGACCCTACGCAGCCGCCAGCGCGACGGCGCTGGCGCTTTTGCTCGCCGGCACATCGTCGCCCAGACTTATCGCGATACCGGCGGGTCCGTCGTGCCCGGGGTCGTGCCGCTCGGCGGCGATGGATCAGGTCCGCTCTTTCTCCAGCAATCCCGCCAAGGTATCGGGAACTTTCTCGGCCACGCTCAGCGGCTTCCAGCCGACGCCGGCCTACAGCTATCAGGCGGTCACGACGAGTTCGTCCACATACGCGCTGCCGAACGGCACGGCCGTGGTCGTGTACAACACCGGCTCGAACCCGATCACAATCAAGCTTGGCGCTTCGAGCGTCAGCGTCGTCTCCGGCCAGGCTGACGTCGTGCCGGCCGGCGGCTGGATGGCCTTCACGGTCGGCTCGGCGACCGACTACGCGGTCGTCGGCAATGGCGGCGCCTCGACCGTCGTGGTCTCCGGCGGATCGGGCCTGCCGACCGGCTCAGGCGGCGGAGGCGGAGGCGGCGCCGGCGGAACGGTCGCCCAAGGCTCGCCCGCGTCGCCCGCGAGCGCCTGGCCGGTCTCGGAAACGGTCGCCGGCTCGGTCGTGTCCTCGAGCAATCCGGTTCCGATCAGCTTCGGAAGCGGCGTAACCCTGCCGGGCTTCGGCTCGCCGCCGACAGTCAACATTGGCGCGGCGCCGACCGTTTCGGTGACGGGCACATTCTGGCAATCGACCCAGCCCGTGTCGTTGGCGTCGCTTCCCGCACTATCTGCGGGGTCGAACGTCATCGGAGCCGTCACGCAATCGGCCGGACCGTGGTCCGTAACCTGGTCGGGTCAGGCTGTCGCAGTATCTTCGCTGCCCTCGCTTCCGGCGGGACCGAACACGATCGGCAGCGTGACCCAAAGCGGGACGTGGTCCACAGGCCGCACCTGGACGCTCGGAAGCGGAACCAACTCCGTCGCGCTTGGCGGCACGCTTCCGGCCTTCGCCTCGACGCCGACCGTCAATCTCGGCGCGCTGAACGGCGCGGCGCTCGATACAAGCGTGCAGGGAGTCAAATCAGCGCTTGGATCGCCCTTCCAGGCCGGCGGCTCGATCGGGAATACGAGCTTTGGCGCGCTCGTGACGCAATGGGGAGGGACGACGCTCGGCGCTGCGACGGGGGTCGGGACCGCTGCGAGCGGAAACGTGCCGACCGTCAACGCAGATATCCTCGTCGGCGGCTCTGCGGCGGCGACCGGGAACCCGGTTCCGATCACCTATGGCTCGGGCGTGTCGCTGCCAAGCGGCTCCAACACCATCGGGGCGGTCAACCAGGGGACAGCAAACGCGACGCCGTGGAACGACAACATCGCGCAGTTCGGCGGGTCGACTGTCACGCTCGGGCAGCAAACGGCGGCGAATTCGATACCCGTCATCCTGCCGTCGGCGACGATCACGACGCTGACGCCGCCGAGCACCGTGACGACCACGCCCAAGGCCGGGACGTGGTCTTCGGGCGGATGCGCCGTGGGAACGGGCGCGAGTACGTGCGTGCCGTCGGGAACCTACAACCATGCGACGGTGTCGAACCCCGCGACTTCGCCCTACACCATCGCCTGCGCCTGGGGCGCTTCGTCGCTCGCCGTAACCGCGATTACCACGCCGACCGGCGCGGGACAGGTGCTGACGCCGGGTATGAGCTTCACCTGGGGACCGGCGACCGCAGGCGTTCCCGCCTCGACCGTTCTCTACTGCATCGGCTCGCAGTCCTCGGGGAACGCCTACGCATAGGTGGAGACGAACTGATGCGCCGTCTGGTTTCCGCTCTCGCCGTCTGCGCGGCGCTCGCCCTTGCGGACGCATCGCAGGCGCAGCAATCCGTGCCGCCGCCCTCGCACGCTCAGGTGACCGTCTACACGTCGGGGTCAGGAAACTGGACGGTTCCCGCGAATGTCGGAACGATCGCCGCGTTCGGCTGCGGTCAGGGCGGCGGCGGGGGCTCGGGCGGCGTCATCACGGGCTATTCCGGCGGCGGCGCGGGCGGCGGCGCGGGCGAATGCCACTGGAAGCAATGGAAGGCTTCGGACGTCGGCGCTCCCGGCGCAAGCATCGCCTACTCGATCGGGTCTGGCGCGAATGGCGGCGCGGCCGTCTCCGGCAGTTCGGCGACTGCGGGTAACTCAGGATCGGTCGGCGCCAGCACGACCTTCGGTTCGACGCTGGAGAAATGGTACGGCGGAGGCGGCGGCGGCGGAGGGCCGACATCCACTTACACGGCAGGCGGCTCAGGAGGGAGCTTGTTTACGGTCGGCAATACGGCAAGCTCAACAGGGACATGCTACGCCGGATCTTCAGGCAACGGCGGCGGCGTCGGCGGCGCGGCGACAAATATCTCTGGAACAAACTGTCCGCCGGGCGGAAGCTCCTCGAACTCATCCGGGACGACTGCCATTGCCATGTCTGGATATAACCAGCCTGGAGGGGGCGGCGGGGGCGGCGGGATCAGCGCGACCCCCACGACGGCTAATGCCGGCGCGAGCGGCGGACTGAGCATCGGCTGTCAGACGGCGGCGCTTGGCGGAACAGGCGGAACGGGGGGAAACGGCGGGACAGCGTCCGCGCCGGACTTTCCCTACCATCCCGGCTGCGGTGGCGCGGGCGGCGGCAATCAGGTGACGGGGACCGGCGGCGTGACGGCCGGCTCCGGTTCGGCGGGAACCGCGGGCGGCGGCGGCGGCGGCGGCGGCAACGCGTACTGGAATTCCGGCAGCGCATCGACCAGCGGCGCGGGCGGCGCGGGCGGCGCCGGGCTTCTCGCGATCTATGCCTGGTGAGACCCATGATCCCCGAACGAAAGGAGGACCGGACATGCCCGGATGGCCGAGTGGCTTCCCGCCCTCGCGGCGCTCGCGCTCTTGGCCGCCGCGCTGGCGCTCTATGCGAAGGTCGTCGGGCGGTTCTGACAATGCGCCTTTTCTGGGGCGATCTTCGCCGCGATGCTTCGGGCGCGGCCTCGCGAATACGCGCGCCCGGATGCACAGTCGACCGCTAATTTGGCCGCTTTCGAGGCCTGCACTCTCTTTGAGCGCGCAGGCGCCGTCGGCGCGGCCGTTCGCCGGGGGCCAGATGGCCGAGAGATGGAGCAGCCATTTCTCAAAGAAGGGGTTCTGAACCCTCGTCCCCCGTTTTGATCCCCGCACAAGCGGGATCCAGCGACGCCCCCCGCCCTTCATAACCGTGGCCTCCGCCGGCGCTGAGGTCACCTCGTCCCATTCGCAGGGACGACATGGAGCCCCTCCGATGACCTACCTTACGCGACCGACGCATTACGCGCCGGCGGAATTCCGCGCCTTGCTCCGCAACCTCAAGTTCGACAGAGGCTGGCGGCCGACGTTTCCGACCCTGCACAATACCGGGGTCCCTTCGCTCGCCCAATGGCTCGCAATGGGCGCGATTCCGCAGGAACGGTGGGGAGCGAACCTCAACGCCTACTATCAGCGTCTCGGCTGGCACGCCGGACCGCATCTCGTGGTCTGCCCTGACTATGTCTGGAACCTCAGCGACCTCCAAGCCGACGGAGTCTCCGTGTCGTGCTGGAATCGCGTGACGCTCGAAATCGAGATGGTCGGCAACTACGAGGCCGGTGGCGACGATTTCGGCTCGGGACCCGGCGCGAAAGTGCGCGACAATGCCGTATTCGTGCTCGCCGCGCTTTGCGAGAAATTCGGCTGGGACATCGGCAAGACGTTACGTTTCCATCGCGAGTGCGCGGCCGACCACCACGCCTGCCCCGGCTCGCGGGTGGCGAAGGATGAAATCGTTCAACGGGTAAACGCGCTGCTGGAAAACTGGGGCGCAACGCAGGCTCCCGCTCTCCCGGATACGGCGCGGACGAGCCCGCCGCCAGCGCCGTTGCTCGACCTCTCGACCGTCGCCGGCGTCCAGCGGGCGCTCAACGCGCTCGGTCATCAGCTCGCCGTCGACGATGAGCTCGGGCCGCAGACCGAGGCGGCGGTGCGGTCGTTCCAGCTTCACGTCGGCGGCCTTGCTGCAGACGGCGATCCCGGGCCGGCAACCATAGCGGCCATTCGGCGCGAACTCGCGCGAGCCTGACATGGACGGATTCCTAAGCCGTCCGGCGCTCCGCGCGCTGATCACTCTGCCGGCGGCCGTCGCGATTGCTTTGGCTGGATTTCAGTTCGGGAGGATCGCGTGACCCTTCATCCGCGTGGCGCCGAGCCCCCGACCGCCGGCCGGGTCGATGCTGCGCTCCACGTCGAAGAGGCCCTTCGCATCGCGCGCGCCTGCTCCCATTCCAAGAAGCTCGAGCGACCGATCGCCGTCGCGCTCGACGCCATCGTCGAGTTCGGCAAGGCCGTCGTCGACCGCTCGCAGCAGATGGAGGCCGAGATCGCCGACGCCAAGAAACGCATCGCCGCCCTCGAGGCGCATGTCGCGACCCGCGTCCGCCTCGGCCCATAACATTCGTGGAAGATGACGCAAAAGCTTTTCGGCTTGGCGTCGCCGAGGCCCAGTTCATCGTGACAATCTCGGCCCGCGGGTTCGCCGGCCTCGCCTATCTCTAACCATCCAACGCGCGGCGGTTCCCCGCGCAAGCTCATGAGGAAAATTGAATGACCAATTCAGCAACCGCTATCGCGGTGGCGCCGATCCTTGACGCCCTGCAGCCGCTCGTCACCGCCGCCGTCTCGACTGCCGTCGCAGGCGTAGTCGGCATCGCGGTCGCGGCCTACAACAGCTGGAAGTATCGCGCCTCCACGGTCGATGCCGCGAACAGAGAAAATCATCGCCACTGCGGCCGGCAACGAGGCCGCCAAGATCGTCGCCGGCGCCATTACCTCCGAGTTTGGCGAGGCCAAGTTCGATCTCAATTCGCCCGTGATAAAGGGCGCCGCCGCCAGCATCATCGGCGCCGATGCGGCGAACCTCAAGGCGGCGCTCGTCGCCACCGGAGCGACGCCGGACCGGGTCGCCTCGCTAGTGCTGGGCGCGATCGGGGCAGCGCAGATCAAGATCGTGGGCGGATCGGGCGCCGCCGCGACGCCCGCGTCGTAAGTCGCCATGCTCGCCCATAGCGCTCTCGCGATCCGCGCGGGCCGATCCTACGCCGGGCCACAATCGGGTCGCGTTGCGCTCGACGTGCGCTACGACCTGATCGCCCAACCGAACGAGGTGGTCGTCGTCATGCCGGGCACCCACCCGGCCGACCCCCTCGATTGGCTCCGCGATCTGCGCGCCTGGCCGTCGTGGTTGCGCGGCGTCGGTCCAACGCATAGCGGGTTTGGTAACGGCGCCGAGGCGATCTGGCCGCGCCTCCACGCGTATCATCGCGCGCTCCCGGCCGGAGTCGTCGTGACCTACACGGGCCACTCGCTCGGCGGCGCGCTCGCTTTGGTGCTGACCGCGATTTCACGCGCAACGACTGGCGCGCGTCCCGTTCCGAGTTGTCACCTTCGGCGCGCCACGCATCGCTTTCTTGAACCCATGGCTCGGCCACCTCGCGAGATCCGGCTTGGAGGCGGTCGAATATCAGCGCTCCGGCGACATCGTTCCAGATGTGCCGCTGCGTCCCCTCTACCGCCACTCGACGAGGCCGCTCGCGATCGGCGCCAGCTGCGGGGATTTCGTCAAGAATCATTCGATCGTGCTCTATGCGGCGGACCTCGCCGCGCTCGAGGAAAAAAAGCCATGAAAACCTGTCTTGTCGCCGCTGCCGTCGTCGCTCTCGCCGCGGCCCTGGCCGGCTGCTCCTCCACCGTCTCGATCCTCAACGGCGCTGCGGCGGTCACGGCGAAGATCGCTTCCAACTCGCCGACGGCCTGCGCGGATCTCCAGGGTATCGGCGTCGTCTTCGGCACGGCCGCGACTCAGGTGGCCAACGCCAATCCGAACAATGCGGCCGTTCGAAAGGTCGCGGCCAATATCGCCGCCGGCCAAGCGCCCGCAAACGCCGACTGCCTGCTCGTCGCGAACCTCGCCGGCCTCGCCGGCGCGACCGTCTCGGCCAGCGCGGCGACGGCGCAGGCCGCCTCGACGAAGTGACCGTCGCGCCGGCCAACTCGGCTGATCGGTGCGCTGAAGCGCATCGACCGGACGACCGCCGCCGCCGGGCGCGCGACGCTTAAACCGGCGGACGCGCCGACGTTACATCAGTCGCTTGTTTCTTTCTCGTCGGGCGGGAAAGCCGCTCCAGGCCTGAACCGGCGCCGGCCATTGAGCGATGCGGCCGGAAACGCGACCTTGCGAAAACCCGGCGGAAAGTCTGGAGGTCGATGTGTCGCCCGCAGAGAGCACGCCCTGGGGCTTCCTCGAATGGGCAGTCGCAGGCTTGGCTTCGATTGTCGCGAGCGCGACGGCGTTCGTCTGGCGCCTCATGACGCGTCTGCACACGCTGGAAATGGTCGTGCGGCAACAAAGGCATGACATCGACGCAGCGCAGTCCAACAACGAGTCGGCCATGTTTCGGCTGGCTGAACGGATGGCGTTGCTCCACGACGATCACTATCGGCTCAGGGAAACCATCGGCGCGCTGCCCAATCGCGCCGACATTCATGATCTGGAGCTCCGCCTCGGAGAACGTCTGGATTCGCTCGCGTCGCGATTCGATAGGGCTTTCGATCCCCGGATCTCCTAAAGTCGGTCGTCGTCGGAACTGCGCGCATCACGATGGAGCGCCCGTCGAAGCATCTCGGGAATTCGCGTCGGCCGATCGTTGCGAATGGCCGCGACCAGAACCGTCGCGGTGACGAGTTCCCGACCGTCGCAGAGGATCCTCTGAAGAAATTCCAACGATGCGCCGCGAACTTTCGACGCCCTGGTCTCGACGTCCAGCAGATCATCCATCAGAGCCGGAGCCAAGTATTCGATCTGGAGGCTTCGGACGGCGAACACGACCCCGCTGCCCCCGGCGATGTCCCTGTGACCGAAACCGAATCCCCGCAGCCACTCGGTCCGTCCCCGTTCGAGAAAGCGAAGATAGGAGGCGTGATAAACGCGGCCAGAAAAATCAGTGTCTTCGTAATAGACTCTGACGGCGATACGCCCGGTCGAACTGTCGCTCACGGCATCCGGCTCCCAACCCCGCCGCCTCCTAATTCGCTGTTTAGGTCGATTATCATCACGCACGTGAGCATATCCCGTATCTAGCAGCTTTGACGACCGAATTCGGCAGATGGTATCCGCGGGTGCATGCGAGTTGTCTTCATGGGCGCGCCGGACTTCGCGGTGCCGACGTTGCGCGCAATCGTCGATAGTGGGCGCCTCGTCGTCGCGGCCTACACCCGCGCGCCCAAACCCGGCGGACGTCGCGGGCTCGAGATTCGGAAAACGCCGATTCACGAGGCGGCGGAGGCGTTAGGTGTCCCGGTCTATACGCCGGCTACCCTGAAGTCGGAGGAGGCCCAGGAGGCCTTCCGAAGCCACGCGGCGGATGTCGGTCTCGTTATCGCTTACGGCCTGCTCTTGCCGCCTCCGATCTTGGCGACTCCGCAGTTCGGATGCCTAAATCTGCACGCATCGCTTCTGCCGCGATGGCGCGGCGCGGCGCCAATCCAGCGGGCGATCATGGCAGGCGATCATGAAACCGGGGTCGACCTGATGCGGATGGAGGCTGGATTGGACACGGGGCCAGTCGCCTTGCGCGAGGTCGTCCCGATCCGACCTGGAGACACTGCGGGAGATCTGGCGACTTGTCTGGCGCAAATCGCGGCGGTACTCGCCGTGCGCGGCTTGAACGCCCTCGAGACCGGAAAGCTCGTATTCAACGAGCAGTCGAGCGAAGGCGCCTGCTACGCGCGCAAGATCGACAAGAGCGAAACCGAAATTGACTGGACGCGCGACGCCGAAGCGGTTCGCAATCACATCCACGGTCTGTCGCCCATGCCCGGCGCATTCTCGAATCTTGTCATCCGCGGCGGGGTGGAGCGGGTCAAGATCTTGCGCGCCGAGATTGCGCGCGGCGCCGGTGGGCCAGGGATCGATCCTCGACCAAACGATGACCGTCGCTTGCGGCAACGCGGCGGTTCGAATCCTGGAAGCGCAGCGAGCCGGTCGCACGGCGCTATCCGGCGCCGGATTTATGCGTCGCGAATCCGTTCCGATAGGGGCTTCATTCGCGCCGACCTCAGCGTCGTCCCCTGAGACTTGATCGCAGCTGCAAGCTCCTCCCTGCCGGATTCCGCGGCCCGCAGAATCTGCCCAGCTCGAAAGAAGTCGAGCAGACCAAACTGTTCGACCCTCGGGCGGATCAGGATGTCTGGCGGTCGACGCTTTATCTTTTCCGCGGTGATGGCCCCCTGCATGATTTGGGCTGCGCCGAACATTGATTCGAGCGGCGTCGGCGCACGCCGTCGGCGCGATCGTCCGCCGAAAGTGACGTCAATCGCGATCACGATGTCGGCGAGATCGAAGAGGTGATCGTACGGCAACGGATTGACGGCGCCGCCGTCGATCAGCAAACTGCCACCGCTCTCCACCGGACGAAACAGGCCAGGAATGGCCATCGAGCCCGCCACTGCGGCAGTCAACGAGCCCGACTGAAAGACCGCTTCCTTGCGATCCGAATAGTTCGTCGCAACGACGAACGTCCTGATTGCAAGTTCCTCAAACGAGTTCGGAACGCCCGCAGGCCAAAACAAATCGAGAAAGATCTCCGGATCTAGCAAGACCGGGTTGCCTCGCCCGCGAAGCAACAGATCAGCGAAGCGGCCGACTCTCGCCCGCAGCAGCTTTCCCATGACGTTCGAGCGGTTGCGGAGGACTCTCAAGACGTGGGCGCGAATGTCCTGCGCCTCCAGTCCGGCGGCGTAAGCGGCTCCGATAACAGCGCCCATCGAGGTTCCCGCGATGGCGACAGGACGAATGCCAAGATCGTCGAGCGCTTCCAGAGCAACGACGTGCGCGATCCCCCGGGCGCCGCCGCTGCCGAGCGCGATCGCGACCGACGGATGCGGCGCGCCCGCCCCAGGATCGCGCATCGCGGTCAACGGCTGACCTCACGCTCCCGGGCGACCGCGCGCCAGCCGATATCTCTCCGGCAGAATCCTCCTGGCCAATCGATGCGGTCGACCGCGGCGTACGCGCGCTCCTGCGCTTCGCCAACCGTCCGACCCCTTGCGGTCACGGCAAGCACGCGGCCGCCGTCCGCGAGAATGGCGTCGCCTTCTTGCCGTGTGCCTGCCTGCAAAACCGTGACGCCGTGAACGCTTTCGGCGTCCTCGATGCCAACGATCCGTGTCCCCTTTAAAGGTTCGCCCGGGTAGCCGTGCGCAGCCATGACAACCGTCAATGCGGCATCTGCGCTGAATCTTGGCGAGACCTTGGGCAAGCGCGCCCTTGCGCAGCCTTCAAGCATCGGCAAGAGGTCGTCGGACAGCCGTTCAAGGATCACTTCGGTCTCCGGATCGCCGAATCTGACATTGAACTCGATGACTTTTGGCCCGTCCTTGCCGATCATGAGACCGACGAAAAGCACACCCCGAAAGGGCGTTCCGCGCGCAGCCATTCCGTGGATCGCAGGCGTGACGATCTCACGCATGACTCGATCGCTCATCTCGGACGTCATGATCGCCGGCGGCGAATAAGCGCCCATGCCGCCTGTGTTCGGGCCCGTATCCCCATCCCCTACGCGCTTGTGGTCTTGGGCGCTGGCGAACGGCGCCGCTGCAGCCCCATCGCAGAGCGCAAAGAAGGACACCTCTTCGCCATCAAGGAACTCCTCGATGACCACCTCGCCATTGGCGCCCTCAGCCTCGGGCAGAAGCATGTCGACCGCGGCTTCCGCCTCTTCAATCGTCGATGCGACAATCACGCCTTTGCCGCCCGCCAGGCCGTCGGCCTTAACGACGATCGGCGCGCCCCAAACCCGAATGCGGGCCTTGGCGTCGTTACGGCTGCGGAAGCGGCCATATGCAGCAGTTGGAATGCCGAACTCGCGGCAGAGGTCCTTGGCGAAGCCCTTCGAACCCTCGAGTTGCGCCGCGGCGCGGGAGGGTCCGAAACAGACGATCCCTTCCTTCTCAAGTTCGTCGACGATCCCGTTCACCAGGGGCGACTCCGGACCGACGACCACAAGATCGATCGCTTCCCGTTTGCACAGCGCGACGATTTGGCCATTATCCGTAAGGTCGATCGGGTAGGTGGCAGCAAGAGCCGCACATCCTGGATTTCCGGGCGCAACAATCAGCTTTCCGATCTGGGGCGATCGCGCGCAGGCGCGGGCCAGCGCATGCTCACGTCCGCCAGAGCCAAGAATCAAGACGTTCATCCGACCATTCCAAAACAGGATACCGCATCGGGATACGGCCGCAAGCGCACAAACTGGCCGGGTCAGGGCTGCCAATCAAGTCGGCCGCGCGCCCCGCCTTGCATCAACGCGTCGTTGCATAGCATTCTCGGCCAGTTCCTCCGGGCAGCCCCCGACCATGAAAACCTTCGCCGTCGCCTCAAACAGCAAATGGGCTGGCTTGCCGAGCCACCAAGCCTGGCTCAATCGGCAAGCTGAAGCGCTCTTCGCGTTTTACGAACGTAATATTATCAATCCGCTCGGGGGATTTTACGACCTGGACGACGCCGGTCGACCGGCGGCTCCCGGTTACGGCGCCGGGGGAACGCCAGCGCGCTACCTCTTCGCGACGACTAGAATCGTTCATGCCTATTCGATCGCCTATCTCACGGGCCGCCCCGGCGCCGACGTCATCGTCGACCACGGAATGGATTTCCTTTGGAACGGCCATCGCGATCCAGACCACGGCGGATATTTCTGGGGCGTGGGCTACGACGGACCTTCGGACAGCGCCAAGCAGGCCTATGGTCACGCTTTCGTCCTTCTCGCCGCCTCGAGTGCGAAAGTCGCCGGACATCCCGACGCCGATCGCCTTCTCACTGACGTTTCGACAGTCATCCGGGATCGGTTCTGGGAGGAGCAGTTCGGAACTGTCGCCGAAGAATTCACAAACGATTGGCGCGCGTTCGATTCCTATCGTGGCCAGAATTCCAACATGCATTTGACCGAAGCGCTCATGGCGGCTTTCGAAGCGACGAACGATATCACTTATATCCGGATGGCCGAGCGGGTCGCCGATCGCATCGTCGGCGTAAACGCCGCCGCGAACGGTTGGCGCCTGCCAGAGCACTTCACACCGGATTGGCGTGTCAACAAGGACTATTCGGGCAGCCCGATGTTTCGACCTTACGGCACGACGCCTGGTCACTCGCTGGAGTGGTCGCGGCTGCTGCTCCAACTCTGGGAACTCGGAGGACGAACGATCGACTGGCTACCGGATGCCTCCAAGTCGCTCTTCGCTCGCACGGTCACCGAGGGCTGGGATCGCGACGCCGGCGGCTTCTATTACACCCTCGACTGGGATGGTCAGCCAAGAATCCGCGACCGTTACTGGTGGCCCTGTTGCGAAGGGATCGGGGCTGCGGCCTTCCTCAACGCTATTTACGGGGATTCGCAGTACGAGGACTGGTATAGGCGAATTTGGAGCTTTGTCGCGACGCGCTTCATCGACCGCGAGAATGGCGGGTGGCGTGCGCAAGTGGACGACGCCCTGCGGCCGAATTCGGATCCCTTCTTTGGAAAAGTCGACATCTATCATTCGCTGCAGGCCTGCCTGATCCCAACGCTGCCGACGAACGGCAGCATCACAAAGGGCCTTGCTGCGCTCGTAAATCGGACGGGGCGCTCCGGGGCTTGATTTTTGCCTACGAATCCTCCACTCGCAGGCGGCGCGGACCCGACAATTGCGGGGATCGGGGCGAGACGTTAACCGCGCATTTATGAGGTCGTTACACAATTGACGGCGACGTTCCTTGTTTGACGTCCCGCAGGGGAAGGCATTGACGATTTCGACGCTCCATCGCTGCGCGCTCCTGGCGCCTTTTGCGGCCATGCTGGCCATTGCCTCCGCCTGCGCGGCGTACGCTCGGGAAACCGACACGTTTATGATTTCCGCGGCGTCAGGCTACGGAGTGGAGGATTGTCTCGAGGAGGGTGGAGAATGTGGCCGCGTCGTCGCTGACGCCTGGTGCGAGGCGCACGGCCGCGGCGCCGCCCTGAAGTTCGGACGCTCCGACGGCGCCTCAAACGACACACAAGCCGAGTTGCGGCCGTACTTCATCACCTGCGGCGAATGATCGCGGCAGCTAGCGCAGATAATCCGCGCATTTTTGGACGTCGCCCCCACCTCCGCCCCACGGCTCGATCGGCACGCTAGAGGTTGAGTTCTTCGGAGAGCCTTCAACCAACTTGTCGCTGTAAGTCATGTAAACCAGAATATTTCGTTTTGGGTCGCAGCCCCTGACGATTTGCATTTTCTTGAAAAAGATCGAGCGCTTCTCGCTGAAAACGACATCGCCTTGAGAAAATTTATCCTTGAATTTGATGGGGCCATATTGGCGGCACGCAAGCGAGATGTCCGACGTCTGCTCCGCCAAGCCCAAGGCCCCTGTCAACCCTCCTTTCTCGGAGGTTGTATAGTGGCATGCGACCCCTTCAACCACCGGATCGTCGACTCCGTACACGGCGAGTTTGTCGTTCGGAGTCAGCAGTTTGAATGTTGTGGACTTCCGAAAGATCAAATCCGGATCGAGAGAATCCGCGAAGACTGGCGACACCGCCAGCAAGGCTGCGAAAGCGGCAGTCGATCGCTTAATTGGCATTAGCAAGACTCTGGACCCCGAAGCTGACCCCACCCGTAACATAGTAAGCAAGCGCCGCCCCGCCAAGGAAGGCGGGGCGGCTTCTTTTTTGGCCACATTTTACAGTAGATTTTAGCCAAAATTGTCCAGTCCGCATCTGCCGCTAGCGCAACGGCGTATTGGCGGGCATAGTAGCCGACTGAGCGGCCGCGAGGAGACGTTAACCTTTCTGGTCGCCGCATCCAGGAACGACGGGGCTCGCTTGCCAGGACGATTCACGACGGTTGTCGCCTCGGACGACCGCGCCTCGAAGCGGCTGGACGCATGGACGCGAGGATACGCGCCGCTTCCCGGGATTCCTGACGAGTTCGTCGACGCTGAAGGCCACAGCCGTCCGCACTGGCGCCGAATGCTGTCCGCGTTCGCCGCATTTGAGCCGGGCGAGATGCGGCAACGGTTTGCCGCGGCGGATCGGCGGATACGAAATCGGGGCCTCTCCTACCGCGTGGTCGGCGAAAAGGACGAGCGAGACTGGCCGATCGGCCGGATGCCATTGCTTATCACCGAGGCCGAGTGGCGGCAGATTGCCGAGGGCGTGTCTCAGCGCGCGGAGTTGTTGGAGCGCGTGCTCGCCGATGTCTACGGCGCCGGAGGACTGATCGCGAGCGGAGCGCTCCCGGCTGCGGCAGTCACCGGGTCGATGGACTACGTCCCCGGCATGCGGAGCGTGAAGCCCCCTGGCGGACGCTGGCTGCGCCTTTACGCCGTCGACATCGGCCGAGGCCCGGACGGTTCCTGGTGGGTGCTCGGCGACCGCACGCAGGCGCCCTCCGGCTGCGGCTACGCTCTGGAAAACCGTCTGGTCGTCTCCCAGGCGTTTTCGGACCTTTATTCGCATTTGAACGTTCAGCGGCTTGCGCCATTTTTCCGTTCCCTTGCCGCCGGCCTCAAGTCCGCGGGGCAAAGGTCAGAGCCTCGGATCGCAATCCTGAGCCCAGGCCCCCTCAGTCTGACCTATTCCGAGCAGGCCTACCTCGCCCGATATCTTGGTTTTTTGCTGGTTGAGGGCGACGATCTCGTCATGCGCGAGGGACGCGTGTTCGTGCGGACCATCGCCGGCCTGAAACGGTGCGACGTCGTCTGGCGCCACATCGACGCCGACTGGTGCGACCCGCTCGAATTGAACGCCTCGTCGCGCATTGGCGTCCCGGGAATGATGGAAGCGATCCGAGAGGACGGAGTGGCCGTCGAGAACATGCCGGGAACCGGCTTCATCGAGTCGCGGGCGATGCTCGCCTTCCTGCCGGCGCTGGCGCGCGGGCTTCTTGGGCAGGACCTCTTGATGCCGAACACCGCAACGTGGTGGTGCGGTCAGCCCAAGGAGCGCGAACGGGTTCTCGACGAGTTCGATTCTGTCTCGATCTCGCCGGCGTTCGGCAACGATCCGCCCGGGATGAAGGGGCGCTCCAGTGTCGTCGGCGAGGAACTGTCGGTTCGCGAGAAGGCCCTGCTGCGCGATGCGATCGCATCACGCGGCATGGACTATGTCGGGCAGGAAGTCGTGCGCCTCTCGACGACGCCGCGATGGGTCGAGAACGGCCTCGAGCCCCGGCCCTTCGTGCTGCGCGTGTATTGCGCGGCGACGCCGAAGGGCTGGCGTGTCATGCCAGGCGGCTTTTGTCGCATATCCGATCAGCCCGACGCACGCGCGGTGTCGATGGGCGACGGCGTCGAGTCGGCCGACGTTTGGGTGCTTGCCGACAAGCCGGTCGAAGCCTCGAGCCTCCTGCCGAACCCGGACAGCGTGCGCATCACGCGGCTGCTTGGCAATCTGCCAAGCCGGGCCGCAGACAATTTGTTCTGGTTTGGACGCTATTTGGAGCGGGCCGAAGCGACGCTGCGGGTTGTGCGATGCCTCGCGGCGCGCTCGGTCGATCCGGATGCTCCCGTGCGCGTCGGCCGTCAGGCGCTCGACCGGCTGATGGGCGTGCTGATCGGTTGGGGCGCCGTTGACGCCACGACCCTGAAGGAGGGCGCCGCGGCGGTGAGCGACCAGGGACTGCGGGATGCGAGCCACTACGGCTCGGCGCTGGCGCTGGCGCGATCGGCGCGCACGGCCGCATCCGTCATCCGGGAGCGATTGACCTACAAGACGTGGGAGCTCATCGGGCGCCTCGAGAGCGCGATCGATCCTGCGCCCGAGCGCCGGCTCTCCGCGGGCGAGATCGTCGACCTGACGGAAGAAGGCCTGACCGTGATCGCCGCCTTGTCGGGATTGTTCGACGAGAACTTCAACCGCGGCGCGGGCTGGGTGTTCTACGTCATGGGGCGCTGCGTCGAGCGCGGCGCAAACACCTGCCGGCTGCTGCGCCAGTTCGCCGGAAACGACGCGACGGAGCACACGCTTGGCGTCATGCTCGACCTGATCGATTCGCAGATCACCTACAGCTCCCGCTATCTGGTCGGCGTCGCGCTGGCGCCGGTGCGGGATATGGCGCTTCTCGACCCGTTCAATCCGCGATCGGTCGTCTTCCAGGTCAATCGGATCGACGAGGGCATCGCGACGCTGCCGGTGCTCCGGCGCGACGGCATTCTTGAAGAACCTCACCGGCTCACCACCTCGCTCTGCGCCGAACTGACGACCGAACGGGCGGAGATATTGGACGATCAGCGAATTCTGGAAATCGAACAGCGCCTTCTGGCGCTCGGAAATGCGATCGCGACCCGATATTTCCTGCATGGCGCGGGACACGGGCGGGCGGAAAAGATCACGGGTCTCGCGTGAGATTCGACGTCACCCACGTTACGCGTTACACTTACGGCGCTCCTGTCGAGCTGACGACCGGCGTCCTGCGCCTGAAACCCGTCTCGCGCGACGGCCAAATCCTCGAACGCTTCAGTCTCACGACCGATCCCCCTTGCCTGCCGCCAACCGAGCGGATCGACCCTTTCGGCAACGCGGTGCTGAGCCTCAGGATCGAAAAACCGCACCGAGAGTTGACCGTGGAGGCGGCGTCGCGCGTGCGGATCGATCGTCCTGTCGTCCTGGAAATGTCGCCGCCATGGGAAATGGTCGCCGCTCGAGTCCCTGACCGTCCCGTCCCTCGCCTTCGACAGCCCGGCGATCGCCCTCTATCCGTCTCGCGCCCTCTCGCTTTTCGAACAGGCGACGGCCTATGCGCGTACGAGCTTCCCCTCGCGGCGGCCGATCTACGAGGCGGCGATGGATTTGACACGCCGGATCCGAGCCGATTTCGTCTACGATCCCGAGGCGACCAAGGTGACCACGCCAGCGCATGTCGCCTTCGCGCACCGCCGCGGCGTCTGCCAGGACTTCGCCCATATCATGATCGCCGCCCTGCGGGGCCTCGGGCTGCCGGCCCTCTATGTCAGCGGCTATATCCGCACCATCCCTCCGCCGGGCAAAGAGCGGCTCGCCGGGGCCGACGCTTCGCACGCCTGGGTGTCGCTCTGGTGCGGCGACGCGATGGGCTGGATGGATTTCGATCCGACCAACGCGATCGCCATCCAGAACGACCATGTCGAGATCGCAAGGGGACGCGACTATTCGGACGCCTCGCCGATCGAAAGCATGGTTCTTTCGTCGGGCCGGCACCAGCTCGAGGTCGAGGTGGACGTCATTCCGATCTGACGGCCGGTCTGCTGGCGGCGCGCAAGAAGACGTGCTTAAAGGCGGTCGCGCCAAAAAGGGATCCTGCAAGATGGCCGCTCACTCCATCCCCCATTTCCACAACGACCCCCGGGGTTCCTGCCATAAGGGTCCGGGTGAAAGAGTTCATGTGCACCGGCGCGAAGCCGCCCGTTCGATCACCCGCACATCTTCATCGACATGGGTTCGGACGACGAGTCGATCTGCTCCTATTGCTCGACCCGCTTCGTCTACGACGGCGCGCTCCCGGGGGTCTGCGCCCCTCCGGAATGCGAGCTGCAAGCCGCGGCCTAGATCGCTTGGCCGGGCGCGCGATCATCGCCGGCGCCGGCGTCGGCGGCCTGGCGACGGCCCTGGCCTTGTCGCAGGCGGGACTGGACGCCACGATATGCGAACGGGCTGAAGCGCTCGAGGAGTTCGGCGCAGGACTGCAGCTCACTCCGAATGCGACGCGTGTCCTCGCGAGGCTCGGCGCGCTCGAAGAGGTGCGAGACGTCGCCATGGTCCCCGATGCGGTCATCGCCCTGCGCGGGTCGGACGATGCAGTCCTCATGCGCCTCTCGCTCGAGGGCGCCGAGCGACGCTGGGGCGCGCCCTATCTGGCCCTGCATCGAGCCGACCTGCAGCAGGCCCTGGCGCAAGTCGCCGCGCGTCGCGACTCGATCCGCCTGAATCTTGGGGTGGACGGTTACAAACATCGCGATTGACGACGGCCGGGTGGCCGTCGAACGGACGCGGGACGCGACAACCCTCGAGGACGTCGCCGATCTGCTCATCGGCGCCGACGGTCTCCGATCCAGGGTCCGCGAAACGCTCGCGGCTGGCCCGCGCGACCGGCTCGCCTTTTCCGGTCGCGTCGCCTTTCGCGCGACGATCGCGGCAAATCTCGTCGACGCCTCGCTGGACGGAGTCCCGCGTCGTGCTGCGAATCGGACCCAACGCCCATCTTGTCCACTACCCGCTGCGCCGGGGATCGATCGTCAACGTGGTCGCGGTGATCGAGGACTCGTGGCGCGGCGGCGAGACCGAGCATCCCTGGGACGGCGTCGCCGACCGCCCCGCGCTCGATCGCGCCTTCGCCGGCTGGTCGGTCTCGACGCGCAAGCTCATCGCCGCGGCGACGAACTGGCGCGCCTGGCCGCTCTACGGACGTCCGGCGCTCGGTTCGTTTTCGCTCGGCCGCATCGCGCTGGTCGGAGACGCCGCCCATCCGATGGTCCCGTTCCTTGCCCAAGGCGCCGCGCAGGCGATCGAGGACGCGGGCGCGCTCGGGGCGGCGCTGGCCCAAACCGACGACGTTCCGCAGGCGCTCGCGGCCTATTCCCGCGCCCGCGTGGCGCGCGCGACGCGCGTGCAGGTGCGAGGCGCTGCGGCAGGGCCGGATCTATCACCTCAAGGGCGCGATGGCCGCTGCGCGGGACGCGACCATGCGCCTTGTCGGGCCTCGGCGCCTCAGCGCCCGCTACGATTGGCTTTACGGCGCCTGACGCGATGGGCAACGCGCCGGCCCGCGTGAGGATCAGCACCAGGCCGCCGGCCAGGAGCCCCCAGAACGCGCCGCCGACGCCATAGATCGTGACTCCGGACGCCGTGACCAGAAAAGTGATGAGCGCCGCCTCGCGCTTCTGACTGTCTGCGAGCGCATTGTGGAGCGCCGAGCCGAACGGGTTGAGAAGAGCGAGCCCGGCGACCGCCTCGACGAGGATCGGCGAGCCCGACGCGAAGGCCGTCACCGCGCCTGCGAAGAGCCCGAGGACGACGGAGGCCGCCCCCGCGGTCACTGCGGCGATCCAGCGCTTGCCCGGGTCCGGCGAAGCGTCGGGCGACGCGCACAAAGCCGCGACGATGGAGCTCAGGTTGACCGCATGGCCGCCGAACGGCGCGGCGGCCAGGCTGAACGCACCGGTCGTTCCACACGAGCCGTCCCGGATCGGGCCGATAGCCGTAGGCGCCGAGGACGGCGAGGCCCGGAAGGTTCTGTGACGCCATCGTGACGATGAACAGCGGCAGGGCGATCCCCATGATCGCGTCGAGAGAAAACGTCGGCGCGACGAATTCCGGGCGCGGGGTGATCGAAGCCAGATCGAAACCAGCGGTCCGGCCGCTCACGGCGATCACCAACCCGGCGGCGAGCGCGGCGACCGGAGTCGCGTAGATCCGCTTCCATCGGGAGACGACGAGCCAAGCCAGCACGATCACCGTGGCCCCGACCGGCGCCTCGATCAGCGCGGCGATCGGTTTCAGGCAAAGGCCGAACAGTACCCCGGCCAGCATGGCGTTGGCGAGCGGGTCGGGAATGGCGGCGACGAGACGGCCGAACGGCCGGATAAGCCCAGCCGCTATCAGGAGAAACCCGACCGCGACAAAGGCGCCGACGGCTGCAGGGAAGCCTCCCGGCGTCGCTCCCGTCGCCGCCAGAAGCGCCGCGCCGGGCGTCGACCAGGCGACAAAGACCGGCATCCGCAAGGCGACGCTGAGCACGATCGCCGCGATTCCCATCGCGACCGAAAGCGCCATCAGCCCGGAGGCGGCCTGAGCGTCGGTCGCGCCCACCGCGGCGAGGCCCTTCAAAACCACGGCGAAAGACGAGGCGAACCCGACAAAGGCGGCGACGAGGCCCGCCGTGATCGGCTGCGCGAGGGATCGTGAGGTCATCGGCGTCAGCCCGGCGGGAAATGGAATCACGCCATCATACGGAAACTGGTCCAGGCGCAAAGTGCGACGCCTCGCCTGTCACCCGCCGGTCGCCTCGGGCCAAACCGCGTGCGACTTTTCGGCGCCTTTCGCGCCGATCAAAGCAGAAACGCCAGCGCGTCTTGGCACGGCGCCTCGACCTTCAGCGCAAGCAGCGCATCGGCGCGGGTGCGTCCGAGGTTGACCGCGGCGATCGGCTTGCCCCCGGCCGCCGCGCGCTCTGCGAAGCGGTAGCCTGAGTAGACCATCAGCGACGAGCCGACGACCAGCAAGGCGTCGGCTGCATCGAGATGGGCGCAGGCGGTCTCGACCCGCTCGCGCGGCACGCTCTCGCCAAAGAAGACGACGTCGGGCTTCAGCACGCCGCCGCAGTTCGCGCACGGCGGCACAGAGAAGGCGGAAAAGTCCGCCCTTTCGAGATCGGCGTCGCCATCGGGCGCATCGGTCGCGTCGAGCGCGAGCCAGCCCGCGTTCAGGCCGGCGAGATCGTCCTGGAAATCCGCGCGCGGGTAAAGCGCGCCGCAGCCCATGCAGCGAACCCGGTCAAGCCGCCCGTGCAGGTCGATCACCCGCCCGCTGCCGGCGGCCTGATGCAGCCGGTCGACGTTCTGGGTCAGGAGATGCTCTGCCTTTCCCAAATATTCGAGCCGTGCGAGCGCGCGATGGGCCGCGTTCGGCCGAGCCGCGTGGAAGCGCGGCCAGCCGATCAGGCTTCGCGCCCAATAGCGCCGGCGCGTCGCCTCGCTTCCCATGAAGGCCTGATACGTCACCGGCTGGGCCCGCTTCCACTGGCCGTCGGCGTCGCGATAGTCCGGAATCCCCGAATTCGTGCTGCACCCCGCGCCGGTGAGCACGATGAGCCGCCGATGCCGGCCGATGAAATCTTCGAGACCGCCGAACCCCGCCATGCGGGAAAGGTAGGGTCGCGTGACTCCGAACGCCAGAGGCGGCCGCCCGCGGCCCGCGTTCGGTCGTTCGCCCCTCGAGCGTGATGCGAGAATGTGGACGCCGGTTTTCCGCAAAAATCTAGCGTTTCAAGAGAAACTGGAGCACGATGCGACTGTTCCAAATCGCATCGTGCTCCAGCGCGGACCACAAAATTGAGGCGCAGACCCCGATAATTGTGTTTGGCGGCGCCCGGGGCCCGACGGATAACCGAAGTCGAAATCCCGAAGCGCAATCAGAGGATCGCGGGCGCCGGCCCGCAGCGGCAACGAAAACGGAACTGTCGAATGGCGGATGACGACCTCGACCTCAGGACGCTCTCCGACGACGAGCTCATCAAACAGATGCACGACGACCTCTACGACGGCCTCAAGGAGGAGGTCGAGGAGGGGGTGCTGATCCTGCTCGAGCGCGGGTTTCAGCCCTATGACGTGCTGACCCGGGCGCTGGTCGAGGGCATGCGGATAGTCGGGATCGACTTTCGCGACGGCATCCTGTTCGTCCCCGAGGTGCTGATGTCCGCCAACGCGATGAAGGCCGGCATGGCGATCCTGAAGCCGCTGCTCGCCGCGACCGGCGCGCCGCGCATGGGCAAGATGGTGATCGGCACGGTCAAGGGCGACATCCACGACATCGGCAAGAATCTGGTTTCGATGATGATGGAAGGGGCAGGATTCGAGGTCGTCGACCTCGGCGTCAACAACGGCGTCGAGAAATATCTCGAGGCGATTGCAGAGCATCAGCCGGAAATCATCGGCATGTCGGCGCTCCTGACCACGACCATGCCGTACATGAAGGTCGTGATCGACGCGCTCGAGGCCAAGGGGCTCCGCCGCGATCATGTCGTGCTGGTCGGCGGGGCGCCGCTCAACGAGGCGTTCGCCGAGGCGATCGGCGCCGACGCCTATTGCCGCGACGCCGCGTCCGCGGTCGAGACCGCGAAAACCCTGATGGCCCGCCGGCAGGGATCTGTTCTCGCGCGCGAGGGCGTGTGACGGCCGGCGTCCAACCCCTCAGGTCGTCACCCCCGCGAACGCGGAGGTCCGACGGGTTTGCGAATGCGGTCGACGCGGCTTCAGCGCCATTGCGGCCAGCAGCGGCTGGCCGTCTGGATCCCCGCCTTCGCGGGGACGACAGTCGCGGGAAGCAGGCGCGCCCACGCAGGATCCTGGTCATCGCCTGTGGGGCTCTGGCGCGCGAAGTGCTCGCGCTCGATCTCGACGGGATCGACGTCACGTGTCTGCCGGCGAGCCTGCACAACAGGCCGGAACGGATCCCCGAGGCGATGCGGGCGAAGATCCGCGCAAACCGCGACTGCCTATGACGAGATCCTTTGCCTCTATGGCGACTGCGGCACGGGCGGCGAACTCGATCGCGTGCTGGCCGAAGAAGGCGTGACGCGCATCGCGGGCGCCCACTGCTACGCCTTCTTCGCCGGCGAGGACGTCTTCGCCGCGCTCGCCGAGGAGGAGCCCGGAACCTTCTATCTCACCGACTTCCTCGCCCGGCATTTCGACACGCTGGTGATCAAGGGACTGGGCCTCGACCGCTTCCCGCACCTGCGCGACGCCTACTTCGGCGCCTACCGGCGGGTCGTGCATCTGGCGCAGGTCGACGACCCGGAAACGACGGCCAAGGCGCGCGCCGCCGCCGACCGCCTTGGCCTAGCCTACGTCCGCCGCTTCACCGGACTTGGGCATATTGCGGCGTTCCTGACTTCTCGCGCGAGCGGCGGCGCCGAGGCGTGAGGCCGGCGTGACCGAACATCGGGTCGTCTTCACCCCGTCCGGCAAGCGCGGCGCCTTCGCCGACGGGACCGAGCGTGCTCGACGCCGCCCGCCGGCTCGGCGTCGACCTCGATTCGGTCTGCGGCGGGCGTGGGATTTGCGGCCGCTGCCAGGTTGACGTCGCCGAAGGCGCCTTCGCCAAGCACGGCCTCGAATCTGCACGAGCGCAACGCAAGCCCGTGGAGCGAGATCGAAGAGCGCCACGTCGAAAGACGCGGCGCTTTTCCACCTGGCCGACGCCTCGGCTGCCAGACGAAGATTTGCGGCGACCTCGTCGTCGACGTGCCGCCGGAAAGCCAGGTGCACCGCCAGGTCGTGCGGAAACGCGCGGAAGAGCATCCGATCGTTATCGATCCCGTGGTGCGGCTGCATACCGTCGAGGTCCGCGAGCCGGACATGCGCGACCCCTCCAGCGACTTCCGCCGCCTCAAGGACGCGCTCGCAGAACAGTGGGGAATTGCCGAGACGACCGCCGATCTCGCCGTCCTGAAGACGCTGCAGACAGGCGCTCCGCGACGGAAGCTGGACCGTGACCGTGGCGATACGCAACGGGCAGGACATCGTTTCGGTCACGCCGGGCTTCGCGGTGAATGCTTACGGCGTCGCGATCGACGTCGGCTCGACCACCATCGCCGCCTATCTCTGCGATCTCGCGAGCGGCGCCGTGCTCGCCTCGGTCGGCGGCCATGAACCCGCAGATCCGGTTCGGCGAAGACCTGATGAGCCGCGTCTCCTACGCGATGATGAACCCGGGCGGCGTCGAGGAGCTAACCCGCGCCGTGCGCGACGCGCGTCGATGCGCTGATCGGCGAGGCGGCAGCGCGAGGCCGGGGTCGAGCGCGGCGAAATCGTCGAGGTCACGCTTGTCGGCAATCCGATCATGCATCATCTCGTGCTCGGCCTCGACCCGACCGAGCTCGGCGGCGCGCCCTTTGCGCTCGCCATCGACGGCGCGTGCGAAGCGAAAGCGCGCGACCTCGGCCTCGCCGTCGCCCCCGGCGCCGTGGTCTACGCCCTGCCCTGCATCGCCGGCCATGTCGGCGCCGACGCGGCCGGCGTCGTGCTGGCGGAGGCGCCCTATCTCGCCGATGAACTCAGGCTGATCGTCGACGTCGGCACCAACGCGGAGATCGTGCTCGGCGATCGAAAGCGGCTGCATGGCGGCGTCCTCGCCGACCGGGCCGGCCTTCGAGGGCGCGCAGATTTCCTGCGGCCAGCGCGCCGCTCCGGGCGCGATCGAGCGCGTGCGCATCGACCGGCGAGACGCTCGAGCCGCGCTTCAAGGTGATCGGCTGCGACCTCTGGTCCGACGCGCCAGGCTTCGCCGAGGCGACGGGCGGTCACCGGCGTCACCGGCGTTTGCGGCTCGGGGATCATCGAGGCGATCGCGGAACTGTATCTCGCGGGCGTCATCTCTGAGGACGGCGTCATCGACGGGCGCCTCGCGTCGCGCACGCTCCCGCATCGAGGCGACCGGGCGCGCTTTCGCCTATGTGCTGAACGAGGGCTCGCCGCGGCTCCTGATCCATCAGACCGACGTGCGCGCCATCCAGCTCGCCAAGGCCGCGCTCTACGCCGGGGCGAAGCTCCTGATCGAGCGCTACGGCGCGGATCCTGCGCGGATCACGCTCGCGGGCGCCTTCGGCGCGCAAATCGACCCGCTCTACGCCATGACGCTCGGCATGATCCCGGACTGCGACCTCGACAAGGTGGCGAGCGCCGGCAACGCCGCGGGAACCGGCGCGCGCATCGCCCTCCTCAATCGCGCCGCGCGGGCCGAGATCGAGCGCGTCGCGCGCACCATCGAAAAGGTCGAAACCGCGATCGAGCCCAATTTCCAGGCGCTCTTCGTCGCCGCCATGGCGATCCCGAACAAGGCGGATACCTTCCCCAACCTCGCGCGGCGGATGGACTTGCCCGCGCCGAACGCAGCGCCCGACGACGCCGGCCGCAGACGGAGAAGGAACGGTTCGGCAGACGGGGCCCGTCCCCGCTATCCGGATTGAATGTGAAGCCCCTTCATGGCAACTGGTATGCGGCACGCTATGCTAGCGGCCATCCTTGGCAGTTGCCTTGACCCGGTTTCGCGAAGGGACACGCCGTGGCCGGCCATACCGTCAAAGCCTACGACAGAGAGCTCGACGCGCTTGGCCGGGCCATCGCCGAGATGGGCGACCGCGCGAGACAAATCGTCGTCTACGCCGTCGATGCGCTCATTTCCGGCGACCTCGCGCAGGCGCACCAGGTCGTTGAGACGGGCCGGCGCCTCGACGAACAGCGTCGTCAGATCGAATACGATGCGTTTCTCACCATCGCGCGCCGTGCGCCGGTCGCGGTGGACCTGCGGGAGGTGGTGGCGGCCACCCGCATCTCGGGCGACCTCGGCCGGATCGCCGGGCACGCCGCGTCGATCGCCAAGCGCGCCATCAAGACCGGCACGGCGGCGCGCGTACCCCGCGCGAGCCTGGGCTTGAGGCACATGAGCGCGCTGGCCGTCGAACTGCTCGGAGACGCCCTCGCCGCCTACGCAAGCCGCGACGAGGAACCCGCGCGACGCGTTTGGGAGCGCGACGCCGACCTCGATTCGCTCGAGGGCTCGGTTGCTCACGACCTCGTGAGCCAGATGATCGAAGACCCCCGTGCGATCAGTTTCTGCGCCCACACCTTGTCCGCGGCCCGAAGCCTCGAGCGGATCGGCGACCACGCAACGAACATCGCCGAGACCGTCGTCTATCTCGTCACCGGCGTCCCGCTGCATGACGAGCGGCCGCGCGGGCGGGGTCCGGCGAACATCGATCCGGTCGTGGACGCCGACATTTTTTGACGCCGCTCCCAATTGGCGGTAACGGAGCGCCCCTTCGCGCGACCGGAGCGGTTCGCGCCTGATCGTTTTCCCTGACCTCACGGGCGATGCCTGAAACCTTGATGCTTGCCGACGCGATGGCGCGGCTCGACGCGCTGACCGACTGGGAGCGCCGGCCCCGCAACCGCATGCGGGTCGGGCTCGAGCCCGCGCGCGATCTCGCCGCGCGGCTCGGCGATCCGCAAAAGGCCTTCCGCGCGGTTCATGTCGCGGGCACCAAGGGCAAGGGCTCGGTCGCGGCGCTGATCGAGGCGGCGCTGGCTAGCGCGGGCTTGAGCGTCGGCCGCTACGGCTCGCCCCATGTCGAGCGCGTGACCGAGCGCGTAAGTCTCCAAGGCCGAGACGTCGATCCGGAGACGCTGGCCCGCGGGCTGACCCGTGCGCTCGACGCCTACGAGGCCGCCAGACGCGAGGGGACGGCCGCGGCGGAGGCCACCTGGTTCGATCTCCTGACGCTCGCGGCCTTCGTCATCTTTCGCGAGGCCGGCGTCGGCTGGGCGGTGGTCGAGGTGGGCCTCGGCGGCCGGCTCGATTCCACCAACATCGTCGACGGCGAGATCGCCGTCGTGACCAACATCGGGCTCGAGCACACCGAGATTCTCGGCGCGACCCGCGCCGCGATCGCCGCGCGAGAAGGCCGGGATCATCAAGCCCGGCGCGGTGGTCGTCACGACGCTTCCCCCCGACGACGAGGCGGGCCGCGTCGTCGTCGCGCGGGCAAGCGCGCTCGGCTGCCCAGTCGTGCGGAGCGACGCCGGGCCGGGCGCGACGATCGAGGCGACCAACGCCGCGCTTGCGGGCGCGGTTCTCGACGCGCTTGGGCGGAAGGGCGTCACGGCGCGCTCGGGCGAACCGCTCGGCGCGGCGCTGCTCGACGCCGAAACCCGAGCCCGCGCGCGCCTCGTCGGCCGCATGGAGCGCTTCATCCTCGACGGCGGACCGCGCCCGTTGCCCGTGGTGCTCGATGGCGCGCATGTGCCGTTCAACATCGCCGCGGTGCTCAGCGATCTCGCGCGGGAGCCGGATCTGGCCGGCCCGTGCGTCGCCGTCGTCGCGCTCGCTCGCGACAAGGACGCGACGGGGTTTCTGACCGAACTCGGCAAGCGCGCGACGGCGATCGTGTGCGCCAACGTCCCTTCAGCCACGCGCGGTCGCCCGGCCGAGGAGTTGCAGACGATCGCCGCCTCGCTCGGAATCGCCGCAGAGGTCGAGCCCGACCCGAGGCGCGCGTTCCAGCGGGGGATTGAACTCGCGCAAGACGCCGACGCCTGGCTGCTGGTGACCGGGTCGCTCTATCTGGTGGGGGCGTTGCGGCGCGACGCGCTGGCGCCTCCCGGCTGACAGTTCGCGCGTCGCCGGACTGTCCGCGGCTTGCTTCGCCGCGAGGGAGCGTTACCGTGCCGGGGCATGCGCGGTGGCCGGGTTCTCCCGCCGTCGCCGGCTCCGGCGGCCGAGGTCGCGAGGGGCCATTCGGGCGGCGAGCGCCCCAAGGGAGGACGTTCCGCGATGCCGACAATGAACCTCGTCCCCGCAACCTCGGACGATTATCGCCGGATCGCCGAACGCCGCCTCCCAAGATTCTTGTTCGACTACATCGACGGCGGCGCCTTCGACGAAGTGACCCTGCAGAGAAACACCCAGGATTTCAGAACAATCACCTTGCGTCAGAAGGTGATGTGCGACGTCTCCAAAGTCGACGTGTCCGGCGAGATGCTCGGCGAGCGCTTTGGGATGCCGCTCGCGCTGGCCCCGCTCGGCTTGGCCGGGATGTACGCCCGACGCGCCGAAGCGCAGGCCAAGCGCGCAGCTGACGCCGCGGGGCTGCCGTTCGTCCTTTCGACCGTCTCGATCTGCTCGATGGAGGAACTCGCCCGGGTCTCCGACCGGCCGTTCTGGTTCCAGCTCTACATGTTGCGCGATCGTGGGGTCGTGCAGGAGCTCCTCGAGCGCGCCTGGGGCGTGGGGGTGCGCGTCCTCGTCTTCACCGTCGACCTCGCGGTGACGGGAATGCGCTACCGCGACGTGCGCAACGGCGGCGGAGGCGGCGCCACGCAGGTCGGCAGGATGCGCGCCGGGACGCTCTCCTATCTCGGTCATCCGGCATGGCTTTGGGATGTCGCCATCCGGGGCCGACCCCATGTCTTCGGCAACCTCTCCAAGTACGTTCCGAAAGCCACCAATCCTGAGGCGTTCATGGCCTGGGTCGCCTCGCAGTTCGACGCCTCGGTGACATGGCGCGACATCGAATGGCTGCGGGGAATTTGGAAAGGCAAGCTCGTGATCAAGGGCGTGCTCTCGGCGGGCGACGGCCTGGCCGCCGCGAAGGCGGGCGCCGACGCCATCGTCGTCTCCAACCATGGCGGGCGACAACTCGACGGCGTTCCCTCGTCCATCGCGGTTCTTCCCCGCATCGCCGAGGCGGTCGCCGGCGGGACGGAAACTTTCGTCGATGGCGGATTACGCAGCGGACTCGACGTGGTCCGCGCCCTCGCCCTGGGCGCGAAGGGAACCTTGATCGGGCGCCCGTGGGCCTATGCCGTCGCTGCGCGGGGAGAGGCGGGCCTCGCCGCGCTTCTGGGGTGCTTCGCGGCCGATATGCGCGTCGCGAAGGCGCTGACCAGCGTCACCCGAACACGCGACATCGGATCGGGACTGCTGGAACCCCCATAGGGCTGCATTCCATTTGTTGCTGGGCGATCGGCCGAGGGGGCGTTATCCCGCCCACCCCTGCGCCGCGAGGCCCGCGAACAGCAGGAGGCCCGCGTCCCGGTTTGAGCGGAACAGGCTGAGGGCGGTCGCTGCATCGGCGCCCTCGACCCGCGAAAGCTGCCAACCGAGGTGGGCGGCGTAGGCGAGCCAGCCCAGAAGCGCGATAGGCCCCCCGCCCACGAGCAGGATCGCCGCCAGCGCGAGGCCCGCCGCCAGTGCGTAGAACAGCCCGACGCCGAGTCGCGTATGGCCGGCGAACAGGCGCGCTGTCGAGCGGATTCCGACAATGGCGTCGTCGCGCGCGTCCTGCATCGCGTAGATCGTGTCGTAGCCGATCGTCCAGCAGAAGGCGCCGAAGTAGAGCAGAACAGGCGCGAGCGCGAGGTTCGCGAACATTCCCGCCCAGCCCATGAGCGCGCCCCACGAGAAAGCGAGCCCGAGCACCGCCTGCGGCCAGGACGTCACCCGCTTCATCAGCGGATAGACCGCCACGATCGCGAGCGAGGCGATCCCGAGGCCGATCGAAAAACGGTTGAAGCTGAGGAGCACGGCGAGCCCGATCAGCGACTGCGCGACCAGGAACGCGGCGGCCGCCTGGACGCTCACCCGCCCCGACGCCAGCGGGCGGTTGCGAGTGCGCTCGACGCCGGCGTCGAGCTTGCGGTCGAGAATGTCGTTGTAGGTGCAGCCCGCGCCGCGCATGACGATCGCGCCGACAAGGAAGAGGACAAGATGCCAGAGGTCCGGTCCGCGATGTATCGCGAGGCCGGCGAGGGCCGCCCCCTGCCAGCAGGGGGCGAGCAGCAATTGCCAGCCGGCGGGCCGGTCGAGCCGGGCGAGCTGAACGAACGGCAGCGCGAAGTCGGGAGCCAGCCTCAGGACGAGGCTCTCCGGGCGCGCGTCCGGCAGGACGGCGCGCGGCGGGATTGGGCTCAAAGCGGTCCGGCCGGAAGCGGCTGCGCCTGGGGCCCGGCTCCACCGCCCTGGGCGGCCTGCTCCTTCATCTTCTTGATCTGGGAGGCGACCTGGCAGGCCTTGGCGTTGAAGCCGGCGTTCTTGACGTGCCCCGCCTTCAAATTGTTGATCGCGTCGTCGGGGAACGAACACCAGTCCTTGTTCTTCTCCATGTAGGAGATCAGCGCCTCCTCGGCGTGCAGAAGGCCGACGGTCTTGGCGCAAAAGGCCGCCGGGTCCATCGGCTTGCCGTGGAAGGACTTGGCGAATTCGTTGACCTTCTGCATCTCGACGTTGCGCGCCTGGGCGAGCTTCTGCATGTCCTGCCCGCAATCCGCGAAGGCCGGCGCCGAGATCGCCGCGGCAAACGCAAAGGCCAAGGCTAGCCGTATCCGCGTCACTGTCGAAGAACTCCGTCGATGCTCGCTACCGACCCCCTGCCGGCTCCGATTTAGCGCGGACTAGCCCTAAGATAAAGGCGAAACCGCGGCCGGCTCGGAGGGGCGGCGTGTCGCCGCCCATCGGGTCGCCCGGTGGACAGGCTGAAGGAGCGCGAGACGCGCTCCTCCATCAAATCGATTTAAACCCACTTCCTTGATGAATAATCAACGCCGTAACGGTCGGGCGCCGCGGCGATCGCCGCCATGCCGGCCAGGACCGCGTCGGAACGCATGATCAACCGCGTCGGGATCCGCTTCGCCAGCGCGTCGACCGGCGCCTTGGCTTCGAAGGCGGCCCGGAATGATGCGTCGTCGAGAAACTCCACGACCCTGGGCAGCACCCCGCCCGAGAGCGTCACGCCGCCCGTGGCGACGAACGTCACCGCCATGTCGCCGGCGAAGCGGGCGATGACCCGCCAGTAGAGCCGAACGCTCTCAGCCGCCTCGCCCTTGCGGTCGGCGAGCGCCGCGGCGGTGACGTCGGGCGGCTCGGAGTGCGGATCGGGGCGGCCCAGAGCCATCATTCGGGCGCGATGGACCCGGGCGAGCCCCGCCCCGTTGAGCACGCTCTCGCTGGTGATGCGCCCGTGCGCCCGCTCGAGATGCGGCCAGAGCGCGAATTCCTCGTCCGTCACCGGGCCGAAGTCGATGTGGCAGGCCTCGGACGAAACCGGCGTGAAGCGGCCTTCGGCCTCGACCAGCGCGGCGATGCCGAGCCCTGTGCCGGGCCCGAGGATCACCTGCGGACCCTGCGTGTCGAAGGCGAGCGGTCCGATCGGGCGCGTCCAGTCCGGCTGGATCGCCGGCAGCGACAGGGCCTGCGCCTCGAAATCGTTGAGCAGGAGTCCCTGCTTGAGCCCCGCGCGGCGCGCCGTCTCGGGACCGTCCATCACCCAGGGGGCGTTGGTGAGCTTGAGCTGACGTCCGACGACCGGCCCGGCGCCGCAGACGATCATCGATTGCGGCCGCGCGCCGAGTTTCGGCGCCGCCGCCTCGATCGCCTCCGGCAGGCCGGGATAATCGTCGGTGACGAGATGGACGATCGGTCCGAGCGCCGCGCCCGGCTGGGGCGACAGCGCGAACCGGACATTGGTGCCGCCGGTGTCGCAGACGAGCACGGGAAAGGGAAAATCGAAGTCGCTCATGCGCCCCATAAACGCTTATGGCCATGCCTTCGGTCAAGCGGCGACGCGCCCGTTCCCGTCAAATGCGCTAGGCTCGCACGGAGTTCCCTGATTCGACGGATATGGCGCAGCACACCTTCTACGAATTCTTCTGCGGCGGCGGCATGGCGCGCGCCGGACTCGAGCCGGCGTGGCGGCCGCTCATCGCCAACGACGTCGATCCGCGCAAAGGCGCGGCCTACGCCGCCAACTGGGGGAGCGACGGCCTCGTCGTCGCGGATATCGCGGCGCTGACGGCGCGCGACCTGCCGGGCGAAGCCGACCTCGCCTGGGCGTCGTTTCCCTGCCAGGACCTGTCGCTGGCCGGCGTCGGCGCGGGCCTCGACGGCAAGCGCTCGGGCGCCTTCTGGGGCTTCTGCGGCGCCATCGGCGCGCTCAAGGCCGACGCCCGTGCGCCAAGACTGATCGCGCTCGAAAATGTCGGCGGGACGCTGACCTCCAAAGGCGGGTCGGATTTCGCTGCGATCGCCGAGGCGCTTCAGGGTCTCGGCTACCGGTTTGGCGCGCTGACGATCGACGCCGCCGAGTTCCTGCCGCAGTCCCGGCCGCGGGTGTTTTTCATTGCGGTGCGGCGCGATTGTCCGGTTTCCGCGCGCCTCGTCGCCAGCCCGCCCGCGCGCCACGCGTCCTCCGCGCTGAAGCGCGTCGCGGCTGCGCTCCCGCCCTCGCTCGCCGCCGACTGGATCTGGTGGCGGCTCCCCGAAGCGCCGCGCGCCAACGTGCGCCTGATCGACTGCCTGGAGCCCGAGCCTCTGCGCTGGCACGATCCCGCGCAGACGGGAGCTTTTGTCGCGGCGCTTTCGCCCGCCTCCGTCCGCGACGTCGCCCTCGCCCAGGAGAGCGGCGCGCGCTGCGTCGGCGCTCTTTTTCGTCGCACCCGGCCCGACGGCGCGGGCGGCGTCAAGGTTCAGGCCGAGGCGCGTTTCGACGGGCTCGCCGGCTGCCTGCGCACGCCCGGCGGCGGGTCGAGCCGACAGTTCCTGATCGAGGTCAAGGGCGCAACGATACGCACCCGGCCGATGACGCCGCGCGAGGCGGCGCGCCTGATGGGGCTGCCGGACACATTCAAGCTTCCCGCGCGGGCGACCGACGCGCTGCATCTCATCGGCGACGGCGTCGCGCCGCCGGTCGTGCGTTTCCTGAGCGAGAACCTGCTGCTTCCGCTCGCCGAAGGCGCCTCATCCGGGGCGCCGGCGAAGCGGATTCGCCGCGCATGACCTACCGACCGCTCCGCCGTCATGCGGGCGGTGAAGTCGGGCGACACGGCGCCGGAGCTCGCGGTGCGCGCGATTCTCAGGCGGATCGCGCCCGGCTACCGGCTTCATCGCGCCGACCTGCCCGGAAAGCCGGATATCGCCTACGGCCGCCGCAAGCTCGCGATCTTCGTTCACGGCTGCTTCTGGCACGGGCACGATTGCGCGCGGGGGAGCCGCATGCCGAAGACCAACGCGGACTATTGGCGCGACGAAGATTGCGCGCAACCGCGCTCGCGACGAAAAGACCCTCGCCGCGCTCTCCGCAACCGGCTGGCGCACGCTGGTCATCTACGAATGCGAGCTGAAGGATTCTGCGCGGCTGAAGGCGCGGCTGGAGGAATCGGTGCGGCAATCGGAGGGGCGGCGTCTCCGGAAGGACGCCCGACTTTCAACGGGATAGGGGAGCGAGGGACGCACTCCCTCCTGCCTACGTCCCGTAAGCCTTGAGAAAAACGTCGACGCCGGCGGTGACCGCCGCCTCGATCTCTTCCTGCTCAACCCGCTGGACCACGCCGAACAGGATGCGCTTGTAGACATAGCTCTGACACAGCTCGACGAACTGCCAGGCGGCGCGCTCGGGGTCGGGGACCTTGAGGGCGCCGGCTTTCTCCAGCGCTGCAAGCTCGCCGGCGAGACGGTTAGCGCCGAACAGCGGCCCAGCCTCGTAAAACGCGACGCCGATCTTGGGGAACTTCTCTGTCGCTGCGACGACGACGCGCGCGAGCGCCAGCACGCTCGGCTCGGCCATTCGGGTAATCAGCCTGACGCCGAAGTCGGTCAGCATGTCGCGGACATCGCCTTCGCGCCGGAACGTGCACAGCCGCTCGGCCGCCTGAGCGAATTCCGCGCGGATGATCGCGTCGAACAGGTCGTCTTTGGAATTGAAGTAAGCATAGAGCGTACCCTTCGACACGCCTGCCGATCGGGCGACGTCGTTCATGCTCGCGCCGTCGAAGCCGGAGGCGAGGAACACGGTCCCGCGCGCCCTCCATGATCTGGCGTCGCTTCGCGCCCCCGTCGTGACGGTGTCCCGCCTCCCGATCCAGGATTTCCACGTCCATATCTTGATTCGGGTCTGCCCCGTCCTATTTTCCGACCGAACGGTTCGGTTCGATTTTGCTTGCCATAGACCCCGCTTTGGGGTATGTCAAGTATTAATGACCGAACCGTTCGGTTCGACAGCACGTTTCAGGGGAACCCTTTCCATGTCCGACAGTCCCGCCGCAGTCTCCGCGCCGATCTCCGAATCGCGCGCGATGACCGCGCCGTCGCCGGCGGGCGTTCCCGCTCCGGCGCCGGCGTCGGGGGTTCCCGCGGCGCCGCAACCCGGAGGAGGCGCGCCGGTCGCCGCGGCGGCGCCCAAACGCGCTGGCCGGCGTGCGCCGCGTCATCCTCCCTATCGTCATCCTCGCCGTTGTCGGCTACGGGGCCAAGTTCGGCTACGACTATTTCGTCGAGGGGCGGTTTCTGGTCTCGACCGACGACGCCTACGTCGGCGCGCACACCGCGATCATCGCCGCCAAGGCGGCCGGCCATCTGCTCCAAGTGCCGGTGGTCGATAACCAGATCGTTCATCAGGGCGATCTGCTCGCGCTGATCGACGACGGCGACTATCAGGTTGCGGTCGACGCGGCGCAGGCGAAGGTCGACACGCAAGACGCGACGATCGCCCGGTTCGGCCGGCAGATCGACGCGCAGGCCTCGGTCATCGCCCAGGCTGAGGCGCAGGTGGACGCCTCGCAGGCGCAGCTGCGCTCCGCCGAGGCCGAAGTCCAGCGCGCGGCGCTCGAATACGACCGGTCGTTCAAGCTCGCCCAGACCAACTACGGCTCGCAGCAGCGGCTCGAGCAGGCGACCGCGGACCGCGACCGGACCGTCGCCGCGCTCGCCGGGGCCAAGGCGAGCGCCGCCTCCGTCGCCTCTGCCCTGGAGGGCGCCAAGGCCAATCTCGACGTCCTCAAGGCGCAACGCGACGAGGCGACGCGACAGCGCAACGAATTGATGACGGCGCTCGCCAAGGCGAAGCGCGACCTCAGTTTCACCCGGGTGGTCGCCCCGTTCGACGGCACGGTCGGCAACAAGGCGGCCGAGGTCGGCAATCTGGTCGCGCCGGGGACGCGCCTCATGGCGCTTGTCCCGCTCAACGCATCTTATGTCGACGCCAATTTCAAGGAGACCCAGCTCGGCGACATCAAGCCGGGCCAGCCGGCCGACGTCTCGATCGACGCGCTCGGCGGCCGGACGATTCAGGGCGTCGTCACGTCGATCTCTCCGGCCTCGGGCTCGGAGTTCTCGCTGCTGCCGCCGGACAATGCGACCGGCAATTTCACCAAGGTCGTCCAGCGCGTGGCGGTCCGGATCACCTTCCCCGAAGAGGTGCTGAAGGCGGTTTCGTTGCGGCCGGGCCTTTCGGTGGTCGCGACCGTACACACGCGCGATCCGGACACGCCGAAGCCGACGCTGCTCGGCGCGCTCGGTCTCGGGCCCGCCGCCAGCAAGACCGCCAAGCCGTGAGCGACGCCGCCGCGCTGCCGCGACAGGGCGCGCCGCCGGTCGCGCCCGCGCGGCCCCGGCCGCGCCGCCCGGCGTCGCCGAGGCCGCACTTCACGCGCCAAGCGGCTCGCCGCGTTCATCTTCATGGTGTTCGGGATGTTCATGGCGATCCTGGACATCCAGATCGTCTCGGCGTCCCTCTCGCAGATCCAGGCCGGCCTCTCGGCCTCTTCGGACGAGATCACCTGGGTCCAGACCAGCTATCTGATCGCCGAAGTCGTGATGATCCCGCTGTCCGGCTTCCTGTCGCGGGTCGTCTCGACGCGCGTCATTTTCACGATCTCGGCCGGCGGCTTCACGCTGATGAGCTTCATGTGCGCCCAGTCGAACACGATCGGGGAGATGATCCTCTGGCGCGCGCTGCAGGGCTTTATCGGCGGGCGGCATGATCCCGACGGTGTTCGCTTCCGCGTTCACGATCTTCCCACGCTCGAAGCAGCCTTTGATCGGCCCGATCATCGGTCTTGTCGCGACGCTCGCCCCGACCATCGGGCCGACGGTCGGCGGCTATCTCACCGACCTGTTCTCCTGGCACTGGCTGTTCCTGGTCAACATCGTGCCCGGCATCATTGTCACCGGCGCCGCGTGGCTCTTGATCGACTTCGACGAGCCCGACTGGTCGCTGCTCACCCATTTCGACTATTTCGGGCTTGTCGCGATGGCGGGCTTCCTCGGCGCGCTCGAATATGCGCTCGAGGAAGGTCCGTCGAAGGACTGGTTCGAGAGCGGGCCGGTGACCACGGCGATCGTCATCTCGGCCGTGAGCGCCGTGGCGTTCTTCGTGCGCATGTTCACCGCAAAGCAGCCGATCGTCGATCTCACGACTTTTCGCGACCGCAATTTCTGGACCGGCACGGTATTCGGCTTCGTGCTCGGCATCGGCCTCTACGGCCTCACCTATATCTACCCGGTCTATCTCGCGGTGGTGCGGGGCTATTCCTCGCTGATGATCGGCAAGACGATGTTCGTCACCGGCGTCGCCATGTTCCTGACCGCGCCCTTCGCCGGGCGGCTGATGACCAAGGTCGACGCGCGCGCTGATGATCGCGATCGGCTTCATTCTCTTTGCGCTCGGGACCTACCAGGCGTCGTTCGTCACGGTCGACTGGGACTTCTGGGAGCTCCTGTGGCCGCAAATCTTTCGCGGCGTCGGGCTGATGCTCTCGATGGTGCCGATCAATTTTCTCGCGCTCGGCACCCTGCCGCCGCAAAAGATCAAGAACGCGTCCGGCCTCTACAATCTGATGCGCAATCTCGGCGGCGCGGTCGGCCTCGCGCTGATCAACACCCTGCTCGACAAGCGCATGGACCTGCATCTCGAGCGGCTGCGCGAATCCGTGACCTGGGGCAGGGTCGCAGCCGACGAGCGCCTCGCCGGCATGGCGGCCGCGCTCGCGGACCGCGGCTCGGACGCCGCGCTCGCGGCGACAAAGCAGCTCGCGCTGATCGTGCGCCGTCAGGCGGAAGTTTTGGCGCTCGCTGACGTGTTCCTGGCGCTGACCGCAGTCTTCCTCGCCTGCGTGATCCTGGCGGCGTTCATGCGCAAGCCCGCCGGCGGCCCGGGCGGCGGGGGAGGACACTTGAGCGCTTCTGCATAATCCTTACGCATCCTTAACGCTGCGGGCCCTTGCGGCGCTATGCCGCCGGGCCATATTATGCGACAAGGCGTTTGTCCGGGCCTGCCCCGTGTGAGCGCCGGATCTTCTTCTCAAGAGGTTTGACCCATGTCCGACTATGACCGCTACGCCAACCCGCGCCCGGGTGCGGGATACGCACGGTCCGGCGCGGTCGTCGATCAGGGCCTGCGCGCCTACATGATCGGCGTCTATAACTACATGACCCTCGGCCTCGGCGTGACCGGCCTGGTGGCGTACGGCGCCTTCGCGCTGGGCACAGCCCAGATCGGCGACGGGCGTCTGGCGCTCACCGACTTCGGCCACGCGATCTACGTGTCGCCGCTGCGCTGGCTGATCGTGCTGTCGCCGCTCGCTCTGGTCTTCTGGCTCTCGGCCGGCATCGAGCGGATGTCCGTCTCGACCGCGCGCAACGCCTTCATCGCCTTCGCGGCGCTGATCGGGCTGTCGATGTCTGCGCTGCTTGTCGTCTATACGGCAGGCTCGATCGCGCAGGCGTTCTTCGCGACCGCGGCGGCCTTCGCGAGTCTGAGCCTCTACGGCTACACGACCCAGCGAAGCCTCTCGGCGATGGGATCGTTCATGATGATGGGCCTGATCGGCATCATCATCGCGAGCCTGCTCAACATGTTCCTGCACAGCTCCGGCCTGCAGTTCGGGATCTCGATCCTGGCCGTGGTGATCTTCGCCGGCCTGACCGCCTGGGACACCCAGGCGATCAAGCAGATGTACTTCGCCGGCGACGGCTACGACGTGCAGCAGAAGAAGTCGATCAACGGCGCGCTTCGGCTCTACCTGGACTTCATCAATATGTTCCAGGCGCTGCTCATGCTGACCGGGTCGAACCGCAACAGCTGACACGCGAGCGTCAAGAATGCCCTAGAAGGAAGCCCGGTCCGCATTGCGCGGGCCGGGTTTTTTTATGTATTTGACCCGACGGGGATGGTTTCGGAGGGGAAGATGGGCGCGTTGGGGATCGCGGCGGTAGCCGCAGGGCTGGCGTTGGCGGGAACCGCTCAGGCGGCGGAACTCAAGATCGTCGACGTGAAGGCGTACGTCTTCCTCGAACACTCCGGAAAATTTTCAGACGACATCGTCGGCGGTCCGACGCTGGTCGACGCGCCCAAGGGCGGCGCGCCGGGCGGCGACACCGCGACAGGGGTGATGATCGACTTCACCTTCCAGGGCGACCGGAACTTCGCCCCCAAATACGCTGTCGCCACTGTCGACCTCACCCAGACGGGTCACTTGCGGCCAGCAGGTCGTGACCCACAAGGCCTTCACCAGTTTTCGCTTCGGCGACGATGGGGTCGAGCACAAGGCGATCTTTCTCGAGAACGCCACCTGCGCGCCGCTGACCATCAGCGTCCACGCCGGCAAGACGGAGAAGCAGGCCCAGCTCGACTTCTCCTGCACGGAAGTGCGGGCGTCGAACTGAGCGGTCGGAGGGGCGGCGTCTCGCCGTCCTGAGGCGACTTTCGACGGATGGCGAGACGCGCTCCCTCCGTTGCTCCTTGCCGTCACCCCTTGAGCCCGAGCACGTCCGCCATCGAATAGAGGCCCGGCTTGCGTCCGTGCGCCCAGCGCGCCGCTTTCAGCGCGCCATAGGCGAACAGCATGCGGTCCTCGGCGTGATGGGCGAGCACCAGCCGCTCGCCTTCGCCGGCGAAAGTCACCTCGTGATCGCCGACCACCGTGCCGCCGCGCAGCGAGGCGAAGCCGATGTCGCCCTTGCGCCGTTGCGCCGGTCACGCCGTCGCGTCCCCGCGCCGCATGGCTTTTGAGCGCAATCCCGCGCCCGGCCGCCGCCGCCTCGCCGAGCATCAGCGCGGTGCCCGAGGGCGCGTCGACCTTCATCCGATGGTGCATCTCGAAAATCTCGATGTCGTATTCGTCGCCGAGCGCGGCCGCGGCTCGGCGCGTCAGGGCCGCGAGCAGGTTGACGCCGAGGCTCATGTTGCCGGAGCGAACGATCGGCGCATGGCGCGCGGCGGCGTCGATCTTGTCGAGGTCCTCCTCGCGCGAGCCCGGTCGTGCCGATCACGTCGGCGATGCGCGCCTGCGCCGCGAGCGCCGGCGAGTTCGACGGTGGCGGCGGGCGAGGAGAAGTCGATGATCGCGTCGGCGTTCAAGCAGCAGCGGCAGCGGATCGGTCACGATCGTCGAGCCCGCTCGCCGGGCAGCCGGCCAGCGGACCCGGGATCCTGGCCGAGCCAGGGCGAATCCTCGCGCTCGAGCGCGCCGACGAGCGTCAGCCCGTCGGCTTCGTGGATCGCCCGCACGACCATGCGGCCCATGCGGCCCGCCGCGCCCGCGACGACGATGCGCAAATCGGCCATGCTCAGACGCTCCTTGTTCGCCTGAACCGTCAGGCGCCTTCCACCAGCACCATTTCGATCTCGGCCGCGCCGTCGCGCAGCGCCCGCGCGGCCTGGTACTCGGCCGAATGATAGTAGGCCCGCGCCGCGTCGTAGCTGTCGAACTCAAGCACGACGTTGCGCGCCCGCGCCTGGCCCTCGAGCGCTTCGTAGCGTCCGCCGCGCGCCAGCGCCTTGCCGCCATGAGCCGCGATCGCCTTGGTCGCCGCGGCCGCATAGCGCGCATAGGCCTCGGGATCCTTGATGTCGACGCGCGAGATCACGTAACCCTTGGGCATCGACGGCCTCCCGCGACACGATGAGGCGGGCGGAGAATAGCCGGCTTCGGCGCGCGATCAAGGCGCGGCGGCGGCGATCTCGGCGACGATCGCCTCGGCGGCGTTCGCGCGGATCGGGCGCGGTCGTGATCGGACGGCCGACCACGAGATAGTCGGCCCCGTCGCGGATCGCGCTCGCCGGCGTCGCGACGCGCTTCTGGTCGCCGACGTCGGCGCCGGCCGGCCGGATGCCCGGCGTCACGAGGATCATCGTCGGTCCGACCGCCTGCGCGAACGCCTCTCGCTTCCGCGGCGCTCGCGACGAGACCCTGAACGCCGAGCGCCTGCGCCTGCTCGGCGCGCCGCCGCACCATCTCGACGACGCCGAAGCGGTAGCCGGCCTCGATCAGGTCCTCGTCGTCGCAGGACGTCAGCACCGTCACGCCGAGAATTCTAGAGGCCCGAGCCCGCGGCGCCCGCGACCGCCGCGCGCATCGTCTGCGGATAGGCGTGGACGGTCAGGAAGGTCGCGCCGAGCCTTGCGACCTGCGCGGTCGCGCGCTCGACGGTGTTGGGGATGTCGTGCAGCTTCAGATCGACGAAAGACCTGCTTGCCGGCCGCCGCGAGCCGGCCGGCGAGCGCCAGGCCGTCGCCGCCATAGGCGAGCTCCATGCCGACCTTATAGAAGGTCGCGGCGTCGCCGATCGTGTCCACGAGCCGTTCGGCCGCGCTGCGTCGGCGACGTCGAGGGCGACAATCAGCCGGTCGCGCGGCGTCGAGCGGCTTCATGCACGATCCTCGCGTCGCGCGTCTCGCTGCCGCGCGAGGCGCCGGCTGCTTCGAGCCGATAGCTCCAGACCCGCGCCGGCGGCAGGTTGGCCCAGATCGCCCGACCGCGATGCGCGGAATAGCGGCCTTCGCAGATCTCGCGCGGAATCGGCGACAGCGGGCCGTAGGTGAACTGGACGAACACGCCGTCCGCGCCCATCAGCGCGAAGGCGTCGCCGATCAGCTTCTCGCGCTCGCGCCGGCGGCCGGGTCAGGAGCGGCAGGCTGGAGACGAAGGCGGCGACCGGTTGCCGGCGAATTCGGCGAGCGTGCGCGGAAGGTCGTAGGCGTCGCCCTCGATCACCCGCGCGCCCGCGAAGCGGCTCTTCGAGCACGCGGCAGAAATCCGGGTTGTACTCGACCATCACGAGCCGGCGCGGGTCGAGGCCGCCGTCGAGGAGCGCCCGCGTGACCGGCCCGGTGCCCGGCCCGAGTTCGACGACGAGCCCCTCTGCGGGCGGCCCGGCCGCGGCGGCCATGGCGCGGGCGAGCGCCCGTCCCGACGGCGCGACCGCGCCGGTCAGGTGCGGCGTCGACATGAGCGACATGAGGAAGCGGGCGTTGTCGCCGAAGCCCGCGCCGCCTGACGCCGTCCTTCTGATCGTGCATGTCGCGCTCCCAGCGCGATTCGCGCCGCCGTCATAGCGGGCGGTTTATCGCGAGCCAGCGCCCGGGGCAAAGCCGTCAGCTGCGCCCCTCGAAGAACTCTTTCATCTTGGCGAAGAAGCCGGCGCTTTCCGGATGGGTCTTGTGTCGAGGATTCCTGGGCGAACTCCGGCAGCAGCTCGCGCTGGCGGCGCGTCAGGTTCTGCGGCGTCTCGACATTGAGCTGCACGAAGAGATCGCCGGCGTCGCGCGATCGCAGGATCGGCATGCCCTTGCCGCGCAGTCTCAACTGCCGGCCCGACTGCGCGCCTTCGGGGATGCTGACCCGCGACTCGGTCCCGTCGAGCGTGCGGACGGTGAATTCGCCGCCGAGCGCCGCCTGCACCATCGAGATCGGCACGCGGCAATAGAGATCGGCGCCGTCGCGCTGGAAGACACGGGATGCGGCTTGACGGAGAGGAAGATGTAGAGGTCGCCGGTCGGGCCGCCGCGCATGCCCGCCTCGCCCTCGCCGGTCAGCCGGATGCGCGTGCCGTCCTCGACGCCGGCGGGAACGTTGACCGACAGCGTCCGCTCCCGCGTCACGCGGCCGGAGCCCGCGCATTTGTCGCAGGGGTTGTCGATCGTCTGGCCGCGTCCCTGGCAGGTCGGGCAGGTGCGCTCGATCGCGAAGAAGCCCTGCTGCGCGCGCACGCGGCCGTGGCCGCGCGCAGGTCCGGCAGGTCGCCGGCTTCGAGCCCGCGCGCGCGCCGGAGCCCGCGCAGGCCTCGCAGGTCGACCGAGGTCGGCATCTTGATCGTGGCGGTCTTGCCGTGGAACGCTTCTTCGAGCGTGATCTCGAGATTGTAGCGCAGGTCCGCGCCGCGCTCGCGCCCCGAGGCGCTGGCGGCCGCGCCGGCCGCCCATCATGTCGCCGAACAGATCGTCGAAAATGTCGGACATCGAGGCGGCGAAGCCGTCGCCCATGCCGCCCGCGCCGCCCTGCTCGAAGGCGGCATGGCCGTAGCGGTCGTAAGCCGCCCGCTTCTGCGCGTCCGACAGATGTCTGATAGGCTTCGTTGAGCTCCTTGAACCGCGCCTCGGCCTGCTTGTCGCCCGGATGCCGGTCCGGATGGCACTGCATCGCCGCCTTGCGGAAGGCGGACTTCAGCTCGGCGTCGGTCGCCGTCTTGGACGACGCCCAGGATCTCGTAGAAGTCGCGCTTGGCCATGTCAGCGCGCCCCTTCGCGCGTGAGACGAGCCGCCATCGCCTCGATCCGTCCGGCACTCGCCGAAGGCCGCGTCCGTCTCGAGCGCCAACGCGATCGCGCGCGGGGCCCGCGTGCCCTGCCGCAGCGCTCGCGTCGAGATCCGTATCGATGGCGCCGCCCACCACGGGCGTTCCCCTCGGGACGGCGCCGGCCGCGCTCTGGCGAGACCGGCGCGCGTTCGTTCAGGACTTCTTCTTGTCGTCGTCGACCTCGCGGAACTCCGCGTCGATCACGTCGTCCTTGGCCTCGGCGCGCCGGCCGCCGCCGCCGGCGTCGCCGGCCGCCGCTCGGCCTGCTGCGCCTTGTACATGGCCTCGCCGAGCTTCATCTGCGCCTGCATCAGGTCGTTGGTGCGGGCCTTGATCGCCTCGACGTCCTCGCCCTGCAAGCGCGGTGCGCAGCGCAGCGATCGCCGCCTCGATGGCGCTCCGGTCGGACTGGGCGACCTTGTCGCCGTATTCCTTCAGCGCCTTCTCGGCGTCGTGGGCCAGCGACTCGCCCTGGTTCTTGGCGTCGACCACCTCGCGCCGCTTCTTGTCCTCGGCGGCGTGGGCTTCGGCGTCCTTCACCATCTGGTTGATGTCGGCCTCGCTCAAGCCGCCCGAGGCCTGGATGCGGATCTGCTGCTCCTTGTTGGTCGCCTTGTCCTTGGCGGTGACGTTGACGATGCCGTTGGCGTCGATGTCGAAGGTCACCTCGATCTGCGGCATGCCGCGCGGCGCCGGCGGGATGCCGACGAGGTCGAACTGGCCGAGCAGCCTTGTTGTCCGCCGCCATCTCGCGCTCGCCCTGGAAGACCCGGATCGTGACCGCGGTCTGGTTGTCCTCGGCGGTCGAGAAGACCTGGCTCTTCTTGGTCGGGATCGTCGTGTTGCGCTCGATGAGGCGGGTGAACACGCCGCCCAGCGTCTCGATGCCGAGCGAAAGCGGCGTCACGTCGAGCAGCAGCACGTCCTTGACGTCGCCCTGCAGCACGCCCGCCTGGATCGCCGCGCCGATCGCGACCACCTCGTCCGGGTTGACGCCCTTGTGCGGCTCCTTGCCGAAGAACTGCTTGACGACCTCCTGCACCTTGGGCATGCGGGTCATGCCGCCGACCAGCACGACCTCGTCGATCTGGCCCGCCGCAAGCCCGGCGTCCTTCAGCGCCTTGCGGCACGGCTCGACCGTCCGCTGGATCAGGTCGTCGACCAGCGCCTCGTACTTGGCGCGCGTCAGCTTCAGCGCGAGATGCTTCGGGCCCGCTCGCGTCGGCGGTGATGTAGGGCAGGTTGATGTCGGTCTGCGTCGCCGAGGAGAGCTCGATCTTCGCCTTCTCGGCCGCCTCCTTGAGGCGCTGGAGCGCGAGCTTGTCCTTGGTCAGGTCGATGCCCTGCTCCTTCTTGAACTCGGCCGCCAGATACTCGACGAGCCGCATGTCGAAGTCTTCGCCGCCGAGGAAGGTGTCGCCGTTGGTCGACTTCACCTCGAACACGCCGTCGCCGATCTCGAGGATCGAGATGTCGAAGGTGCCGCCGCCGAGGTCGTAGACCGCGATCGTGCCGGCCTTCTTCTTGTCGAGGCCGTAGGCGAGCGCCGCCGCGGTCGGCTCGTTGATGATGCGCAGCACTTCGAGGCCGGCGATCTTGCCGGCGTCCTTGGTCGCCTGACGCTGGGCGTCGTTGAAATAGGCGGGAACGGTGATGACGGCCTGCGTGACCGGGCCGCCGAGATGCGCCTCGGCCGTCTCCTTCATCTTCTGCAGGATGAAGGCCGAGATCTGCGAGGGCGAATATTGCTTGCCGTCGGCGGTGACCCAGGCGTCGCCGTTGGGCGCGCGCACGATCTTGTAGGGGACGAGGCCCATGTCCTTCTTGGTCATGGGATCGTCGAACGAGCGGCCGATGAGGCGCTTGATCGCGAAGAAGGTCCGCTCGGGATTGGTCACCGCCTGGCGCTTGGCCGGCTGGCCGACCAGGCGCTCGCCGTCGTCGGTGAACGCGACGATCGAAGGCGTCGTGCGCGCGCCCTCGGAATTCTCGATGACCTTGGGGGTCGCTCCCTCCATGACCGCGACGCACGAGTTGGTCGTGCCGAGGTCGATGCCGATAACTTTCGCCATATTCTTCCCTGCTCCTTTCGCGGGACCGCCCGGCCCCGGAGCGGCCGGACCATGAGAAGGACGCCCTCGGCCCGAAGCGGCCGGCGTCGTCTTTTCTGATCCCCTCAATCCAAGTAAACTTTCGGCGGCTTCGGCGCGCTTTGAGCGCCGAGCCCGTCAGTCGCGGCGTATATAGGTTCGGCCTTTTCGAGGCGCAAGGCGAGGAAACGCCGGATTTTTCGCCGCCCGTGAGCAACTGGGCCGCCGAACAAACGGCTTTCCCTTTGGCCCGGGGCCTTCTACAAGGCCGCAATGATTTGCCCGACGTTTTGGCGCGTTTTCCTCCTTTTCGGCGGCTTGGCGCTCGCGACGGCGCCGGCCTGCGCGCAACTCGCCCTGCCGGGCGCGGCGCCCGCCGGCGTCCGGCCGCAACGCCGTCCGCCGCGCCCAAACCCGAAAAAGGCCGCAGCGCCGCCAAGGGCGAGAGGCACGCCAAGGCCGGAAAGTCCGCTCTGATGTCCGCGCAGGGCGTCGAATTGGTCGACGGACGCCCGCTCCTGCTGAACGGCGGCGCCGGGCTCCTCCAGCTCTCCGGCCAGGGCGATTCGCTCCAGGTCGACAAGCTGAGCCTCGCCGGCGAGGGCGTCTCGGACGCCTCCCAGCGCTGCGTCGTCAATATCGTCGGGGAAAAGCCGATCGCGGCGACCAGCGAAGGCCGCCCCGACGGCCTCGAGCGCTACGAGGTCGACGTGCCGGCTTGCCCGTTCGCCTTCGACGTCGCGGACGGCGCAGTCCTGGTCCCCTCGCAGATCACCGCCTGCGTGTTCAAAGCCGCCGACTGCCAGACGAGCCCGAGCGGGCTATGGGGACCGGACGGAAACGCGCTCGAGGCGGACGCAGCGGCGATCGGCAAACGGCGAACCCAGGCCGAGAACGCGATGGCGCGCGCGCTGCATGCTCTCGAAGAGCGCGCCAAGGACAACGCCGACGCCGCCAATCTGGTGCGGGAACAGGGCGGCTTTATCGGCGAGCGGGACGACATCTGTCGCGATTACGTCAAGGAAGCCGCGCACGGGTTCTGCGCCGCGACCGTCACCGCCGCCCGCGCGGCGCTGCTCGAGGCGCGGCTCGCGGCGCTCCCTACGCCCGACAAGGCCGACAAGAGCGCGAAGTCCGAGAAGCCGGCCAAGCACAAGAAGCCGAAGCCTGCGGCGGACGCCGCTGCCGATAAGGCGCAATAGCGTCGGCCCGGCCGCCCGCCGAAAGTTGACGCCGACGCGCCGCCGGACCCGGCTTTATTTCGAATCCGCAGTCGGTTAGTTTCCCGGCGCAAGACGCGGCCCGTCCTTGGGCGCGCAAGCGATTCTGGGGTTGGATATGGGGATTTGGCAGGAGTTCAAGGAATTCGCCATCAAGGGGAACGCGCTGAGCCTCGCGGTCGGCGTGATCATCGGCGCGGCCTTCGGCAAGATCGTCGACGCGCTGGTCAACGACCTCATCATGCCGGTCGTCGGCATCGCCGGGAAAGCGGACTTCTCCAATTACTACATCCCGCTGTCGGGCGCCGTGACAGCGACCAATCTTGCGGACGCGCGCAAGCAGGGCGGCGTGTTCGCCTATGGCGATTTCATCACCGTGGCGATCAATTTCGCCATCGTCGCGGTCGCGCTGTTCCTTCTGATCAAGGGGATCAACGTCCTGACCCGACCGGACAAAAACAAGCCGGCCGAACCGCCGCCGCCGCCGAGCCCTGAGGTCGTCCTGTTGACCGAGATCCGCGACCAGCTCGCCAAGCGCGCGGTCTGAGATCAACCGGGGGGACGGCGTCTCGCCGTCCGACAAGCGTTCCGGAAGGACGCCCGTCTTGGGAGAACGCCCGGCTTGAGGGGCTATGGAGGCGAGACGCGCTCCATCTCGGGGCGCGGCCAGCTCTGCGGGGCCGTCTCTACAACGTTATCCGTCTGAGCCGCAGCGCATTGGCGATGACGCTGACCGAAGAGAGCGACATCGCCGCCGCCGCGACGATCGGCGACAAGAGGATCCCGAACGCCGGATAAAGGACGCCGGCGGCGATCGGCACGCCGGCCGCGTTGTACAGGAAGGCGAACGCGAGATTCTGCCGGACGTTGCGCATCGTCGCGACCGACAGTTTTCGCGCGCGAACGAGCCCCTGGAGATCGCCTTTCAGGAGGGTGATCCCGGCGCTCTCGATCGCCGCGTCCGTTCCCGTGCCCATGGCGACGCCGACGTCGGCCGCCGCCAGCGCCGGCGCGTCGTTGACGCCGTCGCCGGCCATCGCCACGACCTTGCCCTCGGCCTTCAGGCGGGCGATCGCCTCGGCCTTGCCCTCGGGCCGAATCTCGGCCTCGAAGGTGTCGAGGCCGAGCTTGGCGGCGACCGCCGCCGCAGTGAAGCGATTGTCGCCGGTCAGCATCACGACGCCGAGGCCCTTCCGCTTCAATTCGGCGAGCGCTTCGGCGGCGCCCGCCTTGATCGGATCGGTGACGGCGATCAGCGCCGCCGGCGCTCCGTCCAGGACGACGAACACCACCGACGCGCCCTCCGCGCCGCAGCGCCTCGGCCCGAGCGGCGAGCGGCAGCGGGTCCGCGCCCCGCTCGGCGACGAACAGGCCCGTGCCGACCGCGACCGCGCGTCCCTCGACGACGCCGGCGACGCCGCCGGGGAAGACGCGAAATTCGCCGGGTTCGGCGAGCTTCAGGCGCTTCCGCCGCGCCGCCGCGACGATGGCCCCGGCGATCGGATGCTCGCTCGACCGCTCGAGGCTCGCCGCCAGACGCAGAGCGTCGTCCGCGGAAAAGCCGGGCATGGCGTCGATCGCGGTCAGGCGCGGCTTGCCCTCGGTCAGCGTCCCGGTCTTGTCGACGACCAGCGTGTCGACCGCCTCGAACCGTTCGAGCGCCTCGGCGTCGCGGATCAGCACGCCCGCCCGCGCTCCGGCGCCGACCCCGACCATGATCGCCATCGGGGTCGCGAGGCCCAGCGCGCAGGGACAGGCGATGATCAGCACCGACACCGCGGCGACCAGCGCGAAGGCGAAACGCGGCTCGGGACCGAAAGTCATCCACGCGACGAAGGCGAGAACCGCCGCCGCGCCGACCAGCGGCACGAACCAGCCGGCCACCCGGTCAGCGAGGCGCTGCGCCGGCGCGCGGCTGCGCTGGGCCTTGGCGACGAGATCGACCATGCGCGCGAGCGCGGTGTCGCGCCCGACCTTCTCCGCCCGCATGACAAGGCCGCCCGAGCCGTTGACCGTCGCCGCCGATCAGCTTCGATCCGACCGACTTCATCGACGGCATCGACTCGCCGGTCATCATGGCTTCGTCGACCGCGCTCGCGCCGTCGATCACTTCGCCGTCGACGGGGATTTTCTCGCCCGGACGCACGCGCAAAGCGATCGCCGACCGCGACCTCTTCGAGCGCGACCTCGTGGTCGTGGCCTTCGGCGTCGACGCGCAGAGCGCGCTTCGGCGCGAGGTCGAGGAGCGCGCGGATGGCGTCGCCGGTCCTTTCCCGCGCCGTCAGCTCCAGAACCTGCCCGACGATCACCAGCAGCGTGATCACGGCCGACGCCTCGAAATAGACCGGCGGCCCGTGCGTGGCCGAACGCGTGGGGGAAGAGCCCGGGCGCAAGCGTCGCGACGAGGCTGTAGGTCCAGGCGACGCCGACGCCGGTCGCGATCAGGGTGAACATGTTGAGGTTGCGGGTGCGGAGCGACGCCCAGGCCCGCACGAAGAACGGCCAGCCGGCGCCGAGCGCGACGGGCGTCGCGAGCGCGAACTCGATCCAGTTCGAGAGCTGCGGCGTGAGCCATTCGGGGCGACAGACGTGTCCGCCCATGTCGAGGACGACGAGCGGGATCGTCAGCGCGAGCGCAAACCAGAGCCGGCGCTTCATGTCGATCAGTTCGGCGTTGGGCTGTGCCTCCGCGGAGGGCTGCTCGGGCTCGAGCGCCATGCCGCAGATCGGGCAGATCCCGGGCCCTCCTGGCGCACCTCCGGGTCCATCGGGCAGGTGTAGATCGTCCCGGCGGGCGCTGTAGCGCGATTGCGATCGCGGCCGCGCGCGCCTCGGCCCGCAGGTAGCGCGCCGGGTCGGCGGCGAACTTCGTCCGGCAGCCGGCGCAGCAGAAATAGTACGTCGTTCCGTCGTGCTCGAAGCGGTGTCCGGCGGTCGCAGGATCGACCGACATGCCGCACACCGGGTCCTTGGCCAGCGCGCGTTCTCGGTTTCGACGAGGCTCATCGTCTCTGCGCCGCTTGAGAACGTCATCGCCAAGGCATAGACCTTCCCATCATGGGAAGGTCAAGCGGAGCATTGTCGCATGAACATCGGCGCGGCGGCTTTGGCGAGCGGCGTGACCGCCAAGATGATCCGCCACTACGAATCGATCGGCCTCTTGCGCCCCGCGCGAGCGGCGCGCCAACGCCTACCGCGACTATGGCGAGCGCGACGTGCATGAGCTCCGCTTCATCAAGCGGGCGCGGCGGCTCGGCTTCGCGACCGGGGAAATCGCGGCGCTCTTGGCGTTTGGCGCGACCGCGCCCGCCCGAGCCGCGAGGTCCGGCGAATCGCCGAACGCCATGTCGCCGAACTCGAGGCGCGCATCGCCGAGATGCAGGCGATGGCCAAGACGCTCGGCGCGCTCGTCGACGCCTGTTGCGGCGACGATCGGCCGGACTGCCCGATTCTGGACGATCTCGCGCAGGGCGTGGTATGAAGAGACATGCCCATAACCCTCACTCCCGAACAGGAAGCGTGGATCAAGGCGCACGTCGCAACCGGAGACTTCGCTTCGGTTGAAGAGGCGGCGCGCCAGTTGATCGACGACCGCATCGCCGAGCTCGCCGAAGGCGGCGGGGACGACTTGGCGTGGGCGAAGGCCTACGTTGACGAGGCCCGCGCGGATATAGCTCGCGGCGACGTCATCACGATCGATGAGCACAGAGCGCGCAACTTGGCGCGCCTTGCCGCGCTCAAGGGCTAGTGGCGCGCCTCGTCATCACCGCGTCGGCGGACGCCGATATCGCCGCCATCGCCAGCGATCTTGCCACGAAGGCGGGCGCGGAAGTCGCCGTGCGCTATTATGCGGAGTTTGACAGGCTCTACCGTCGCCTGGAGGAATTCCCTGAAAGTGGCGCTCCGCGTCCCGCGCTTGGTCCGCTTGTCCGCATCGGTGTCGTGGCGCCCTATATCGTGATTTACGAGTATGCTGAGGCCGAGGGCGTCGTGACGATCATGCGAATTCTCCACGGACGCCGCCGGATCACGCGCCACCTGTTGGACCAACCGACCAGGAGCCTGTGACGGCTGGCCCAAGCCCCATCGCACCCGCCGAGGACAGTCGAACAAGGGCATGAAGCTCCTTCGAATTTGGGTTCCCGATCCGACTCGCCCTGAGTTTGCCAGAGAAGCCGAGCGGCAAGCCGCGCTGCTACATGGCCGGGTCGAGGAAATGGAAGCCCTGGACTTTATCGAGGCCATGTTGCGATCCGACGATGGCGGCGAGGCAGGCTGATCCCTCTTGCAGACCGTCCTCGGCTCCTCCATGACGCGGCCCCATGACCATCGCCCCTTCCCCAGAACGCAACTGGCTCGCCGAAATCCAGCCGACCGTCCGCGACGCCGCCGCGAGCGGCATCGTCGAAGTGTTCGACTACGGACGCAATCGGCAGGGGCTCATCCCGCTTTGGGTCGGCGAGGGCGACCTGCCGCCGCCGGCCGTCGCGGCCGAGGCGGCGAAGGCGTCGATCGACCGGGGCGAGACGTTCTATACCTACCAGGCCGGAATTCCGCCGCTGCGCGAGGCGATCGCCGCCTATATGACCCGCGTCTACGGCGCGGCGCCGGGCGGCGGCCCGTTCCGGCCCGAGTGCTTCTTCGCCACCATCGGCGGGCATGCATGCGATCGAGATCGCCGTGCGCCTGACCCTCGGCGCCGGCGACGAGGCGTTGATCCCGTCCCCCGCCTGGCCGAATTTCGTCGGCGCGATCGAGACGTCTGGCGCGCGCGCCGTCCCCGTTCCGCTCGGACGGGAGGGGCGCTGGAGCCTCGACGTCGAACGGCTCGCCGCCGCCGTGACTCCGGCGACAAGGGTCATTTTCCTGAACTCCCCCGCCAATCCGACCGGCTTCATCGCCACGCGCGAGGAGATCGCGGCCACCCTGGCGCTCGCTCGTGCGCAAAACCTCTGGATCGTCGCCGACGAGATCTACGGCCGCCTGACCTACGACGGCGCCCGCGCGCCCTCGTTCCATGACGTGATGGCGCCGGACGACAAGATCCTGTTCGTCCAGACCCTGTCGAAGAACTGGGCGATGACCGGGTTCCGGGTCGGCTGGCTCGAGGCGCCGCCGGCCCTGGCGCCGATCATCGAGAACCTCGTTCAGTTCACCTCGTCCGGCGTCCCCGTCTTCACCCAGCGCGCGGCGATCGCGGCGCTCGACCGAAGGCGAAGCGTTCCTCGCCGCCCAGATCGAGCGCTGCCGCCGGTCGCGCGACATCCTCTGCGAGGGGCTGCTCGCGACCGGCCGGGTCAAATTCTTCGAGCCGGAGGCGGCGTTCTACCTGTTCTTCGCCGTCGAGGGCTTTCCCGATTCGCGCGCGCTGGCGATCCGCCTGATCGACGAGGCGGGCGTCGGCGCCGCGCCCGGTTCGGCCTTCGGCCCCGGCGGCGAAGGCCATCTGCGCATCTGCTTCGCCCGCAATCCCGATCAGATCGCCGAGGCGACCCGGCGGATCGTGAGATGGCTCAAAATTTAACTGCCTCGGCTACGTTGGTTGAAGAGAATTGTTAAACAATCTCTTGCGGAAAATCGGAAGGCCGGCTAGATTGAAACTCGCCGCCTTTCGCTCGGATCGCAATGCCGCTCCCGCATGCCAGAGTTTTACCTAATCGCCTCGCGCTTTTCGGCGGCGATAGCCGCCGCTCCGAAACTCGCCTCGCCGTCGAAGCCGGAATACGGCGAAAATACGGCAAACCAGCCCTCCCAGGCTGTTGAGGAATCCAATTTCGAGGCGAATGCATTGATATCGCTGGACGGCTTGAAAAAACGAGCGCGCCAGATGGCCTCGAAGAGGCGAATTCGGACCCGAAACGCCGTTTCAGCGCGCTCCGGGAAGCCACAACGACGATCGGCGCTTCAGGCCCTGGCGCCGGTCACCGGGGCCACGCCGAACATGCCGAGCTTGGCTTCGCCGGTCAGCGCGTCGCCCTCGACGGTCACGGTAAACTCGAGCGTCAGCGGCATCGGCGAGGTGATGTCGGTCTGCCAGGTCAGGGTATTGCCGGCGATGGCGCCCGCAAAGGTTTGCTGGCCGGAATTGCCGCTCATCGTCCCGTCGAACGTCGTATCTGACGTGGGTTTCACCACGAGTTGCGCATCCTGCGGCCCCATCGGGGTTTCGAGAACGAGCTTCCAGTCACCTTCAACCGCCATCGTTTGTCTCCGTTTCGGAAAAGCGCAGGCGGGTCTCGGGATGCCGCACGCCGCCGCGGCGCCTCGTTTACCAGCGCGGGCCGGTTGGCGCCAACACAAATGGCGCCGACAGCGCAGCCCGATGCTGTCGTCGGTCGCGGCCCCCTTCGCCATAAGTCCTATGCCTTTCGCGCTGCACCATCTGGCGGCGCGCGGAGGTTGCCATTAAATGCTCGCGATGGTGTCAGGAGATCGCCATGGTTGCTCGCCCGCGTCGCAGCGTCCTCTACATGCCCGGCTCCAACGCCAAGGCGCTCGCCAAGGCGCCGACGCTGCCCGCCGACGCGCTGATCCTCGACCTCGAGGATTCGGTCGCGCCCGACGCGAAGGAAGCGGCGCGCGCGCAGGTCGTCGCCGCCGCCAAGGGCAATTTCGGCGGCCGGGAGGTCGTCATCCGGGTCAACGGCGCCCATACGCCCTGGGGTCCCGAGGACCTCATCGCCGCCGCCGCCGCCGGGCCCGACGCGATCCTCTTGCCCAAGGTCGACGGACCCGGCGCGATCATGCTCGCCGCCCGGGTGCTGCGCGAGAACGGCGCCCCGGACAGGACGCGCCTCTGGGCGATGATGGAGACGCCGAACGCCATCCTCAACGCCGGCCAGATCGCCGCAGTCGCCGCGGATTCCGCCTCGCGCCTCGCGGTGCTGGTGATGGGCCTCAACGATCTCGCCAAGGAGACGCGCGCCCGCCTGACGCCCGGCCGCCCGACCATGACGGCCTGGGTCGCCAACTGCGTCGTCGCCGCGCGCACCCACGGCGTCGACATCATCGACGGCGTCTATAACGACATCAAGGACCTCGACGGCTTCCGGGCCGAGTGCGAGCAGGGCCGCGACATGGGCCTCGACGGCAAGACCCTGATCCACCCGGGCCAGATCGACATCTGCAACGAGGTGTTCGCCCCGACCGCGGCCGAGGTCGCCGAGCGCGCGCGCGATCATCGACGCCTTCGCCCTGCCGGAGAACGCCGGCAAGGGCGTGATCCAGCTCAACGGCAAGATGGTCGAGTTGTTGCACGCCGAGATGGCGAGCCGGACGCTCGCCATCGCCGACGCGATCGCGGCGCTGAGCCGGGCGGCCGCCTGAGCCGCCGTTCGCGACGAACGAAGCCGCATGTCAGGTCGAACGGAGCCGTCCCATGGGCGCTGAGCATCATTCCCTGTTTCAACTCGGGCCGGACACGACGCCCTACCGCAAGCTGACCTGCCGAGGGCGTGCGGGTCGAGAAGGCGCTCGGGCGCGAAATCCTGGTGGTCGAGCCTTCGGCGCTGACGCTGCTCGCCGAGCAGGCGATGATCGACATCAATCACCTTTTGCGGCCCGGCCATCTCGCCCAGCTCGCGAAAATCCTCGACGACCCCGAGGCGACCGGCAACGACAAGTTCGTCGCCTACGACCTTCTGAAGAACGCCGCCATCGCCGCGGGCGGCGTCCTGCCGATGTGCCAGGACACCGGCACCGCGATCGTGGTGGCCAAGAAAGGCCGCAACGTGTGGACCGATGGGTCCGACGAGGCGGCGCTCGCCGAGGGCGTGCGCGAGGCCTACCGCAAGAAGAACCTGCGCTACAGCCAGCTCGCGCCCCTTTCGACCTTCGAGGAGATCAACACCGGCGACAACCTGCCGGCGCAGATCGACATCGCCGCCGAGGGCGAGGACGCCTACAAGTTCCTGTTCATGGCCAAGGGCGGCGGCTCGGCCAACAAGACCTTCCTGTTCCAGGCGACGCCGTCGATCCTCACCCACGACCGGATCATCGCTTTCCTGAAGGAGAAGATCCTGACGCTCGGCACGGCGGCCTGCCCGCCCTACCACCTCGCGATCGTGATCGGGGGCCTTTCCGCCGAACTGAACCTGAAGACCGTCAAGCTCGCCTCCGCCCGCTACCTCGACGCCCTGCCGACGACGGGCGCGCCCGACGGGCGCGCCTTCCGCGACCTCGCGCTCGAAGCGGAGATCCTCAAGCTCACCCAGGATCTCGGCGTCGGCGCCCAGTTCGGCGGCAAGTACTTCTGCCACGACGTCCGGGTGGTCCGCCTGCCGCGCCACGGCGCCTCGCTGCCGATCGGCATCGGCGTCTCCTGCTCCGCCGACCGCCAGGCGCTCGGCAAGATCACCCGCGATGGCGTCTTCCTCGAGGAGCTCGAGCACGACCCGGCCCGATTCCTGCCGGCCGTCGACGAGGCGTCGCTCGGCGGCAAGGTCGTGAAGATCGACCTCAACCGGCCGATGAAGGAGCATCCTCGCCGAACTCACCCGGCACCCGATCCGCACCCGCCTCGCGCTGACCGGGCCGATGATCGTGGCCCGCGACCTCGCCCACGCGAAGATCCGCGAGCGGCTCGACCGCGGCGAGCCGATGCCGGACTACTTCAAGAACCATCCGGTCTATTACGCCGGCCCGGCCAAGACGCCGGTGGGCATGGCCTCGGGCTCGTTCGGGCCGACCACGGCCGGCCGCATGGACTCGTTCGTCGACCAGTTCCAGGCGGCGGGCGGCTCGATGGTGATGCTCGCCAAGGGCAACCGCTCGGCGGCGGTGCGCGAGGCCTGCGCCAAGCACGGCGGCTTCTACCTCGGCTCGATCGGCGGCCCGGCCGCGCGGCTCGCCCAGGACTGCATCAAGAAGGTCGAGGTGCTCGAATATCCCGAGCTCGGCATGGAGGCCGTGTGGCGAATCGAGGTCGAGAACTTCCCGGCCTTCATCGTCGTCGACGACAAGGGCAACGACTTCTTCAAGGAGCTGAACCTGAGCTGAGGAGGCGGCAACGTCGCCTCATGGCTCGTCCAATCCGGCCAACGCGTCGCGCAGGGTGGCAAGCGCCTGAAGGATCTTTCAGCGCAATTAGCCGCTGTTCCTCAATCCCGCCGACACGCCATTGATCGTCAGCTGAATTCCCGTCAGCACCTTCTCGCTCGAGGCGCGGCCGCGGTGCAGCTTCAGAAGTTCGACCTGCACGTGGTTCAGCGGGTCGAGATAGGGGAAGCGGTTGCGGATCGAGCGATCGAGCAGCGGGTTGCTGGCGAGAAGCTGGGGCTGCTCCATGATCGCGTTGAGCGCCTCGACCGAAGTCCCGCCATTCCTGCGAAATGCGGGCGAAGATCTTCTCACGCAGCGCCACGTCGTCGCAGAGCCGCGCGTAGCGGGAGGCGATGGCGAGGCTCGATTTCGACAGCACCATGTCCATGTTCGACAGCAGCGTGCGGAAGAACGGCCAGCGCCGGTGCATGGCTCTCAGCGCCTCGAGCCCGGTCTCCGGATGGGCCTCGACATAAGCCTTCACCGCCGAGCCGAAGCCGAACCAGCCGGGCAGCATCAGCCGGCACTGCGCCCAGGAGAACACCCAGGGGATGGCGCGCAGATCCTCGATCGCGGTCGTCTTCTTGCGCGAGGCCGGGCGCGAGCCGATGTTGAGGGTGGCGATCTCGGTGATCACGGTCGAGGACCAGAAATAACGCTCGAACCCCTCGGTCTCGTAGACGAGGCCGCGATAGGCGGCGTAGGCGGCCTTCGACAATTCCTCCATCATCTCGAGGAAGGCGGGATCGGGCGCCGGGCTCTCGTCCTGCAACAGCGTCGCCTCGAGCGTCGCGGAAACGAGCGTCTCGAGATTGCGCCGGCCGACGTCCGGGTTGGAGTACTTGCTCGAGATGATCTCGCCCTGCTCGGTGATGCGGATCTGCCCCTGCACCGCGCCGCCCGGCTGGGCGAGAATGGCGTCGTAGCTCGGGCCGCCGCCGCGGCCGACCGAGCCGCCGCGGCCGTGGAACAGGCGGATGCGCACGCCATGCCTTGCGGAACACCTCGACCAGGCCGATCTCGGCCTTGTACAGCTCCCAGCCCGAGGTGACGAAGCCGCCGTCCTTGTTGGAATCGGAATAGCCGAGCATCACCTCCTGCTCGCCGCCCTGCGAGTTCGACGAGCTTGCGGTATTCGGGGATCGACGAGCAGCCGGTCCATCACGCCGACGCAGGCGCGCAGGTCGTCGATCGTCTCGAACAGCGGCACGATGCGCGAGCGCGGTCGTCCCGTCCGTCGTGACGAGCCCAGCCTCCTTCAGGAGCAGCGCCAGCTCCAGCATGTCGGAGACGCTGTCGGTCTTCGAGATGATCGAGGTTCGGATCGCGCCCTCGCCGTAGCGGGCGCGGATCGCCGCCGCGGCGCGGAAGAACGCGAGTTCGCCCGGCCGTCTCCTCGCCATAGGTGAGAAAAGGCGAGACCAGCGGTCGCGGGGAGACAAGCTCCCGCCTCAAAAGCGCGATGCGTTCGTCCTCGCTCAGGACGCGATAGTCGAGGCCCGGCGAGACGGCGGCGATGATCTCGGCGACGGTGCGCTCATGGACGTCGGAATTCTGCCGCATGTCGATCGGCGCCAGGTGGAAGCCGAAGACATCGACGGCGCGGATGAAGCCCCTGAGACGACCGCGCGCGACAATCGCGCCGCCAGTCGCCTTCAACGACTCCGCAATCACGGCGAGATCGGCCAAAAATTCGTCCACGGACTTGTATGCCGGCGCGTCGGCGATCGGCTGGCGCAGCGCCACCACGTGATCGAGTTCCTGCGCCGTCTTGGCGAGGCGCGAATACATCCCTGCGACCGCGCGCCGGTAAGGCTCATCGCTGCGGGTCAGCGAATCATCCTCCGCGCGGTCGGCGAGCGCATCGAGCTCGGGGGTGACGCGCGCGAGGGAGGAGGCGAGCGACAGCTCGCCGCCGAGCTGATGCAGTTCGTCGAGGTAGAAGGCGAGCGCGCGGGCGCTTTGCTGGCGCATCGCCTCGCTCAGCACCTCGGCGGTGACGAACGGATTGCCGTCGCGGTCCCCGCCAATCCAAGAGCCGATGCGCAGGAACGAGGGCACGCGCTGACCGCGCCGTCCGGGATCGAGGGCGTCGAGCGCGTCCTCGATCGCGCCGTAGAGCTGCGGCAGCTCGCGAAAGAAGGTGTAGTCGTAATAGGAGAGTCCGTTGGACACCTCGTCGAGCACCCGAAGCCGCTGCTGGCGCAAAAGGTTCGTGCGCCAGAGGATGAGCACGGCTCGCCTGAGCTTTTCCTCGATCGCGGCGAGCTCCGCGGGATCGCCTAGCGCGCGCTCGCGCTCGTCGAGAAGGTCGGCGATCTCGAGCTCGCGGGTGAGCGTGCTCTTGCGGCGCACTTCGGTCGGGTGGGCGGTCAGCACCGGGCTCACCAGGGCGCGATCGAAGAACGCGCTCAGCGCGTCGGGCGCGACGTCCGACTGGCTGATGTGCTGGCGGATGTGGTGGAAGGCGTAGGCGAGCGAGCCGGGACGCGCCGCCGAGCCCGCTTTCACATGCGCGCGGTTGCGGCGGATGTGGTGCTGGTCCTCGGCGATGTTGGCGAGATGCGAGAAGTAGCTGAAGGCGCGGACGATCGCGAGGGTCTGGTCGGCGCTGAGGCTGTCGAGCGTCGCCTCGAGTTCGCGGCGTGCGGCAGGCTCGTTATTGCGGTGGAACCGGATGGAGGCTTGCCGGATCTGCTCGACGAGCGCGAAGGTCTCCTCGCCCTCCAGCACGCGGACCGTGTCGCCGAGGATGCGGCCGAGCAGCCGAATGTCTTCGCGCAACGGCCCGTCCTTTTCGGCGTCATCGGCGAGGGTCGGATCAACGGCCATGCGAGGCGCCTCCATCGAGCGGCAGCGGGCGGATGTCGCACGCGGCAGGGGAACCGCGCAAGGGAAGCAAGAGCGGCGCCAAATGTTAGGGCTGCGTGATCCAATTAGCTTATTCGGAACGGTCCGGTTCGGGAAACACGTCCGGAGACCGCGCCTAATATTAGGACACGCGCAACGATAACCGCTACGATTCTGGTCTCCGCGGAACTACCGAGTAGTTCCATTCGGGATGGAACGCGTCGCCGCGGATGCCCAGGCTGTCGACCGCCTCCTGTCCGAGAACCAGACCGCTGCGAGCGGCGAAGGCGGAAACCAGATGCAGCGCGGCCCGTCCCTTGGCCCGGTCATGGCTGCGGCGCACAGTCTTGCCGTCGATCGCGATCGCGTCGAGCGGCTCGGGCCAGCAGTCGCGAACCCAGTCCGTGAAGCAGGCGGCGAACAGGTTCGGATCGATCCGGTTCATCATGATGTTGAGCCGGCGCCCCGTGGGCACGCCCCAGTCGAACGGCAGGAACCGCTGCAAGAACCCGAGATGGGCCTGTCCCCAATCGGGAGATGGCCTCGAAGCTGTCGCACTCGGCGATCGTGGCGCAGACGCACACCAGCAGGATCTCGTCCAGCCTGTGAGCCACGCTTTCCGGACTTCTCCTGTCCTCGATCCGGGAAAAGCAGTCCAGCAGAAGCCGCAACCCGGAGGGTCGCGTAAGTTCGTAAGGCGAGGCGTCCATCAGGCAGGCTCCGAATCAGGAGCCCCATGGAGTCAGCCTTTCCGCAACTCGTAAATCCCGCTAACCCGACTTCCGAGCCGTGGGCGAACCAGCCACGCCATTGACATCCGCCGGCCCCCGCCCCTATGAAGCGCGCCGTGCCCAGGTGGCGGAATTGGTAGACGCACTGGTTTCAGGTACCAGCGGTGCAAGCCGTGAAGGTTCGAGTCCTTTCCTGGGCACCATTTTGACGTTCATAGACGTCTAAATTCGTCCAAAAACTTCCAGAAATCAACGATTTAGTCCTGATAAGGGTCCGGGCGCGTCCCGAGACGTCCCCTTGCGTCCAACAAAGCCGTTGGTAGATTCGTTGGTACGCGGCAAATCCGCCGCACGTTGGTACCAACATGGCCCTTACCGATCTCGCGATAAAGCGTGCGCTTCCCGGCCCGAAGATCATCAAGCTTTCGGATGGCGGCGGCCTCCAGTTGTGGGTCACACCTGACGGCGCGAAGCGTTGGCGACTCGCTTACCGCTTTGGAGGCGCTCAGAAGGCGCTCGCCATAGGGGTTTATCCCGAGGTCGGATTGAAAGACGCCCGGGACGCCCGAGATGGCGCGAGGCGGACCTTGGCGCAAGGCCGGGACCCTTCCCAGATCAAGAAGGCCGCGAAGATGGCGCGCGCCGAAGCAGGCGCGAATACGTTCGGGGCCATCGCCGTCGAATTGGGGGACAAGAAGCGTCGCGACGGCAAGGCGGCGGCGACATTGCGAAAGTTCGAATGGTTCATGAGCTTTGCGCTTCCCGCAATCGGATCGCGGCCGATCGACGAGATTTCGGCGCGCGAGGTCTTGGTCGTGCTCAAAGACATCGAGGCGCGGGGCATTCACGAAACTGCTCGCAAGCTGAAGACCGCGATCGGCGACGTTTTCCGCTACGCCATCGCCACCGCCCGCGCCGAGAACGATCCGACCACCGCGTTGCGCGGCGCACTGGTAACACCAACAGTGACGCCTCGCGCGGCCATCGTCGCGCCCAAGGCCTTTGGCAGTTTACTGCGCGCGATCGAGGACTATCAAGGGGCCAACGAAACGAGGGCCGCCCTCGAATTGCTCGCCCTGACTTTCGTCCGCCCCGGCGAATTGCGCGCCGCTGAATGGGTCGAATTCGACCTCGACGCCGCGGTTTGGGAAATCCCCGGGGGCCGAATGAAGATGCGGAAGGCGCATCGGGTCCCGCTCGCCCCGCGCGCGATGGCGATTCTCAAAGACCTTCGGAAATTCACGGGACAAGGCAGGTTTCTGTTTCCGTCCGTCCGGTCGGTCACGCGTTGCATGTCTGAGAACACGTTGAACGCGGCGTTGCGGCGCATGGGCTTCAAGAACGAGGACATGACGAGCCACGGCTTTCGCGCTTCCGCGTCGTCGATGCTAAACGAAAGCGGGTTCTGGAATGCTGACGCGATCGAGCGACAATTGGCCCACGTCGACGGCGATAGCGTACGGCGGGCCTATGCCCGTGCCGAATTCTGGGATGAGCGTGTCAAGATGATGGCGTGGTGGGCGGATCGTTGCGATGAATTGCGACGAGGTGGCCAGATAATCTCGCTTGCGGCGGCCGTCAGGTAGTTCGCAGCGGGATAAGGCCAACAACACAATAAAACTGAATTAATAAGTTAATGTGGGCGACTCTGTGGATAACGTGGCGACCTACCATATGTGTCAAGCGCATCCGCCGGGCGCGGTGGATAACGGGGACAATCCGCCGTCTGTGGACGGCAAACCGCCACTGCGACCCATCCGCGGCGTATATGTGATTCGGACGCATCCAAATCCAGTTGGATGTTGTTGCTCCGGCGCATAAAAAAAGTCGCACGCTTGGCGGCGCGCGACTCTGGCGGGGTTAAATCCGCGCTCTGATAGGAGCGGACAGACCCTACCACGGACGGCATCGTTTTCAAGGAAAACCTGCCGTCTGCGCCTTTTTCTTGCGAGTAGGGTCACATGACGAATTCGGGTCTGAACACGGCATTGGAACATATCAAGGACAACCTCCCTCCGTCGGGGTTCGTCCGTCTCAATTGCATCCTTGCGCCGCAAGGGCCGATCCCTGTGGGGCGCTCAACCTGGTGGGCGGGGGTGAAGACCGGGCGCTTCCCCAAGCCGGTGAAACTCGGGCCGCGCACGACTGTCTGGAAGGTCGAGGACATCCGCAAGCTCATCGAGATGGCGGAGTAGACCATGGCGAGGCGGTTCGACTGCCGCCGCGTCAAACTCCATCATTGCTACACGATCAGCGAGCTGAGCGCCCTCATCGGGGCGCATAAGCACACGATCGGTCGATGGATCGCGGCCGGACTCAAGACCACGGATGCGAAGCGCCCGCTTCTTGTCCATGGCGCCGACTTCCGTGCTTTCATGAAAGCGCGCGAGCCGATCAAACAGCGTTGCCAGCCGGGGGAATTCTACTGCCTCGGCTGTCGGGCGCCGAAACGGCCAGCCCTGGATATGGCCGACTATCGTCCGCGCACGGCCCTGCGGGGCGCGCTAAGTGGCATCTGTCCCGCCTGCGGGCGCATGATCTACCGAGCGACGACTCTCGCCAAGCTCGACCAAGTCCGGGGCGGTCTCGACGTCGCATTCCCGATTGCGGAGCAACGCATAGTCGATAGCTCCGCCGCCCTCCTGAATGTCGACTTCAACAAGGTTCAAGAAACATGACCAAACGCAACGCTGACAATGAGCGTGTGAAGCGGCGATATCTCGTCTATCTGAAGGACGCGAAGGGCCGCGACAATGCGTCAATCGACGCCGCGGCGAGCGCGATCGAGCGATTCGAGGACCACGTTAAACGGCGCGATTTTCGCACCTTCCATATCGAACAGGCTCGGAGTTTCAAGGCCCACCTGATGGCCGCCACCAACGAGCGAACCGGCAAGCCGCTCTCGGCGTCAACCGTCCACGCGACGCTCGCCGGCCTGAAGGCGTTCTTCGTCTGGCTCGCGGATCAGCGGGGTATGCGTCGCGGATCAAGTATGCCGACGCCGAGTACTTCAACCCGCCCGACAATCTGTCGCAGATCGCGACGGCGCGCCGGTTCAAGATCTGCCCGACGCTTGACCAGGTTCGCGCATTGATCGACGCCTTGCCGAACCGGTACGGAGATCGAGCGGCGCGACCGCGCCGTCATCGCCTTCGCAATCCTGTCTGGCGCACGGGATCGGGCGATCATCTCCTTTCTGCTGAAGCACATCGACATCGAGAACAACCTCATCGAGCACGATGCGCGCGACGTCCGGACAAAACGGGCGAAGACCTTCACGACTTGGTTCTTTCCTGTCGGTGACGATTTCCGGCAAATCGTGGTCGATTGGGTCGAATTCCTTCGTAAGGAGAAGGGCTTTGGACCCGACGACCCGCTGTTCCCGAAAACCAAGGTCGCGCCCGGCGACGACCTCGCATTCCGGGCGGTGTCGCTTGACCGCGCGCCTTGGGCGAACGCCAATCCGGTTCGCGAGATTTTCCGTGAAGCCTGCGCGCGGGCGGGTTTGCCGTATTTCAATCCGCACTCCCTGCGGAACACCCTGGTTCAGGTCGCCTATGAACGGAAGCTCGATCCTGAAGCTTGGAAGGCTTGGTCCCAGAACCTGGGTCACGAAAGCTGTCTGACGACGTTCTCAAGTTACGGGACAGTTCAACCGAGCCGGCAAGCGGAGATCATGCGCCGCCTTGCAACCGACGAGGACCTAAGCGACATGTCGTCTCAGGCCGAAATGTTGAGGAAAGTCGCGGACCAGATGCAGAGGCGTAGATCGGCCTGACCTACGGAGGTCCAGGAAAATCACCACTCGAATGCTCCGGGGTTGGCGAGGCCGCTCTTTCCAGGCATGCCTGTGGAGCGGTGTCCGTTCGAGGGTGCATCGCTGCTCACTGACGTGGGGCCCTCACTGGATGTCTTACGACGCAATTTTGTGGACAGGGGTCCAATGAACCTCCAAGCTGGCCGTGTTGAGGAATCGGAGTCGTGGCTGTGCCTAAGAAAAAATCACGGCCTCGACGTCTGGAGCTTGAAAAGACAGTGTTTGTGGTCGGCGCTGGATTTTCCGCGGGCCTTGGCTATCCCCTTGTTAACGATCTGCTGATCAGGCTTTGGCGTGAATTGCCACGGGCAGAAAAATGGGAATTGGAAAAGGTCATCAAGTTCCATCATCCCGGTTTCGATGCGAAAAGAAGGACAAGTTTCCCAAACATTGAAACACTTCTCTCGGAAATGTCTGCGAATGAGCAATTGTTTAATGCAAGTCGCACTGCGCCGACTGGTTTTACAATAGACAATCTTGTCAGCATTCGTGAAGGTCTATTGTATAGAATCGCAAAATGGTTTCACGTAATCTTCGAGGCAATTGGATCCGCTCAACATGAGTGGCTTGCGAAATTTAAGGATAAGGTATCGACGTCCCGTGCGGTAATAATCTCTTTTAACTGGGATCTTGTCATTGATCATTTGATGTTTGAAAATGGAATAACTTCTGAAAATTATGGACTTGGCAATCCAACTGAGGGCGGTCCGGTCCTCATCAAGCCGCATGGTTCACTGAACTGGTATAATGAAAATCAAGGGAAGAAGATTAGCAAACTAAACCGTATCGATCTTCATCGTGGTGGCAGTGAAAACGTTTATGCCTTCACACAATTTCGAGAACCTATCTCATCTGTGAATAGGCGTTACTCGCCGCTCATTGTGCCGCCTGTCTTCAATAAAAGCTTCGAGCGCGAAATATTTACCCCGCTCTGGCAGCGGTGTGTCACCGAGATTAGTACGGCTCGAAACGTGGTCTTTATCGGATACTCCCTTCCTGACGCCGACTTGCAAGCACGCTTTATCTTACGGTGTGGCTTCCACAATCAAGTCGAAGGGTTGCCCGTGACCGGAGGCCGTGCGCGGCCGTCAGGTCCGTGCGCCGTAACCATAGTCAATCCTGACATCGGAGCGGCCCGTCGCATTGAAGGCGTTCTCGGCAGCCATTGCAGCCGTGAATGGCAGCCATTTACGGTGGAGCGTTGGCTTAATGGAGAACGAGCGTAGACGATCACCGCGTCGCCAGAGCTAAATCCACGTCGATACCCGCTTGTATAAATTCTAAATGAGCGTATAAGTCTTATACAGACTTCCGAGGCGCTCATGAAACCGATCGTCGCTTATGTCCGCGTCAGCACCAGCCAACAGGGCCGCTCCGGTCTCGGGATCGAGGCGCAGCGGGCGGCCCTTGCTCGCTTCGCGGACAGCGAGGGTTTCGAGATCGTCGCGGAGTACGTCGAAGTGGAAACGGGAAAGGGAAGCGATGCGCTCGACCGGCGGCCGGAACTGGCGGCGGCTCTCGCCAAGGCGCGGGCGCTGCGCTGCTCCGTCGCAGTCGCCAAGCTCGACCGGCTGTCGCGCGACGTCCATTTCATCTCCGGCCTGATGTCGCACCGCGTCGCGTTCGTCGTCGCGGAGCTTGGGACGGACGTCGATCCGTTCGTTCTGCATCTGTATGCGGCGTTGGCGGAGAAGGAGCGCGCCCTGATTTCCGGTCGGACCAAGTCGGCGCTCGCGGCCGCGAAGGCCAAGGGCGTCAAGCTCGGCAATCCGAAGCTCGACGAAGCGCGCGGCCACGCCGTCGCGGCGGTGAAGGCGGAAGCCGATCGGGCGGCCGGCAATGTGCTGCCGATCATCGCAGAGGTTCAAAAGTCCGGCGCGACGACCCTGCGGGCAATCGCTGAGGCCCTGAATTCTCGCGGCGTCTCCACACCTCGTGGCGGCCGGTGGCACGCGATGAGCGTGCGCAACGCGATGGCGAGGGACCGCTGAGCGCGCCGACAAAACACTACTCGCCCGGATTTTATCGGGCTATCAAACGGCAAGTGGGTCATCGATTTGGATCGCGCGCGGTCAAATACGACGAGGCAAAAATGAGGCGGGCGGAATGGCTGGTCAGGTGAGGAAGGACAAGTTCTTGGCGGTGCTCGCGGAACTTGGCGGTTCTGCCGGAAATGGGCGTCTCCGCGAGGCCCTGCAATGGGCGGAGGCAACCTACGAACCGGTGAAGGCCGAACTCATTGAAGAAGGCCGGATCGTTCCGGGACGAGGACGAGGCGGGTCAGTTTCGCTTGTAGATTTGGAAATTGTGGAGGATGAACCCGAGGTCGCCGCGATTGAAGCGCTGCCCGCCCGCGCGAAACCCGCCCGCGCCAACGGCAACGGCAACGGCAACGGCAACGGCAACGGCGGCGATCTCGGCTTCGAGGCCGAGCTGTTCAAGGCCGCCGACAAGCTGCGCGGCAACATGGAGCCGTCCGACTACAAGCATGTCGCGCTCGGCCTGATCTTCCTCAAGCACATCTCCGACGCCTTCGAGGCCAAGCGCGCCGAGCTTGCTCGCCGACTATCCCGACGGCGCGGAAGACCCGCGACGAATACTCGCGCCGAAAACGTCTTCTGGGTGCCGAAGGAGGCGCGCTGGTCGCACCTTCAGGCGAACGCCAAGCAGCCCACGATCGGCAAGCTGATCGACGAGGCGATGATCGCCATCGAGAAGCGACAACGAGACCCTCAAGGGCGTGCTGCCGAAGGACTATGCGCGCCCCGCGCTCAACGCGGTGATGCTCGGCGAGCTGATCGACCTGATCTCCGGCATCGCGCTCGGCGCAGGAAAAGGGCGAGGCGCGCGACGTGCTCGGCCGCGTCTATGAATATTTCCTCGGCCAGTTCGCCGGCTCGGAAGGCAAGCGCGGCGGCGAGTTCTATACGCCGCGCTCGGTCGTGCGCGTGATGGTCGAGATGCTCGAGCCCTACAAGGGCCGCGTCTACGACCCGTGCTGCGGCTCGGGCGGCATGTTCGTGCAGTCCGAAAAGTTCGCTGGAGAGCACGGCGGCCGCATCGGCGACATCGCGGTCTACGGGCAGGAGATCAACTACACGACGTGGCGGCTCTGCAAGATGAACCTCGCGGTGCGCGGCATCGACGCCGACATCAAATGGAACAACGAGGGCAGCTTCCACAAGGACGAGCTGCGCGACCTCAAGGCCGATTTCGTCCTCGCCAATCCGCCGTTCAACATCTCCGATTGGGGCGGCGACCGGCTGCGCGAGGACGTGCGCTGGAAATATGGCGCGCCGCCGGCCGGCAACGCCAACTTCGCCTGGCTGCAGCACATCGTGCACCACCTTGCGCCGAACGGCACGGCGGGCGTGGTGCTGGCGAACGGCTCGATGTCGTCGACCCAAAGCGGCGAAGACGCGATCCGCCGCGCGCTGATCGAGGGTGTGAACGGCGCGCCGGCGTCGTCGATTGCATGGTCGCGCTGCCGGGCCAGCTTTTCTATTCGACGCAGATTCCGGTCTGCCTGTGGTTCCTCGCCCGCGACAAATGAACGGCTCGCGCGCAATGCAAGCTGCGCGACCGGCGCGGCGAGATCCTGTTCATCGACGCGCGCAAGCTCGGCCACATGGTGGACCGCACGCGCAAGGAATTCTCCGACGCCGACATCGACGAAGATCACGCGCGCCTATCACGCTTGGCGCGGCGAAGGCGAAGCGGGCGCCTACGAGGACGTGCCGGGCTTCTGCAAGTCGGCGACGCTGGAGGAGATCAAGGGCCACGGCTATGTGCTGACGCCGGGGCGCTATGTCGGCGCGGCGGATGTCGAGGATGACGAGACGCCGTTCGCGGAGCGGTTTGCAGCGTTGAAGACCAAGTTAGAGGAGCAGTTTGCCGCTTCAGAGGCACTGACAGGAACAATCCGCGCACGTCTAGCGGGAGTTGGGTTGTGAGGCAGGAGGCCCATCTTAGCGATCTACTGTCCTTCACTCGCGATGGTGAGTGGGGAAGCGGCGAACCGATCGACGGACACTCTCCAGCTTTGGTAGTGCGCGGGACTGACTTTTCGCAGGTAAGGGCAGGCAATCTCGCAACGTTACCGCTTCGCTACATCCGGAGCGGCGTTTTGGCACGAAAGGCAATTGTCGCTGGCGACATCTTGATCGAAACCGCAGGAGGAACCAAGGATCAGCCGACAGGCAGAACCGTTTTTATTCCGGGCTCCATAATTGAAGCCGCCCAGCTTCCACTGATCTGTGCAAGTTTTGCTCGCTTCTTGCGGCCAGACCCTAACCTGGTTGATCCGCAGTTTCTCTTTTGGAAATTGCTAGACGAGTACGAATCTCGCCGCATGTTCCCATACCACGTGCAACACACCGGTGTTGCACGCTTTCAGTATACGCAGTTTGCTGAAAGCCACCCACTCACTCTTCCAAGCCTGTCAGAGCAACGCGCCATTGCCGCTGTCCTCGGCGCACTTGACGAAAAGATCGAGTTGAACCGGCGGATGAACGAAACGCTGGAGGCGATGGCGCGGACGATTTTCAAGGATTGGTTCGTCGATTTCGGCCCGACCCGCGCCAAACAGGAAGGCCGCCCGCCCTATCTCGCCCCCGACCTCTGGTCCCTCTTCCCCGCCCGCCTCGACGACGAAGGCAAGCCGGAGGGGTGGAAAGCTGGAACGTTGGGCGATGTCGCGCACCAAGTTGGCGAGTCCGTCAGTCCTGAGGCTGTTGATCCAATAACACCTTACATCGGCCTCGAACATATGCCTCGCCGGTAGTCAAGATCACCGAATGGGAGAGCGGCATTACCAACGGTTTCACGAGCGCGATTAGGCTACGCTATAAAATCCGAAAGGAGATGCTGTTCTCGATGGTCGGGAAACCCGGACACCTCGTCACACTTTTGTCGGACATCGCGTCGATGGCTGGTCAACCGATATCTTTGTGGTTCGCCCGAACGGGAAGCGTCAGACGCATTCCTCTATGCATTGCGCAAGTTGATTCGCCGCGATTTGCCGAGATCGCACAAAGAAGCCAAGAACAGGCTGGGGCATGTTACCGAAGGAACGGATACGCCTTAGTGCGTCTCCCGCCGAAAACGTGCAGGCGGCATTTGACGATTTTGCCGGGCCTCTGGATGCGCGTCTCACAAATAATTTGTTCGAGAACCAAACCCTTACCGCCACGCGTGATTTTCTCCTCCCGAAGCTCATGTCGGGCGAGGTTCGCGTCAAGGACGCCGAGAAGCTTGTCGGGGAGGCCACATGACAGTTCGGCTCACCTCAGGCGGAAGCCGATGCCCTCTTCGCGATGGAAAAGCACCGCGTCGATGAGCAGCGCTGGCGCCTGCCCGATACGGGCGGCGGCATCGTGGTGCCGCTTGTTTCGGCCGATGGCGACGAACCCTTCCATCTCGATATCAGCCGCGGGCGGATTAATCCTTGCGAAAGGCAAGATTCAGAACCGCGCGCGAACAACGATGGTTCTGGCGCGGATCGATTTCGGCGGCGCACCACATCGCAATCCCGGACGACGAAGAGATCGCCTGCCCGCATATGCATCTCTATCGCGAGGGGGTCGGTGATCGCTGGGCATTTCCGATTTCGCCCGAGGTCTTCACGCAGCCCGACGGATCACTGGCAGACGCTCGTCGATTTCATGCGGTTCTGCAATATCACCCGTCCACCCGAATTTGATCGGGGGCTGTTCACATGAGCGAAATCGACCTTCTGATCGATGGCTATTGGCGCTGGCTGCGGGACAAGACCGCGATCAAGCAACTGAAGGACTGGACCGAGATCACCACGCCGTATCTCGATCGGCACAACGACTATCTCCAGATCTATGCCCCGCAAGACCGACAAAGGCTTCGTCCTGACCGATGGTCGGCGAAACGCTGCTCGATCTTAAGCAGTCGGGATGCCTGATGGATAGCCCGAAGCGGCAGGCGATCCTGCGAACGATCCTCAATGGCTTCGGGATCGCAGCAGCAGGCCACTGAATTGCAAGTCGCGGCGACCAGCGACAATTTCGCGCTGCGCAAGCACAACCTGATCCAGGCGATCCTGTCGGTGCACGACATGTTCTTCCTCGCCTCATCAACGATCGAAGCGCTGTTCTTCGAGGATGTGGCGGCGTGGCTTGAAAGCGTCGATATCCGCTATACGCCGCGCGTGAAGTTCTCGGGCAAAAGCGGCTTCGACCATATGTTCGACTTCGTGATCCCGAAGTCGAAGTGTGGCCTCGGAACGGATCATCCGCGCGATCAACAATCCGAGCCGCAGCACCGCCCAGAACCTGATCATGGCGTGGATCGACACAAAGGACAGCCGGCCGGAGAGTTCTGAACCCTTCGCCTTTCTGAACGACAACGAGAAATCCATCGCGGGCAACGTGACCGACGCGCTCAGGAACTACGGGATCACTCCCGTCGTTTGGAGCCAGCGCGATCAGTTCCGCGAGCGGCTCGCGGCGTAGGGAGGCGGTCGACATGTCTGCGCGACTGGTATCCCGGCATCAAGGCGTTCTGCACCCACTGGCGGCACGCGCCGATGCTTCAGCAGACATTCGAAACCCTCGAACGCGAGTTCGCCGACGAGAACGACGCCTGCATCGACGCGGCCAAGGGCTTTGTCGAATGCGCCTGCCGAGTGCTGATCGAAGAACTGGACGATCCGGTCAGCCCTCAGAAGCCGGAGGCTGCCCGATACGCCGCTCGGCGAACTCTGGTTGGCCTCGCGACGCGCATGCTCGATCTCGGAGCGGTGCGCCATCGCGCCTTTTCGGATCTCATCAAGCAGCACAACAAGCTGACCGAAACGCTCCGGGTCCTGCGAAACGAGGCCGGCACGGTCAGCCACGGGAAGGATGGCTTTATCGCCAAGCTCTCCGCGCATCATCGCCGCTCGGCATTGCTCGCGGCGGACGCGATCGTGACGTTTCTGCACGAAGCCTATCTTGAACGCGAACCCGATCCAGTCCGAACGTTCGAGCCCTACGAACGCTTTGAAGCATCGAACGCGATCATCGATGAATTCGCCACGTTGAGGGCGGAACTGGATGACGAAGGCTACCTCCGCGCCGTCGTGATCCTGCCGGACGGCGAAGAAGTGCCGCTGGCGATCGAAACATCACGCCTGCTCTTCGGCGTTGACCGTGAAGCCTACAAGCTCGTTCTGAACGCTTGTCGGGAAGCAAAGGCGGCTGCGCCGCGAGACGCGGAGGTCGCCTGATGGCTTATCTTTCTGAAGCCGCCGTCGAGGTATTGGTGCTCGATCAGTTCGCCAAGCTCGGCTATGCGATTTCCATCCGACGCCGAAATCGGCCCGGACGGGAAGGCGCCGGAACGCGAAGCCTATGCCGATGTCGTGCTCGCCAAGCGCCTCGTCGCCGCGATCGAAAAGCTCAATCCGGCCATCCCGGCCGAGGCGCGCGGCGACGCGCTTGCGCAAGGTGCTTGCGACCGAAAAGCCGTCGCTCGTCGAGGAAAACCGCCGCCTGCACAAGCTGATCGTCGAGGGCGTCGATGTCGAATTTTACACCGAAGACGGAACCATCCGGGGCGACAAGGTTCGCCTGATCGATTTCGACGATCTCGCCGCAAATGATTGGCTCGCGACCGGCCAGTTCACCGTGATTGAGGGCAGCGTCAATCGGCGGCCGGACGTCGTCGTCTTCGTCAACGGCTTGCCGCTCGGCGTGATCGAACTCAAAGCGCCGGGCGGCGAAAACGCGACACTTGTCGGGCGCCCACAACCAGCTTCAGACCTACAAGTCGCAGATTCCGTCGCTGTTCAGGACGAATGCGGTCCTCGTAACTTCGGACGGCGTCACCGCGCGTATCGGCTCGCTGACCGCCGATCAAGAGCGTTTCATGCCCTGGCGCACGACCGACGGGAAGGTCATCGCCGCGAAGGGCCAGCCGGAACTCAATATCCTGATCGAAGGCATTTTCGATCGCGCGCCGACTTCTCGATCTGCTTCATGATTTTACGGTCTTCGGTGAGACGGGTTCGGGCCTCGTCGAAGATCATCGCGGGCTATCACCAGTTCCACGCCGTGCGGCACGCGGTCGAGAAAACGGTGGAGGCTTCCGCGCCGCAGGGCGACCGCAAGGTCGGCGTGATCTGGCATACACAGGGTTCCGGCAAGAGCCTGCTGATGGCGTTCTATGCCGGCCAGCTCGTGCGCCGCCCCGAGCTTGAAAACCCGACCATCGTCGTCATCACCGACCGCAACGACCTCGACGATCAGCTTTTCGGCACGTTCTCCATGTGCCGCGATCTGATCCGGCAAACGCCGATCCAGGCGGACAGCCGCGATGATCTTGCAATCGGCGCTCAGCCGCGCCGTCGGGCGGCGTGATCTTCACGACCATCCAGAAGTTCTCGCCGGCGACCGGCGAAGCGACCTATCCGATGCTGTCCGACCGGCGAAACATCGTCGTGATCGCCGACGAAGCGCATCGCAGCCAATATGGCTTTCGCGGCGAAGATCGAGCAGAAGACCGGCGAAATCGCCTACGGCTTTGCGAAATATCTCCGCGACGCGCTGCCCAACGCGTCCTTCATCGGCTTCACCGGGACGCCGATCGAGAAGGACGACGTCAACACGCCGGCCGTGTTCGGCGAATATATCGACGTCTACGACATCAGCCGCGCGCGTCGAGGACGGCGCCACGGTGCCGATCTACTACGAAAGCCGCCTCGCCCGCATCGAACTTGCCGGAGGATGAGAAGCCGAAGATCGATGCCGAGATCGAGGAACTGACCGAAGACGAGGCGATCACCGAACAGGAGCGCATCAAGCGCAAATGGGCGACGGTCGAGGCCCTGGTCGGCTCGGAGAAGCGTCTTGCGATGGTCGCTGCGGATCTGGTGCGCCATTTCGAGGATCGCGTCGCCGCGATGGATGGCAAGGCGATGGTCGTTTGCATGAGCCGGCGTATCTGCGTTGCGCTCTATGACCAGATCGTTGCGCTTCGCCCCGACTGGCATAGCGACGATGACGCAGCGGGCAAGATCAAGGTCGTCATGACCGGTTCCGCCGCCGACCCGCAGGCGTGGCAACCGCACATCGGAACGCAAGGCGCGGCGCGATCTTCTCGCCAAGCGCGCGAAGGACCCGAAAGACCCGCTCAAGCTCGTGATCGTGCGCGACATGTGGCTGACCGGCTTCGACGCGCCGTCGATGCACACGATGTATATCGACAAGCCGATGAAGGGCCACGGGCTGATGCAGGCGATCGCCCGCGTCAATCGCGTGTTCCGCGACAAGCCCGCGGGCCTCGTCGTCGACTACATCGGCATCGCCCAGAACCTGAAGAACGCGCTCGGCCAGTATTCCGGCGCGGACCAGCGCCAAGCCGGCATCGACGAGGCCGAAGCTGTCGCGGTGCTGCTGGAGAAATTCGAGGTCGTGAAAGCCATGTATCACGGGTTCGACTACGAGCCCGGCCTCGCCGGAACGCCACACGAGCGTCTCGTCGTGCTCGCCGAAGCGATCGAATGGATACTCGAACGGCAACACGAAGCAGCGGCAAAGGAAACCATCGGAAGAAGGGAAGCGGCGGGAAAATCGACGCTATCAGGACGCGGTGCTCGCCCTGTCCAAGGCGTTCGCCTTGGCTTCCGCGAGTGACGAGGCGCGCGATATCCGCGATGAAGTCGGCTTCTTCCAGACGGTGCGCGCCGCCCTGGTCAAAGCTGCCGAGAGCTCCGGGAAAGGCGGTGCCGATCGGGAGTTCGCCATCCAGCAAATCGTGGATCGGGCCGTTGTTTCGACGGAAATTGTCGACATCCTCGCCGCCGCCGGCATCACGACGCCCGACATTTCCGTTCTCTCCGATGAATTTCTCGCCGAAGTCCAGCAGCTCGAGAAGAAGAACCTCGCGCTTGAAGCGCTGCGAAAATTACTCAACGACGAAATCCGCTCGCGCAGCATGACGAACGTCGTCGAGACCAAGCGGTTCTCCGAGCGCCTGGAAGCGGCCATCGCCCGATACCATACGAACGCAATCAGCACGGTTGAGGTCCTGCAAGAGCTGATCGACCTAGCGAAAGAGGTTCGCGCCGCGCGGCGACGCGGCGAAGAGGAAGGCCTGTCCGAGGACGAAATCGCCTTCTATGACGCGCTGGCGGAAAACCAAAGCGCGGTGGACGTGATGGGCAACGATTCCCTGAAGGTCATCGCACACGAACTTCTCGTCAGCCTGAAGGGAGGCGTGTCGGTGGACTGGTCGCACCGGGAGAGCGCGCGCGCGCGTATGCGAGTGCTGGTGAAACGAATTCTCCGCAAACACGGCTATCCGCCGGACCTGCAAGACGCAGCCGTGCAAACTGTACTAAGACAAGCGGAAGCTTTGTCTTCGAGGTGGGCGACCT
>CAWANA010000038.1:0-59139 GCA_963783275.1 uncultured Alphaproteobacteria bacterium | reverse complement strand
CCGTACATCTGTCAAGGATCAAAAGAGGCGGGAGTCGCGCTCGACAAGGACTCGCCGTTCGGGAATCAGGCTATCCGGTCAGGCAGGCCTTCGCCACGCGCAAGTAATTGCCGCCCAGGACGCCGGCCGTCTCGTCGCGGCTGAAGCGCGCAAGGAAAATCGCGGCGAGGTCGGGCAGGAGGGCGTAGTCGGGCAGCGCGCTCGGGCCGACGAGGCCCATCATGTCGGTGCCGACGCCGACATGCGCCGGGCCGACCGTATCCGCGAGGCGTGCGATGCCATCCGCCAGCGCGGGCAGGTCCGGAAAGATCCTGGCCGGCGGCCAGACGCCGATGACGCCTCCCGTTTCCGCGATGATCCGGGCGTGGTCGGGCGAAATCTGACGGCTATGCGGACCGGGGTGGCCGGCGAGCGACGTGTGCGAGAGGATCATCGGCTTTCGCGCGACCGTGGCGGCCTGGCGGACCAGATCGTAGGTCCCGTGGGCGACGTCGACGATGACGCCCATCGTCTCGCATTTGCGGATGACCTCCGCGCCGAAATCCGTCAGCCCGCCATGGACCGGGGCTTCCGTCTGGATGTCGCCGAGGGCGTTCACCCGGTAATGGGTGAGCTGGAGATGGCGCAGGACGTGGCGGTCGTAGGCCTGATCGAGGAGCGCGATGTCGCCCTCCAGAAAGTCCGCGCCTTCCGCCGCGACGAGGACCGAGGGGGACGCCGGACGGGCGGCGGCGAGATCGGCGGCGTTGCGCGCGACACGCAATCCCTGGTCCTCGATGAGCGCGTGCAAGCGCGCGAAACCGAGCTCGGCATAAGCGGCGAGTTCGCCCGTTTCGGGCTCGCGGAAGGGCCGGATGCGGCCGTCGGGCGTGATGCGATGGGTTGGAGAGTCCGAGACGATCGCGAGGCAGACGACAGCGAGCCCGCCGTCCCGCATTGGCGCGACGAGGGGCCGGAAAGGCGCGCGCCCGTCCTGTTGGCGCACGTGCAGGAGGGCGCCGGCGTGGCTGTGGCAGTCGATCGACGAACGGCTCGACAGGAATTCCACGGCGTCGCGCCGGCGCGCCTCCGCAACCGCCTCGGCCGGCGCCTCTTGGGCGGCCGCCCCGATCGGCAGGCACATCAGCGGAGCGGCGGCGATGAGATCACGCCGGGACAGGCGGAGGCTGGGCGCCGGCGGCGGCCCGACCGGCTCGGCGCCGGTCATCTGGTAGCGCCAGCCAAGCGGGTCGTCGCAAAGACGGCGGAGCACGCCGCGGAGCGTCACGGGTTCGCCGCCGAGCGGGATCGGCGTCTGGGCGAAGACTTCCACGCAGGCCAGCGGATCGCCCGGCAGGCAACCCCGGCAGCAAACGGGCTCCGGCGTCAGAAGACAGTAGGCGGATTGCGCGTCGTCCCCTGCGGCGGCGGACCACCCGACAAGCTCGACCGTGGCGCCGTCGAGCGCGTCGGCCGCGCCGCTGATGAGCGAGTTCCAGTCGAGACGCATAGGAGACGGTCTATCGGAAATCCGCCTCAGCCGGAAACCGGGGAGCGGCCCTCGACGTCGCGCCGGCCCGCCCGAACCCCTCGACCTCAAGGCGGCCCGCGCCGAACTCGCTGCGATTCGCGCGCTGGCGCGAGGCGCTCAGCTGCCCATCGAGGTCAGAAGACCTGGGGAATCGGCGGTTCGAAGCGGCGGGGCTCGGCGCGCCGCAGTTGCGTACTCGGCGCTATCCCTTTGAAAAGATTGGATTGCTCGCTCGAGAACCAACTCATTTTGGGTCTAAGTCGTTGAAAACAAAGAGTTCCGGTCAGAAAACCGCGCTCGACCGCCCCGTCACACCTTGGCCGGGGCCCCGAGAAAGTGGTCGATCGTCTCGAAGAACTTGGCCACCGAGATCGGCTTCGACAGATAGGCCTCGCAGCCGCCGCGAAGAATCTTCTCCTCGTCGCCCTTCATGGCGAAGGCGGTGATGGCGATCACGGGAATGTGCCGGAGCTCCTCGTCGTCCTTCAGCCACTGCGTGACCTCGAGTCCCGAGACCTCGGGGAGCTGGATGTCCATCAGAATGAGGTCGGGGCGATGCCGGCGGGCGATGTCCACCGCCTCGACGCCGCTGCGGGTCTGCACGATCTTGTGGCCGCGAGTCTCGACGAGATCGTTGAAGAGCTTCATGTTGAGCTCGTTGTCTTCGACGATGAGCACGGTCTTCGGCATGGCAGATGTTCCAGAGGCGGCACGAAGCGGATTCGCGCGGAGAACCTTATCCCATACACCTTTCAAAAGGGAGAATCAGACCATGCGCGATCCCCCGCGTAAGCATTCGTCCACAGGCGTCGAGGCGGCAACGCAACTTGGCGGTTGAGGCGCTGGCCTTTCTGGCCGCCGACGAGACGCGGCTCGAGCGATTTCTGGCGGTCACCGGCCTCGGCCCGCACAATCTGCGGCGAGCCGCGGCCGATCCGGGATTCCTCGTCTCCGTCCTCGACTATCTGGCCGGCGACGAGCGGCTCCTCGTCGCGTTCGCCGCCGAGAAGCGGCCTCCGGCCGGAAGACGTGATGCGGGCGTTCGAGGCGCTTCGCGGGCCGCCGCCGGCCGCCGAACCATGAGCGACGCAGCGGGGCCGATCCTGGCCGCGATCCTGTGCCGGGCGATCCTGTGCCGGGATTGTCTCGCGCGGCGATCGCGCGACGCGGCGCGCTGTCCGAGCTGCGGCTCGCCCAGAGCGGTCGATCTCGAGGCGGCCGCGGGGCTGGACGTCGCCCATGTCGACTGCGACGCCTTCTACGCCTCGGTCGAGAAGCGCGACGATCCGGCCCTTGCGCGACAAGCCGCTGATCGTCGGCGGGTCGGGGCCGCGCGGCGTGGTCTCGACCTGCTGCTATCTCGCGCGCACCTATGGCGTGCGCTCGGCCATGCCGATGGCGCGGGCGCAGGCGCTTATGTCCCGGACGCGGTCGTCCTTCCGCCCGACATGGCGAAATATGCCCGCGTCGGCCGGGAGATCCGCGCGCTCATGCAGGGGCTGACGCCGCTGGTCGAGCCGCTGTCGATCGACGAGGCCTTTCTCGACCTCTCCGGCTGCGAGGGGGCGAACGGGGCGGGCGCGGCCGAGACGCTTGCGCGCTTCGCGCGCCGGGTCGAACGCGAGGTCGGCGTGACCGTCTCGGTCGGCCTGAGCTACTGCAAGTTCCTGGCGAAGATGGCCTCGGACCTCGACAAGCCGCGCGGCTTCGCCGGTCTTGCGCCGGGAGGAGGCGAAGGCCTGGCTCGCGCCGCAGGGGGTCGGCCGGCTTTGGGGCGTCGGCAAGGCGGGCCAGCAGAAGCTGGAGCAGCTGGGTTTCCGGCTGATCGGCGATCTTCAGCGGGTGGACGAGGGAGCCGCCGCGGCGCGTCTCGGCGACGACGGGCCGGCGGCTGTGGCGGCTCGCCCAGGGAATCGACGATCGCCGCGTCAGTCCCGATCGCGAGACGAAGAGCATCTCGAGCGAGACGACGTTCGATGTGGACGTCCGCGACCGGGAGGAACTGACGCGCGTGCTGCTCGGCCATTGCGACCGGGTGGCGGCGCGGCTGCGCACAGCCGGGCTCGCTGCGGGCGGCGTCACCCTCAAGCTGCGCTTGCCGGACTTCAGCCTGCGCACCCGCAGCCGCGCCGGTCTTCGTCCGACCCAGCTTGCGCCGCGGCTGTTTGCGGCCGCCCGCGCGCTGCTTGGAGGCGCAGCCGGAAGGAACGGCTTATCGACTGATCGGCGTCGCCGCGACCGATCTCGGGCCGGCGTCGAACGGCCGACGACGCCGACCTCCTCGACGGCGACTCGGCGTCGCGAGAAATCGCGCGAGGCGGCGATCGCGGCGTTGCGGGACAAGTTCGGCGCGGGCGCGGTCGAGCGCGGGCTCGCCTTTCGCGCGGCGAGGCCCAAGCGATGATAGCGGCCCGCTAGGCTACTTGGCGCAGGCGGAGGCCGGCAGGATTTCGAGCTTGCGGAGACGGGCGCTGAGCGCGAACGTCCCGTAGTCGAGCTTGAGGCTGCCCGACACGCCGTTCTCGTAGAGATCGTAGGACAGCGTGTATTCCGGCGCGGAATCCTGCGACGCCTCGTTGAAATAGGAGACGACGACCGGCCAGCGGCGGACGTCCTTGAGCGCGGCCGCGTTGCGTCGCGTCCTCGCTCGGCTTCGTCGCCTCCTTGCCGATCACCGCCATGGTCGCGTAGATCTTGGCGCCCGTGTCCGAGCCGTCGTAGACCCGCGCCTGCACCACGCCCCCGCCGTCCTTGGCCGCCTCGATCAGGCGCTCGACGTGCTGGGTCGGAAACAGCACGTCGCGGCCGAAGTCGATCGTCTTCGCGTCCGGCTGCGTCAACTCGACCTTGAGGTCGTCGTTCGCGCCGCGGGTCGCGGTGCCGGCGACCGGCGGCGTGTCCTGGACGCCCTTGGTGTCGATCTTGAACCGCATCGACGCGCCGTCGCCGCGCCTCAAACGAGGTGGCGTTGACGTCCATCGCGATCGGGTCGCCCTCGCTGCGCTCCATCTCGGTCATCTGGCGGAAGCTCGACGTGTAGCCGTCGCAGGCCGAGCCGCGAAACTCGTAGGCGATCAGGCCCGTCGCGGCGACCGGCGTCTGGACCGAGCCGAGCGGCGGAGAATCCGGATCGATCAGCGAAATGTCGTAGGCCGCGCGATGCGGATGCGAGCGGCGCGGCCAGGCGCCGGCGCCGCGGCCCCGCTCAGAATGAGGCCAATGGCGGCGCCGGCGAGCAGTCTCGAAACCATGATCGTCTCCAGGGAAGCTATGGCAGCAGACTTTCCCCGCATTTCCGGCGCTTTCGTGACGCCGCGCGGCGGCTTCGCGTCACGACCGGCTCGTCGGACGGGACCGGTCCCCAGACCTCGTCGAGCGCGACCGGCGGCCTCGAGCGGGTCCTCGTCCGGCGCGAAGCGCCGGCTCGTCGCTGGGCTGAGGGACGCCGTAGCCGGCCGGCAGCTTGCCGTCGAACAGCCCCGCCGCCTGCAGTTCGTCGAGGCCGGGCAGATCGCCGATCGCGTCGAGGCCGAACTGGACGAGGAACTCGGTCGTCGTGCCGTAGGTGATCGGCCGGCCGGGCGCCTTGCGGCGGCCGCGCATGCGCACCCAGCCCGCCTCCATCAGCACGTCGAGCGCGCCCTTGGACACCGCCACGCCGCGGATTTCCTCGATGTCGGCGCGGGTGACCGGCTGATGATAGGCGACGATCGCCAGCGTCTCGATCGCGGCGCGCGAGAGCTTGCGCTTGTCCTCGTCTTCGCGGGCGAGAAGCCAGGAGAGGTCTTCCGCCGTGCGGAACGTCCAGCGTCGCGCCACTCGGACAAGGTTGACGCCGCGGCCGGCGTAGAGGCGCTGCAACTCCTCCATGACCGCCCCGACGTCGGCGCCGTCGGAGAGCCGCGCGGCGATCGCCGCGTCGTCCAGCGGCTCGGCCGAGGCGAACACCATCGCCTCGGCGATGCGCACGTCCTCGGGCGTCGCGCGCGGCGCGAGCGCGTCAAACAGTTGCGCGACATTGCTTCCGGCTCGTCATCCGGGCCATCGGCTCGGCCTTTCATCGTTGGTTCAGCGCCGTCATGCGGCCGCGTCCTCCGGGCCGGCGGCGGCGGCGGGGCGGATCCAGATCGGGGCGAAGGTCTTCTCCTGCCTGATCTCGATCTTTCCCTCGCGGACGAGTTCGAGCGAGGCGGAGAAGGACGAGGCGCGGGCGCTGCGCCGCATCTTCGGGGTCGAGACAGGCCTCGAGAAGCCAGTCGTCGAAGGCGGTCCAGTCGAGGCTCAGGCCGACGAGGCGCGCCAGCGCCTCGCGCGCCTCGGCGAGCGACCACACTTCGCGCGCCTTGAAGCGGACCCGGGCGCGCGCGTGCTTCTGCGCCTGGCGGGCGTAGGCCGCGAGCAGATCGTAGAGGTTCGCGTCCCAGTGCGAGCGCCGCTGAACCTCGACCGCTTCCGGCTCGCCGCGGCCGAAGACGTCGCGCCCGAGGCGCGTGCGGTTGAACAGCAGCCCGGCCGCCTTGCGGATCGCCTCGAGGCTGCGAAGCCGCTGGGCAAGCGCCTCGGCGAGTTCCGAGGCGTCGGGCTCGGCCGCCTGCGGCGGCGCCGGGCAGCAAGAGCCTCGACTTCAGGAAGGCGAGCCAGGCCGCCATGACCAGGTAGTCGGCCGCGAGTTCGAGCCTCTGCTTGCGCGCGGCCTCGACGAACAGCAAGATATTGCTCGGCGAGCGCCAGGACGGAGATGCGGGCCAGATCGACCTTCTGCCGCCGCGCGAGCTCCAGCAGCAGGTCGAGGGGGCCCTCGAACCCGTCGAGATCGACCGTGAACGCGGGCTCGCCGCTCGCCCGCTCCGAACTCGAAATCGCTGCGGAACGGCGCCTCTCCAGGCACGAATCACCTCCGTATGCCAGAATCCTGTGTGGCGCCGGCCCGCAGGGACAGCAAGAGCGGTCGCGGGCGGCGTCAACAGGCGTGGGGTTATGCATCCGTCCCGATGCGTTTAACGAACTGAGTTAATCGCGGGCAAAAGGCTCTGCGGCGTTGGTTAGGCCTAATCGCTCCCAAATTCAATCCTGTCCCTCGCGTTAACTATGCACGTTGAGGTAAATAACGCGGAGCTTTCTCTATCAAAGAATTGACAGTTGTAATAAGATCGCAGCGGCGTAGCGTCAAAACCGTCGAACGGCGCTGCCGAACGACCGAACGCTCCGCCGGGAGCCCGGATTTCGCCGCAGCTCCCGGATCCTCGCGGAGCGTGCCGATCCAGCGCCGGCCGTCTCGGCGGGGCGTCAATAGCGCCGGAACAGGCTCACCATCTTGCCCTGAACCCGGACGCGGTCCGGCCCAAAGATCCTGGTCTCGTACGCCGGGTTCGCCGCTTCGAGCGCGATCGAGGCGCCGCGCTTCCGCAGCCGCTTCAGGGTCGCCTCTTCGTCGTCGATCAGCGCCACGACGATGTCGCCGGTCTCGGCCGCGTCCTGCTTGCGGATGATCACCAGATCGTTCTCGAAGATGCCGGCCTCGATCATCGAATCGCCGCGCACCTCGAGGGCGAAATGGTCGCCGGACCCGAGGAAGTCCGGCGGCATGCCGATCGTGTCGGTCCGGGTTTGGATGGCGGAAATCGGCGTGCCGGCGGCGATGCGGCCCATCAGCGGCACCATGACCGGCGCGCGCGCTTCGGAACTGGAGGGCTGCGACGCCGCCCGGAGCCGCCCGAGATCGCCGTTGATCACGCTGGGCGAGAATTTCTGCGGCCGCGGCGCCGCGACGGTCGCCGATTCCGGAAGGCGCAACACCTCGATGGCGCGGGCGCGGTTGGCGAGGCGCCGAATGAAGCCGCGCTCCTCGAGCGCGATGATCAGTCGATGAATGCCCGATTTCGAGCGCAGATCGAGCGCGTCCTTCATCTCGTCGAAGGAGGGCGGAACGCCGTCCTCCTGGAGGCGCTCGTGGATGAAGCGCAGCAACTCGCTTTGTTTCCTGGTCAGCATAAGACACCCCGCACGGCCGAACGCGATTCGATGGGACGATGGAACCGAAGAGAATCACTGCGCGCCGTAAACAAATCACGAACCTAAGCTAGCCGTTCATGATGTGTTCTGCAAGAGAAATCTCGAGCGGGAGGGTTGTGGCCATCGCCGGCCGTTCTGGCGTGGCTCACCAGGCGCTTACCGAATTCGTTATCGTCCTCTTCAGGCGCGAAGCGGCGGGGCTCCAACCAGATTGTGACGGCCGACGTCGGCTCGTATGGCGAGAAGGCGCCCGCCCTCTGCGCCTCACGGCCTGTCCTCGGGAACGCGAGCGCGGTTTTCTGACAGAAGCCTTTGTCTTCAAAGGCTTACGCCCTATTTTGGTCGATTCTCGACTCCATCTCCTAGTCTTTTCAATGGGTTAGCGGCGCTTGGGCCATGGCGACCGGCGGCCGAACGGCCGGCGCCGGCGGCTTGCGCATTTCGTCGCATTGCGCAGGCGCGCCTCTCGGGGTCCTATAGGCGAACGGATAACGAGAAGCCGAATCTGACGCGCGGGGACCGGTGCGAATCCTCGCAGGCGCAGCGATCGGCCGGCGCGCGCGCGACGCGGTGAGCCACAACCCGCAAGGGAGGACGACATGAGCGCTGACAACGCAGGAGCCGGTTGGGACCCGATCGTCCTCGCCGGCCATTTCCAGTCCATCGCCGAGCAGAGCCAGAAGCTGATGCTGCGCTTTCTGGTCGCAGCAACCCGACGACGGACATTTCGGCATGGGCGACCCGTCCGTCCTCGGCGGCGCCTTTCTCGATCTGATGACCAAGATGATGAGCGATCCGTCGGCGGTCGCTGCGGCGCAGATCGATCTCTTCAACGACAGCATGACCGTCTGGCGCCACGCCGCCGAACGCATGCTCAACATTCAGAGCGAGGACCCTCCGCCGCCGAGGGACAAGCGGTTCAGCCACCCGGAGTGGAGCGAGAACGCGACGTTCAGCTTCATCCGCGAGAGCTATCTCGTCGCTTCGAAATCGCTGCTGTCGACGGTGCGTCAGCGTCAAGGATCTCGATCCCGCAGACCGCGCGCAAGGTGGATTTCTACACGCGCCAGTTCGTCGACGCGATGTCGCCGTCGAACTTCATCGCCACCAACCCCGAGGTGCTGTCGGCGACGCTGAACACCGGCGGGGAGAACCTGCTGCGCGGGCTCGAGCACGTGCTCGCCGATCTCGATCACGGCGAAGGCCGGCTGCAGATCGCCATGACGGACACGAACGCCTTCCGGCTCGGCGAGAACATCGCCGCGACGCCTTGCAAGGTCGATCTACCAGAACGAGCTCCTGCAGCTCCTCCAGTATGAGCCGACGACGCCGAAAGTGCGCAAGCGGCCGCTGTTCATCATCATGCCGTGGATCAACAAGTTCTACGTTCTCGACCTGCAGCCGAAGAACTCGTTCATCAAATGGGCGGTCGACCAGGGGCACACGGTGTTCGTGCCCTCCTGGGTCAATCCGGACGAGAGGCTCGCCCAGACGACCTTCGAGGACTACATGACCCACGGGCTGATCGACGCGTTCAACGCGATCGAGGCGGCGACCGGAGAGCACAAGTTCAACGCGATCGGCTATTGCCTCGGCGGCACCATGCTCAACGCCACGATCGCCTATCTCACCGCCCATGGCGACGACCGCATCGTCAGCGCCACCAATTTCGTCACGCTGGTCGATTTCACCGACGTCGGCGACATGGGGGTGTTCGTCGACGAACAGCAGATCTCCTCGGTCGAGAAGCGCATGCAGGAGCACGGCTATCTCGACGCGGCCGACATGGCGATGTCGTTCAACATGCTGCGCGCCAACGACCTCATCTGGTCGTTCGTCGTCAACAACTACCTGCTCGGCAAGGATCCGGCGCCGTTCGATCTTCTCTACTGGAACGCCGACGCGACCCGCATGCCGGCGGTGATGCACTCCTATTACATGCGTAACATGTATCAGAAGAACCTGCTGAAGGAGCCGGGCGGCATCACGCTCGCCGGCACGCCGATCGACCTCAGGACGATCAAGACGCCGATGTTCCTGCTGTCGTGCAAGCGAGGACCATCTCGCGCCGTGGAAGTCGACCTACGCGGCGACGCAGCTCTATTCGGGGCCCGTCACCTTCGTGCTGGCGGCCTCCGGACATCTCGCCGGCGTGATCAGCCCGCCCGGCAGCAAATACGGCCACTGGACCAACGACAAGCTGCCCGCGACGCCCCGACGAATGGTTCGCGGGCGCCGAGGCGCAAAAGGGGTCGTGGTGGCCGCTGTGGGACAAGTGGGTGACGCAGTTCGCGGGCGGCCACGTCAAGGCCCGCTTCCCGGGCGACCACAAGCTCAAGGTGATCGAGGACGGCCCCGGCTCCTACGTGCGGATGCGGGCGGTCTGAGATCCAGACTGTCTGTTGAGCGAGGAAGCGCGTCGGCGCTGACGGCGACTTGCCGGCGCCGCGCTGTCCCGTGCCGAGCCGGCAGGCGGTAGGCCGAAGCGGGCGGCCACAAAGCGCACGAAAGGGGCGTTAGCGGGCGGCCTAGCGAACATGACCGATCGGTGTCATTGTTGCCGTTCGCGCTCGCTCAGGTACGGTCGCAGGCACCCGCTCCCCACCCAACAAAGGCGTCCAAGGCCGCGGTCTCCTACTCCGCTCAACGTCGTCTCCTGCCCTTTGCCGCGCGTCAGGAGCCCGCCGCTACAGCGCGTCGTTGTTGGCTTCGCCGGTGCGGATGCGCACCGCGCGTTCGAGCGGCGTCACGAAGATCTTGCCGTCGCCGGTCACGCCGGTGTGGGCTGTGCGCTGGAGGGTTTCGACGACATCGTCGACGCGATTGTCAGCGACGGCGACCTCGATTTTCACCTTCGGCAGAAACCCGATAACGTATTCGGCGCCGCGATAGATCTCGGTGTGCCCCTTCTGGCGGCCGTAGCCCTGGACCTCGGTCGCGGTCATGCCATGGACGCCGATCCGGTCGAGCGCGTCGCGAACCTCGACGAGCTTGAACGGCTTGATAACCGCCGTGATCAATTTCATGAGCCGTATCCTGCCGTAACTTTGGGCTTATCCGTTCCATTATTGCATGTTTGGCGCGCGACTGCACGGGAAACCGGCCGATGGTAACGTCAACGGTTATGTGTCAGGGCGAGAAGGGTTGGGATTCCCTGCATTTTGTTTTCGTGGATGAAGACGGCGAAGAGGATGCGGTCCATCGATGTTCGATCCTGAAAGACGCCCATGGGCCGGGTTCTGCGGCGGACCTCGCGGAAGCGGCGTTCGATGGCGTTGGTGGTTCTGACCGCCTTGCGCTCGGCGAGGGTCTTGTAGCGGAAGCAGGTCAGCAGTTCGTCGAGATCGTCGCGCAGGCAGGCCACGGCGGGAGGATAGGTCTTGCCCCATCGTTGGGCGAAGCGGCGGGCGGCCGAGCGGGCCTTTGCGGCCGTGTCGGCGTTCATGACGGCATGCAGGCCGGCCTTGACGGCCTTCTCGTCGACTTTCCTGACCTTGTTGAGGACGTTGCGGATTTTGTGCGCCCAGCAGCGCTGGACCGGGATCTTGTCGTAGACCATGGGCAGCGCCGCCAGCAGGCCCGAGCCGCCGTCGACGCAGATCATGTCGAGGCCCTCGCCGGTCAGGCCGCGCCTGTAGAGGTCGGTGAGGAAGCGCTCCCATTCAACGGCGCTTTCGCCGCGCGCCAGGCGGTAGTCGATGATCTCCTTCTTGCCGTCGTGCCGCAGGCCCAAAGCAACAAGCACAGGACGGCGCAACGCCCCGGCTCCGGTCTTGCGGGCGAGCACGACGCCGTCGAGCATCAGCGCCTGGTAGCGTCCGGCGAGGGGACGGGCGTGGAAGGCTGCGACCGCCTTGTCGAGACTTCTGGGCCACCCTGCTCACCGTGGCTGGGCTGACCGGCCGGCCGAGCAGGCACAACAGGACCTCGCCGAGCTTGCGGGTCGACAGCCCGAGCACGAAACCCGAAAGGATCGTCCGGTCGATCTCGGGCGAACGGCGGGCGTAGGCGCGCACCACTTCGGTCGGGCAGTAGCGGCGGGTGCGAGGGACGGAGAGCTCGATGTCGCCGAGCTCGGTCAAAAGGGAGCGCCGGTAACAGCCATTGCGGCGATCGGCGGCGTCCTCGGCCTCGAGGCTCTCCAGATGGCGGTCGACCGCCGCCGCCATCTCCGTCTCGATGATCTCGGCCAGGGCTTGGCGGCCAAGCGGGCGATAGCCCTCGCCCCAGTCCAGCCCGTCCGCTTGCATGGCCTTCACCACCTCGAAGGCAGCCGGTAAACTCTTAATCGTCACAGCCCGCTGTGGCATGGGGTGCTCCTTTGCTGGGTCTTGGTCGACCGCAGGGAGTACCCCTTCACGCACCTGACACAGAACTCGTTACATCACCCGGCCGATCGCCAATCCGCATGCATGCGAAATCGGCAAGGGCAAGACGGCGCACGCGTTCCGGCGCCGCCGCTCTCGTCTCTCGCTCCCGGCGACGACGCTCAGTCGAAATCGGTCGGCAGGGACGGGTCGCGGCCGTGGCGAACATGCGGCGGATCTGAAGCGGAAGAACACGGCCGAGCGAGAGGTCCTGAGGCCGTTCCGGTCAAGCCTCGCTTGCCCGGAAACCGGTCCAACAGCAGGCGCCACGAGACGCCCATTGCCCTCGATCGGCGGCGGAACAAAGACCTTCAAAATGACGTTACGACAGCCGGACGCTTAAGAGTCCGCGCTCCCGAATACGAGATCGACTGAACCCATCTCGGCGTCATCGGACAACTCCCCGAGTGATCGCGAAGCTTAACCAAGCGAGAGGACCATCGTATGTTTCTACACCGCAAAGAGCTGATTGAGCCCGTCAATGTGGGCGCTCCCGACGCGCGTTTCGGGACGTATCTTCTCGAGCAATTTGGAGGCGCAACCGGCGAATTGACGGCGGCGTTGCAATATTGGGTACAGTCGTTCCATGTCGAAAACGCCGGCATCCGCGACATGCTTCAGGATATCGCGATCGAGGAATTCAGCCATCTCGAAATGGTTGGAAAACTGATCGCTCAGCACACCAGCAAACTTGATCAGGAGTCGGTGAACAACGCCCCGTTGTTCAAGCTCAAGGGCGGAGGGCCCCACTTTCTGGACAGTCAGGGCAGCTGCTGGACGGCCGCCTACATCAATGAAGGCGGGAACGTCGTTCGCGATCTTCGGGCGAACATCGCGGCGGAAGCAGGCGCACGGCAGACCTACGAGGCCTTGATCAAGGCCTGCGATGACGAGGGCACCAAGAAGACCTTGCACCATCTCCTCACGCGGGAGATTACCCACGCCAATATGTTCATGAAGGCGCTCGAACTCGATGGGCAAGCTGGATGATCCGTTCTTCGGCAACATCCCGCCTGACGAGACGGTGAAGCTCGTTTTCAATCTCTCGCAGGAGGAAGACTTTCGAGGACCGTGGAACGAGGAGCCTGATTTCGAATATGTGGCCGACCCGCAGCCGGAAGGCGGCCTTCCCGCGCCGCCGATCAACGCGGACGACGAAGGTCACCATTCGCACCCATCAAGAGGGCGGAAACGCTAAAGCGGGCGCCGTCGCTCAGTCTCCTCTGCAGTGAAAAAGGGCCGCGCGGACGCGGCCCTTGGCGGAGGCGGAGCGATTGCCGGCGTCAGTTGAGCTTCATCTCCGGGACATCGCCCTCAATGATCAGCTTGGCGCCGGTCGCCTTGACGATGTCGTCGATCGTGCAGCCGGGGCCGCGCTCTTTCAGCACGAGCCCCTTCTCGGTCGGCTCGATCACCGCCATCTCGGTGACGATCAGAGTCACGCGCCGCGTCGCCGTCAGCGGCAGGGTGCAGCGCTCGATGATCTTGTGGGCGCCCTTGGCGGTGTGGACCATGGCGACGATGACGCTCTTCGCCCCGGCGACAAGGTCCATCGCGCCGCCCATGCCCGGCACCATCTTGCCCGGCACCATCCAGTTGGCGAGATAGCCGCGCTCGTCGACCTGAAGGCCGCCGAGCACCGTCATGTCGAGGTGGCCGCCGCGGATCAGGGCGAAGCTCATGGCGCTGTCGATCGAAGCAGCGCCCGGCATCGCGGTGACGAAGCCGCCGCCGGCGTCGGTGAGGTCCTCGTCCTCCATGCCCTCGGGCGGCCGTGGGCCGAGGCCGACGACGCCGTTCTCCGCCTGGAAGAACACATGCACGTCCTTCGGCAGGAAGTTGGCGACGAGGCTCGGCAGGCCGATGCCGAGATTGACCAGCATCTCGGGCTTGATTTCCTGGGCGACCCGCTCAGCGATGATGTCCTTGTCTTCCATCACAGGGCCCTTTCCAGAAGATGGGTGACGAGCACGCCCGGCGTCTTGACGGCGTCCGGGGGGATGACCCCGACCGGCACGATGTGGTGCGGCTCGGCGATCACGACTTCGCCCGCGAGCGCCATGATCGGATTGAAGTTGTGGGCGGTCAGCGAATATTCGAGGTTGCCGTAGTAGTCGGCCTGCTTGCACCCGATGAGGGCGAAGTCGCCCCGGATCGGCTTCTCGAGCAGATACGGCTTGCCGTCGACTTCCACGATCTGCTTGCCTTTTTCCACGAGCGTGCCGATGCCCGTGGCGGTCAGCACGCCGCCGAGGCCGACGCCCCCGGCGCGAATGCGCTCGACCAGCGTTCCCTGCGGCGAAAGCTCAACCTCGAGTTCGCCCGCAATCATCTTCTTCTGCGTCTCCGGATTGAGGCCGATGTGCGAAGCGATCAGCTTCGCGACCGCGCCCGCCGTGATCAGCTTGCCGATGCCCTTGCCGGGCGAAGCGGTGTCGTTGGCGACGACGGTCAGGTTCTTGATCCCGCGCTTGACCATGGCGTCAATGAGGCGGTGCGGGGAGCCGACCCCCATGAAGCCGCCGATCAGGCAGACCGACCCGTCCGGGATCAGGGCTGCTGCGGCTTCGGCGGATAAAGCTGTTTTCATGAATTGCGTCCCCTCCGGGGCCCGCGCGCGAAACGCTGCGCGCGCGGGCATCCCTATTTCAACACCGGCCGGAGCGGAACGCAAAAAGGCGCAGCATATTGTCGCGCCCGCATTGACCGGCGCCACGCTCGCAGCGCGGCCTGACAGGCGTGTGACGGCTGACGGGAGCAGGCGGCGTCCCGGGGTCTCGAGTTCGCAAGAAAGGAAGGATGCGCGCTAGGCGCGTCGGCGCAGCAGGCCCTCGAGCGCGGCGGCGAGCGCAATCTGGATCGCGGATTCGATCAGCGGCCGCACCTGAATTCCGCCCGGCACGCCATCGATGTAGCTCTCCAGTCTCTTTTCAATCTCGTCCGACAGGAGCGCGGCCCCCGTCGCCACTTGCGACTGGGCGACGCCGACGAACTGTCGCCGTTTCGCTTCGGCCCGCTCCCGCAAAACGCGGGTCGCGGATCCGACGATCGACTCCGAGGATTGCCTCATCGGACTGGCCAAGCGGACGTCGCCGCCCCTCCGGTGCTTTCGAAGCGCCGACAGGGTCCAAAGCGCGACGCCAAATCCGATGATGGCGGTCGGGACCGGATGCCGCTTGCTGGCGTACTCGAACGCGCCGCCCCACGACAAATCCGCGATCCCTGCGCGGGAGGCCGCTCCCGAAGAAATCTCGGAAGCGATGTTCGATGGCGTGAGTCTCGACCGCAGCGTGTCCACGGTCGCCGCGATTTGCGCGCGCAATCGATCGGCTTCCGCTTCGTAATCGCCCGGCGTCGGGACATTTACGCCCATTCTAGCGCCCTCCGAGCAGCGACGAGATTTGCGAGATGCTTCTGGCCGGCATGAGTCGCGACGGCTTCAGGCCCGCGGCGCCCGCACGCACAAGGATCAGGCTCACGACGATGGCGGCTGCCGCGACGATGCAAAACGACAGATCGAGAGGCAGGCCGAAACGCAAAAGGGCGAGGCTGAGCGCAACCAAGATCAAGCCGAGCCCGAGGGCGAGAAGCACGACGCCGGCGACGACCGCCGCAAGGCTCGAAGGAATCCGCCGGGCGCCCTCGCTGACCTCCGCACGGGCCAGCGAAAGTTCTATACGCGTCAACTCCCGAACCTGACCGACAAGGTCAAGAAGCAGTTCGAGCGTCGAACGCATGGGGCTAGCTCATCTTTCCGATGAGGAGCCCAATCAGGGCGGCGATCGCGACGGCGCCCCAGGGGTTCTTCTTGATCCGGGACTCGACGTCGCCCTCGACCGCGGCGAACTTGTCCTGCGCGGTCGCGGCCGCGGTCGCAGCGGACTGCGAGAGGCTGTCCCCCGCCGCCCCCATCGCGCTGACGACCTGATCGCGGCGCGAGGAAACCTGGTTCTGGGCGAGGGCGGACACCTGCTGGGTCAGCCTCGAGATTTCATCCTTCAGGCCGGAGAAATCGAGCGCGGAAATCGCGTCGACGCCGCTGTTGACCGCATCCTTCGCGCTTCCGTAAGCCGAGCGCGCCTTGCCCGCCGCATCGTCGTAGACGCCCTGAGCGGTCGTTCCCCGATCATTGGTCGCCTGGCCCAAGATCCTCTCGCCTTGCCCGACAACGGAGCGAACATTGCCTTCAAGATTGTCCTTGTTCATCTGAAACTCTCCCCGGTCTGTTTGACCGCGCACAGCCAACACCCTCGCGAGGCGATGGTTCCTCCCTGACGGAAAGATTTCCGCTGGCCGCCCGGCCCGCTGGCGCCATGAGGACTTGTCGGGTTGCCGAACGACGGATCAATGGAGCCGCGAACTCGGAGCGCCGTCATGATCCAGCGGCCGGCCGGGCGATAGCGAAACGGCCCGGACTCTGATAAGCCGCATTGGCGCGCGATGAACGGGACGGCGCTCGCTTGGCGAATATCCGGGGGATCGACAACGTTCGCTGCAACAGTTGCCCTGCCTGGCTGGCTTCGCTCGAGGACCGCTGCGGTTGCGCTGTTCGGCTTCGCGCTGAACCTCGCCGGCGCGCTCGGCTCGGCCTTTTGGCTCGATCCGGCGCAGGACAAGGAGAACGGCGCGTCGCGAGACGCCCTTGCGCAAGCGGCTCGCTCGCGCGCGATCCGCGCGGCTGACGCCTCCGACGAGCTTGCGACGCACATGGGAAGCCTCGTTTTCGGCGTGAGCCTGCCGCCTGACGCGTCCGACGACATCGCCGCGAAGCTTCACGACATTCGGACGCGCGCGCTCATGCGCCGGCACGAGGGCGTGCGCGGCTATCTCGCGCTGCTCGGCGTGTCGGGCGCCATCGATTATCCGGCCGAAAAGGCTCGATATGAGGCGCTGGTCGAGGCCGAGCGGGCCAATCTCACGCTGGAGACCTATCGCGCGGCGAACGCCTTCGAGGGCGACCTCTCCCTGTCGATGGGGAAGGCGCAGAGCGAGGCGGCGATCAAGGCGATCACTCTGCAGCGAGACCGCATGAGAGCCAAGGCGGTCGTCGCCGGGCGAAAGCAAGCGCTGCTCGGGGTCTCGCTCCTGGGATCGACGATCCTGTTCTTCGCCACGATGGCCGGCGTTTCGAAGGCCGTCGAAACGCCGTCGGCGAGGCGGCGGCTGCTGGCGCTCGCCGCCGCGCGCCTTGCAGGTCGGAGTGCGGCGGCATGATGCTGAAGCCCGCGTTTCTGTCGCTCGCGTGGTGGTCGGTCAAGCGGCTTGCGATCCTCATCGGCTTTCTGCTCACGGTGATCGGCGCGCTCGGGCCGCAGTTCTACGTCGGGCCGGTCGAGGATCGCGCGGCGGACGTCGACCAGGCCGCAAAGACCGTTTCCGCGCGCATCGACAACCTGCGCGCCGCCCAGTCGCAATATCTGCTGTTCCAGCAGATGGGCGTGCTGGTCTACGCGCTCAACGCGACCGGCGTGGCGGCCAGCGGCACTTCGCAGGAGACCACGCTGAACCGGCTCTACCAGCTCTCGCTGCTCGACCGTTCCTCCGCCGTACGGCAGATGCTCGGCGAACTCGCCCTCGCCCGCCAGCTCGATTACCGCGAGACGTCCGACAAATATGGAGCGCTGATCGCCGCGGCGCGCAAGGATTTCGCCCTTCCGACGTTCCAGGCGGTCGACGATTTCGAAACCGACGCCATGAGCAAGGCCGACGCCTGGATGGCGAAGATGCAGCAGGCGCTGTTTGACGCCCAACGGGCCAAGAGCGATCTCGACGCGGAGGCGACGCGGCGCAAGTTGCAACTTCTCGTCGTGATGACGTTGGGATCGACGATCCTGCTCGCCGCCAACCTTCTGTCCGAGAAACCGGCCGCCTCCGCCGATCTCCCGCCGACGCCCGCTGAAACCGCGGCGGCGGAGCGGCTCGTTACGCTTGCCATGGAGGAGGCCAAGGCGATGGATGAGGCGGCTTCCAGCGGGGCCGGGTGACGCGCCGGCCGGCAGGGTCGACACGACGGGTAACAGGCTCGCGCTCCAGCGGGACCGGCGAGGAACGCCAGCAATTTGGGCGCTCCGGACAGCGGGGGCCGGCGAATGGCGACACTGCAATTGAGACGGCGCGGATAGAAGGACCGCTCTCGCGAGCGGGCCTTCCAACTTACCGTAGAACAGATGTCGACGATCAGGCGGCGATCGGGACGCTCTTGCGAGAAGCGCGATAGCCTACGAAGCCGAGACTGCCCAAACCGAGCGCCAGCATCGCCCAAGTTGTGGGCTCGGGAACGCCGATCTGAACCGTCAGGCTGTCGGCGTGCGCGCCGCTGCCCCAAGTATAGACGTAAGTTCCGGGCGTCAAACCGATCGACGCAAAGGTCGCGTCGTCGAAGGTCGCGGCGTTCGAGAGCGCGGAGCCCGATAAGTAGCCCTCCGGTACGACCACCCAGATGTTCGACCCCTCACGTCCGCCGAGGCCGGCGAGGCTGCCGGACGCGGCCGAGGCTTCGCCGAAATTGGAGCCCGGGCCAAAGGCTGCCGGCCCAGAAACGCCGCTGTAGCCAGTGAGGGTGCCGGCCGCGCCGGCAGTTAAGATGTCCGCGCTGGGGTAGATGAACGGAACGTTGGGGTCGGAACCTTCTTGCGTGAGATCGGTGAGATCCAGCGTGCCGGCGCCGTTCACGACGACGTCGCCGCCGAGTTCCTGAACAGTGAAATCGAAGCTGGCCTGCACCGGCCCACTCACCCCCAAGCCAACGCCGAGCACGACGGCCACCAGCGCCGTCCGCCGCATACGTCTCTTTCCCATCGCCCATTCCTCCTGTTCTCGCCGCGCCGAAGGCGCCACCAAAACGAGCCGGATATGAGAGCTGGTTAACGATGTAATCAATCAGACTTGCGCGTCAAGGACGACATTCGTCTAGCGCCGAATTGACAAGGTAGCGTCGTCACAAATAGCCGTTTGCCCATTCCGCAACTCGTTTGTCGCAAGGCTCGATTCTCGCCAAATACTTTGAAGGACAGCGTTTACGCCAAAATAAGGCAGACCGATTGATCGTGAGCGACCACTGCGGATCGCACCGCCAAGTCTTGCTTCAGGCCAGAATCACAGGGAGTGGACGTGACTCACTTTACGGTCAGCACGCTCTCGCGGAACGCTTCGCACGTCGCGAAGATCGACGGAGTCCATTGCGTGGTCGCTGCGAGCGATCCTGACGCAATGCCTTGCTCATTGAAGGGCCGAAACATGCTGTGGCGCATTCTCAGCATTCTCATTGTCCTGGCGCTGTGCTGCGGTTCGGCCGCGAGGGCCATCGCCGCCGATCCGCTCGACGAAGTGCTGAAATCGTTCACGATCGGCGGCAAACCGATCCCGCCGGAAATTTTCGCCGACTTCGGCGATGCGTGGATGTCCGACAACCGGCCGATCGTCGTGACGATCGACGCGTTAGCGGCGATCGACAGCAACCGCTACGCCGATCCGGTCACAACGCACGGCCGCCGGGTCGATCAGATCAAGCCGGGCTCAGGCTCGTTCAACGGCCCCGAAACGATGTCCTACGAATACCGCGGCGCCACCGCCGACGGCCTGCTCGTGTTCATAGCAGCGTGGAGCGGCGGCGGCAGCGGGACGTTCTTTTATCTTCACATTCTCGACGCCGCTTCCAGACGCGCGTTCGACGAGGACGGCTCGACCTATGTGCGCCTCGACCTGACCCTGGTGCGCACGGTGATCCTCGGGGACCGCTGGGAGGGCGACGTGAGCATCTCCGGCAATAGCGTTCGCATCCTCACCGACGCAAGCCACGCCGAGCGCGCGCCTGGCTCCGTCACCATCGATGCGCGGAGGCCTTGACGCCGCCGGGTCAGTCTTTTCGCATTGCCGCCGCGCGAAGGGGCCGGTCACGTTGAGGAGGAGTTCGACCGCTGTGCGAGGGCCGAAGCGAATCCGAACCTTGGCTGAACGGCTGTCAGCGGCGGGCGGCCAGGGCGAAGGTCACGGCCAGCGCCGCCCATGCGAGGATCATGGTCGATCCGCCGACGGGCGCGGCGTACGGAAAGAGGCGCCCGCCGGCAAGGGCGCTGCTCGCGAGATCGGCGGCGAACAGCGACGCCCCGGCCGCCATGACGAAGCCAACCGCGACCAGCGCGCGCGACGGCGCAAGACGCGCGTGCGCAGCGATCCCGAGGCAGGCGCCCGCGTGCAGGAGAAGAAACAGCGCCGCCGTCCGCCCGAGGTCGCCCCCGTTCTGGTGCGCCGCGAGGGCCGCCAGGGCGACGCCGCACGCGCCCATCAGCGCGGCGACGGCGGCGAGGACGAGGGGCGCGCGGCTCAAGCGGGACTCCGGGGGAGGGTGCTGGGGTCGCAAGAGCTTCGATACGAAAGTGATTGTCAAGGATACGGATGGCGGGCTTGTAGGGGAGCGAAACTTCCCCCATGTTGACCGATCACGTCGACGTCCCGCCACACGGGTTGCGGGGGCGACCCTGGGGATACGAGGATGCCGAGGAGGAGTTTGGCCAAAACGTCTTTCGCGATCGCCAAGGCGAACGTGCAGTCCGGGGTCGACGCGGCGCTCACCATCGCCGCGCGCACGCACAGCATTTTGTCTCCTGGCGGCGAGCCGATCGACAAGGCTCGCGAGGCCCAGTTGATGGTGGCCGAGAAGTTCGATGCGGCGGTGGAAGGCGCGATGGCGGCCCAGGCGGCCTGGGGAGAGTTCATGATCCGGGCGGCCTTTGGAGGCGTCCGCACGCCCAACGACCTCTCCATCGGTCTGGCCCACATCGCCGAGGCCGCGGCGCGGCCTGCCCGCAAGAAAGTGCGCGCCAACGCCCGCCGCCTTACCGGCTTCTAGGCGTCGTCGCGCCGGCATGGATTTCGTTCCCCATCTGCACGGCTATCTGGCGACCTACGGCTATTTTGCGATCTTCGCGATTGTCGGACTGGAAAGCGCGGGCATCCCGATGCCCGGCGAGACCATCCTGGTCGCGGCCGCGATTCTGGCCGGGCAGGGGAAGCTGCACCTCTGGGGCGTGATCGGCGCGGCGGCGGCGGGCGCCATCATCGGCGACAATTGCGGCTACTGGATCGGACGGGAGTTCGGCTTCCGGATCGCCTATCGCTACGGGCGCTATGTCCATCTGGACGAGCGCCGGCTGAAGCTCGGCCAGTACCTGTTTCTCAGGCACGGCGGAAAGATCGTCTTCTTCGGGCGGTTCGTCGCGATCCTGCGCGCCTTCGCCGCGTTCCTGGCCGGCGTCAATCATTTCAACTGGGAGCGGTTCTTCCTTTTCAACGCTGCCGGGGGGATCGTCTGGGCTTCGATCTTCGGCGTCGGCGGCTACCTGCTCGGACGCGCGTTTGAAACCTATGCGAAGCCGGTCGGGATCGCCGCGCTCGGCATCGCCGTGATCGCCTTTGTCTTGGGCGCACGCTTCGTGCGTCATCACGAGCGGCAGCTCGAGGACGAAGCCGAGCGCGCCCTCCCGGGGCCGCTCGTCCAGCCAAAGGTTCCGCGCGAGCGGCCGCCGGTCCGTGGATCGTACGACCCGCCGTCTTGAGGCGGTTCCACCGGCAGTCGTTTCAGCTTACGAGCCCTTCTCCTGAAAAGGGCTAATTGAGCCAACGCTTCCGGCTACGGAACCCGACGCCGGAGCCTGGGTTTCTCCCTTCGGCTCGACCTTGCGGGCCATGCCCGACCCGGCGTCCGCAAGCCGCAAATTGGAAGTGGGGGACCAATGGCCTGTCGGATTGAAGACTACGCCATCATCGGGAATTGCGAGACGATCGCGCTCGTCGGACGCGACGGCTCGATCGATTGGCTGGGCCTGCCCCGATTCGACAGTGCGGCCTGTTTCGCGGCGCTTTTGGGCGAACCGAGGCATGGACGATGGCTCATTGCTCCCGCCGACGCGTCTGCGACGGTTACGCGCAGCTACTGCGGCGACACGCTGATCCTTGAAACTGTGTTCCGGACCGGCACAGGCGCCGTTCGCCTCACCGACTTCATGGTCCGGCGGGATCGTGCGGCGGACCTCGTGCGGATCGTAACGGGCCTCGAGGGCGCGGTCGCGATGCGCATGGAGTTGATCGTGCGCTTCGACTATGGCGCCGTTGTCCCTTGGGCTTGGAAAGAGGACGACGGACGTCTTCACCTCGTCGCCGGCCCTGACCGGCTCATCCTCGACTCGTCGGTCGCGACCTGCGGCGAAGACCTTCGCACCCTCGCCGATTTTACGATTCGAGCGGGAGAGGAAAGAGGCTTTTCTCTGAACTGGTCGCCCTCCTTTCGCCCGCCGCCCCAACCGGCCCCGGTCGCGGAGACCTTGCAACGGGTCAAGACCGAATGGTCCGATTGGGCGGGGACGTTCGATGCGCGGTCCGAGTGGAGCGATGCCGTCCTGCGCTCGCTTCTGACCCTGAAATCGCTTGCGCATTGGGAGACGGGCGGGATCGTGGCCGCCGGCACCACGTCCCTGCCGGAACAGATGGGGGGCGAACGAAACTGGGATTACCGGTACTGCTGGCTCAGGGACTCGACGTTCACGCTGGTTGCGCTGATCGGCGCAGGATACCTCGACGAAGCGAAGGCCTGGCATCAGTGGCTGTTGCGCGCCGTGGCCGGATCGCCGGAGGACCTGCAAACGATGTACGGCGTGGCGGGCGAAAGACGGCTAGACGAATTCGTGGTCCGGTGGCTGCCGGGCTACAAAGGCGCAAGCCCGGTCAGGGTCGGCAACGCCGCGGTCAAACAGCTCCAACTCGACGTGTACGGGGAGGTGCTGGATACCTTCTATGTCGCCCGGCGCGCCGGGCTCGCGACCACGGACCAGACCTGGGACCTTGAATGCGCGCTCGTCGAACATCTCGAAACGATCTGGCGCGATCCTGACGAGGGCATCTGGGAGGTGCGGGGCGGAAGGCGGCAATTCACCCATTCGAAGGTGATGGCCTGGGTGGCCTTCGACCGCGCCGTTCGGTCGATCGAGGAGTTCGAACTGGAGGGCCCGGTCGAGCGCTGGCGTCAGGTGCGCACCGAAATTCACGCCGACGTGTGCGCGCATGGGTTCGATCCCGCTCAGAACGCGTTCGTTCAGTCTTACGGCGCGACCGCGCTCGACGCGAGCCTTCTCCTTATCGCGCTGGTCGGTTTCCTGCCGCCTGACGATCCGCGCGTCCATGGCACGGTCGCCGCGATCGAGCGCAAACTCATCCGAAATGGTCTGGTGCTGCGTTACGACACCGGAAGCGGCGCCGACGGACTGCCCCCGGGCGAGGGCGCCTTCCTTGCCTGCAGCTTCTGGCTCGCAGACAATTACGCGCTCACCGGGCGGGTGAAGGAAGCGCGGGAGTTATTTGAGAGGTTGCTCTCGCTGCGCAATGACGTCGGCCTTCTTGCCGAGGAATACGACCCTGTGGGGAAACAGCAACTCGGAAATTTCCCGCAGGCCTTCTCCCATCTCGCCCTGATCAACACGGCGCACAATCTCACGACCGTTGGGGCCGAGAAGACACACGCCGACCGATCGAAAAAACCGCACTCGCGACCTCAAGCTAGGCCCGCTGCTCGAGCAGCAACGCATGGCCGTCCGGATCCCGGATCATACAAACGCGCGCGCCATCGCCGAGCGTAACTACGCCGTCCCGGCCATCGAGGGCGTCCGCCGCAAATATCAAACGGCTGGCCGCGATGGCCGAGAGGCCTGACATCGGCGACGCGCGGCCCCGGGGCGCCCGATAGCCGAGGAGTTCGACGTGCGGCGCCGGCGACGCCGCGGCAAGAGCCACCACATCCACCGCGACATCTTTGAGACTATCGAGGTCGTCCTGCGCCGGGCCGCGGTTGACCTGACGCGACTGCACAGAGAGCCCGAGCTGCTCGCTGTAGAAGGCGATGCTCCGTTCGGCGTCGGCGACACTGATCGCGGAATGGTCGATCCCCCCCTCGGTTCGCGGATCCGGCCGCGGAAACTGGATCAGTTCGAGCGGATGTCCGTCGGGGTCGCGGAACTTGAACGCGACGATCCCGCCGGGCAGCGCCTGCGGGCCGCGTCGCGAGATGGGCGTGAAGGGACACCGGGAGAGCCGAGCGTGAGCCGCCTCGATATTATCGGTGACGAGCGCACAATGCTGGAACCACAGGTCGTTGCTGCGGCTGTCGGCGGGGTAGGGCGCGCCCGGCGGGTCGACCAGCGCAAGCTCGAGGCGCTGCTGTCCTCGTCTGAGCAGGACGGTGCGGAGCGCCCGCGCTCCGATGAGACCGGCGAGACGCGAATCCGCGTCGACTGCGGGGGACGCCTCGAAACCGAGAGCCGCGATGTAGAAGGCTGTGGCTGCGGCGAGGTCGGAGACATTGATGCCGATCCGATCCAATCGCAACGCTGTGGGGCCTGTCGTCATGGACGCGCTGCGCCGCGCACGTTGGTGTAGATCGCCATCAGCGCGTGCGATGCGCAGAGGAACAGACGTGAGCGGTAGCGGCCGCCGAAGGTCAGGTTTGCGACGACGCCGCCGGTCAGTACTTTCCCGAGCAGTGCGCCTTCCGGGCTGAGACAATGAACGCCGTCGCCAGCGCTGGTCCAGACGCGCCCGTCCTCGTCGCAGCGCATGCCGTCTGCGAAGCCTGGCTCGACCTTATGGAACACACGGCCCTTCCTGAGCAGGCGGCCGTGCTCGACCTCGAAGACGCGGATATGCTGGACCGGATCCGGCGCGAATTGCGCGCCGCTCTCGGCGATATAAAGCAGGCTCTCATCGGGCGAGAAACAAAGGCCGTTCGGGCCGACGAAGTCGTCCGCGACGACGGCGAGTTCGGCCGTCGCGGGATCGAGCCGGTAGACGCGCGCCGGCAACTCCGCGTGTTGTTTTCCGCCCTCATAGTCCGTGTTGATGCCGTAATGGGGATCCGTGAACCAGATTGCGCCGTCGTTGTGCACGACGACATCGTTCGGAGAATTCAGCCGTAGGCCTTGGTAGCGGTTCGCCAGCACCGTTTCGCTGCCATCGAGCTCCAGCCGCGTTATGCAGCGATATTGGTGGGAACAGCCGATCAGCCGGCCCTGCCGGTCGCGCGTATGTCCGTTGGCGAACCCGGAAGGTTGCCGAAACAAGGACAGTCCGCCATCCTCCGACCAGCGAAGGATGCGGTCGTTGGGCAAATCGCTGACCAGTAATTGGTTGGCGTCGGCGAACCAGACCGGCCCCTCCGCCCAGGCGAGCCCCTCCCCAAGGGTCAAGAGCTCGGCGTTGGACAGCACCAACGACCGGAATTCTGGCTCGATGATCTCGTAAGGCGTCATTCCACCCTACCGCAGATGACAGGGGCGGAGGACCGGCGGCACATGCATTTGTACGGTCATCAAGACGGCCGGCTGATCGCCGAGCGTGCCCGACCTGTGGCCGCGCCGGCCATCCGCGGTTGCGATGCAGCCCTGATCCTCGCCGAAGGACAGGTCGCCCGGGCCCATCTCGACGCGCGTCCCGTCCATCGCCTCGACCCACCACCGGCCTGACAGCGGCACGATCCACTGGGGCGCGGGGTTTTCGTGCCAGTCCCCGACCCAGCCGACCGGCTGCACCGTAAAGACGGTGGTGGCTTCGCCACGCGGCTGGCGGTTGTTCCACTGCGGATCGGCCGGCCCGACGCCCTTGAGGTCGAATTCGGTCAGCTCGCAGCGCTGCTGATGGCTGACGCCCCTCTCGTCGCGCCAGAGGTGCCAATAACCGATCGCAGGGCGAGATCCGGGATCCGTCACGGCGCTTCCTCCTGCGCGTAAGGATGAGACGAGGCAAGCGGGTTTGCGAGGAAGGTCCCGATTCCGCCGTGCGCGCCGACGATCAACAGCAGGAAGCCTCCCGCAAGAGAGAAATTCTTGAGGAAATCCCAGAAGAGGTCGCGGCCCTTGCTGGCGCCCGCTCGCCAGAAGTCGCCTGGCTTCCAGAACTGCTTCCACAGCAATGCCGTCACCATGCAATAGCCCGCCATCACGAAACCGGCGGCGCGGTCCGCGATTCCGGTCAGGATTGCCAGCGGCATCAGGATTTCCGTCGCAAGGCCCGCAAGGATCAGCAGGACGGCGATCTTGCGCGGCGCGATCTCGCTCGCCTGGGCGACCGCGCCGTCGAAGTTGATGATCTTGTCGGCGGCGCTGAAGGGGAAGAACAGCATCACCAGCAGGTATCGCACCGCCAGCGTCGCGAGGGCGGCCGCGCTCACGCGCCGATCCTCTTGCCGATATGGTCTCCGACCCGCAAGGCGTTGGCGATCGCGGTCAGCGACGGGTTCACCGCGCCGATGCTGACGAAGAAACTGGTGTCGACGACATAGAGATTGTCGAGTTCGTGCGCCTTGCAGTTGCGGTCGAGCACCGAAGTCGCGGGATCGTCGCCGAACCGGCAGGTCCCGGCCTGATGCGCGCAGCCGGCGAGCGGGATGTCGTTGCGCATATAGAGGTCGCGCGCCACGAGATGCTGCCGACTGCAGGCCGATCTCGCCCAGCATCGCGCTGCAGCTTCTCGTAGAGCTTCTGCATCGGAACCTGGTTGTTCGGCTTGTAGGCGAGCGTAATGCGGCCGTCGCTCTCGATCGTCACGCGATTGTCCGGGTCGGGCAGATCTTCCGTGGTCAGCCAGAAATCGACGGCGTGGCGTGCGATTTCGTCGAGGGCGCGATCCGGCGCGAGCGCGGTCAGCAGCGGCTTCTCGGCGCGATACATGCCGCCGAGCGTCTTGCCGATCATCTGGATGTTGCCCATCGGATAGGGGAACCCCTCCATGCCGAAATAGAAGTCGTTCAGCGCCAGCGTCTTCTGGAACATCGTGTCGTTGGGCGTCAGCGACAGCGCCAGCACCGCCTGGCTGTTGTGGAACATGTAGTTGCGTCCGACCTGACCCGAGCCGTTGGCGAGGCCGTTCGGATGGCGGTCGTTGGCCGAGCGCAGCAGCAGCGCGGCCGAATTGGCCGCGCCGCAGGAGACGACGACGATGTCGGCCTCGAAACGCTCGCGGCGTTCCGTCGACTTCGGCGACGACGCCGGCGACCGCCGTGCCCGCCGCGTTGGTCTCGAGCTGCAGCGCGCGCGCGTTGCGCAGCAGCGTGACGTTCGGCTGTTCGATCGCCGGGCGAACCGCGATCACCTCGGCGTCGGACTTCGCGTGAACCAGGCAGGGAAAGCCGTCGCAGGTCTGGCAGCGGATGCATGCGGCTGTAGGCCATGTCCGCTTCGTTCATCATCACGGCGGATGGCGCGTGAAACGGATGGTAGCCGGCGGCCGCGAGATCGTCGGCCAGCTTCTGCGATGCGCGGCTCGTGCGAGACGGGCGGCCAAGGGTAGGGGGCGCTCGCCGGCGGATCGGTCGGGTCGACGCCGTGCTCCCCATGCACCTGATAGAGATGCTCGGCCTCGGTGTAATAGGGCTCCATCTCGTCGTAGCCGACCGGCCAGGCGGGCGAGACGCCGTCGTGATGGCGCAACTCGCCGAAATCCTCCTTGCGCAGGCGATAGAGCGCCGCGCCGAACACCTTGGTGGCGCCGCCGACGAAATAGTGAACCTGCGGCTGGAACGGCGTTGCCGTCGGACAGTCAGCCAGGTTTCCGGCGAGACGTAGCGGTTGACGCCGAAGACGTCTTCGACGCTCCAGTTGCGCGCTTCGCGCGGCAGCCAGTCGCCGCGCTCGAGGATCAGGATCTTCTTGCCCGACGGCGCCAGCCGATGGGCCAGCGTGCCGCCGCCGGCGCCGCTGCCGATGATGATGACGTCATAGCGCTCGGCCATCGGCGTCTACAGCCCGACGCTGCTCTGCATCATCCCGCCGTCGGCGAAGATCGTCGTCGCCGTCAGATAGCTCGCGCCGTCGCCGGCGAGGAACACGACGACATTGGCGATCTCCTCCGGCTTCGCCATGCGCCCGAGCGGGATCGCGGCGTCGAGCTTCGCCATCAGCGCCGGGTCCTTCATGGTCGAGAGATTGATCGGCGTCGCGACCGCGCCCGGACCGACGCCGACGACCAGGATGCCGTGCGGCGCCAGTTCGACGCCGGCGGTGCGCGTCAGCATCCGCATGCCGCCCTTGGCCAGGCAATAGGCGGTGTTGCCGGGCATCGGCCAGTCCTCGTGAACGGAGGTGATGTTGATGATCCGACCGCCGCCGCCCTGCTTGATCATCTGCTTGGCGGCGAGCTGGATGCCGAAAAACGCGCTCTTGAGATTGATCGAGAGGACCTTGTCGTATTGCGCCTCCGTGGTTTCGAGCACCGAGGTGCGGGTCTCGACGCCGGCGTTGTTGACCATGATGTCGAGGCGTCCGAACTTGACCACCGCGGCTTCGACCAGGCGCTGCAAGTCGTCGATCCGGCTGACGTCGGCATCGACGCCGATCGCCTTGTCGCCGAGGGCGACGATCTCGCGCTCGAGCGCTTCGGTCGCCTCCGGATCGGCGACGTAGTCGATGACGATGCTGGCGCCCGCCTGCGCGAGACCGACGGCGATCGCCTTGCCGATTCCGCTGTTCCCGCCGGTGACGATCGCGACCTTGCCTGTTAACGACATCGCTCACCTTCCTGGCCCTTGCATAATAGCATGGGCGCTATTGCCCACCGGCCTGCAAACAGGCCCCGGCTCAAAATTATAAGCACTCGGTTATATTATCGCGATGCGACGACGAACCATCTCGCATACGAACTTGACTGAATATTGACGCCAAGACACGCAAGGCCCTCAAGTTCAATTTAGGTCGGGAACGAAGTGCCCGTGAAAGCCGAGCGGGATGCGAAAGCCGAGCCACGCGCGCCCGATGAGTCGAAGTTCGCTTGGGTCGCGGATGTCGAGAAAGGTCTCGTCGCTGTCGGCGTCGTAGCCGAGATGGGCGACCCAAGAGCGGCCGGCGCTGTCGACGAGCACGACGGGCTCGCCGAAAACCTGGCCTCGTCTCGCACGGGCCTCGCGAAAGCGCCTGCCGTCCCACGCCGTGAGCGTGTCGAAGGCAAGCGGATCGTCCGGCGCGTCGAAGGTGCGCAGCGCATAGATCGTGTCCATGCGCCGGCCGAGCTGGCGATTGTCGATGGCGGGAAACTCGATGGGCGCGCCCTCTGTCAGGGCCGTGCGCGACACCGTTCTTGCCTCGATGTCGATGACGAACTCCGTCATTTGCGACTTCGGCTGCGCAAGCCCCGCTGCGCGGCCCCAGCCTTCGAGCGAGTCGAAAGCCCTCGGCGGCGTCGGTCTCCATGGAGACGAGCCGGATTGTGCGCCCATCCTCGCTCTCGACGGCGTTGCAGTGGTGGAAGATCATATTGGCCGGATGGCTCTCGATCGTGATCGTGGACCCGCGTCCATCCTTGCGCGCCACGATGATGCGAAGCGGCTTGTGCGGTTCGGCGACAATGTTGTCGGCGACGCACGACCGGCCGCGCAGCATGCCCCACATGTTGATGCGGACCGGCGGAAGCGCCACGACGACATAGGTTTCCGTCAGCATGAAGTCGTGCACCGGATAGAAGCCGCCGAGCCGCATCCGCGCGAATGGCGTGAAAGCTTGCCCGCCGGCCGGAAGACGGGCCAGCAAAAGCTCGGGAAAGAGCGCCATCGTCAGGCCATAGGCGAACACGTCGCCGGTCACCGGATCGCGCTTCGGGTGAGCGGTAAAAGTCGTGCGAGCCGGCCAGCTTCCGGCGAAGTCGCGCGGCGCCGCGGCACTCCAGCGTGTCGGGATCGATCAGCACCGGCGCCGCGCCTTCCGACAGCGCGAAATGTCCGTCCGCCATGACGAACACATTGATGCTCGGCGGGTTCTTGAAGCCCAGCGCGCGGCCGGGGCAGCGCGTGCCGAATTCGTGATAGCGCATCCGTCCGGAGGACTGTTCGCGCATCCGCTCCTCGGTCGCCACGAAGCGGGACAGGCCCGAGATGCGGCCATCGGCGAAGCGCATTGCCGTCAAATAGGCGTCGCCATCGAAAAGATGGCCGAGCGGCACGTCGAAGACTTCCTTCTGGCCGGGTCCGTTGCGATAGAGCGTGCCGATGATGTCGCGCGGGATTTCGCCTTCGACGGCGCGGGGAACCCAGGGCCCTTCGCGCGTCACCGTGCGGAAGGCGAGGTAACTCAACCGTCCGGGGCGGGACGTCGCGCTCCAGGGACCGTGCGATCCGAGCGCGGCGAGCCTGTTCAGACTTTTCGCATCGGGGCCTTCGAGGCGGGCGAGGGCAGGGCTCATCTAGATCCCCGTTGGCGCGAGCAGACGCGCGCAGACGTCGACGCCGACAATCTTCGGATGACCGGCGGCGCCGCGTGACGGACACTGTTCGCGCAATTGATCGAAAGTGTCTCCGGAAACGTACCCGCAGTCCATGAGGCTCGAGACCAGCGCCTCGACCAGATCCCAGTTGCGGCCGAGTTCGCCCTCTGCCTCCTTCAGCGCTTCCGCGAGCAGGCGCACGATCGTGTCGGAGAGCCGGTCGATCTGGCGCTGGCTCAGCAGATGCGGATCGTCGTTGCGGCCCGTATCGTGCGCCGGCGCGACGCCGAGGAATTCGGGATCGAGCCCCCATTCGAGGATCATGCGGCGCGCGAGCTGGCGCGCCGCGCGCAGGTCGGCGGCCCAGCCGGCGTCCGGCGCAAAGCCGGCCATCGTCATCGCCGTCTGCCCCGCCATCAGCCGCGCGAGCCGCAGCACGGCCCGGCGACGGTCGACGACATGAACGGGCCGGTCCTCGTCCTCGTCGTAGAGCGCGAAACCGAGATTGCCGACGTCGCCCAGAATGGTGAGCCAGGTGAGCTTCTGGCCGGTGACCGCGGGGTCGTTGACGACCGCATGGCCGGCTTCGTGATAGGCGGTCGCGCGGGCCTGCGCCTCCGACAAGCGCTTGGGCAGCGCGGCGAACTGCGTGTAGTCCTTCGCAACGACGATGCGCGGCGCGACGCTTCCCTGCGCGCCGACCTCGACGACGAACTCCACCTTGGGCTTGGGATCGTCGGGCCTGACGAACGGCCGATCCGGCAGCTGCGCGATCGAGCCCGAGGCGCACCCAGTGCGCGCGCAACACCTCCGGCGCGCAGCCGACCTGCGACAGCGCGGTCGCGATGACGTGGTTGAGCCGGTGGGTCGCCATGTCGCGCAGGCTGCGCGCGCCCTTGTCGGCGGTGTAGAACAGGTCGCCGAAGTCGCGGGTGAACGCCTCGTCCACGCGAATCTCGACTCCGAGCGCGGCGTAGCGATCGAGGATGCGGGCGACGAGCTTCGCGGCCACGTTCCGGGCGATGGCGTGCGTGAGCGGCTTGAACAGGATGACGTCGGCCATGCGCCCGAGAAAGGCTTGCGGCACGCCGCGCTTCGCCCAGCATCCGGCGCACCTTGTCGGGCGCCTTGAGCTTTCGCCAGATCTGCTCGCGGATCTCGTCGGAATCGGTCCCCTTGAAATAATCTTCGCCGTCGTTGCCCGTCAGCGACGACGACGTATTTGCTGAGATCGTAGGTTTCGCCGGTCGCCGACGACGTCCAGCGCCCTTCTTCGAAGGGATGATACAGGCGCTTGAACAGGGCGTCCCGCGTCGCGACATTCTCTCCCATGTTGGAGATTTCGTCGAACACGAGCACGCCGCCGTCCGGCATGTTGCGCAGCGCGCGCTCGAACGCGCGCACCTCGTCGGAGCCGATCGTGCCGGGCGGCGCGCCGATCACCTGGTTCAACCGGTGCTCGTTGGAAACTTCGCCGAACGGAATGATCTCGGCGCGTTCGCGGCTCTCGAACAGGGCGAGCGAAATGGCGCGGGCGAGTTCCGTCTTGCCGACGCCTGTCGGCCCGACCCAGAACAGGCCGAGCGGCCGCCGCGCCGCCACGGGCAGCGAAAGCCAGCTCGTCAGCGCCTCGATCGTGCGCTCGACGGCGTCGTCCTGGCCCTTGACCTGCTGCGGCAGGATTTCGCGCAGGCGCGCGATCTGTCGCGCGAAATCGGGGTCGAGCAGCGGATCGGCGACCTGCGCCTTGGGCAGGTCGATCGCGAACGCGAAAGCGCCGTCGCAAAGGGCTCGCGCCCGACCCTCGGCCTCGTTGTCGGCGTGGAGGATCAGCTCCATCGTCCTGCCGCGCAGCGAGCGGATCGCGCCGGCCTGCAACCGCTCCTTCACCGCGTTGAAGAACTTGGCGACGCCGCGCTCCACCGGCCTCGCGCCGTCCATGATGGAGAAGTAATGCTCGCGCGAGCCGCGTCGCGATGCGCGGATCGAGCGCGATCGAGACTTCGAGATCGCGTGCGATCGCCTCCATATGCTTTTGCGCAAGCCGACGCACGATTTCGGCAACCTGGCCGCTGCGCAGCGGCGCCGCGACCGTATAGCGGTCGATGCGATTGAGCACGGGCGTCGGGATCTGGAATTCGTCGCGGCCGGTCAGCTTCATCTGGAACAGGCGCTTGAGCGTCTTTTCCTCGATCTGCTCGGCATAGGCGGCAAGCTGGGCGTCGCTCCAGTGCACGATCGAATCCGGAAAGAGAATCTTGTCGCCGCGGTTGCTCGTCAGGATCACGACATGGCGCCGCGCCTGCCGCCGGCGACCGTCGCCGCCGACGAAAGTTCCCGTGTCGAAGAACTCCATCAGGCGCTCCCACACGCCCGGCATCGCCGCGTTCGGCCTCGTCGATCAGCACGACGCCGCCGTACTTGCCTTGCGAGGGATCGTCGAACCAGTCGCACAAGATCCCCTGCCGCTCGGTCGAGGTGACAAGCCCGCCGACCGCGCCGAACAGCTTGTTCAGGCTCGAATCGTGCGAGCGATATTCGGTCATGTCGATGCGCAGCAGCGCGCGCGGATTGTTGAAGCCGTGCTGCGCCAGCAGCTTGGCGACCTGCGATTTGCCGGCGCCCGTCGGCCCGAGCAGCGCGATGACGCCCATGTCCTTCTTGGAGCCGACGATCACGTCCTGGAACAGGTGCAAGAGATCGCGGCGCATGCGCTCCTGCCCGACGATCTCGGCTCCGATCGCGGCGTCGAGCGCCTGCATATAGCCGGCGAGCTCTTCCGGGTTGAACGGATTGACGGGATAGCCGGTGCGCGCCTTGAAGAAGGCGTAGGCGTCTTCCTCTTCCACCGCGACGGGTCCGTCGCCAGGCGCTCCTGGCCGCGAGCGCCAGGCTCGGCGCCGACGGCGAAGTGGATCGCCAGATCGATCGCCATCTTGAGCCCGGCGTCGATCTTGCCGCCCTCGGGATAGAGCGCCGCCCCGAGCTTGACCAGCGGCGTCCGCGCGCGCTGCGAGAAGCGAACGCCGTAATGCGCCTCGATGCGCGGAATCCAGGATTTCTCCAGGATGCGCAGCGACTCTTCGTCGGAAAACTCGACGACGGGAATCTGCCGGATGCGCCGGACGAAATTCGCGTTGTCCTTGAAGGCGAGATTGAATTTGTCGGCGCTGCACGCGCCGACGATGCTCACGGCGCGCGTGTCGCTGTCCATATAAGGCGTCAGCGCCTCGACCTGATCGCCGTCGAAGGTGTGGAAATCGTCGATGAACACGACGATGCGGATCTTTTCCCTTTTCTCGATCGCCAGCGCCGCGTCGAAGAAGCGTTCGACCGCCTGCTTGCGACCTGCGGGATTGTTGGCGCTGGTTAGCGCCATCAGTCGGCTCGGCGTGATCGCGACCCAGTGCGCGCGCTCCAGCATCCGCCGATAGGGCTTCGAGTGCGGATACTCTCCGGCGATCGGCCCGCTGCACCGCGCGTCGCGCAATTGTCGACTTGGAGCCGGGCGGGGCGATCAGCACCGGCGCCTTGCCCTTGATGCGCACGAGCGTGTCGAGAATCTCGTCGGCTTCGCGGTCGCGGCCGATGATCGGTGTCGACCGGCCCTTCTCCAGGCGCGCGCGTTCGTCATCGGACAGATACTCGCTGACGACCGCGCTCGAAGAGCTGCGCAGGCGTGATCGCCGGCGCCGGCGTTGCGCGCGAGCAGAGTCTTCAGCGTCGCGTCGGGCCCGACGTCCTCGCCGGACGCGCGCTCGCTGATCGAGGCCGAGAAAGGCAAGCGAGGCGCCGAAGGGCCGATCCCGGCCTGACCCTGATGCGGATATCTTCTGTTTCATAGCGGCTCGCTATTGGTGAACGGTGTATTCGGCCGGCTGCACGCCGCCGAGCGCATCGCAATAGACGCCGTCGGGATTGCGGGACCGCGGGAATTTGATCGGTCGACAGTCGACCGCTCGCAGCTCCGCCGACAGCGTGCGCAATATGTCCGGCGTGATTGGCGTGCATCAGCGGCTGCAACGGATGGGGCTGGGCATATTCGCGCTCGGCGAGAAGCCCGGGGCGTAGCGAAACGCCGTGGCGTACGCTGCCCAGCCGTACGATCTGACGCAGATGCGCAAAGCCCAGGCTCAGCGTGCTCGATTTTCGTGCCGCGCTCGCCCTCCGGAACGGTGAAGCGGAACATGAGCCGGTCGCCGTCAAAGGCGGCTGTCGCGGGCCGGCCGGCGACGAATGCGTTCAGCACCGCCTTGTAATCGCGCACGCTCGCGAAATGACTCTGCTTCAATTGCCAGCTCACGAGCGCCTGGATATTGGCGTCCACGACATAGGCCGGCAGCACGTTGATGCGAGCGCCGCTTTGATAATTGAGGCAGCAACCGGTGTTGACGACATCGCCGATGGTCAGCATGAGGCGCGGCGAACAGTCGAAGGCCGTGACGACGATGCCCTTCGAGATCATCTCCCCGTCGAGCAGATCCTTTGGGATTTCCCGTTCGATCGCCCGGAGATCTGCAAGCACGCTCTGATAGGCGTCGCTCTCGCTCAGGTCGGCGAAGCCGATGCGCACGAGGGCGCGCATGATCCGCGCCGCGTTGCGCTGCTCTGAAGCCGCCGAGGATTGCGCCGTTGAGCTGAGCTGCGATGTCGGGGAGGCACGCACGCGCACATGCGGGAATCCCGTCGCGCGACGCATGCGCGGCGAGGGCGCGTTCGGCGACGATCGACCGGATTGGCCTTTATCTCTTCGCTGGCGAGCTCGGCCATTTCGGAGCGAAGCGCTGGGCGCGAGATGCGCGATGCTCGGCCGGCGCGCTCGCACAAAGACGCGCCAGGTCGGCGTCGAGCCGGCGCGTCAGCTCTTGTAGCCGCGGCTGATTGTCCGGCCGTTCCGCCCCGCCGATCCGCACCAGTGCGCGTGACGTCCGCCAGGCCTCGCGCTGCGCTTCGGTCAGGAAGGCGAGCTGGCGCTGTCCGCAGACATCGTCGAACTTGAACGCCATGAACCTCCGTTGCGCCGCAGCCTTCGCCGCGCTCAGGACGAGACTGGCCGCATCCGTGCTCGGGCCGCCTCGCCGCGCCGGGTCGCTCAGGCGGGCGAGCAGGGTGACGACCGGCTCCTCGTCTCGCCAGTCCCGCGCGAGCGCATCAAGATCCTCGGTCTCAAGCCGTTGCGCGCTGCCCTGCGCCTCGAGCACGGCGTTGATGCGACCGACCGCCCGAGAGCGCAAACGCCTGCGCGCCGCCTCGATTCTGTCGGGCGGCAGCCGGTCGATCTCGAACTCGAGCACGAAGAATTTGTCGAACAACCTGCGCTGCGCGGCCTTGCCGACCAATCGCCCTCCACGCTGCGCGACGTGGATCGCAAGTTCGAGGGCGAAAGCGTTGCGGAGTTCATACAGGTAGCCGTCGAGGCCGGCTGGACACGCCGGCGCGTCGCCGTGGAATGCGATTGAGCGCAGCAGATTGATGTCGTGCTTGTTCTTGAACTGCGAGAGCGCGGCCATCAGCCGCCGACCGGTCTCGCTCTCGACGATGGGGCGCATGACCGACAGCCGGCGTCTCGAAGGCGGCGGCGACGATCTCGGCGATGTCCCCGTTCGCCGCCGGCAGGCGCGCGGCCCAGCAGATATTCGTTGACGAGCGTGATGAACGTGTCGCGGTCGGCGGTGAAGGCTTCCACTTGCTCCAGCACGCTTGCGGGGCAGGATCTGCGGATAGCGACCGGAAAAGTTCTTGAGTATCTTCTTTGAGCTGCGGGCGCCGTTCTCCAGGCTCTGCTCGAACAGCGAGCGCACGCCGTAGTGCTCGTAGAGATGCAGAACGCCGTCGGCGCCGAAGCGGCGCGTCATCAAGCGAACCGTGCCGGGCGCGGCTGAGATATTCCTTCGCCTGACGGGCGCCGAGCGTGCTCCGCACGAGCCTGGTCCAAGCGTCGACGCGTGGTCATCGAGCGCCAGGCGCGGCAGCGTCAGGCTGATGTCGAACCAGCGCGTGGAGAGAAGACCGGAACGCTCCACCGTCGGTCGCAAAAGCTGAATTCCTGCGCGCTTGGCCGCCGCGAACTGGCCCGGCATCTGCAGGCGCACGACGCGGGCCTTCTCCTCGAGGGTCGAGGACGAGTCGAAACGTTTGCGCCGGATCGGAGAAGGGCGCGAGCCGGCGATGGAACGTGAAGGCCAAATAGCGCCAGAAGAACACGCGCCGCCGATGTTCCGGCCAACCGCCGATGATCTGCAGCGGCAGCCGATGCGAGGTCGCCCGCCCCATCCTCAGCAACAGAAAGGCGAGCGCGGAAATTCCTTCTGGCGTGCGCAGCGAAAGATCATCGGCCGCCGCGGCGATGGTCGATGGCGCCGGCGCGCCGGCGATGAGCGAGAGCTCGTAAAGTCGCACGCGCAGGCGCTCGTCGTCCGTCAAGTCCACGATCGAGGGGGGCCGCGCCACAGCGAGATCGTGGGCGTAGCGAACCAGGAGACGTTCCGCGGGCCGGCATCGCTCGATCAGCGGGCAGGACGTGGACCTCGGCGGCGAAATAGGCCGAGAGCAAGGCCGGTTCGCGCCGGATGAAGCGCAGCAGAGTCGCGAAATCGGGGGCGAGGGCGGCGATCCGTTCGGCGACCCGGGCCCAACCGTCGGAGTCGTCCGGCGATCGGCGGCCGATCGCCAGAGCGATGAGCCGAGACCTCTCCGCTCGGTCGCTACACGCGGGCGCGCCGATCTCGCCGCCGATCAGACCGGAGTTGGTCGATCAGCATGGGGCTCTCCATTCCAATCGAGCGCGGACTGCTTTTCCGCGAACTCAGCCGATGCTGGGAACAACTGTAGCCTCTGTTCGATGTCTAAAAGCGGGCCGACGATGGTAAATCAGCCTCTTCAACCACGAGCCTCTGCGTTTGTTCCAAGTGTGGGGGTCGAATGTTGGAAATGCGCGGCTGCTTCTCGTTTCGCGATCTCGCCCAGTGAGAAATAGGGAATCGCTCGGAACGCTCACGCGAGGAGGACACCGAGCCCCATGCGCGCCTTTACTTCGACGGCCGAACGCCGGCCGAGATGGAAACCACTCGGAATCCCGTCCGATCAGGCGTCTTGCCGGAAAGAAAGGCCTGCAGCGGGGCCAAGGAGGCGAAGGGATCCTCCTCGAAAGGCACATGGCCGAGGTCGGGGAGGCGCACCAGGGTCGCTTGGGGCAAATCGCGCAGGTAGGCGGCCGCGTTGCCGATGGGAATGATGCCGTCCTTCTCGCCCCACAGGAGGAGAGTCGGGACCTTTATGCGGGCCAGGGTCGGGGCCGGGTCGTGCAGGATCACCTGACCCATACGCGCCAGGATCGCCTGCCTCACGCCGGGCGCCAGCAGCAGGTCGCGATAACGGTTGAGGGTCGTGTCGCTTAGATTTTCCCCGTGGGCGTAGGCGGCGGCCGAGACCGGCTTTCAGCAGGCTGCGCGGCGCGACATAGGGCAGGGCCCGCATGAGGAGCGGCGTCTCGGGCGCTCGGTCATAGGCGAAGCCCGGACTGGCGAAACCGTCCGGGGAGACCAGCACCAGGCGGGTCACACGGTCGGGATGTTGGGCGGTAAAGTTCCACACGATCCGGCCGCCCATGGAATTGCCAATGAGGTTTGCGCGGGCGATCCCGAGTTGGTCCATGAGATCGGCCAGGATCTTCATTTGGCGCGCGTCGGTATAGTCGCCCGTGGGATCTGGACCGGTCAGGCCAAAGCCCGGAAGATCGAAACGGATGACCCGATAACGCGCGGACAAGATCCGGGCCCACGGTTCCCACGTGTCGAGGCTGGCGCAGAATCCGTGCAGCATGATCACGGCCGGCGCGTCACGAGGCCCGGTGTCACGCAGCCGCAGCCGCAGCCCGTCGACCGCCCGGTATTCGCCGGGATAGGCCGCCTCCAACTCGGCGCGAGGCTTGTCTGGCGCGTAAAGGAATACGGCTGGAGCGAGGGTCGCCAGTGCGGCCAGTGCGGCTAACGGCGAAAGGGCCCTCGGCGCTTTTTTGGCTGTTCCGCCCATCTCAAACTCCGTTCGAAGTTCGATGGCGCGATTGCGCGGTCCAATTTTGAACCCATCGTCGGGCCGCCGCTCGGCGCTCGAACGGAAGAACTATTCTTGCGGGTAATTGTTCCTGAGCTGCTCCACATCGGCCGCCCGCGTCGTGTGCGCCGGCCAAGTTGGCGGCCGACGCGCGAGGCAGCGCCGCTCTCCGAAGAGTGCGCGGAGCCAGGGCGGCCTTGACGTCGTTGGCGGAACATTCCTTCATCCAGTCTCGTTTCCGTTTGACGTCCGCCTATTCCGGCGGAACGACACGACGGGAGAAAGACATGAACGCGCTGATTTGGATTTGGATCATCGCGGCCCCTGCTGTCGCGCTTTATGTAGAGAGCCGCCGACCGCTCTCTCCCAAGATCGCGCCGGACCGCAGACCTACGCCGCCGCTGTAATTCTCGCTTTGCGCGGGCGACGACGACTGAGCCGAGCGAGATGAACCGAGGGCGACATCCATGCCATCGATCATTCGCCGCAAATCCCGGCGGCCGCGATGTGCGGGTGACGACTTGACGGCTGCCGGCTTCGTCATCTGCGACCGACGCCGGCGGTCGGACCAAGCACGGATCGCGCATGGTCCGCGTAGTCCCTCCCAGACCCAGGCGACATAGGTCTTGCAGCGCGGGCGGTCTTGTGCCGTTCATGGGGCACGGTTCCGTGACGGGACGAGAAGCATGGCCGCCAGCCCCTATGGTTTCTGGACGTCTCCGATAACCTCAGACCTCGTCGTCGCCGACGCGATCCGCCTGGAGCAGGTCGCGCTCGACGGGCGCGCCGTTTATTGGAGCGAGACCCAGCCGCAGAAGCAGGGGCGAACTTTCGTCTACCGCGCCGGCGCGGACGGGGCGCCGGTACGGGTGACGCCAGACGACGCCGACGCTTTCAGCGTTCGCTCGCGCGCTCACGAATATGGCGGCGGCTCGTTCGCCGTCAGCGACGGCGTGGTCTATTTCTCGAACAATCGCGATCAGCGGCTCTATCGCCAGGAGGCGGACCGGCCGCCGAGCCCGATCACGCCGCCTCCGGACGGCGCCGCCGCGGACGCGTTGCGCTACGCGGACGGAATTGTCGACCGCCGTCGCGGGCGGATGGTCTGTGTCCGGGAAGATCACACCGGGACAGGGGAGGCGCTCGCCACCCTGGTCGGCGTCGACCTCTCGGGCGTCGCCGCCCCAAGAGTTCTCGTCTCGGGAAGCGACTTTTACTCGACGCCTCGCCTCAGCCCCGACGGCGCTCGCATGGCCTGGCTGACCTGGCGTCATCCGAACATGCCGTGGGTCGCGACGGAAGCCTGGGTCGGCGACATCTTCCCGGATGGAGCCGTCGGGAACGCGCGCCGGGTCGCTGGCGGGCCCGACGAGTTGGTGTTCCAGCCGGAATGGTCGCCTGACGGGGATCTCTATTTCGTTTCGGACCGGGGTTCGGGGTGGTGGAACCTCTATCGCGAGCGCGGCGGCGCGATCGAGCCGCTGCTTGCGATGGACGCCGAATTCGGGCGACCGCAATGGCAGTTCGGCCTGTCGACCTACGCCTTCGAGTTGGCCGAGCGCCTGATTGCATGCTTCGTCCGCGACGGCGTCTGGACGCTCGCCGCGATCGATGCGCGGTCCGGGCGTTTCGACGTCATTCCGACCGAATTCACCGACATCGCCCAACTCCGCGCCGCTCCCGGGCGGGTCGTGTTCGTCGGCGGGTCGCCTTCGCAAGCCCCCGCGCTCGTCGACCTCGACCTGGAAACGGGAGCTCGCCGCGCCCTGCGTCGCGCGTTCGTCGTCGGCGATGACGTCCGTCGCTCTGTCTCGATCCCGGAGCCGATCGTTTTTCCGACGGGCGACGGCGAGACCGCCCATGCCTTCTACTATCCCCCGTTTTCGCCCGAGTTGGCCGCGCCCGCGGGTGAGAAGGCGCCTGTGCTGGTGAAGAGTCACGGAGGGCCGACGTCGGCCGCCTCAAGCACGCTCTCGCTTTCGACGCAATACTGGACGAGCCGCGGGATCGGGGTCCTCGACGTCAACTACCGCGGCAGCGCCGGCTATGGCCGACCCTACCGGTTGCGGCTCGAGAGACAGTGGGGCCTCGTCGACGTCGAAGATTGCGTTGCGGGCGCGCGCTGGCTGATCGCGAACCGGAACGGCGACCCAGAGCGGCTTATGATCAGCGGCGGCAGCGCCGGCGGCTACACGACGCTCTCGGCGCTCACCCCGAAAGACGACAAGGTGTTCAGCGGCGGCGCGAGCTATTACGGCGTCAGCGACCTCGAGGCGCTGGCGCGTGACACCCACAAGTTTGAGTCCCGCTACCTGGACTGGCTGATCGGCCCCTATCCTCAGGACAAGGAGACCTATGCCGAACGCTCCCCGATCAACCACATCGATCGGCTCTCGGCGCCGGTCATCTTCTTCCAGGGCGCGGAAGATCGCGTCGTCCCCTTAAACCAGACGGAACTCATGGTCGAAGCGCTGAAGACGCGCGGCGTTCCCGTCGGCTATTTCCTGTTCGACGGCGAGCAGCACGGGTTCCGCAAGGCCGAGAACATCAAGCGCGCCCTCGACGCGGAGCTCTACTTCTACGCGACGCTGATCCTGCGCTCCGGACTCCGGTTCTGATACGGTTTCCGGGTGATTACTTCGGGTTCGCGATTTTGGGCCACCAGTGGAAGCCGGCCTGGCCTTTGATCTTTTCGCGGTCGGTGGCGAGAGCTGCGCAGCGCATCGAGATGATTTCGTCGAGAGCCTCGAGGGTGGGGATGTGCTTGTTGACGACGGGTTCGTCGACCAGGGTCCATAGCGTTTCGGCCGGCTGCACTTCGGGAGTGTAGGCGGGCTGGAACAGGAGGCGCAGGCCGTCCGGCACGGCAAGGCCGGCCTCGCCGTGCCAACCGGCGTTGTCGAGCACAAGAACGATGCGCCGGTCGCGACCCGCGCCGGCTTCTTCCGCGAACAGGCGCAGCAGCGCCTCGAAGAATGGCTTGGATACGCCGTTCGAGATGTACCAGAAGCTTTCGCCGGTGGCCGGAGACACGAACGCCGTCACATAGAGCCATTCGAAGCGATGGTGGCCGTGCGCGATCGGCCGCTCGCCGACCGGCGCCCAGACCCGCCGCGTCACTGGCTTCAGGCCGAGCCGGTGCTCGTCGGTCGCGAAAGCCTCGATCGGCGTGTCGGGGTGGAGCGCGGCTTCCTCGGCGACGACTTCGGCGACTTTTTTTGAAGGCCTCTTGCTCCGCCGGCGTCGCCGCCTTCGGATTGCGTGGCCGTGGCTTCTGGATCGACCAATTGATCGCTCGCAACGCCTCCCAGCCGCGTTGCGGCGCCACCGAGGCCAAGCCCAACTCGGCCGCCATCCAGCGCGCGACCTTGCCGCTCGTCCACACCCCGCCGTCGGGCGGAGGCTCGCCCAAACGGACGCGCAGACGTTGCAACAGTTCGGGCCTCAGAACTCTCGCCGGCGCGCCGTTGCCCCGACGCAGATCCCCCAAGGCCGAAGGCCCAAAGGCGTTGTAGCGCTCCAGAAGCTGCTCAATCCAGCGCTGGCCAAATGAGGTCATCGCGGCAACCTCGCCGGTCGAATGCCCCTTCGCCAAAAGCCAGATCGTCTGAAAATGCCGCGATGACATAACGTCCTCGCAGGCCTCGTACCGCGCCTCCAACGCCTCAACGCTCAAATGACTGGCCACGTGCGCCATGCCCGCCCCCCGCGAATCATGGCTACCCTATCTATCAGCAGAAAAAGCCAACGTGAATCTTACCCCGTCGAGTTCAATCAGCCGGAATCCGTATGACGTTGCCCAATCCCTTGATTCCATTGCGAGTCGCGCTCGCTGGGCACAGCCCAGCGTTACACCTCCGGCGCACATTTGCCAAGGGCCTCGACCGGGCAAAAGGGAGGCGACGGGGTCGTCCTCCACGCCGCGGGACAGGCGCCCGTTCCCGCTGCTCAGCCGTCTCGCCCGGACGCGAGGAGATCGCGGACAAGGTCCGATCATGGCCCGAAGCGGGCCTCAGCCCGGCAGCCACAGCCTCTTGTCAAACGCGAACGACCGGATCGAACCTATCTTGATCGACGACGCGTCGGGATGAATGGGGTTGATCAGGACGTTATGGGACTCGGGCACGATCCTCGAGGGAACGCGGAGCAACGCCGAACGCCCGGAACCCAGCCACGCGTCGCCGGTTGCTCTCGGGTCGTCCGGAAGGTCGGTGATCGCTTCCGGGATGAGCGTCCCCAGATGGATGGCCACGAGCACGTAATCGTCCGGCAATGTGTCCCAGTCGAGATCGAGGTGGACACGGACCTCGAGCACGGCCAGCGCTGCGGCCTCCGCTGCATAGATCAGGGGTCGCCCGGGTGAGTTCCAGCGTCCGCCATAGATGCGAGCGCCCTCGCCGGAGAGATCAGCAAACGGACGCCGGCAAATCCTCCAGACGATCGTCAAGCCGCGAGACCATGGTCGATCCGGTGAAGAAGGTCCTCGACCCCCCTGGCGCCCTCCGACGTGTCGAGCCATTCGATCGGAGCGTCGCCGTCGAGCGCCCGCGTCGGGCGGCGCAGCCAAAGGGACGCTTTTTCCTGAGAGCCAAAGGTCTCCTCGGCGGCCGCGATGATCCGCACGACCCTGACCAGGCGGTCGGACTGATCGGGAGTGAGCCGGCCTATCTTGCGTCTGTGGCTGAGGGTTTTCCGCGGCAGAACGATCCTGGCGACCTCCGCCAAGGTCAGCCGCCCCGACTGCATAAGCTCCTCGACCCCGGAGACAGGCAGACCGAGACGCGTGGCTTCAATGATCCCGCGACGGTCTTGCCCGCGAATGCCGGAGATCTGGTCGGCTCGAGAAAGCGACGGGAAAGTCATGGGTTTGTCCTTGGCAATATGCCCTTACAATAGGTGCATATCGCCAGAATTCAAGACGTCGCAGGGCCATGCGCCGTCCGGCAATGCCCATAAAAAGTAGCACGGCTTCGCCCAACAAGGCGCAGTATTGGGCGGGAAGCGGGCATTGCGGCTGAAGCCTACACGCCCGGAGTCCGCCCGAAGCGGCCGCTCCGCGCGGCGCAACTTCGGCGCAAAACCGAGGAAGCAGTCGCCCCGCGAGTTCTGCGCTTCGCGAATAGGAGATCAACCCCGGCCTCGCGCACCAGCGCGACGTGAAGTCCTTGGAACGGCGACCCCATTCCCTCTCGACCTGGAGGCAGGATAAATTGGCTGTCACCGGCCGATTCACGTTCGACAGTGTTAGTCAGGGCCGACGCGCAGACCGGGATGAAAAGCCATGAAGACAGCGGCGTCACCCGCACGTGCGAGGGCCTTTGGCGCGGGCGCGGCTTCTTTCGTGGTTGCGCTGTGGGTGTGCGCCTTCACATACATGTTGAGGACGCTCGACTTTGCGCCGGTTAGCGCGCTCATCAGCCAGGAGGACCATCTCTACGACGCGATCCATTCGCCCGACATTCGTCTGCGAAAGTACGCGCATCGTGTCGTCTTCATCGATATCGACGACGCCGCGGTCGGCAAGTGGAGTTCTCGTGAAGAGGCTTCGTCGCCGAGATTGCCTCTCCCCGACAATACGCCGCGGGCGCTGATTGCACAGCTGGTAAAGTACGTGCGGAAGGCGCAGGCCAAGGTGGTGTACCTCGATTTCGACTTTCGCGACAGCCTGACTGGCGACGAAGACCTCAAAGCGGAACTCGAACAGCCGAACCCGACGCCGATCCTGATCCCGACCTTCTTCACGTCAGGCAGACTGCCCTCGTGCCAGAACCAGGGCGCCGCGCGTCCGCCGACGGAATTGCAGACCGTTTTCTCCAGTCTCACGGGGCCCGCGAAACCTGCGCAAGCGGTCAACGCAAAGGACTTGCCGTCAATCACGCTGGTCCATCCTGTGCTCACGCGCGGCGCTTATGGACTGACCGAAGGCGCATGTTCGTTCTACCGCGTCCACCTCGCTTCCGAAGGAGAGGTGGTCTCGCGTGAGGCGGCGATGGTGCGGGCGGTGGCGTTCGCTAACGAGGACGCTCCAACCTGCAAACCGGGGGAGGCATGCGTCACGACGCCTGATCTCTCCAGGCCCGAGACGCTTCCCATTCGCTGGACGATCGGAAGAGACACCGACCTGAAGCATGACAGCGCCGATAAATCATTGGTTTACGCGCGGGTAAAGGCCGGCAATCTCGTCCAATACCAGAGCGTTCCCGATCCGGTGGGCGGTGAAGCCGACGTCCTGAAGGACGCGATCGTCGTGATCGGCTCAACGGGGCAATGGTCCGAGGACACCCTGGCTACGCCGGTCGGCGATCTCCAGGGCGCGCTGGCGCACGTCAATTTCGCGCTGAGTCTTCAGTCCTTCGACGACGAAGTTCCGCTCCTGGCTCAGTTCGGTTTGGACGTCGTCTTCCTGATCATCGCCACGGTCGTTGCGGTTCGCTGGTGCTGGCTTCCGACATACGAGGCGCTGGCGCGAAAGGCCGAACTCTCGGCTCGACAACGGCTTTGGCGTATTTTTTTCGAAACTTGCGTCTTTGCGATATGCGGACTTGTCTTCGCTGCCGTCTCGGTGATTCTGCTCCTGGTGTTCCGCTTGGGCTTTCTTGCAGGCTGGCGGTTTGGCATTCTCAGCTTCTTCGTGGGGACGATCGCCGGCTTGATGATCGAACTCTGTTCGGCGGCCGCGGATGGTGCAAGGGAATGGGCGGAGCGCTATATGACGCGCACCCGCTCGTGAGGACGCCACATCGAGACCCGTCAGACCGGGGGCCAGACATGAGAGGGATGATTGCCGCGAATTTGCTTATCGCAGGCCTTGCCGCCGGCCCTGGTCTTGCGGCAGTCGGCGAGAAAGCCTGTCCCATCGATCAGGTCGTCGCCAGCGTTCAATCGGTCGACGGCGACGCGACCAAGGCCCACATCAAGCTGGCGCTGAACGGCGATGTCGTCACGGCGACCCCGGGCGCATGCATTCTTTATGGCGATCGTGTTCAAGCTGACCCCGACGCGATCGTGACCTTGAGAACGGCCGAAGGAAATCGTCACGTCGGCGGCCAGTACGACGCGGTTTATCAGGCGCCGCAGGCCGTCGAGACTGTCTCCTCAGGCGTCGCGTCCTATGTCGCCGCCCTCTATCAGAGCCTTTTCAACAGGGGCGTTGACACCGTTTATGCGACCGGCCGGGCGAATGGTCTTGCGTCCAGCGAGGACCCGAACACCTGTGCTCCTATCGACAAAAGCGCCTTGCCGCTCGCCCCGCTTGATCGGCTCGGCGAGACTTCGCCAGCGCATCGGCGCCGACCTCGGAAGGATTATCGCCGCCTGGAAATCGTCCGGCAGGCCGCGTGCCGTCCGCGCCACCTTGCGCAAAGGGAACGGCGAGGCCGTACAAGCGGCAGGCTGCAGAAGCGGCCACGTCGTCCTGTCGTGGCCTCCTGGGGGCGTTCGCCCCGGCGAGATTTTGACGCTCGAGATCGTCGACGGGAGGGGGACCGAGTTGACCTACGAACTCATCATCGTTGATCCGAAGGACCTTCCCAGCCCGCCCGTCGCGACACACAGTCTGTGGCTTGACGCAGCATGGCGGCTCGTCGCGGGACCCCCGGATACGCGGCTCGACAGCATCGCGCGGCTCCAGACCGCGCCTCCGGACAACTTGGCGGCTCAGACCATTTCCGAAGCGATCTGGACCGACTCGAAATTCTGACGTCCTCCGCCGCTCCCGGCGCCCGCAGCGCAACTCATCCCCGGCGCCATTCTACTGTGGGCTCCCGCTGCGCGCCTTACAGCTGGTCCGTGGCGCGGCCGTACATCGACGGGTCATCCTTTGGACCCTCGGCCGTCCAGATCACGCGCAGAGGCATCGGCTCCTGGGATTTTACCTTGCCGTCCCCTCCGACCAATTGCCCGGAGACCCACTTGGCGCATTCCGTCCGGGTGACGTCGAGCACAGCCTTGCTGATCTCAGCCGGCGTGGCCATGCCCGACTCGCTCGAACTGATCGCCTCGACATTGTCGGACAGACAGTCATAGATGATACGTTGCGCGCGATAGCGCAGCGCGTAAGCGTTCGGGTCGCGCCGCAGCGACGGTTCGAGCGACGCCGCGCCGGAACTAGCAGCGTTCGCCAATAATTGCTCCGCGCTTTCGCGAACCTCGCCGTTCACCAGATCGCCGTGGGTCTGATACAGACGTTCGACGAAAAGCGTTGAGCTGCGATTTGCGGCGAGGAGTTCCGACGTCTCGAACAGGCGCGTATAGACTTGGTTCGCCGCCTTCTTGATCATCAAATCGAGGTCGTTCATCGTGACCTCGCCCCGATTGGTGCCGTCGAACAGGCTGCCGATATCATTCCCCACGCGATCGAGAATCATGACGCGAAGGCGCTCCGGCGACCAATTCTCGCCGAGAAACGTCTCGAATTTGGTTAGGTTGGCTTCGCGTATCGAGCTCTCCAGCGCCTCGAGGATCGCGTGCTCCGTGACGTCCCCCTCCTTGGTCGAGTGCTGCTCGCTTTGGGCGGCCTGAATGCGCTTGATGAGATCGTCGATCCTGCTGGTGTAATCGCGACTGGCCTCGGCATTTTGATCCTTGCCGATCTGATCGAGATCGTCGGTGGCGCCGACGGCGCCGAGCGACTGGCTGGGCGTCACCGACTTCAGCATCGCCTGTTCCTGCTGGGTCGTCGGCGGCGCCAAAGACGCAAGCGCGCGGGACGAATCCGCGGGCGACGGAGGAGCCTCCGGCGCGCGGCTCGGAGCGCTCGCTGAATGCGATGGGGCTCGGCGCTCCTGTTGATGATGGACGTAGCCGCTGTTGTAGCGAGGTTGGCCAAGCATGCCGTGGAGAAGCGCGCCGCCGATCGCCCCTCCGACAAACCCCCCGAGAAAACCGTTCAAACCATTGCCGGCGTAAGCGGCGGGATCGTCCAGCGCGACGACGACGATCAGCACCGCGGCGCCTGACAGAAGCTTGGAAAACCCCAAACGCGGCTTCAATGACTTTATCGTCATGGAGACCTCCGAAATCACGGAGAAGCATCAATCACGCTACAACTTCACCCCCACGTTTTCAACGGCGCGGTTGACGCGCGGGTTGCGAATTTTCCAGTGTCTGCGCAGCGATGATCTGCTGGTTGATGAGGTCCGCAAATGGCACCCCCGCCTTACGCGCCGCTTCGAACGTGGCGGACAGGGTTCGACGCAGAACGTCATTGTCGTAACAGAAAGTCTCACGCTCCAGGCTGCGGAATTGTGGCTCCGTCGGCGATTCCGCGCGACCCCAGTCCCACACCCAGACCGATTTCTTGTAGGGGTAATTGCAACCACCCAGCGGAACATCCAGCCGGCGGATCTTCACGGCGTGGGTGCTCTTGTCGACGGTCCCATAAAAGCGCTGCAAGCGGTCGATTTCGTCCGGATTGAGCAACGCGCGATCGTTGACGTCGACGGCCTGGCCGTTGACTGCCATTTCCGCAAGCTCGATGCCGGCGCGGATTTCATAGAACGGATTGCCATCGTCCTTGGTGGGATCCGCCTGCTCCGACAACTTAATCGCGAGAAAAGCGTATTTCATCGCCAGCAACGGATCTTTCGCCTGATCGAGTTCACCGTTGCGATAGATGTCGGCAAGCATCGTGGCCGCCCGCGCGGAGCCGTGACTGAGCGCACGGTTAAGAAGATCAATCGCTTCGTTTGCACCGTTCTCCGGCTTGACCAGCATGCGGCCGGCGAGCAGCCGCCGTGCCAGTTCGATTTCCGCGTCTTCATTGCCGCCATGCGCGGCTAGACGATAGTAGCGCTCGGCTATCTCCGGCTGTGGACTCGGCAAACCGAACCCGCGCTCCATCATCAGCGCCATGTTGTATTGGGCCGCCGGATTGTTGTCGGCGGCGGCGCGTCCCCACCAGAGCAGGGCTTGGGTCTGGTCGGGCAACAGACTGGCGGACGTCCGTTCGCCGGCGTTGTTATAGACGTTGTAGCCGGTAAAATAATACCATCCTAGATTGTATTTAGCGGCGTCGGAGCCGGACTCCGCTGCTCGTTGTGCCCATTCCACCGCTCTGCGGGGATTAGGCGCGACGCCCCGTCCGTAAAACAGCGCGTCTGGCAGTCTCCACCATCGCGGGAACAGACCCGCTTTCCGCGGCTTTCGACATCCAGCGATAGGCCTCGGAGAGGTCGCGCTGCAGACCGAACGCGCCCCATCGATACCGGCGCCCAACTCGTACATCGCCAGCGGAAATTCCTGGTTGGCCGCCTTCAGCAACAACTGGTTGGCGTGCTCCTGTTCCTCCGCGTCCGCGTCGGTGTAGTCGGAGAGGGTCGCCAGATTGTACAGCGCGGCCACATAGCCGCGGTTGGCGGCGTCGTTATAGGCGGCGCGGGCGTCGGTGATGAGGGGCTTGCGGGCGGGATCGTCGAGCCGCACGGCGTTTGCGGCGGCGAACTTGGCGCGCCCCAAATTGAACAGAAACCTGACCACGCGACCGTTTCGTTTGATCGCATTCTCGCAAGCGGCGGTCGCCGCGTCGACATCGATTTTGTCGAGCGCCACCCCGGGGACTTCGGGCGGGCGAGAGGGATCGCTGTCCGACGCGGCGAGCCGATCGCAATCGTCGACTTGCTTCGCCCCCGCCGCAAGGACCGGGGCCGCAACCTCAGAGGCGCCAATCAGGCTGACCAGCGCTCGACGCGCGAGCTCGGCGGTCGGGCAATCGTGGAACCGCCGACGATGCCTTTCGAGCGCCTCGCGCTCGGGTTGCTGGCTGATCTCCGCCCAGTCCACGTCGGCGCCGGCGCATTGTTGCTGCGTCAGCTGGAAACGTTCGGCGCCGATCGAATCCACAAGGGCGAAGTCGTCGCTGACGCCGAGATTCTCGAAATACTCCGGCTCCTGCTGCCGGCCGCCGGCGAGCGCGAACGCCCGGACCATATGGCTGACCCTCTGGCCCAGATCGATCAGGGTCTGTCCCGGCCGTTGCAGTTCGGACCTCAGCACCTCCGTGAAAAGCGAGTTGCGCCTGTGATCTCCATATCCGAACGTTTCGATCGCGGTTTCGCCGAAGGAAGCAGAAAAAATCACGATCGAACCTGCCGACAGGTCTTTCGTCGGCAGGAGCCGACTTCCGGAACTGACCCCGCGCTTGATTTCCCGCTCGTCCACCGTGGCGCGAATGATCGAACGGCACGCGTCGAGAAGCAGAATTGAAACCTTCGGCTTCTTCCCGGCGATCGCGTTCATGACGTCGGTGACGGAAACTCCATTCTTGGCGATCTCGTCCGTCTCGTACTGCCCTTCGGAATCCCGGCATCTTGAGGGCGATGATGTCGTCCCGGCGCCGGTCCGCTTCCATGACCTGCCCGCGGGTAAAGGTACGGAGCGACTTGATGTCGCCGAGCAGCAGATAATTTGTGTTGTTCGCCTCGACGCCGAGACCGTGCCCGGAATAGAAGAACAGCACAGTGTCGCCCTCTTTCACCGTGGCGAGAAAAGCGCCGAATTTTTTGTCAAAGTCGCTCTTGCTATGTAACTCCGTCGCCAGCGTGATGTTCTTCTTGTCGAAGCCAACCTGTTCGAGATCAGTGGCGAGGTCGCTCGCATCATTGTCCGACCGCGTGAGGCTCGGAATATCCGGGTCCGAGTAGCGCTGTTCGCCGACCAGGAACGCCCGCCGCGTCTGCGCGCCGGCGGCGTCGACGCCGAACACGCCAAGCGCTGCGATCACAATCGCGATCCCGAATAGCGCCGCGGACCTGCATCCCAAGCTCCAAGACGATCGCTTCCTCATGCCGACGCCTCTCCCGGTTCGAGCCTCGCCCCGAGGGGTTGCGCCTTCGCTCACGGCGCCAAGTCCCTCGCGACGCGGAACCCTATTCTTTCCGACCCTTCGTCAACGGTCTCATAGTCGCGCGCGGAAGCCCGCAATTTGGCGGGGTCATCCGCCCAAGAGCCTCCTCGCGTCGCCCGCGCCGTACAGTCGCCCGTGAGAACCGGCGCGCCGTTCGATGGCGTGGGCGCGGGGGCCGGATTCCAGCAATCCTGGGTCCACTGCCGCACATTGCCAAGCATGTTGTACAAACCGAACGGATTGGCGGGTCCGCTGTCGACCGGCACGGTCTTCAGCAACGCCGCGGCTTTCGGGCTGCCTTCGTAGGATCGTCGGGTATCGTAGGCGGCGAGTTCGGGCTTGATGGCGCCGAACCAGAACGGCGCATAGACGCATTTGAGGCTCCTGCAGCCCCGTGCGGCGTACTCCCACTCTGCCTCGCTCAGAAGGCGATAGGGCTGGCCGGTTTTGCGCTTCAACCAGTCAACATAGAGCTGCGCTTCGGTCCATGTGGCGAATATCGCCGGTCGATTGGCGCGACCGAAGTCCAGGTCGCCGAGGCGGCGGCGCCCACAGCCGCTCTCAGCGAAGCAGGCGTCCCACTGCGCGAAAGTGACCGCGTAACGGCCGACGGCGAAGGGCTTGTCGATGCCGACCGGGTGGGGCGCGCTTTCGAACGACTGGCGCCCGGTTTCGCCGGGCGGCGAGCCGAGCATCGCCTGGCCCGCGGGCAGCACGACCATCTCCGGGCACTCATCGCATTCTTTGAAGACCTCGCCGCCTGGGTCCCCGGCCGCGATCCTGGGAGGCGGCCCGACGGCTGATCGTCTCGCCGGCGCGCTTGGCGGCAGGCGGTTCGGGCGCAGCCGCAGCCGACAATGCGGGCCCGGGCGTCGGGGCGGGCGAAAGCATCGCCGCCTGCGATGCCGGAGGCTGCGATGGCGTTCGGGGCCCCTCCATCAGCGTCGACGCCGCCGACTGGCAGGTCGCTGCGAATGACGTCGGGAACCTGCTCCCCGGACGTTTCGGCGCGCACTTTCTCGCGGATCAGCGCGGAGGCGTCTTCGATGCGCAGCCCCGGCGTCGGCGCCACGCTCGCAAACGCGCGCGCAAAAGGACTTCCCTGACCCGCCTGGCCGTCCTCCGCCGTCTTCCCCTCGCGGGTCGATAAAACCACGTAGGCGCCCTCGAGCGAGGTCCGGTCGATCGGCGCGAAGCCGCGCGAGCCGACGCCCCGCGTGGCGAGAGCCGGGACGTTGCGACAGGCGTCGATGAAGATCAGCGTCGCCCGCGCATGGCCGATGATCGTCTCCTCGATGTGTTCGAGCGGTTCGCCGCCTTGCTGAAGTCCGAGCGCGGTCTTCGCCTGAAAATTCGCTGACGTCGCCATCAGGAGGTTCTGCTGAAGGCCGCCTGCGGCGACAGAGAAACCGTGACCCGAAAAATAGAACAGCGCGATGTCTGCGCCTTTGGCTGTCTCAGAGAAGTCCGTGATCGCCTGTTCGAAACCATCGAGGTTGAGGTTTTTCTTTACGTTGACCGCAAATCCGATCCGCGAGAGACTTTCTGCGACCAGGCCCGCGTCGAAGGCGGGGTTGGCGAGGGGCGCGTCGGGATAGGCGCTGTTGGCGATGACGAGCGCGACACGGCGGCCGGCGGGAGTCGGCTCGGAGACATTGGCCGAGGCCGCCCCTGCAACATCGGCCGCATTTGAGGTTCGCAACGCCTGCGCTCCGGACGGAGCGGCGCACCCGAGCGCAAGCACGACCGCCAGCGCCCACGCCGTGGCGCGCGTCCCGGCCGCCAAGGGCGACAGTCTGGTCAAGACTTCGGTCGCTCGCTCCAGAAGCACGCCCGGCAAATCGCACCTAGCCTTTCTCTCGCTAAATCGCCTTCCTCTTCGGCGGTCGCCCGACGTATCCCGCCACGATAATGAGCCCGCTGTCCCGATCCCGTAACGCATAAATGAACGGCTTATCAACGATCATGTGCAACGCGTCATCGACCGAAAGCGAGCGCACGACCACCGCCGCGGTCGCGGCCGCCGCCTCGGCGCCTTCCTCGTCGACCTCGATCTTGGCACGCTGCAGGACCGCCTGGATAGTCACATCCGGCGCGAAGCCAGCGAGCGCGGTCGGCGACCTCAGACCCTCCGCGAGCCCCGCTTTGGCGAGCGTCGGCAGAAGGTTCGCGTTGCCTTCGAGCGAAAAACGCGGCAAGGCGAGATCGCCCTTGCGCGCCGCGAAGCCCTCGCCCGAAAGCCAATCTGCGGCGGCGGCGAATCCCTTTGCGGTCCGGGGCTCCTTGTCCGAGGTGACGACGACGAGCGAATAGCGTGCGTCTTCAAACGGCAAATCGACGCCGACAAACCCCGCTTCGGCGCGGTAGGCGCGGTGGGCCTCGGGCAGCCTCATCATCGCGACGGGCGTGGACTTGTGGTCGGCCCCCATGAAAGGCGCATCCGCAGTGGCGCGCGGATCGAACCGTGTCTTCCACCTGCCCTTGAAATGCAGAGCGTTGAGCGCGACGAAGCTCGGCGTCGTGAGAGGTTGGCCAAGAATTCTCGGGTATCATGCCGCCGGTCGCCGCCTTGACCCAATCGTCGATCTTCTTGACCTCGTCAGGCTTCGTGAGGTCGGCGACGACATAGGGAACTTCGAGCGCGTCCATGCGCCTTGTGACGATTTCGCTGGGCTGCTCGCCCGGCGGAAAGACAAGGCGATCCCTCGACACGAAAACGGCTGGGTTCGCCGAAGCGACAACCGTCCTCGCCTCCTTCAGAGCGACGAGGGCCGTTTCCCGATCCGTCCCGAAGCCGAGCGCCTCGGCGATGGCGGCCTTCAGCTTTGAGTCCGCGCCCTCGCTGAGCACGGCGAATATCGAGGCGAGGCCAGCGGGTGATATGGTGGGGTCAGCCCCGGCTGGCGCGTCCCCGATAAGCCGCCACGCGAGCCTCGCTTGCGCTGCGGCGAGGACCTTCCGGTTCTCCTCCGACGGCTGAACGCCGCTCTTCATCGCGGCCTGCGGCGGAGTTTCTGCGGAAAGCGCATGACTTGAGGCGCCCGAACCGAGCGCCGTGACCACGGTCAGAAAAAGGCAAGTCAAAATCGAGCGAGGGCGGTCGCGTCGGCGCCAAGAGGCGCGGCCTGCGTTTCGGCTAGCGAACTCGGTATTCATGGTAGGCCACCGACCAGGGCGGCGCGTTCGAGCTTCTGGCGTCAGGCGAAAGTCTCCGCGCAAGCTCGTCACGTAGGCGGTGAACGGCTTGGACCCCATCCTCGGGCGAGGCGAAGGTCTTCGGGGTCTGCGGCATGTCGAGGCTCGTAAGCGGCTTGTCGCTGAGAACCGCGACCATGACGCCACCGCCTCGCGGCCCATCGATCTCGACGTCGAAGCCGCGATAAGGGTTTCGGTAGTCGGGAATCAGCTTCGGCCGGTCGGGGCTGATCAGCGTCGAGGCCAGGTTCGGGCTGGCGGGCGACCGCAGCGAGGCTGCGGTCGGATAGATCAGCTTCAGCTTGCCGTCGGGCGCGGCGTCGAACACGGTGAGGTAGCCAGGTTTCTCGGTCGTCACGACATAGGCGACGCGTTGACCGACACTGACGTCGTCGCCCTCCTTGAAGGCGATCGTGACGCCTGCGGGGTTTTCCACGGGAGGGCGCGAAGGGACGCCAGTCGAACCTGATCCGTCGTCGCTGGCCGACGTGGACGCGGGGGTGGGCGAGGGCGCCGGCTCGACCGGCTTCGCGGCGACGACCTTCTCGCCCAGCACGCTCTTGATCCAGGGACCAAAAGCGGAAACACGAGTATAGACGCCAGGGTAGCCCGCAAGGGCGCAACCCTTGCCCCAGCTTACGACTCCGATCTGGCGCCACTCTCCCGAGGCGGACTGAGCCATCATAGGTCCGCCGCTGTCGCCTTGACAGGCGTCCTTGCCGCCCTGCGGCAGCCCCGCGCAAAGATTGCGGCCGTCGACCTTTTCTGCTCCGTCGCCGTAGGCCCGGGCGCATTGGTCGATTCCGACCAGCGGGATCTCTGCCTTTCTGAGATCGTTGGTTGTGACTTTCATCAGGTCGACCGGCTGTTCCGTCTCTCCGTCGACGAGGACCGCGTGTCCCGTTGAGTCCTCCTTGCGGACGACCCATCGCGTCATGCCCCAGCCGATTACCGTGACCGACCGATTGCTCTCCTCGGTCGAATCCTGCTCCAACTGCAGCGATATGGGCGGCTCCGCCAGGGTCTGCGACAGTTCGAGAAGCGCGATGTCGTTTTCATGCGAATTGCTGTCGTAGCCGCTATGCACGACGAGCCGCTTGACCTTCCGCGTCTCCGCGCCGGGCGGCAGCCCGTTCACTGTGAGCTTGCCGATGTTCGTCACGACGGTCCAGTCCTTTGGATCGCCGCCGTTCTCCTCGCCGAAGCAGTGCGCCGCCGAAAGCACCCATCCGGGGGCGACGAGCGATCCGCCGCACATGAATACGGTCCGTCCATCGAACAGGCGCAAATAAAGCGCGGTCTGCCATGGCCATTCCTTCCACGGCGTGGCCTCGCCCCCGACCATCCGCGTGGTGTATTCGATCACGCTCGAAGGCTGCAGGCCCCTGAGCGCGTGCTCGACCGACTCGGCGTTGGCGGCCCCGCCCGATGCGAACAGGGCGGCGGCGATGCAGAACGTCCCGATATTGAGAGGCTTCACCGCACCCTCCTCATGGCTGCTGATGCGCATTGGTGAACACGCCGGCAAAGCCGATGCGAACCGTGGGATCGGTCCTGATGAGAGTTCTGAGGAGCTCCGGAATCTGCGCGGCGTCGCGCCTGTCATGGTGCAAGCGCAGCCACCCCAAGAGATCGGTCGAGGGCGCCGAGCTCGTCAGCGCCACGATGGTGTCGGCGCCGAACGGCGGCGTCACGGAAAGCGAGCAGCCCCACTCGCCGCCTTGCGGATCCGGACAATGAGCGGCCTGTTCAGGGCTGCTCGGATAGAGCATCTGCACCGTCGCGTCGGCGCCGATATCGAAAACGACAAGATGCGCATCGGCAATGTCGGCGACCTCGACCTGCGCTTCATCGGCCGGCGTCAAAAGTCGCCCTTCGCTCTTCAACTGCGTTTGAAGGCTTCGATGTTCCGCAATCTCGCGCAACTTCGCGACCGTCCAGATTCGGTCGATGACGCCGCCCAGCAAGGATCCATCGACGGATTGCATCACAAGGTCGCCGCGGGAGAGAGCCTCGCCCTTGCCGACGTCCCACACGAGATCCGCCCGATCGGCCGCGGCGGACCGAACGAACGGCGCATTGCCCTTCTCGATCGTCTCCCACGACTTGTCCGATCCATTGATCATCGCGACGCGGACGACGTCGGCCTCCGCGTCGTTCGGCGTCGAGGGCGGGTCGACCTTGGGGCGCTGCGGAGCCACGACCGTCGAAGAATCCGGCGCCACGACAACGGCAGGCGTAGTCGGGACGGCGGCGAGGGTGATGACCGGCTTGCCGGACACGACGGGATCCGGGCTCTGCGGCTCGACCTGAATCAACTGGCGATCCTGCGTCGCGTGGCGAACATTGGGCTTGAGGTAGCTATAGAGCGCCTGGCGGGTGATCTCGCCGTCCTTGGCCAAACCTTCGCCGAGCGCACGAGCGAAATAATAGCTCAGCGCCCCTCGCGGTCCGCTCGCTTCCAGGCCGTCGGTTTCCGGAACGACAGATTTGCTGGTCGCGCCGGCGAGAAACGTGACATGCGACATCAAAGTGACGTCTGCTCGGGCTTCCTTCGCGGTCATCGGGATGCCGCCGAATTGCCTGCGCTCGCTCTCTCCGGCTTTGATCTGCTCGGCGTCGCCATGCAGAACGCGCATGCGCATCTCCCCGGTTCGCGGATCGACCTCCCGCATCCCGCCGCCGAAACAGGAATCCATCACGACGAGCGCATCGACCTCCTTGGCGTCGAGCCGTGAAAGCCAGGCCCGCATTTCCACATTGACGATGATCTCGCCGGCGCCGGCGCCGCTGAAGCTGAAGCCGGATAACGCGATCTGTTCGTTGACCCCGTCGCGATCGACCCCTTGCCAGCGGGAATATTCAGGCACCTGCATGCCGTGTCCGGCGTACGCGAAGACGACCATATCGCCGGGTTTCGAGTTCGGCGACGAAAGAGTCCATCTGCGCCACGATCTTTGCGCGGGTCGCGCTGGCGTTGAGAACGACGACCGGTTCGATGCCGTCCCGCCTGAGTGCGGCTGCGATGTCCTCCGCGTCCGCCTGAGCGCCGCGCAACTGCGCCGACGGGGCCAAGTTCGGGTAGGCGTCGACGCCGACGACAAGCGCCCGGATCGTTCCTCCCCCCGGCGCCTTCAGCATGTTCGCGGAAACTACGCCGAGTTGGGCGACTGTAGCCGCCGCCATCGCCGCCGCCGCGATCAGGAACTCTACCGATCTGCCCATCGTCGCGCGCATGTCGAGAACCTCAGTCCGGCAGGCCTTGGCGGACCCATTCCACGCGACGGTCGAGGGCCCATTCTTCCTCTTTCGTTACGGGGCGCCCGAGCAGCGTCACATCAAAGGGAGTGTCAGGTCCCTTTCCGTCGACTTCGATATGCGCGCTGACGCCGTGGGACAGAAGATAATCGCGCACCGCTGCGGCGCGGCGGGCGGACAACTCCACATTGTACTTGTGGTCGCCCCTTGGATCCGTGTGGCCGACGAGAATCATGGTCCCGACGTTTTGCTGCTTGACGGCTTCGAGGAGTTCCTCGATTGCCTTCTCGCCGACCGGCGTGAATCGCGTCTCGTCAAAATAGAAGTTGATAGGCAACGGGACGGACACGACCTCGGCGCCGCGCAAGAGATCGCGGGAATATATGCCGCCCAGTTTCCCGTCGACATCGCGGGTTGTCGGCGCGAACGACGCCGCGTGACGCTGGCCTTCGCTATCGTCGCTTGCCTGGTGCTTGGCTGCCTCGGCGCGAGCAAGCAGCTGCTTGCGGTCCTGAGGGGTCGAACCGGTCGAAGACCTGGAGATGCCGGTCTCGTACCAGGCAAGGGCATCCATGAAATCACCGCGGCGCGCGTAATAGTCGCCCATCGTCTCCGCCGAGCGCCAGTTTCCGCCTATCCGGATCGACTCCTCGGCGAATTCGATCATGTCCTTCCGCTCGCCTTCGGTTGGAGCAGAACCGGCCGCATTGATAGCAAAATCGATCTCTTGCAGGCGATAAGCGTCGATATCGAAATTGCACGCGCTGTCGTCGGCGATCGTCTCCATGACGTCCTTGACTTTCGCGAGCGATTTTTCGGCCATCGCAGCCTTGAAGTTGGCGACGAGAGCGTCGCAATCCGACGCCGCGGCTGGGGCCGACCAAAACAGCAGCACGGAGAGCGAAATCAGAACCCGGCTCGACGGCGACAACATCCCGGGCTCCTCGGATTCAGCGTCAAACGCTCGGGGCTCGCATGTTTCCAATCAAAGCGCCTGACTCGCGTGGCGTATCGCCCTGGCGATTCATGGAGCCGGCCGCTCTCCCAACAAATGCCGCGACACCGCGGCCTGCGCCCTTCTCCAGCACGCACAAACAAGAACCTCCGGCGGACCCGGTTAGTGGGCGAGAATTGCTTGTACCGAGACGAGCGGTCAAGCCGTCCTTCGGATGACCTCCTCCGATTTTTCTCAACCGAAAGACAGTTCCCGGATATCGCATGGGTTTGTCCCATGCACCCGGTGCGCCGCCTGTCCGGCGGTGAGCCGGGAGCCATCCAAAGCGCCAAATCCCGCCCGGCTGAAAGCGGCTTGACAACGGCGGCAATCTTGCGAAAGTGTGTAGAGTTTAAGTCAGTATTTTGGCGCGAGCGTTTAGATGCGATTTTTCCTGATTCCAATCTCGCTATTTTGGAGTTTGATCGCGGTGGCGCATTGCCAAGGCGCAGGCTGTGGCGACATAACCATCTGCGCCCGAAACCCTCCTTATCCTCCCGACGGCGCAAGATGCACAACGCTAAAGAATTATTGCTCTGGCGTCGTCGGGCGCTTCCGGGACTTATCTGACCTGCTGGAGAGCCAAACCCCGGCGCAGGGCTCCGCGCAGAATAGCTCCACTTACTCCATCGAATTAAAAGATCTCTCAAGCGAGCAGCTGACGACCATTCTTCAAGACATTCGGCGCGAGGGAACCAATACAGAAACGCCTCAGTCCAAGTAGCAAAAGCTCCCTATGATAGAACTCGATCTACAGGTCCAGAATTGTCTTGCCCCTGCGAGGATATTGACCGTCTGCGCGGCTTTCTTCGTCATCGCGGGTTGTGCCGCTCACGTCCCTCGTATCGAGGAGCCCTGGGAGGCCGTGGACGTCTTTCCCAGCATGGAATACAAAATCAAGGAGAACATTTTCTGTGAAACCGTACACGCGCTGCGAGACGTCAATAGGGACCTTCAGATTAATGGCAAGCCGATCATCCCCGAGCATTTTGGCGTGCAGATGCAAACCACGCTTACAGTCGAAGAATCCGGGGCCCTGAATCCGAACGTGGGCTATGCGGACACGCTGGAGAATTCGCTTGTGCGTAAGATCATTGTTCCACAATCTTTCGCCCTGGACGCTGCGGGCACTTTCGCGCAAACTTCAACTCGGGTTGACACCTCCTATTCATACTATAACGTCGGCAGGATTACGGCGCCAAACGTCAACACGTTTTGCGATGAGCCGTTGGATCTGAAAGGAAGCTCGCCCCTTCTCCAATCTGATCTTGGGATCGAGAAGTTTCTCCGCGAGGCCGCGCCGGCGGCTCTAGGCTTTGCTTCATCCGATGTCGCCACTCCCGGCGCAAAAGCCGCAAAACTCGATGTCTTTTCTTACGAGATCAAGTTTGCCGTCGTTACAAACGTGAGCATCAATCCGCTGTGGAAGCTGGTCAATCTCACCACGGGATTCAGTCCGCTGCCTTTGGTGAACGTCGGTCGAACGCGAACCCACGATCTAACTTTGACGTTCGGTCCTGGGACCAATGCGCCAACGGACTTTGCGCTCCAAACCCATTTCTCTGGTCAAATCATTCAGTCAAACATGAGGCAGGGACAAGGCGTTCAGTGAATCACAGAGCCGCTTCCTCGGTTTGCCCCTGCCCATCGACTTCTGAGGTTCGCGCCCGGTCTGGATCGG
>CAWANA010000037.1:0-28020 GCA_963783275.1 uncultured Alphaproteobacteria bacterium | reverse complement strand
GGTTTCGGCATCGTCTGCGCTCCGCTGACGGTTGCCGACGCCCGAAGGCTCCATCTTCCGCCGATGGTGGCGGCGAACGACGCCCCGCTCGGCACCGCCTTCACCATCTCGGTCGACGTCAAGCCGGGCTCACCACCGGCATCTCGGCCGAGCAGCGCTGCAACACGGTCAGGGCGCTGGCGAACGGAAACATGGGCGCGAGCGACTTCGCGCGTCCGGGCCACGTCTTCCCGCTGATCGCGAAAGAGGGCGGCGTGCTCATGCGCTCGGGCCACACCGAGGCCGCGGTCGACCTCTGCGCGCTTGCCGGCGCGCCTCCGGTCGCGGTCATCTGCGAACTCGCCAACGACGACGGCACGGTCATGGTCGGGCCGCAGATCGCAGCCTTCGCCGACCGGCACGGCCTCAAGCGCATTTCGGTCGCCGACCTGATCGCCTACCGGCAGGGGCGCGAGAAACTGGTCGAGCGCGTAGCGACCTTTCCCGTGCAGACGCCGATCGGCGAGCTTCAGGGCTACGCCTACCGCACCCGCTTCGATCAGGTCACCCATTTCGCTTTCGTGCTCGGGCCGATCGGCGACGGTCGCGGCATGCCCGCCCGCCTGCACCGGTGCGATATCATCAGCGACATTTTCGGCGGCGGGTCGATCCCCAAAGTCCTCCAGCAGTTTCAGCAGGAGGGACGCGGGGTGCTCGTCTACCTGCGCGATGGGTCAGCGGGCGTGCCGGCCAATTTCGGCGGGGCGGACCCCGACGGTTCGGACGGGGCGCGCGCGAGGCTGTGGCGGGAAGTCGGCCTCGGCGCGCAGATCCTTCGCGACCTCGGCGTGACCTCGATCCGGCTCAGGACCGACCACCCCCGCACCTACGTCGGCCTCTCCGGCTTCGGCATCGAGATCGCCTCCGTCGAGCCGATCGAGGGGTGAGACCCGCGGCGGCTGTTGGCAGACGCTCCGGGCGCTTCGGGTAGGTGAAGAAGACCGATCAACCGCAGGCCCATGCGCTTCAAGCCTCGTTGAGCCATCCCTTGCTGGATGCATAGCGGACAATGTCGACCCGCGTGTTGAACCCGAGCTTCTCCATGCCGCGCGCCTTGTAGGTTTCCACGGACTTTATGCTGACGCCAAGCTGCGCCGCGATTTCCTTGTGACTGTAGCCGGCCGCGGTCAGTTTCAGCGCGTCGGTCTCGCGCTCGCTCAGGTCGGGGCCCGCGCCGATCGCCATTTCGTGCTTCTGCGATGATCCGCTGACGAGCTTTCCGGCAATCAGCGGATCGATATAGAGGCCTCCCACCGCGACGGATCGGATCGCCCGGACCAACTGGTCCCCGGAAGAGCGCTTGAGAATATAGCCGTTGACGCCGAGTTTGAGCGCCTGCCGAAGATAACCCTTATCCTCATGGACGGTATGGATGAGGATTTTGATGTTCGGCGACGTCCTGCGAAGACGCTCGGCGACCTTCGGCCCGTCGAGGCCGGGCATGGAAATATCGAGGACCATCACGTCCGGCTGCAGCTCGGTTGCGAGCCTCAAGGCGCTATGCCCTTCCCCCGCCTCGCCGACGACGATCATGTCCCCGGCCGCATCGATGAGGGTCTTGACGCCAGCGAGGACGACCGGATGATCGTCCGTCGCAAAAATGCGGAGCTCAGGAGTTCCGCGCGGGCATAATCATTGGGCACTCGTAGGATGAGGGTCGTCCCGGCGCCGGGTCCAGTTTCAACCTCCGGCGGGCCGACCGAATGAGATCACCTCCGCCTTGGTCCGGGTCGTCTTCCGGATCCTTTGAAGCGGCAGCTCGCCGACGTCGAGCAGAACGACATGGGGCGCGTAGTCTGCGCCAATCACTGGCCGAGGCAACAGTTTCGGCGCGCAGCCAACCCGTTCGAGGATATCGAACGTCGAATCGCTGACCACGCTGACAATCTGCGAAACGCAGGCCTTGTGCGCAGCCTCGACTGCGCCGTCCACCAACTCGCCGGCCACAACGTCGATACTGCGCTCTCGTCCCTTATCTGTACGCCTATTCGTCATCGCGCAGAGCCGCGACAATTCCCAAATGCCGGGACTTTCAAAGCCTATTCCGAAGTCCAGGAGATGGGGCACGGCGTTGCGCAACAGGTGCGGCCGAGTTGTTGGGATCAGGCGCACAGAGCCCAAGTAGGTTTCATCCAATTTTTCAAATACTATGACGTAATACGCGTCATCATTGTCAAAAACGTCCAGTCCGTCGTTATTACGAAAAAACTCTTCGCCGATTTCAATACCGTCCTGGACCAGCGTTCGGTTCACGGTTAAATCTACCAGGAACTGCCGCGGAACCGTCAACAGACCGTTCACAACGATTCTGCCGAGCGCGCTCATGAGCGAACAGTTTGCCGATCCGGTCGCTCTTGCGGTTGGGGCCCCAGGGCTTGACGCCCGGAGTTGCAAACAATTCCAGCAACCAAAGCCATGCTCGCCCTCAATATTTAGTGACAGCGACTTACAGCGAAATCCCAATGAATCCCATACTTAACTTGGACGCAAAGGCCAAAAAAATCGTCTCTCCCAAGCCGCTTACAGCACGCAAGACAATAAATTGCAACTAAAAAATAAGACGGTATCTCATACTGAGATGGTCGATAAAGCAACTTTTGCGCCTTGCAAGCAGATGTATAAGCGAGATTACCTCATAACGCATGGTCTTATGACCATGACATCATTTTCTCCGCAATGGCGGCGCCTTGATTTCGGCGCCCGGACTATCCGCCATAGGCTTCGAACGCGTCGCAGTTCGCGGCGATCGCCGCATCGATCGCGCTGTCGTCGCGCGCGCGGCGTCGGTTCATCTGCGAGCGCGTGCTTGGGAGGCGAACTCGCATTCCGCGCTTTGCAAATCGCCAGAGCGTCGCGTCCTGCAATTTCGCAGCGGGTCTCGTGATCCCCTGGGCCGCAAAACGCGCCTGGCATGATCGATGCAGCGCTGTCCTCGACAGAAACCTCGCCCCGGGAGTGGGAAGCCGAGCATGACCTACCACGGAAAAGCAAGCGCCGTCGCGGCGGCCGACCGATCGACGCGCGCTTTTGGCACGGCCCTGCGCGACGAAAAGGAGTTGACCTGGTGAGGGGAATGCCGCCTCCGCGCGGCCTGGCTCTCTGACATTGCGAGTGCCTCGCTCACGCCGCCGAGCTATAACGAACCGATCCAGCCCATCGTCGCCGCGATCCCGGCTGCAGTTCCCAACCTATCTTGTGGCGGTGCGCGCCGATGCGACATCGAACGTCCTCGCAACCTTTCAAAGTCGGTGACAGTCGAATGACCGTCCTTTCTCCCTTAGATAAGCTGCGCAGGATCTTGCGGAAGCAACTTCAAACCGTCGTCAAACCCGGCCTATTCACGGCAATCGCCTATTTCATCGTCGGAGCGGTAAGCCTCGCGGCGTCTTTCGGCTTGGACGGGGCCATGATCGTCTGGCCGGCGGCAGGCGTCGCCTTGGCGGCGGTCACGCTCTCTGGCCCGAGCGTCGCCCTGGGAATTGCCGTTGGCGCATTCCTGTTGCGGGCAATCGGCGGGTACGTTCTCTCCGATCCGAGCGACCTCGTCCACGCGCTGTCAGCCTCGGCCGCGGTCGCCATCGCCGCGGCCGTGCAAGCTCTTGTCGGCGTATGGCTGCTTCGAAAGGCCCGAGCTTTCCCTTTCGCGAGAATTGATGCGCGGTCGGTGAGCCTGTTTCTGCTGCTTGGAGGCGTCCTCGCCGGCCTGTGCGGAGCTTCGCTGACGACCCTTTCGTTCCTGGCGCTCGGCCGGCTGACGCCAAACGCGCTTCCGCTCGCCTGGGCGTTGAGATGGTGTCAGGAAGCGCTCGGGATCATCGCCTTCGCGCCAATCGTCATCGTTTGCGCGAGGGCGCCCAAAGGCGAACGATTGCGACGGTGCATGCCCATCGCGACGGCCGCGCTTCTGTCCCTGATGGCGGGAACTGCGATTTTTGCGGTCAACGCGCGCGCGGAGCGCCGTTCGCTCGCGACGGCGATCAACGGCTTGACCAGCGACCTCGCACAGCGGATCGACAATACGCTCGAACTCGGAGCAAACGCGGTCGGAGGCCTCGCCGGCACGTTTGAGACCCCGGCCGAACGGAACCTCCAGGACTTCAACGCGGTGGCGAAACGCGTCCTTGCGTTCGGACTGGGCATGCAGGCGATCGAATGGATTCCCCGCGTGCCGTCCGCCTCCCGGCTCGAATACGAAGGGAGAATGCGCGACCAGTGGGGCCGCGACTTTGCGATCTACGAGCGAAGGGACGGCAAGCCCGTCCCCGTGGCGCCCCGAGCCGACTACTTTCCGGTCGGTTACGTCTTTCCGCTGCAAGGCAATGAAGGCGCCCTCGGCTTCGATCTCGCCTCGAACGCTGAGCGGAAGGCTGCGCTCGTCGCCGCCCGGGACGCCGGCGCAGCGGTTGCGACGGCTGGAGTGAAGCTGGTCCAAAACGGCCACATGGGCATCCTCCTGTTCGTGCCGGTGTTCGGTGACAACCAAGCTCCGGACGCCGCAAACCTCAGGGGATTCGCTCTCGGCGTGTTTGCCGTGCCAATTCTTCTCGATGTCGCTTTCAAGGGCGAAGACCGAAGCGAGGTCGACTACTGGGTCGTCGACGAAACGGACCCAGCCAAGCCCGTCATCTTGGACGCGAATTCCGCCAAACCGGCGGCCCCCTTCCGGCCCGCGTATCAGATTTCGCGGAATTTCGGTTATGGAAACGCCGAACTCGGAGGCCAAGCCGAGATCAGCTTCGCCGGACGCAAATGGGTCCTGCACGCGGCGCCGACCGAGGCTTACGTAGCGCGCCATGTCGGAAGCGCCTCGTTTCTCATTCTGCTGGCGAGCCTCGCCCTGACGGCGCTCGTTTGCGGATTGACGATTGTCCAGACGGACCATCAGCGGGAACTGGTCGCGGAACGCGAGAAAGCGCTCGAGGACCAAAAGTTCGCGCTTGACCAGCACGCGATCGTCAGCATCACCGACGCCAGCGGCCGGATCATTTACGCCAACGACAAATTCTGTCGCACGTCCGCCCACGCCCGCGACACGCTGATCGGCAAAAGCCACAATCTCGTGAAGTCCGGTCGCCATGACGCAGCTTTCTATCAAGGCCTGTGGCGGACAATTCTGTCGGGCCAGGTTTGGACCGGAGAGTTTTGCAATCGGAGCGCTTCCGGCGAATTGTACTGGCTTCAGTCCGCAATCGTGCCCCTGCGCGATCGCGATGGCCGGATCAGCCAGTTCATCAACATTTCCACCGACATCACCGAGGCAAAGCGTCTCGAACTCGATCTTCGAAGCAGCGAGGAGCGCCTGGCCGTCGCGCTGAGCGCATCCTCGACCGGGCTTTGGGATTACGATCCCGTTTCGGACCAGGCCGTCTACTCCGACACCTGGTACTCGATGCTGGGCTACCAGCCGGGCGAAGTTGGAGCGACCGGCGCGGCATTCCTTTCGCTTATGCATCCCGACGACGTCGGGACCTACCAAAGCGCTCTTGAGGCGCACAATGCGGGGCGGCGGGGCCGGATCGAGGCTGAGTTCCGCCTCAGGCAAAAGGATGGCGGCTGGGTCTGGATCAAGACCATCGGGAAGGCGATCGAGCGTAACGCGAGGGGGGAACCGACCCGCCTGATCGGCGTACATCGCGACGTGACGAAGACGCGGCAGTCGCAGGCCGAGCTGGCTGCGGCCAAGGACGCCGCGGACCAGGCCAACCAGGCCAAGTCGGACTTTCTCGCCACTATGAGCCATGAGATTCGCACGCCGATGAACGGCGTGATCGGCATGAGCGCGCTCCTCGAGGAGACGTCTCTCTCCTCCGAGCAAAAGCATTACGTGAAGACGATCCGCCAGTCCGGCGAGGCGCTCGTCGAACTCATCGGCGACATCCTTGACTTTACCCGTCTGGAAGTCGGTCGTCTCGAAATTGAGCATCGCGAATTCAGCCCCGTGGCTCTCGCCGATAACGTGCTCGAAGTCCTGGAACCGGTCGCGTTGAAAAAGGGGCTGAGGATCGAGATGGATATCCGCGGCGCCAGGGTGGATCGCGCGCTTGGCGATCCGACCCGACTGCGGCAGGTTCTGCTCAACCTGACGGGGAACGCGGTGAAGTTCACGCCGAGCGGATCGGTAAGGATCAGGCTCATGGGCCTTGGTCACGGGAGCCTTCGTTTCGAAGTCGAAGACACGGGCATCGGCGTTCCGGAGCACAAGCGAAACCGGCTGTTTGAAGTCTTCAGCCAGGCGGACCCCTCGATCACGCGAAAATACGGCGGCGCCGGCCTCGGGCTTGCGATCAGCAAGCGCATCGTCGAGGCGATGGGAGGGCGGATCGGTTTCGAAAGCCGGGAGGGCCAAGGGAGCACGTTCTGGTTTGAAACGCCGATCGGGCGCGCAGCCGACGCAGGCGGAAAGCCCGAGCCGGACGTCCGGCGCCGCGCGGCGCTCCTCTGCAGTCCCGAGCGTGGCCAAAAGTCCGCGCTCGATGTGCTCGCCTATTGCGGGTTCGAGATTGCCGAGCAGGAAGACGCCGATCTGATTTTCATGGATGCGGCGGAAGCGCCGATCCGGCGCGAGACGAATGCGTCGAAACAGGTTCTCGTCTTCGGCGTCGACGGGACTCATGCAAACCCGGACGGCGCAATCATGATCGGCGGCGCGCTGACCCCGAGCCGGATCCGCCGCGCGCTCGAGGACCTTCAGCAAGAGGCCTCCTCGCCGGCGGTCGAGCCGAGCGCCCGTTCAGGACCGGTCCAGCCTGGGTTGAACATCCTGGTCGTAGAGGACACGGTCACCAACCAGGAAGTCCTTGCAGGCCTTCTGAGCCGGCTCAAGCACAGGGTGGATATCGCATCGGACGGCTTGGAAGCCCTGAAGAAGGTCGAGTTGAACGATTACGATCTCATCCTGATGGACGTCCGGATGCCCCGGATGGACGGTCTCGAAGCTACCCGGCGCATCCGCGCGATGGCGCCCGAGCGATCCGCCGTCCGGATTGTCGCGATGACCGCCGGCGCCTTGACGACCGACGAAAAGGCATGCCGGGACGCGGGCATGGACGATTTCGTCTCGAAGCCGGTAAACCGAAAGAAACTGGTCGAGGCGCTCGAAAGAAGCGTCCTGCACAAGAGCGCCGCGTAGGCCTTCAGCTATCTCAGAAACTTTAAACCGTGAACGGTTTTACCCGCCGCCGCCACCAGGGTCTTTGTCGCCATTCTTCACGGCGCCGGACGCCCTGATCAAGGCCGTGTGAGCTTCGTGAAGCCGCACGCGGGTATCGCCGCTGATTCTGTTGTCACGCATCTCCGTGTAAATGCGGGCCGCCCCTCTGCGCCAAATCTGTGACTTGTGGGAGGCTTCACTGGCGGAGAATTTGATCATCTTCACTATGTGGCCGCTAGGCCGCTGTTTACAAGGCGGCGATCGAACTGCCAGCGGAGATGTTTTACGGACGGAGCGACCACGGCCTTTGGCGGCTGACAGCGGGAAGCAATGCTACGGGAGGAGTTCTACATAGAAATACTCACTGTGCTACGGTTGGATCGGGTAGCAGGCCGTGGCCGAGAGTGTGAGGCTCGGACTCCCGAACGGCGCGGTCGACCCAAACTGCGGGACGAGGAACTGGAACGGATAAGTCCCGACGACCTGCTCCCCGCAGGACTGAGTGGAGGGCGTGAAGGTGATGCCGGTGAGGCCCCAAGCCTGGCTCGCGGCGTAGGCTGGGATGCTCGTGGAGCAGTTCGCAGGGTTGATCGCCCCGCAGCGGGCGGCCGCTTCCGTGGCCCGCGTCAGGGTTGTGTAGGTCCAGAGCAGCCGGCCAATATCCATGATTTCGAAAGTGAATAGCAGCATGAAGGGGAGGACCAAGGCGTATTCGATCGCCACCGTCCCCGCCGTCGCGGATGACCTTGGCAAAAGGCGCGCGCGGATCATGGCCTAATTGATCCTGATCACTGCGGTCGCCGAGGCCGAGTACGAGCTGGAGAATCCCGGTGGGGTGGGAAGAATGCCCAGGTGGTGGAGCGACGCTTTGACCGAAACGTACGTGCCGGCCCCACCGGTGCAAAGCGTTGCGTAGCCCGCAGCGGAGCAAGGGGGGGAGCCGAAGATTTGTAACGCTCGCGGTGCTCGCAGTCGCGACCGGGCAGCCGCAGAACTCCGAAATAACGGGCGTCACGGGCGTCAGTGTATAGGCGGATGGCAATCTACTGGCGTCCGTCACCGCGCCGCTGATCGACGTGGAGTACCCGTTGGCTGCGGCGTACAAGACCCCGGCTTCGACGGCGGCATTCACCTGCATCGCCTCATACATGGCGAAGCCGATCTCGGTCACGCCGCCGATCAGAATCAGCAGGAACGGCGTCATCAGCGCGAACTCGATCGCCGCCGTTCCGGAGTCGCTGTGGCGTCCAATCAGGGCGCCAAATCCTGGCCTGGTCCGGGTCATGGGCGTTCCTGTCTACTCGACCAGAGTTGGCGTGGTGCTTCCACCCGACCCCCCAAAGGAGCACGTCGACGCCATCGCCGTTCCCCCGGTCAGCGTGACCTCGTTGGCCACGATTTCGAGACATTGGCCGGCGCCGTTGCCGATGCTAGCGCCGCCGTCCAGGGCGATCGTGCCGAGCGGGAAATAGAGAGCCCCATCGACCGTCGCATTCGACGCGCCCTGGTTCAGCGACATACCCGCCGTCGAACCCGACAGCGGCCCGACGATCGCGACATTCTCGTAAGTTCCAGAAGTCGGGGCGGAGATCGTCACGTGTTGGAACCCGGCGCCGATGATAAATGCGTTTGCCCCCGCGCCCGAACCCGCAACCGCGATCGCAACGTTCGAAGCGGACACGCCGACATTCGCGCTCACGCTCGAACACCAGACGTCGCCGCCTCCGCTAGCGCCGACCAGGAAACTGCCGGTGACCGCGTAGAGGCCGGACCCCATCGTCAGCCCGCCCATGAGGTTCACGGTGCCGTTGATGTCGTGGTTCGTCGCGGCCGGCAGGGTGATGCACGACCCGCCGCTCTCGGTCAGATTTCCGACCATCTGGAAGTTCGTGCCGGTCGCGTCGTCGAAGGTCGTCGTCGCCCCACCGCCGACGTTGAGCGCATAGCCGTTGCTCGACTTACCGATGGCGTAGCTGTTGGCGGTCGACCCTGCGCCAAAGGTGACGTCATCGCCGCCGCCGTTGTAGATGCCTGACGTTAGAACGAATGTGCTCGGTCCGTCGAACGTGAGGCCCGCATTGGTCTCGAGGTTGCAGACCGAGTAATAGCCGCCGTCGGTGCACGGCGACGATGACGATTCCTGACCGATGTAGAACGTCCCGGCGCCGAAGGTCGCCGTTGATCCCCCCAGCGTGTGGAGGCCCTCAGCCAGGTTGAAGGTTCCCGACCCGAGGCTCAAGTTGGACCCGCCGTTTGTGACGGTTCCGCCGAAGTCGTAGGTGTTGCCAGAGGAGCCTACGCCGACGCTGGTCGTCGAGCTGCCGCTCGTGGTGAGCCCTTGGGCGAAGTTGAAGCTTCCGGCCCCGAAGGTCAAGGAACTGCCGCCGCTCGTGACGGTCCCCTCGAAGTTGAACGTCCCCGCGCCGAAAGTGGTCGTGCCGTTGTTCGCGGCGAGACTCGCGGTGACTCCACTAGGGGTGTAGAAGTTGAATGTCCCGGACCCGAAGCTCAAATTAGTGCCGCTGTTGTTCACGGTCCCCCAGAAGTTGAAGTTTCCGGACTCGAACGTCAGACTCCCTTGGTTCGTGATGGCCGGGGACGAGGCGGATCCCGAGAAGTTGTAGTTGGCCGCCGAAGTGAAGTTGACGGTAAGTCCGCCCGGCACGGTCATCGGACCCAGGTTTATCGTTCCTCCCGTACAGGTCATCGTCCAGGTCGAACCGGAAAGCGTCCCACTGCACGGGCCCGCCGTCATGGTCGTAGGGTAGTATCCGAATGAAACCGTGGGGCCGCCCGGCTCCGATGGCATCGTGATCGCAGGAATTGCAGGGATTGTCGGGCTCGTCAGAGATTCGTCGGCGACGGCGCGCGCGTTCGCGGCGACGATCCCCGCGTTGCCTGCGAGCGGGTCCGGGGTCGAAGCCTTCGTGGCCGTCGGGCTGATACTGGCTCCGCCGGTGATCGACGGCGCCGAGCCGTTGTAGTGGACAGCCTTGGCTGTGATGCTGGCGCTGCCCGAAACGGCGATCGACCCGTCCGAGGCGACCACGCATTTCGGCGCCGAAAGGTTGGTCCCGCCGTTCAAAGTCATCGGCGTACCCGAGGTTTGCAGGGCCAGGACGCACGCCGGCACGCCCGACGAGACCTCGGCGACGGCCTGCGCGGAAATGTTGAAGGCCTTGGAGGGCACAACGCCGGCAAGGGAGTACACAACGCCGGCAAGCACCGGCGACTGGGGCTGGGAGATGATCACCTGGACGTAGCTGCCGTTGGCCGGATAGGTGTTGACGGCCGGGGGGGTCTTCGGCGCTTCGTTGACGCTGACGGTGACCGTGTTGACGCCGTTGACGAAGCCGTTCTGCCCGGCGACCGCTTCGGCTTCGGTCAGATAATTCGCGGGGTGACCGCTGTATGCGGCCATCGCGCCGCTGTAGGCGGCGGCGTCTGCGGCCGCCTGCATCTGTCGCTGCCTATAGAGAACCAGGCCGACGTCGGTGGCGAGCCCCGCCATGCCCAGCAGTGTCGCGAGGGTCACGGCCACCTGGATCGCGACGGTTCCGTCTTGCGACCGGGCGAGGCTTTGGAGTCGAACCGCGATCCGCCTGATCATTGACACTTCTCCGCTAGCTGCCTTCGCCGGAAGCGGCGGCCGCAGGAACGGCTGCGTCGACTTCGCCGCGGCCTGCGTTTGGGTCGAAACGGGGTTGGGCGATGCTCTCCTGGCGCCAGAGTATCAGACCAAAAAACAGCACAAGCGGCACGGTGCTGATAGGCAGGTTGTCGGCAGCCTTCAGGAGCATGAAAATCGGAAACAAGAACGCAGAAACGAGGATGAGGACCTCCACCAGGCTGAACGCGGCGCCCGCTTCCGTGCGCGCCTCGACGAAGAGAGCCAGGGCGGCGACAACCATAGGCAGGTCATAGACGAATGCATGAGGCGTCGCGAGGATTGCTCCAACCAGCAGCGCTGCGGACGCAAGGCGTCCCGGGTCACGCCGGAAACACCGCCACACAAGGATCGCCACAAGGAGGGTGACGGCGGCTTGCATGAGTTTGGCGGTCGTCAGCGAGACGCCGATCATCTGCAAGTTGGCCATCACGGTGGGCTTGAACGTTTGCACAACCGTGTCTCGGTCGAACCATCCTTCATAGACCGGCAACATCGAAAACCATGCCGGCCAGACGGCCCAGCCAAGAACAAGGGTGGCGACCGCGGCCAACCCGAGCGCCGTCGCACATGCGACACGGAAGGCTGTCCAGCACCCGGCGGCGATGAGCGCGATCGGCGCCAGGAGGCCAAGTTGAGGCTTGTAAGTGAGAAGGCCGATCAGGATTCCGGCCAGGATTGGCCGGCTGCCAGCGAGCCGGATTCCCGCCGTTAGCAGAGCAGCAGCCAGAAACCCGCTCTGTCCCGTGTCAAGGGACGCAAGGGTTGCCGGGGCGACGATGACGCCAAGGATGCAAAGCGGCAACCGGGAGCAGGTCGCCGCGACGGCCCAGACAAACAACGCAAAAGTGCCAAAAATCCAAGCGAGGTAGGCGACCTCGTAGGGCAAGAGGCTCAAAGGCCACAGGTACAATATAAACGTCGGTGGATAAGGAAATGGATTCTGAGCGCTCGGAACCATTCCGAGCGCGACCTGGCTGGCGTGAAGGGCCGCGAAATCATAAAGTTCCGCCGCGGGATGGGCGGCGGCGATTTTCGCGTATGACCAGAGTGCAAAGAAATCGCCGAACGGAGCTGGATGTCCGGGAGTTCTGACCGATGAACTCGGCCCATACCTTTCGCACGTAGACAAGCAGAACGAGTGCGCTCCATCCAAGGACGAGTGCGCACAAATAGACCGTCTTCCGCTCACCGACTCTCCATCGCGGCAGCCAAGCGCCCCAGCGAGATGCTGTCGCAGGCCGCCGGGCGTCGTTGATGAGCAGATTGTTGATCGGCGAACGCAATCGTGGTCGCTCATCCCCCGGATGCGTGTGGGCTCGATGTCTCAGCAAGGCGCCTTGCGCCGCTTGGCCCGAATTCATTTGTCGTCGGTCCTCGAGCCGCCATGACTTTGCGCTGCCTTTAGCCGCCTGTTTGTCAGTTCGTGACTTCGGAGGGTCGCAACCCGCGGCCGGGAGCATCGGGGACGTGCTTGCGAACGGCGCCGTCCTGGAAAACTGCGGGACCCGCGGGATTAGGAACGGCGTGAAGAGCACGACCTCGAACCGGTTTCGACCCCAAAATGGTCTTTGAAAGATTCTGCGAGCCGCGGTCATGGAGCGCCCCTTTGTGGCTCGAGCCGTGAACCGCCTGATCATTGACGCACGTCCCCTGGCGGTCTTCGGCGGGAGCGGCTGCGCCAGCAGGCCTGAGTTCGCGCCGAAGCACAGAAATTCGAACGCAGTATTCTTGGCCTCGCTTGAGCGACAGTTCATTGATTTAGATCAACGAGGAAATGTTTAAAATCGTCAATGTCGTGCTCGCAGCAGGTATGTCAAAGTTCACACTATTGTAAACTTTTTCTCATCTCATTTCTTCAGCAATTTGATATGAATCAATTTCTTATGTTACAGGTAAGATATCTTAAAAAATTGTAAAATCCGGTACCAAGTGGTCTAAGACCGGGAACAACAGGAGATCAAAATGCGCACCGAGAATATTGGATGGGGTCAGCGGCTGTCCTTCTATTCGTGGGAGATCGCGAACACCGATGTCCGTGCGCTCAGCAGGAAGGTCGCTCGATGGGCGGACGTGGATTCTGAGAGCGGCGTCACAGCGATCGAATACGGACTGCTTGCCGCGTTGGTCGCTGTTGTCATCATCGGAGGCGCAACAGCCTTGGGGAACAAGCTCAGCGCTGTGTTCACCGGTGTCTCTAGCGCTATGACTGTTCCAAATCCATGACTCTTATATGAGTACTTTGTCGTCTAACACTGTCGTCTAGCACCGCGTTGGACTTAACGCTTCGAGAAGCGCGACCTGCGGATATTATTGGGTTGTCCCCTTAAGCCCTCGGCTGGTGGCGGCATGACAGACGCGGCGGGCGCTCGTTCCGACGCCCGCTGCCGACCCGACGCCGCGCCTCTTGGATCACTTCCCGGCACAAACGGCGCCGCTGAGGGCCCGCCTCACCGCTCGCACCGCTGTGACGGAGAAAAAGCGACTGTCGGGAGGACGATATGGGCCTGCTATCAATCGCCGCAGTTTCCTGGGGCGCGAGTTCTGGTCCTCCTCCTCTTCGCCGCGGGAACGGACTTCAAGGACCGGCGGATCCCCAACGAAGTGGCGATCGCCGTCGCCGCCATCGGCTTTGCGCAGAGCCTCCTTATCAGACCCGGCTCGGTCTGGCTCAGTGTGGTCGTCGCATCGGCGCTCTTCTGCGGACTCGCGGTCCTCTCGCATCGCCGGATCATCGGGGGAGGCGACGTCAAGCTCCTCAGCGCCGCGACGCTTCTCGTCCCGCCGACGCAGGTCGGACGGCTCCTCGTCGACATCGCGCTTGCGGGCGGCGTTTTCGCCTGCCTTTACCTCGCCGCCCGCTTCAGACTGAAAATGTCGGGGATGCCGACCATCTCGTCGTTCTCTCCGAACGCAAGCGGATTTGCCGTCGCCATGAGTGCGGAGCGCCGCCGGATCGCGGCGGGCGGTCCCATGCCCTACGCCCTCGCCATCTTCGGGGGCGTTTGTCTCTATGTCGCGAATGAAAGCCTCTCATGTTCCTCCGCGTCATCCTGCTTGTCGTAGGCGCGGCCTGCGTGCTGCTCGGCGTCGTTGTGCTGTTTTCCTGGTACGGACAGGCGCGGACGGGCGCGACGCCGGTGGCGGCGCACGTCGAATCGCCGGCCGACATGCGCGGACCGGTCCTCGCCGCGGCCCACCCGATCGCCAAGGGGACTTTGCTGCGACAAGAGGACGTTGTCTCGAAGGATCTGAAGCCTGACGAACGCCTTCTGCCCGGGAGCCTCGCGCCGGGCCAGGAGCCGGATTTTGTCGGCGCCCTGAGCCGGCGCGATTTCGCCGCGGGGGAGCCCCTGATCGCCAGCGAGTTCGTCAAGCCGGACGATCGCAGTTTCCTCGCCGCGGCGCTGAGGCCAGGATATCGGGCGACATCGGTTTTCGTCGACGCCGCCCAGAGCGTGGCGGGCCTCGCTCTGCCCGGCGACTTCGTCGACGTGATCCTCGTCCAGAACTTCGACGACAAGACCGACCCCGGGCGGAGAACCGCCGGAGAGACCGTGCTGCGCGCGGTGCGCGTGCTCGCCATCGATCAGGCGACGAGCGCGCCCACGGGCGTCTCCGTCAAGGTCGGCACGGAAGCCCGCGTCCCGAAGACCGTCACGCTCGAGGTGACGGAACAGCAGGCGAAAAAACTGCTCGTCGCCTCGAAGCTCGGAACCTTCGAGCTTTCGCTCCTGCCTCTCGACGCCGTGGCCGAAGCCAATCCGCTCCTGGACTGGCTGACGGCCGGCCCGGTGTGGGCGTCGGACGTCTCGCCCGCCCTCGGCCAGTTCGCAAGATCGCGGACGGAAGCGCCGCCCAAGCCGGCGCCGAAGGGCGCGTCGTGCCCTCCCGTCACGGGCAGCACGCTCGACAAGTCCGTGCGCTGCGCGCCCTCGCGCTTCGTTCATTTTGAAACGCCGGTCGCCGCCGGGTCGCCGCCGGAGGGCGCCGGGCAGGGGCAGGCGCCGTCCGTGCGCGTCGCGCCGGGATCAGGAGCTGAGGGAAACCCAAATGACTGACCTCTTCAGCGGCGCCGTCTCCGTCGACCGCTCGCCGGCGCCGACCGCGATGGCCTTCGTCTCGGATCTGGAGACCGAGGAGCTGGTCCGCCATGCGCTCGGCGATCTCAGCATCGACGACGCCAGCTTCACCCGAGGCACGGTCGAGACGGCGACCGCGGCGCTCGCCCGGCGAAAGACCCCCCGCCTGTTGATCGTGGACATATCGGGCGTCGAAAATCCGCTGCTGCGCATCAACGAACTCGCCGAAAAGTGCGAGCCGGAAGTCAACGTCGTGACCATCGGCGACCGCAACGACATTCTCCTCTACCAGGAGCTGAAGACGGCCGGCGTCGCCGAGTATTTCTTCAAGCCCCTGGTGCGGGACACGCTGAAGCAGAGCTGCAACAGACTCCTGAATGGCGCGTGCGACGACAAGCCGACCATTTCGAATGTGGGAAAACTCGTGTTTGTGATGGGCGTCCGCGGCGGCGTGGGCGCCACCACGATCGCCGTTAACGCCGCACTGCGCCTGGCCGACAAAGGCCAGCGATGGGTGATGCTGGTCGACCTGGACATGGAAAGCGGCGACGCCGCGCTCCAGCTCGCTGCAAGTCCGAGCAACGCGCTTCACGAGGCGCTGGAAAGTCCGGAGCGCGTCGACAAGCTGTTCCTCGAACGCGGTGCGCTGCATGCGGGCGACCGTCTCGACCTGCTCGCGAGTCTCGAGCCCTTGGGCCGGAGCATTTCCCTGAATGAAGGCACGATCACGTCGCTGTTCGACAAGCTGTTGCAGCGCTATCGCTTCGTGTTCGTCGATCTGCCCACGGCGGCGGCGGCGAACCTGGCGCTGGCGCTGCACACGCCGAGCGCGTGCGTTCTGGTCAGCAGCGCGACGCTGGCCTCGGCCCGCGACCTGGTGCGCTGGCGCGAGTGGATCGGGCCGAATTCTCCGGAGCGACGCACGATGCACGTGCTGAACATGTGCGGCGCCGACGGCGCGCTTCCCGAAGCGGAGTTCGTTCGCGCCGTGGGCCATCGGCCCGACGTCGTCATTCCCTACGATCGTGCGATCGCGGCCGCTTCCAGTCTGGGAGCGAAAGCGGCGCAGAAGAGCTCCGCGTTGAATCGCGGCCTGGCCCGCATGCTGCGCGACCTCGCCGGCGAGGCGACGGAGAAACCGCAATCGGTCCTGCAGCGGATTTTTGGCTAGTGCTTCGCTTCGGTCAAATCGAAGGCGTACTCCTTCCCCCACCCGGGCCGACCGCTGGCCATCGGATCCGGCGGCCACGGGGGATGTGTGAATCTCGTAGCCCGCCAGGGGAGGAGGGAATGCCCGCGCCGCCCCTCACTTTTCTCGAAGCGAGCCGGTAGCCATGGCTTTCGGACGAAAAGCAGGTCTTGACCCGATCGTGCCGACGGCGCCGCCGCCGCCCTCGATGCAACCGGCGCCCGCGACGGTCGGCGATGCGGCGCCGACCGTCGCAAACGCCAAGCTGTCGGAGGCCAAGGACTTCATCCGCGATCAAGTCTTCATGCGGGTCGAACCGCTGGTCGCCGTCCGCATCAGCAAGCAGGAACTGACGGATTTCGTCGTCAAGCTGGTGGCGGAGATCGCGAACGAGCGAAAGATCCTGCTGAACGCGGACGAACAGCACGTCCTCGGCGCCAACATCGTCGACGAGATGGTCGGGCTCGGCCCGATCGACCCGCTGCTGCGCGATGCGACGGTATCGGACATCCTGGTCAACGGGCCGCGCATGATCTACGTCGAGCGGCGCGGCAAGCTGGAGCTGTCCAATCTGCAGTTTCGCAGCGACGCGCAGGTGCTTCACGTCGCCCAGCGCATCGCGTCGTCGATCGGGCGGCGCATCGACGAATCGAGCCCGATGCTCGACGCGCGACTGGCGGACGGCAGCCGCGTCAACGTGATCATCCCGCCGCTCAGTCTCAAGGGCCCCAGCCTTTCCATTCGAAAGTTCTCCCGGAGCATGCTCGAATTCTCGAGCTTCGTGGCGAACGGCAGCATGTCGCGTGAGCTTGCGAGCTTCCTGGAAATCGTCGCGCACTGCCGCCTGAACATCATCATCTCCGGCGGCACCGGCTCCGGCAAGACGACGCTGCTCAACGCGCTCTCGCGCATGATCGACGCCGGCGAGCGCATCATCACCATCGAGGACGCCGCCGAACTCCAACTGCAGCAGGCCCATGTCCTCTCCCTGGAGACCCGCCCGCCCAATGTCGAAGGACGCGGGGAGATCAGTCAGCGCGATCTGATGCGCAACGCGCTGCGAATGCGGCCGGACCGGATCATTGTCGGGGAGGTTCGCGGCGCCGAAGCGTTCGACATGATGCAGGCGATGAACACCGGTCACAACGGTTCCATGTCCACCATTCACGCCAACTCCGCTCGCGAGGCGCTGTCGCGCATCGAAAACATGATCCTGATGGGAACCGGGAATCTTCCGGTCCGTGCGATCCGGACCCAGTTGGTCGGCGCGCTCGATCTCATCATTCAAACCGAGCGCATGCGCGACGGCGTGCGCCGCGTCACCGAGGTCGTGGAAGTCGTGGGCATGGAAGGCGACATCATCACCCTCAGCCCGTTGTTTCTGTACAAATACGAGGGCGAGAGCCGTCGACGGCACGCTGCGCGGGCGGTTCGAGCCGCATGCCGTGAGACCGCATTTCTATCCGAAGGTCGAATATTTCGGGCTCGGTTCCGCGCTGCTGCGATCGCTCGGCATCGAGAGAGAGGAATCCAAGGGTTAGCCCCATGCTGCTGCTTGCCGCTCTTGCTCTTGTTCTGGTCGGCCTGGCGCTGCTCGCGGCGTCGCTCCAGGCGCGCAAGACGCGCGCGCCTGGAGAGGGAAAAGCGCACGACGCTCATCGCCGGTGTAAAGAGCGCGCCGACCAAAAAAGCCGACGCCTTTGGCGGGTCTGCTCAAGGCGAAAACCAGCGCCTTCGATGCGCATGTGCGGGCCATCTTCACGATCGGACTGAAGCGCACATGGGCGATGCGATCGGGATCGCTCACGCTGCTGCTGGCGGCCGCCACAGCGGGAGGAGCCGTCTGGAACCTGACGATGGACGTTTTCGGTTTCCCGCCGCTGTTCGCCGCTGGGGCGTGCTTCGCCGCTTCGGTCCTGGTTCCGCGATTCCTTTTGTCCCGGGAACAGAAAAAGACGGAGCGCAGGTTCGCGGAATTGTTTCCCGATGCGGTCGACACCATCAGCCGCATGGTCAGGGCGGGGCTGCCGATCTCGGCGGCCGTCCGCACTGTCGCGCTCGAAATGCCGGCGCCGGTCAGCACGGTGTTCGCCGCCATCGGCGATCAGGTTCGGATCGGCGTTCCGATCGAGGAGGTCATGAACGAGAGCAGCGCGGCCGTCGGCCTTTCCGACTTCCGCTTCTTCACCATCGCTGTCGGCCTGCAGCACGAGACCGGCGGCAACCTCACGCAGGCGCTGGAAAACCTCTCCGACCTCATGCGCAAACGACGCGCGGCGCGTCTGAAGGCGAAGGCCGCCACCGGCGAAATTCGCATGACCGGCTATACGCTCGCGGCCGTCCCGATTCTCACGATGGGGGCGCTGCTCGCCATTCAGCCCGGCTACCTTGTTCCCTTGCTCGCGGACCCGCGCGGCCATGTCATCCTCGCATCGGCCGCAGGCTGCCTGGTGGCGGCGTTCGTGTCGATGCGGACGCTCATGGGGACGCTGAAGACCGACTGACGGAAGGGCGATCCACGCCATGTTGGCTTTGCATCTTTCCAGCGCGTTGAGTTCCCCGGACCTGACCGCGCTCGCGGGCGTCGCTGCGATGATCCTCGGCGGCGCCGCCCTGATCGCCTCGAGCCTTCCCAACCGCGGCGAGGCGTTGGCGATGCGCATTCGCCTCGTCTCGTCCGCGGGCGCCCTGAGGGCGCCCGCCAGGACGCGGCTGGGGCCCCGTCCTCTGGCCGGTCTGGAAAAACTCCGCTCGCTCGGCGGGAGCCTCTCCGAGGCGGAACGGCGGCAGGTTGTCCGGGCATTGTCCCGGGTCCGCGCCGGGGCCGATCTCGCGGTTCCGTATTTCATCCTCATCAGGCTCGTTGCGGCGGCGGCGCTGGGAACGGTCGGGTTCTTCGTCGCAGGCCATCTTGTCTCCTCCGGGTCGCTGTGGTCCGCGCCGCTCCTCGGCGCGGCCGTCGCGGCGATCGCCGGATGGATTGCGCCGGTCCTGTGGATTTCCCGACAGATCAAGCGACGGACCAGGTCGGTCGCCTCGGGCCTGCCGAATGCGCTGGAATTGCTGGTGGTGTGCGTCGAAGCCGGACTGTCCCTCGAGGACGGGCTTCAGCGTGTCGCCCGTGAGCTCAAGGAATTGCAGCCGGCGCTCAGCGACGAGCTGGCGCTGACCTGGGCCGAGGTCAACATCCTGCCCGACCGGACCCAGGCGCTCGCCAACCTCGCCGACCGGATCAACAACGCAAGCGTTCGATCGGTTGTCGGCGTGCTTTCCCAAGGCCTCCGATATGGGACCCCGCTCGCCCAGGCGCTCCGGGCCGGCGTGGTCGAGATGCGCAACGACCAGATGATGGCGCTCGATGAGCAGGCGAGCCGTCTCCCGGCGCTTATGACCATTCCGGTCATGCTGTTCATCATGCCGTCGCTCTTTCTGCTCGTCGGCGGCCCGGCGGTGCTGAGCGTGATGGACACGTTCCATCATTGAAGACGTTGAAAACGTCGTCGAAAGTAAACAACAGTCGGCCCGAAATGCCGCAGCGGCTTCGTGCTGTCTATAATTGACATTTATCGCTGCCCCGTGACAGTGATCTATAGATTTTACGTCGATCGATTCCTGTTCGAGAACAGCAAAAAAACAAATATCAAAAGGTCAACCATCTTTGACAATTGTCGGAGGCAACGTACAACCTGCGGCGTCGCTCCGCTGGTTATCCACGGCGCTGCTTACGGTCCTTTGCGCGTGCGCCTTCGTTGGCATGGCCCCGGTTGCGGCCCAGGTGGCGTCGGTCCGGCATTTTCACGTCGTCCGCTACAAATCGATCACGTTTGCGTCGCCCACTCCCTTTGCGTCGGCTATCGCTGGAAACTCGGAAATCGCCGACGTCCTGCCGATGTCGGACCGTCAGCTCTACATCCAGGGAAAGAGAGTCGGCACGACCAACGTCACGCTCTACGATCAGGACAAACACTTTGTCGCCGTCATCGACCTCGACGTGACGCTCGACATCGACGACATCACAGAGACGGATCGCATGCCGGCACCGAGAGCCGAGGTATTCGCGTCTCGGTCAGCAAGAATCAGATCATCCTCGAGCGGCGAGGCGAGAAACGCCGTGGATGCCGAACGGGCGGTCGCGATCGCCAAGTCGATGGTCACGACGGACGACGGCAAGGAGGTGGATCCGAAAGACGCCGACAAATATGTCATCAACGCGATGCGCGTCGCGGCGTCGCAGCAGGTGATGCTGAGAGTTCGGTTCGTCGAAGTGGACCGCAGCGCAGAGCGCGACCTCGGGGTGAACTGGTTCGGGGCGAACAAGGCGCAGACCGCGGGCGTGAACACCGGCAACGGAAGCGTGACCCTGCCGTCGAGCGGGTCAACGACGCAAACGAGTGGTTTCAACTATAACCCCGGCAGTGCAATCCAATGGACCGTTTGCCACCTCGAGTACGTCCAGCACGACTTCTCAAGCTGCTCCCGTTCTCCAGGCTCTGGGGACGCTGGTGTCCGGCTCCTCGCCCTTCGGCGTCGGTCTCCTGAAGTTCGCCAACATCGATCTGCTGATCTCCGCGCTGGAGACGAAGGGGCTCGCGCGACAGCTCGCGGAGCCGGATCTCGTCGCGCTGTCCGGCGACACGGCGAGTTTCCTCGCGGGCGGCGAGTATCCCGTGCCGTCCATTCAGTCCTCGTCGGGCAGCGCTCCGGTCGTCACCACGATTTACCAGCCATACGGCGTGCAACTGACGTTCGTGCCGACTGTGCTCGCCAATGGCCTCATCAACCTGCGTTTGAATCCGTCGGTCAGCGAACTCGATTACGCGAACGCCGTCACGATTTCCGGCACATCGGTTCCGTCGATCACGAAACGGGAGACGCGGACGACGATCGAGTTGCGGGACGGTCAAAGCTTCGCCATCGCCGGGCTGCTTCAATCGGACAATTCGCACGACGTCAATCAGGTGCCGTGGCTCGGCTCGGTGCCGGTTCTCGGCGTGCTGTTCAGCAGCAAGTCCTACCAGGCGGACGAGACCGATCTCGTCGTCATCGTCACGCCGCATCTCGTCGCCCCCGCGGCGCCGGGGCAGAAGCTCGCGACGCCGTTCGACAAGAGCATGCCGCCCAACGACGTCGACTTCTTCCTGATGGGAAAGCCGGACGTCCGCAAGCAATATAACGACTACGTGACCTCCGGCGGCGGAAACGCCGGCCCCTACGGCGACATCATGCCCCTCTCGCCGAAATGAGAGCGGGCGGATTCGGAGGAACTTGCGATGGCGAAATTTCTGAGTTTGGCGGCGCTTGTGGTTCTGGTCGCGTCCGGGTCGGCGCAGGCCGGCGACTATCCGTTCCTTGACGAGCTCACGCGCTACGCGGAAAGGATCGACCCGGTCTCCGTAGTTTCCGGCGACGCGCAGGACGTGAATGCGGCCATCCAGATCATCGATCCGTGGCCGTCCTACGCGCGCGACCGACGCATTCCGGTGAACGGCCAGCGCATGGTCGGCGCGATCAACCGCTACCAGAATCCGAGTCAGCTCGGCGCGCAAGCGCCGACTCTGGCCCCGGCCATCCCGTCGTCCGCAAGTGGCGGGGGCGGTTCGGGCGGCGGCGGGCAATAGCGGAGTTGCAGCGAATCCGTTGTGGGCCTGTCTACACCGCCTCGTCTACCCGTCGCGGAAGCCAAGCGGCAATCATGCGCACCACGAAAGCCACTGCGCGCCTCCTGATCCTCGCCGCCGCAGGAACTCTTGTGATGGCGATTGCGGGATGCGCCGCAGACGATCAGCCTGTCGCAAGCGTCCCAGCGCCTACGCCGGCTGTCCCGCCGCAGGTGGACGACGCCGGAACCACTCTGACGATCCAGAATCCGTCGGACGTGAAATACTATCCCTCCGACGAACCTCTGCGACTAGGGCAGGAATACTTCAACCGCGGCATATACGGAGTTGCGCAGCAGTATTTTCAGGCTGCGGTCGAAAAGGCTCCGAAGGACGCCAGCGCATGGATTGGGCTGGCGGCCAGCTACGACCGTATCGGCCGGTTCGATCTCGCCGACCGAGCATACCGGCAAGCCATCAGTCTGCAAGGAGAGACCGTCCAGATTCTGAATAACCAAGGGTACTCATATATTCTACGAGGCAGCCTGTCTGCTGCCCGTGAAAAATTCCATGAAGCCTTGTTGCGGGATCCAGACAACCAAACCATCCAAAATAATATTAATCTTCTCAATGGAAGTTATCAATTTATCGAACGAGAAGGCCAGTAAGTGTAAAGCGTTTGCGCTACGCCGCCGAGCGCGGATTCGTAGGGCGAGGCGCCCATCCGGCAGGCCCGAATCAGCGACCCCGTGGATTCAGCCTTTCCGCAACGCGTAAATCCGGTAACCCGAGTTCGAAGCCTGGCGGCGTCGAGGCTGGGCGCAGCATGAATCGCATCCCGGTTGCACGCGTTGGCCGCCTAGAGATTCTGCGAGGCTCGCCGCGGAGGGACGCGTGGTGCGGTACTGGCTGCGCGCGGCGACGTCGGTCGCAATGACCGCGGCGCCGACCAGGGTCAGGACGGTCATGTCGTCGAAATCGACGTTTGAAAACGCCAGCGCGACGAGCGCGGCGAAGCCTGCGGCCATAAACGGCGCGAGGCGGGGCGGGGCTTTGTCGAGATCGCGAAAGCCGAACCAGACGCCGACCGCGGCGATGACCGCGCCCACGATTCCGAGTTCGTACCAGACCGTGAAGGCGAGCGAACGCGGGGTATAGGGCGGCAGAATCAGATCGTGCACGCCGCGGCTGACGGTCGCAAAGCCGTGTCCGGTGAGCAGTCTGAGCTTGTCGTGGGTGAAGATGTCGGCCGCGACCGACAGGGACGCGTAGGGCGGCGGCAGGCTGGCGAGCTTGACGTTGAACACCCAGGCCGCGATCGTCGGCGCGAAGGCGGGGATCAGGGGCGACAGCAGAATGAGCGCGGCCGCGCCCCAGGCGAATTCGCGCACCGAGCGGGTCAGGTCCGAAATCGCGAACGACAGCGCCAGATAGCCGGCGAACAGCGCGATGGTGAGCGGCGCGTAGCCGGCGATATAGGCGAAGGCCAGCGCGATGATCAGCAGGAGCCGCGCGTAGCCGTTCCGTCCGCGCGCCGTAAGGCCGCCGAGCGCCGGAAACAGCAGCACCGCGAGCGCGACCCCGCCGGCCGCGAGTCCCCCGTCGTCGGGGACGGCGCCGACCACGCCGGCGAGGCCCTTGGCCGACATGGCGATCATGCCCAGCACGACGCCGATCGGAAACATGTAGAGGTCGGTCGCGCGCGCGTTGTCGCGCGGCGCGGCGACCGCGAGCAGCGTCGCCAGGATCAGGAGGCCGAGCTTCAGGCAATGCTGCAGAGCCGAGACGGGGTAGGGCGTCCACAAGATCGACAGCGTCGCCCAAGCGAAGCCGGCGGCCAGGGCGAGAAACGTAGGGGTCGTGAACGCCCGGAGCGCGCGGGCGCCAAATCCCGGCCTGCCCTCCAGCGCCGCGGCCAGCACGATCATGGCGACGCCGATCGGAAAGACGATGAACAGTGCGAGTGGATGAATGACGACCGCGACCGGAGCGCCGATCGCCACGGCGGCGTAGCCGACGCGCGCAAAGAATCGCGAAGCGTCCGCCGCGTCATCGCGGCTGGATCGCGCCAATCGTGTCCCCTCGCCCCTCGTCGCCATATCCACCGCCCCGGAGCGCAGACGCCCACTCGAAACCTTTGGTGAACATTATACGACGCCGGTCCCGCAAGGGCTGTGTGAAGGGCGCCACACCTGAGAAGCAATTGAGGCCACACCGCGAGGGCGGCCTGCAACGATTGACCCTCGACCCGCCGCCGTGCGACTGGAGCCGGCCTGAGCGAGAGGGCCGTTAGGAGAAGGCGACGACGTGACGGAGGCTTCCATCGTCGCCGAGACGCGCCCGCTGACCGAGCCTCATCCCTGGCGGCTCATTGCCTGGGCGGCCGGCGGCGCGCTCGTCCTGCTCGCGCTGCAGGCGTTCGCCGCGTGGCGGCTCGAACTCACATTCGATGAAGCCTACTACACGCTTTGGTCGCGCGGCCTGGCGTTCGGCTACCTCGACCATCCGCCGATGGTCGCTTTCCTGATCCGGGCGTCGACCGCGGTGTTCGGCGATTCCGAGTTCGGCGTTCGAGCGCTGACGCTCGCTCTGACCGGCGCGCTGCCGGGGCTCATCGCGTGGATCGCGTGGCGGCTGTTTCGATCCGCCGAAACCGCCGCGCTCGCCGTGCTCCTGTGGATCGCGGCCCCGCTGGTCATCGCGGGCGCGCTGTTCGTGACGCCGGACGCGCCGCTCGTCCTGTTCTGGACGCTGGGGCTTGCGGCCCTTGTCGAACTGTGGCGGACCGGCCAGTCGCGCTGGCTCTACGCCATGGGCCTCGCGCTCGGCCTGATGCTGATGTCGAAATTCACTGCGGCCTTCTTCGCCGCGGGCGTCGGCCTCGCCTTCGTCACGACGCCCTCGCTGCGCCACTGGCTACGTTCGCCCGCGCCGTGGGCGGCGCTGGCTCTGGCGGCGGCGATCTTTTCGCCGTTCGTCGTCTGGAACGCGGAGCATGGCTGGGCGACCTTCCTCAAGCAGGGCGGCCGGGCGGCGGCGAGCGGCTTCACGCCGTTCTATGTCGTCGAGTTCGGCGTCGCCCAGGTCCTGCTGATGAACCCCCTCGTGTTCGCCGCGCTGGTCTTCGCGGTCGCGAGCATTTCCTGGCGGAAGCCGGTCGAGGCGCGCTCATCCGACGAAGCCCGCCGGCTGCTGATCGGCGTGATCGCTCCGGCCGCGGTCTATTTCCTCGTCCATGCCATGCATGACCGGGTGCAGGGAAACTGGCTCGCGCCGCTCTTTCCCGCATGCGTCCTGCTCGCCGCCGACTGGGTCGCCCGAGCGCGCCGCTCGGCGGGCGTTGCGGGGCGTCTTGCCCGCGGCTGCGCTGTGGGCGGCGCCGCTCGCGCTCGCTGTTATGCTCGTCGGCTTCGTTCAGGCGCTGACCGGCGTCCTGCCGCTTGGGGCAGCCGACCCGACCGCCCGGCTCCAAGGCTTCCGCGACCTCGCCCGCGAGGTCGACGCCCGCGCCAGGGCGGAAGGCGCGCCCTACCTCCTGACCCATGGCTATGCGCTGACTTCCCTGATGACGGTCTATGGCGACCCGGCGATCGTTGTCGCGCAGCCGGAGCAGCGCATACGCTGGATCTTCGAACCGTCCCCCCCGGAGTCGCTGTTCGCCTCGCCCGGTCTCGCCATCGCCGAGGCGGGACGGCAGTTCGATCTCATCCTCAAGATGCGCTTCGCGCATGTCGAACCGGCCGGGACGATCGAGCGCCGCCGAGCCGGCCGTCCGGTCGAGACGTACGAACTCTATCGCGTCAGCGACCCGTTCGCGCCGGTGCTCGACAAATCGTGCCCGAGCGCAGAGGTCGACCTGCAACGGAACTGCCGCCCGTGAGCGGCGAACCGTTCGGCCCCCGCGCTCTCCAGCGGGCGCACGCCGAGGCGCGCGCCGTCTTCGCGCGGGCTGGCGGGCGCACCGAGCCGCGTAACCTGTTCGAGACCGGCGGCTTACGCTGGCGATTTCCCCGCTCAGCCAGCCCGTGCGAGGCGGTGATCGTCAATACAGGCGGCGGCGTCGCGGGCGGCGACTCTTACTCGATCGCGCTCACGGTCGAACATGGCGCAGCCGTCGAAGCGACCACAACGGCGGCGGAGAAAATCTACCGCAGCGACGGCCCGCCCGCCCGCATTGCGACCACGCTGACGCTCAGGGACGGCGCGCGCCTCGCCTGGCTGCCGCAGGAAACGATCCTGTTCGACCACGCCCGGCTCGAGCGCACGCTGACGATCGAGATCGCCGCCGACGCGGAGCTTCTCGCGGTCGAGACGCTGGTGTTCGGCCGTCTGGCGATGGGGGAAGCGCGCATCGACGCGTCGCTGCGCGACTCCTGGCGGCTCGCGCGGGCCGGCCGGCTCGTGTTCGCCGACGCGACCCGGCTCGACCATGCGGGCGCGACGCTGGACCGCCCGGCGTCCGGCGCGGGGGCGCGCGCGGTCTCGACCCTCCTTGCCGCTTCGCCCGACATCGAGGCGCGGTTGCCCGAACTGCGAGAAGCGCTCGACACGCGCCCCTCCGAGGTCGAAGCCGGCGCAAGCGCTTTCGACGGCCTGATCGTCTGCCGGCTCCTTTCGGCCTCGCCGAGCCGATTGCGCGAAACCGCGATTGCGGCCATTCTGGCGCTCAGCGGACGCAAGCCGCCGCGCCTGTGGCGGTAGTCGCGCTTGCTGGGGAACGAGGGCGACGGTTCGCCGGCGGGGAGCGCGCGCTTTTGGGCGAGCCGCCAGGCGAGTGTTTGGGGATTTGCTGAAAGGCTTCGTCCGGGAAGCGCCGCATCGCGGCTCGAAGGACGACGGACGCGAGCACGAGGGAGCCCATGATTCTGACGCCGCGGGAAAAGGACAAGCTCTTGATCGCCATGGCCGCGATGGTGGCGCGGCGGCGGCTCGAACGGGGCGTCAAGCTGAACCATCCCGAGGCGGTGGCCCTGATCACCGATTTCGTTGTCGAGGGCGCCAGAGACGGCCGCTCGGTCGCCGACCTGATGGAGGGCGGCGCTCATGTGCTGACGGCCGACCAGGTCATGGAGGGCGTCGCCTCGATGATCCACGACGTCCAGGTCGAGGCGACCTTTCCTGACGGCGCCAAGCTCGTGACGGTGCATCACCCGATCCGCGGCGCCGACGAAGCGAATGCCCCCGGCGAGGTCCTCACCGATCCCGGCGAGATCGTCATGAACGAGGGCCGCGAGACGCTGTCGCTCGACGTCTCCAACACCGGCGACCGCCCGATCCAGGTCGGCTCGCACTACCATTTCTTCGAGGCGAACCCGGCGCTGAAGTTCGACCGGTCGAAGACGAAGGGCTATCGGCTCGACATTCCCGCCGGCACGGCCGTTCGCTTCGAGCCCGGCCAAAGCCGCAAGGTCAACCTGGTCGCCATCGCCGGCAAGCGCGAAGTCTACGGCTTCCGCCAGGAGGTCATGGGGAAGATCTGAGCGGAAGGACCCGGCTGATTGCATTCCAGGAGGCAATTCCTTACATTTTGTTTAGTAAGGAGCTGATGGAGGCGTTTATGACTGCGGCTCAACGGAAAGCCGAACAGGATTTCGGCGAGGCGACCGTAACAAGCAAGGGACAGATTACCGTGCCGAACGCGCTGCGCCAGGCGCTTGGCGTTGCGGCAGGCGACCGGCTTCGTTTCGTTCAAGAGGCGGATGGATCAATCCGGCTCGAGGCCCGAAAGCGGCGGCGGATCGTTGACTTTGCGCGCGCTAATGCCTTTCGCGCCGGGGAGGCGGGCATCGATCTCGACAAGACGATCGACGAAGCGATCACACTCGCAGTGGAGGAGCGCGATCGGCGTAGCCGCGAGAAGGACGGCGGATGATTGGCCTCGACACGAACGTGCTTCTGCGCCTGTTTCTGGAGGACGATCCCGCCCAATGCGAACGCGCCCGACAATTCGTCGACGCTGTAACCGCGGACGAGCCTTGCCTCGTCAATCCGGTCGTCCTCGCCGAATTTGGTTGGACACTCGCCAAAAAACTGAAGCGGAAGCGAGCCGAGGTCGCGCTTCTGATCGAAGGCGTTCTTTCCATGGACGATCTCGACATCCCCTATCGTCGGGCGGCCGAACGCGCGCTGGCGGCCTTCCGCACCGGCAAGGCGGATTTCCCCGACTATTTTCTTGCCGGAATCAATGCCGAACTCGGCTGTCTGTCCACAGCAACTTTTGATCGCGCCGCACTCGATTCGCCTGCCTTCTCCTCCGTGCCGTGAGTTCGTCATGACCCGCAACGCGCCCACCACCC
>CAWANA010000036.1:0-110878 GCA_963783275.1 uncultured Alphaproteobacteria bacterium | reverse complement strand
TGGGAAACGCTCAGGCCACAGGACCGCGGAAGTGATGACGCTCTGGAAAGCGGCGCGCGCCCGATAGGCGTCGCGTCCACCGACGGGGGTAGCCGCCGAAAGGCGGGAAATCTCTCAGGTCTCGCGACAGAGGGGGCGCTCCGCGGATCGTCTCGCCGCTTTCGTCGCGGTGCGCTCCGCTAGGGCGCTCTGAACTCGATCGGTGGACCCATGAGCGACGACGCCATCCTGCAAGACGCCCCTGCATGCGCTGCACGTCGAGCTCGGCGCGCGCATGGCGCCGTTCGCCGGCTACGACATGCCGATCCAATATCCGGCCGGGGTGCTCGCGGAGCATCTGCACACCCGCAAGGCCGCCGGGCTGTTCGACGTCTCGCATATGGGTCAGGCGCTGATCGAAGGGCCGGACCACGCGGCCGTCGGCGGCGTTCCTCGAGACGCTCTGCCCGGCCGACATCCTCAGCCTCGCGCCGGGCCGCCAGCGCTATACCCAGTTCCTCAACGACGACGGCGGGATCGTCGACGACCTCATGGTGACGCGTCCGCCCGGCGCCGACGGCGCGCTGCGGCTGGTGGTCAACGCCGCGCGGAAAGCCGTCGACTATCGCGCTGATCGCCGAGCGTCTGCCCGAGCGGCCGTCCGGCTGACGCCGCTCGACGACGCGGCGCTGATCGCGCTGCAAGGGCCGCTCGCGGCCGCGACGCTGGCGGGCTCGCGCCCGGCGAGGGCATCGACGACCATGGCGTTCATGAGCGCGCGAAGCCCGCGCGCATCGGCGATGTTCGAGACCTTCGTCTCCCGCTCCGGCTATACGGGCGAGGACGGCTACGAGATCTCGCTGCCGGCGGCCCACGCGGATGCGTTCGCGCGCCGCCTGCTCGGCCAGCCCGGACGTTCACGCCGATCGGCCTCGGCGCGCGCGATTCGCTGCGGCTCGAGGCGGGCCTCTGCCTCTACGGCCATGAGCTCGACGAGACCGTCGATCCGGTCGAAGCGGCGCTCGCCTGGTCGATCCAGAAGCGCCGGCGCGCCGAGGGCGGCTTTCCCGGCGCGGAGCGCATCTTGCGGGCGCTTCGCGAAGGGCCGGCTCGCCTGCGCGTGGGCTTGAGGCCGGACGGGCGCGCGCCGGCGCGCGAGGGAGCCGAGATCGTCTCGACGGACGGCGCGCCGATCGGCGTCGTCACGTCCGGCGGCTTCGGCCCGAGCGTCGGCGCGCCGATCGCGATGGGCTTCGTCGACCGCGCCCATGCCGCGGTCGGAACGCCGGTCGGTCTCATCGTGCGCGGCAAGACGCTGAGCGCGCGCGTCGTCGCGCTGCCTTTCCATCCCCACGCCTATTATCGCGGCTGAACCGAAGGACCTCGTCATGGCTGAGATCCGCTACACCAAGGATCACGAATACATCCGGATCGAGGGCGCCGAAGGCGTCGTCGGCATCAGCGACCACGCGCAGCAGCAGCTCGGCGACGTCGTCTTCGCCGAGGCGCCGCCGGTCGGACAAGACGCTGAAGGCGGGCGATCCGGCCGCCGTGGTCGAGAGCGTGAAGGCGGCGAGCGACGTTTTCGCGCCGGTGTCCGGCGAAGTCATCGCGGTCAATGCGGAGGTCGAGGCGACGCCCGGCCTCATCAACGAGGACGCGCTCGGGCGCGGCTGGCTGTTCCGGATCAGGCTCGCCGACCCGAGCGAAGTCGCCGGCGCTGATGGACGAAGCCGCCTACGCGGCTTCCTCGAGACGCAGGCCTGATCGATGCGCTATCTGCCGCTCGACGCGGCCGAACGCGAGGCGATGCTGGCGCGCATCGGCGTGCCCGACGTCGAGGCGCTGTTCGCCGACATTCCCGCCGACAAGCGGATCGAGGGCCTCCTCGATCTGCCGCTCGCCAAGAGCGAGATGGCGGTCGAGCGGATCGCTGTCGGCGATGGCCGCGCGCAGCCTCGCCGCGGGCTCGGCGCCGTTCTTCCTCGGCGCCGGCGCCTACAAGCGCCACATTCCGGCGAGCGTCGATCATCTGATCCAGCGCTCCGAATTCCTGACCAGCTACACGCCCTATCAGCCGGAGATCGCGCAGGGCACGCTGAAGGTTCTGTTCGAATTCCAGACCCAGGTCGCGACCCTGACCGGCATGGAGGTCGCCAACGCCTCGATGTACGACGGCTCGACCGCCTGCGCCGAGGCGATGCTGATGGCGCACCGGCTGACGAAGCGCGGCAAGGCGGTGCTGTCCGGCGGCCTGCATCCGCAATACGCCGACGTCGCGGCGACGCTGGCGCATCTGGCGGGCGAGACGATCGTGCGGCTGCCGCCCGACCTCCACGGCGAGCGAGGACATCGCCGCCGCGATCGACGACGAGACGAGCTGCGTCATCGTCCAGAGCCCCGATTTCTTCGGCAATCCGCGCGACCTCGCGCCCATCGCCGCCGCGGCGCATGCGCGCGGCGCGCTCCTGATCGCGGTCTTCACCGACCCGGTTTCGCTCGGCGCGCTGCGCTCGCCCGGCGAGATGGACGCCGACATCGTCGGTGGGCGAAGGACAGGGGATCGGCAACGCGCTCAATTTCGGCGGCCCTTACGTCGGACTGTTCGCGACGCGGCACAAGTTCGTGCGCCAGATGCCCGGGCGGCTCGCCGGCGAGACGGTCGACGCCGACGGCCGGCGCAGCTTCGTCCTGACGCTGTCGACGCGCGAGCAGCACATCCGGCGCGAGAAGGCGACGAGCAACATCTGCACCAATTCCGGCCTGTGCGCGCTCGCCTTCTCGATCCACCTCGCGCTGCTCGGCGGCGTCGGCCTCAGGCGGCTGGCGAACGTCAATCACGCCAACGCGGTGCAACTGGCCGATCGCCTCTCCGCCGTTCCCGGCGTCGAGATCCTCAACGCGCATTTCTTCAACGAGTTCACCCTGCGGACGCCGCGGCCGGCGCGCCGAGCTGATCGAGGCGCTGGCCGCAGCGCGGCGTGATCGGCGGGTTGCCGGTCTCGCGGCTCCTGCCCGGCGCCGGGCTCGACGATTGCATCGTCGTCGCCAGCACCGAGGTCAACAGCGACGACGACCGCGCCGCCTACGCCAAGCGCCTTGGCGGAATGCCTGCGATAGCCTCCCGAGGAGACGACCGCCGATGAACAGCCAAGGCCGCCCGACGCGCCCGGAAGCCGCCGCAGCGGTCCGGCGTGCAGACCTTCACCGGCAATCGCGCGCTCGACATGGAGGAGGCGCTGATCTTCGAGAGCGGGCCGCTTCGACGCGACCGGCGTCGACCTGGAGGACCCCGCTCCGTTCGGCTCGAGGCTCGGGCCGCACGCGCAGCGCGAGCGCGCCCGATCTGCCCGGCCTGACCGAGCCGGAGGCGGTGCGCCATTATGTGCGCCTGTCGCGCGACAACTACTCGATCGACGCCGGGCCTCTATCCGCTCGGCTCCTGCACGATGAAGCACAATCCGCGCCTCAACGAGAAAATGGCGCGGCTGCCGGGCTTCGCCGACGTGCATCCGCTGCAGCCGGTCTCGACGGCGCAGGGCGCGCTCGCGGTCATCGAGGCGCTGGCCGGCGCGCTCATCACGATGACCGGCATGAGCGCGATCGCGATGTCGCCGAAGGCGGGCGCGCATGGCGAACTCTGCGGCATGATGGCGATCAAGGCGGCGATCGAGGCGCGCGGCGAAGCCGCGACGCGGCGCGTCGTGCTGGTGCCCGATTCGGCCCACGGCACCAATCCCGCGACAGCCGCGCTGATCGGCTTTTCGGTGCGCCCGGTGCCGGCCGGCGACGACGGGAATGTCAGCGTCGAGGCGGTGAAGAGCGGCGCTCGCGCCGGACGTCGCCGCGATCATGCTGACCAACCCCAACACCTGCGGCCTGTTCGAGCGCGCAGATCGTCGGAATCGCCGAGGCGGTGCGCGAGGCGGGGGCGTACTTCTATTGCGACGGCGCGAATTTCAACGCCATCGTCGGCAAGACCCGCCCGGGCGATCTCGGCGTCGACGCCATGCATATCAACCTGCACAAGACGTTCTCGACGCCGCACGGCGGCGGCGGTCCGGGCGCGGGCCCGGTCGCGCTGTCGGCGCGGCTCGCGCCCTATGCGCCGGTTCCGTTCGTCACGCGAGACGGCGAGAGCGCTTCGCCTCGTCGAGCACGCCGAGGGCACGGACTCCTTTGGCCGGATGAGCGCGTTCCACGGCCAGATGGGGATGTTCGTCCGGGCGCTGAGCTTCATCCTGTCGCACGGCGCGGACGGTCTGCGCCAGGCGTCCGAGGACGCGGTCCTGTCCGCGAACTACGTCCGCGCGTCGCTCAACGACGTCATGAGCGCGCCGTTCGGCGACCGCGTCTGCATGCACGAGGCGCTGTTCGACGACCGCTGGCTGAAGGACACCGACCTCACCACGCTCGATTTCGCCAAGGCGATGATCGACGAGGGCTTTCATCCGATGACCGTGTATTTCCCGCTGGTCGTTCACGGCGCGATGCTGATCGAACCGACCGAGTCGGAATCGAAGGCCAGCCTCGATCGGTTCATCATGACGCTGCGGGATCTGGCTTTCGCCGCGAAAGCCGGCGATCGCGAGCGGTTTCTGTCGGCCCCGATCTACGCGCCGCGCCGCCGTCTGGACGAAACCCGCGCGGCGCGTCAGCCGGTCTTGCGCTGGACGCGACCGCAGCCGGCGTGAATATGTCGCGCCGTTCCAAACGACAGTCGTCTTTGTCCTGAGACGGAATTGTCCTAAGAGGTTTCCTTGAGACGGAGCATGCCCGCTCGGGCGGAGCGCCAGGAGAAACATGCCGAAGAACTGGATCTGCGCCGTCGCCGCAGGCCTTCTGGCGATTCTGGCCGCCGGGGGTCCGTCGACCCTTTGCCTTGCGGGCGACGCAGCGCCAGCGGCGGCGCCGTCCGCGTCCCCGCCGGCCGCTTCGCCTTCCGGTCCCGTCACGGGTTCGCAGGCGCAGCCTCTTTCGGCCGACCACGACGCCGAACCCGCAGGCGCCCGCCGCGCCCGCCGCCCCGCAGCCGCCGGCGGCCCCGGGCGCATCGCCGCCGTCCGGGCCTTCCGACGCCGCGACGCCTGACACGAGCAAGAAGGCCGAAGGGTCGACCGGCGAGACGGTGGATCTCGCGCAGCGCCCGTTCGCCTATATCGAGGGCAAGGCCGACCGCGACGAGGTCTACGGGGCGATTCAGGGCTCGCTCGGCCTCGTCAAACGCGACATGGACAAGGCCGGCCTCAAGCCGTCCGGCCGACCGATCGCGGTCTTCATCGAGTCGGACGACACGGGCTTCCGCTATCACGCCGGCTATCCGCTCGAATCCGCGCCCGACGGCAAGGCGAACCTGTCCGAAGCCGTGAAGATCGGCGTGACGCCGAGCGGCAAAGCGATGCGGTTCCAGCATCTCGGCGCCTATGCCGACATCGACGCGACCTACGACGCCATCACCGCCTATCTCGACGAGAAAGGGATCGACGCCCAGGACTCTTTCGTCGAAGAATATGCCAACGACGTGAAGGATCCGGACGACCCGAATCTCGAGGTCGACATCGACGTGCTGCTGAAATAGGGCCCGGCTTGAACGATTGCGCCGCCAGATTGATCGAGGTCAAGACAGCTCAGCCGGAGTCCGCAATAGAGCCTCCTCAGTGAGGAACGAGCCATGACCATGGGCAGTGACGTCGTCGCGCGCGCCTTGTCGCGACACCGGGAGGACCCGACGCGCCTTGTTCAGATTCTGCGGGAAGCTCAGGAGGAGCTCGACTGGATCTCTCCGGAGACGACGCGCTCGATCGCCGCGGGACTCGGCGTTCCGATCACCCGCGTCCAGAGCGTCGTGCAGTTCTACTCGTTCCTCTACGACCGGCCGCGAGGCCGCTACCGCGTTCTCTTTTCCGACAACATCACCGATCAGATGCTCGGCAGCGCGGCGCTCATGGACCACATGCTGAAGCGCCTGAAGCTGCGCCGCGGCCAGGTTTCGGCCGACGGCGCCGTCAGCGTGGACCTCACCTCCTGCACCGGCATGTGCGATCAGGGGCCGGCGATGCTGGTCAACAACTTCGCCGTCACCCGGCTGACGCGGAAACGGATCGACGAAATCTGCGAGCTGATGCGGATCGGCGCGCCGCTCGGGGAATGGCCCGCGGCGTTCTTTCATGTCGACGACAACATCCGCCGCCGGGAAACGCTGCTCGACGCCGCTCGAACCCGGCGTCGCCCTCGACGCCGCGATCGCGCGCGGCCGGCAGGGCATGATGGATGAAATGAAGCGGTCGAACCTGCGCGGCCGCGGCGGCGCGGGATTTCCGACCGGCGTGAAACTCGAGGGCGCCCGCAACGCGCCCGGGCGCGCAGAGGTACATCGTCTGCAACGCCGACGAGGGCGAACCCGGAACCTTCAAGGACCGCGTGCTGCTCAATTCCTTCTCCACCCGCGTTCTCGAAGGCATGGCGATCGCGGCCTTTCCGGTCGGCGCGACCAAGGGCTTCATCTATCTGCGGGGCGAGTACAGGCACCTGCAGGAGCAGCTTCAGCGCGACATCGACGCCATGCGCGCGAGCGGGCGACTGGGGACGTCGATACGCGGCGCTCCCGGCTTCGATTTCGATATCGAGATCCACATGGGCGCCGGCGGCTACGTCTGCGGCGAGGGCACGGCCCAGATCGAATCGCTCGAGGGCAAGCCCGGCCGGCCGCGGGTCAGACCGCCGTCCATGGTCTTGGTCGGATATCTCGGCAAGCCGACCGTCGTCGACAATGTCGAGACGCTCGCCCATTGCACGGAGATCGCGATCGAGGGCGGGGCGAGCTTCGCCAAGCGGGGAACGAAGACCTCGACCGGCACGAAGCTGATCTCCGTCTCCGGCGACTGCGAGCGGCCGGGCGTCTACGAATACCAGTTCGGCGTGACGATCCGGCGCATTCTCGAGGACTGCGGCGCGAACGCCGTGACCGCCGTCCAGATCGGCGGCGCGTCCGGCGTCCTGGTCACGCCCGACGAGTTCAGCCGCCGCATCGCCTTCGAGGACGTCTCGACCGCCGGCGCCTTCATGATCTTCGGCCGCGACCGCGACATCTTCGAGGTCGCCCGCAATTTCACCCATTTCTTCGCCCATGAGAGCTGCGGCTTCTGCACCCCCTGCCGGGTCGGCACCGCGATCCAGCGCAACATCATGGACAAGATCGCCGAAGGCCGCGGCTCCAGCTACGAGGTCAACGACCTCAAGCGTCTCGGCGAATTCATGAAGCGCACCAGCCATTGCGGCCTCGGCGAGACGGCCGGGAACGCGGTGCGCGACGCGCTCAACAAGTTCCGCCCCGCGTTCGAAAGGCGGCTGGAAGCGCGCGACTTCGCGCCGGCGGTCAATCTCGAAGCCGCGCTCGAGCCTGCGCGGCGCGTGACCGGCCGCGACGACGCCGACGCGCATCTCGAGGCGGAGGGCTGACGCGAATGGACAACGAATTCACGATCGACGAGCAGCCGATTCCCTTCGTTCCCGGCCAGACGATCCTCGAAGCGGCGAAGGCCGCGGGAATCTACATTCCCCACCTCTGCTTCCAGCCCGATTTCAAGCGGCACGGCGGCTGCAAGCTCTGCACGGTCCTCGTCAACGGGCGCACGCAGACGGCCTGCACCCACAAGGCCGCCGTCGGGCAGGAAGTCGACGTCGACACGCCCGAACTGGACGCGATGCGGCGCTCGCTGGTGCAGATGCTGTTCATCGAAGGCAACCATTTCTGCCCCGGCTGCGAGAAGAGCGGCGCCTGCCAGTTGCAGGCGCTTGGGCTACGAATACGAGATGCTGTCGCCGCATTTCGTCGAGCTCTTTCCCAACAAGGGCGTCGACTCGTCGCATCCCGACGTGCTGATCGACTTCAATCGCTGCATCCTGTGCGAGCTCTGCGTGCGCGCAAGCCGCGACGTCGACCACAAGGAGGTGTTCGCGGTCGCCGGACGCGGACTCGACGCCAAACTGATCATCAACTCGCCGACCGGCAAGCTCGGCGACAGCGCCTTCGCCGTCACCGACCGCGCCGCGACGCGTCTGTCCGGTCGGCGCGATCCTGGTCAAGCGCGTCGGCTTCGCGACCGCGATCGGCGACCGGACGTACGACCGCGCGCCGATCAGCGCCGAGGCGGAATCCTGCGAGCTTCCGGAGGTTCGATGAGCGGCCCCGGTCCCGAGAAGGTCAAGATCCGGCTTGCGACGACGTCGCTCGCCGGCTGCTTCGGCTGCCACATGTCGTTCCTCGACATCGACGAGCGCATTGTTCGAGCTGGCGGAACTTCGCGGAGTTCGATCGCTCGCCGCTGACCGACATCAAGTCCTTGCGGTCCCTGCGATATCGCGCTGATCGAAGGCGGCGTCTGCAACGCCGATAACGTGCATGTCGTGCGCGAGTTGCGCGCCAGCGCCAAGATCCTGGTCGCCGTCGGCGCCTGCGCGATCAACGGCGGGCTGCCGGCGCTGCGCAACCGTTTCTCGGTCGACGATATCCTGACCCGCGTCTATCGCGATCCGATCACCGACGAGCCCTGCGTTCCCAACTCGCCGGAATTGCCGCTGGCGCTCGACAAGGTCTATCCGCTGAACGAGATCGTGCGCGTCGACTACTCCCTGCCCGGCTGTCCGCCGTCCGCCGACGCGATCTGGAAGTTTCTGACCGACCTCATCCTCGGCCGGATGCCGCGTCTCGATCCCAGCCTGCTCCATTACGATTAGGAGGTCTGCGCCATGCTGAACCTCGAAACCGCCGAACGTCCGCATAAGCTGCGCCGGATCGCCATCGAGCCGGTCTCGCGCGTCGAGGGACACGGCAAGGTCACGATCCTGCTCGACCAGGAGAACCGCGTTCATCAGGTCCGGCTGCACATCGTGGAGTTCCGCGGCTTCGAGGTCTTCATCGAGGGGCGCCCGTACTGGGAAGTGCCGATCGCCATCCAGCGGCTCTGCGGCATCTGCCCGGTCAGCCATCTGCTCGCCGCGACCAAGGCGATGGACCTTATCGCGGGCTACGGGCCGCTGACGCCGACGGCGGAAAAACTGCGCCGGCTGCTGCACTACGGGCAGATCGTCCAGTCGCACGCGCTGCACTTCTTCCATCTCGCCTCGCCCGACCTGCTGCTCGGGTTCGAAAGCGAGGTCGCCAAGCGCAACATCGTCGGCATCGCCGCCGCGTTTCCCGATCTCGCGAGGCAAGGGCGTGCTCACCCGCAAGTTCGGCCAGGAGGTCATCCGCCACATCGCCGGCAAGCGCATTCACGGCACCGGCGTCATTCCCGGCGGCGTCAACAAGGCGCTTGAGCGTCGAGGATCGCGACTCGATGCGCGGCGGCGTCGACCAGATCGTCGAGTGGTCGCAGCAGGCGGTCGGCCTCATCGCCAGACTGCAAGCGACGAGCCCCGAGTTCTACAAGGTGTTCGGCGAGGCGCCCGCCAACATGATGGGCCTCGTCGACGACCGCGGCGCGCCCGACTTCTACCACGGCGGCTTGCGCGCCCGCGACGCCGACGGCGGCGCCGATCTTCGACCACGTCGATACCGCGACCTACAAGGACCTGCTGCAGGAGGACGTCAAGAACTGGACGCTACATGAAGTTCCCGCACATCAAGGCGCTCGGCGCGGAAAAGGGCTGGTATCGCGTCGGGCCGCTGGCCCGCATGCAGGTGTGCGATGTCCTGCCGACCCCGCTCGCCGAGGCCGAACGGCAGAAGTTCGTCGCAATCGGCGGCGGCAAGCCGCTGCATGGCGCGCTCATGTACCATTATGCGCGCATGATCGAGATGCTGCACGCGGCCGAACTCGCGCGCGAGCTCCTCGACGATCCCGATATCCTCGGCGCCGACCTCATGGCCGACAAGGGGCCGCGCCGGGGCGAGGCGGTCGGCGTGATCGAGGCGCCGCGCGGCACGCTTTTCCATCACTACCGCGTCGGCGAGAACGATCTCGTGACCTATTGCAATCTGATCGTCTCGACCACCAACAACAATCACGGCGATGAACGAGGCGATCCGCGCCGTGGCGCAGCGTTACCTGTCGGGCCGCGAAGTGACCGAAGGGCTTTTGAACCACGTCGAGGTCGCGATCCGCGCCTACGACCCGTGCCTCTCCTGCGCGACCCACGCGCTCGGCCAGATGCCGCTCGAGGTCAGCCTCGTCGACGCCGACGGCGTGCTCCTGTCGAGCCTCCGGAAGGGCTAGGGCGGAATGAGTTGGTTCACCGTCATTGCGAGCGAAGCGAAGCAATCCAGGGGCCGCCGCGCAGGCTTCTGGATTGCTTCGTCGCTGCGCTCCTCGCAATGACGGCGGCGCTGTGATGCGCCTCGTCGTTTTCGGCTGGGGCAACGACGCGCGCGGCGACGACGGCCTCGGGCCGCTGCTGCTCGAACGGGTCGCGCGCATGGGCCTCACGGACGTCACGACGATCGAGGATTTTCAGCTGCAGATCGAGCACGCGCTCGATCTCGACGGCGCCGAGCTGGCCCTCTTCCTCGACGCCGGCAAGGACACGCCCGCCCCCTTCGTTTTCCGCGAGATCGAGGCCCAGCGCGACGCGAGCCATCTCCACCCACGCGCTCTCGCCCGAAGCCGTGCTCGACGTCTTCGCGCGCTCGCTCGGGCGCACGCCGCCGCCGTCCTTTGTGCTCTGCGTGCGCGGCGAAAGTTTCGAGCTGGGCGAAAGCCTGTCGGAGGAGGCGCGCGAGCGGCTGGAGGCGGCCTGGGAGTTTGTGGGGCGGTTGATGCAGGAACGGTCTGCGGAGGCGTGGCGGAGCGCGGCGCGGCGCGGAACGTGAATCAAAAGGCCTGACCGCGTCCGTCATGGCCGGGCTCGTCCCGGCCGCGCAGCGCCGGCGCGACCCGCGACGGAATTTAATCGCGGATTGCCGGATGATTGCGCCAACGCTTCGCTCGGTCCCCAATTGTTCGCCCTCGGGACGGGCAGCGGCGCATGGCGCCGACAGGGGACAACCCCGCGGCGGCGCCATGCGCACCCTCGACTCCGTAAGCGTCCGGCGCCATCCTGCCGACGGCTTAAGTTGATTATTTTGGCGCGAGGCGCGACCCCTATGCTTCGAGCGACGACGCTGATCTCCGTCTTGATCATGGCTTCGGGCGCGGCGTTCGCGCAGCAGGCCGCCCCGCCGGAAGCGGAGCCGAAGCCCGACACGGTCCAGGTTCACGGCAAGGCGCTTACGCTGAGTTGCGCCGAATGGTCGCGCCAAACGGACGGCTCGTGGAACAATGTCGGGCCGCTGCTCGTCGGCGAAGAGACCGTGAAAGCGGTGACCCTGCGCGGCGCGACCGCAAGACCCCTCGAGCAGAAGTGCAACGGCGCGCCGTCCTCCGCGCTAGCCCCGCCGGCCGAGAAGCCGCGGCATCAGCATCACCATTGCATGGGCCCGCGCAGCCTGCCGACGGAACGTAGCGGGGCGCCTCGGGACGAGCGCGCGCTCCGCTCATCCTGCGTCATCGCCGGCCTCGCGCCGGCCCTCCACGCAGCGCCGGCGCCAGCCGCGGCCACATCCGAGATTCTGCTGATCCTTCATCCGCTTATCTTGGAGCGGCGGCGTTCGCGCGGATGGCCGGGACGAGCCCGGCCGTGACGCCGCGGTTTCCGGCGGTATTCCGATTAACAAGATCTATAAAACAAAAGCTTGATAAAAAGAGAATACGCGCCTACTCTGATGCTGTCGCCCTCGGATTGGACTCCAGGATGCCGTTCGCCCTGCGCCCCGACCTGCCCCCGCTCAGCGCCGCGCCAGGACCTTCGCTTGCGCCCTGGAGACGGCTTGGCTCGGCCCGAACCTCGAACCGGTTTCCGAAGCGGCGGACCTCCCGTATTGTGGCGAAATTGCGGCAATTTGGGTCGCGGAGGCCCTGCGGAATCCGAAAATCGAGCGTAACGCTTTGAAATCCCGCGATCGGTCTCCGAAACGGCACGCGGCCGAGCCCTGTACAGGCCCGCCTTTCCGGGTCCAAAGGGCGGTTCTTGCCCAAGACTTGTCCGATCGAGCGCCCAAATGTGCGGCGCTTTCGGAGATCCGTCGCCGCGGTCCCGGGCCGTCCGGCGCCAAGGCCTGCGTCCGTCCGGCTCGATTGACGGCGATCAAACTCCGAACTCAGAGTTCCGGTATTCTGCCGAAATCAGCCGGTCGGGCCAGCCAGCCCGGCCGCGCAGGGGTGCAGGATGAGCGAGAACAGTTTTGACGCCGTCGTCATCGGCTCCGGCCTCGGCGGCCTCACCGCGGCCGCGCTGCTCGCCAAGGCCGGGCGCAAGGTCTGCGTGATCGAGCGCAATCACAGCGTCGGCGGCGCGGCCTCGGCGTTCAAGAAGGGCGCGCTGACCATCGAGCCGGCCTTGCACCAGACGGCCGACCCGCGCGACCCCACCGAGGTCAAGCACGCGATCCTGGCGGAGCTTGGAATTCTCGACGAGATCGAATGGGTCCCGGTCCGGCCGTTCTATTCGGTGAAAGGCGGGCTCGTCGGCGACCTGTTCGACATGCCGGTCGGCTTCGACGCCGCCCATCACGCGCTGAGTCAGCGCTTCCCCGGGAGCCGCGAAGGCTCGGCGCGCTTCTTCGGCGCGATCGAGCAGATCCATGACGCGGTGACGCAACTCCGGGAGGCCGGCGAGGAACGGGCTCTGGGCAAGCTCGCGCGCGCCGCGTTCGAACTGAGGCCGCTCGCGCGCGACTGGCGCGCCTCGGCCGCGGACGTGCTTGAGCGGTTCTTCGGCGACGACGAGGCGGCGAAGTGCGCGGTCGGCGGGACGATCGCCTATTATGCCGACGACGCCCGCAACCTTGCGTGGCCGTTCTTCGCCGTGGCGCAGGCCAGTTTCTTCAAGTCGGGCGGCGTTTTCATCAAGGGCGGGTCGCGCGTGCTGTCCATGAAGCTCGCCAAGGTCGTGAGCAAGGCCGGCGGTTCGGTCCTGCTCGGCCGCGACGCGAGCAGCGTCGATGTCGAGGCGTTGGACCATGCGATCGCCGTGCGTCACGTCGACGCGAAGTCGAAGGGAGACGAGCAACGGATCGTGGCGAAGCAGGTGTTCGCCAATTGCGCGCCGCACGCGCTCGGCCGCATGCTGCCCGACGCCGAGCGCGCGAAGTTCGAGGCGGCCTATGGCGCAAGGCCGCTGTCGATCTCGCTGTTCTCGGCCCATTTCGGGCTCAGCCGTCCTCCCGCCGAACTCGGCCTCGACCGCTACAGCCTCAGCGTCCTGCCCGAATGGGCGACGAAGCAGAGCGATCTCGCCGATAGCGCAGAACTCTTCGCCGCCGACCCCGGCGATCGGCTGCCCGCCTACGGGATCGCCAATTACGGCGCGATCGACAGCGGTCTCGCCGGCGACGGGCCGACGCTGGTGACGGTCGTCGGCGTCGATCGCTTCGACAACTGGTCCGGCCTGTCGCCGCAGGAGGAGAAGGATCGGCGCGAGCGCTGGCTCGACGCCTTCCAGGCGGCGCTCGACCGCGACTATCCGGGCTTCGGCGCCGCGGTCGTCGAGCGCCTGTTCCTCAACGCCCGCTCGATGGCGAATTTCATGAACACGCCGCATGGCGCCGTTTACGGCTTCGCGCCGCTGCCGTTCGAGCGCTCGATCTGGGCGGGACTTCCCCGGTCGCCGAAAACGCCGCTGCCGGGCGTCTATCTCGCTTCGTCCTTCGCCGAGAGCGGGGGCTTCAGCGGCGCGATGAAGTCCGGCGCGGACGCGGCGCGGATGGCGATGAAGGAACGCGCGGTCTGATCGCCTTCAGCGCGACCCGCCGTCTTCCCCGACGGCGCGCCCGTTCATCCATACGCCCGCGACCTCGAGCGCGTCGGTGAGATGGACGAGGTTCGCTTCGCACCCGGGCGCGAGGCGGCCGAGCTGAGCGTCGAGGCCGAGGAGACGCGCCGGGGTGAGCGTCGCCATGGCGAGGGCGGAGGCGAGCGGCAGGCCGAGCCTGGTTGCGACGGTGCGGACGGCGTCGATCAGCGTAATCGTCGCGCCGGCGAGCGTGCCGTTTTCGTCGACCAGCTTCCGGCCGACGCGGGTCATCCGGCGACCCTGCAGTTCGAAGGAATCCGGGCCGCCGGCCGCCGGCGGCATGGCGTCGGAGACGAGCGCGATCCCGAACGCGCCCTTGGCCGCGATCGCCGCGCGGCAGGCGAGGCCATGAACGTGCTCTCCGTCCGCGATCAGGCCGCAGACGACGCGCGGGTCGGAGAGGACGGCGCCGACGACGCCGGGCTCGCGGGAATGCAGTTGGCTCATCGCGTTGAAGAGGTGGGTCGCCGCGCGCGCGCCGGCGTCGAAGACCGCCGTCGCCTCCTCCGCGGTCGCGTCCGAATGGCCGAGAGACACGACGATCCCCGATTGCGCCAGACGGGCGACAAGCGGCAACGGAACGGAGGCCGGCGCGAGCGTGACCACCATCGCCCCCGCGCGCGCCGCGATCAGCGCCTCGGCGTCGGACTCGCGCATCGGCCGGATCCATTGCGGCGGATGGATGCCCTTGCGGCGCGGATCGATGAAGGGGCCCTCGACATGAATCCCGAGCGCGCCGGGCACGAGCGCGCGGGCCTCGCGTGCGGCGGCCAGCGCGGAAGCGAGCACCGCGGGGGCGTCGGTGACGACGGTCGGCAGGAAGCCGGTGACGCCCTCGCGCCGGTGCGCGCGGGCGATCGCAGCGATCCCCTCGACGGTCGGCTCCGCGTTGAAAAGCACGCCCCCGCCGCCGTTGATCTGCCAGTCGATCAGGCCGGGCGCGAGGATCCCGCCGCCGCAGTCGATCTCATCGCCGCCGCGCGGCCGCTGCTCGACGTCGACGAGGGCGCGAATGACGCCGTCTTCGACGACCAGCGCGTGGTCGTCGAAGAACCGTTCGCCGTCGAACAGGCGCGCGCCGAAGAACACGGTCATCGCGAGGCTTCCCTCCCGGTTGAGACGACACCGCCGGCCATCAATATGGCGCCGTCGGTCGCGTCAAGCAGGGGACGCATCAGAAGCGCCGAGATTTCCGGGGCGAAATAGGGACGCAGGGCCTCGCCGGCGCCGCCGGCCAGCGCGACGCGCTCCGCGCCGAGAGCGCGCGCGCGCCGCGCCAAGGCGGCGATCGCCCGGGCGGCCGAGCCGACGATTGTCAGCGCAATCGCGTCGCCGCCGGCGGCGTGGGCGAACACGCGCGGGGCGAAGGCGCCGTAATCTCCGGGCCTCGCCGAGCGCGCCCAGCGGATGAGGGCGACGACGTCGCCGCCGAAATCGGCGAGAACGTCGCGGGTGAGGGCGCTTTCCGGCCCAAGGCCGTCGTGCGCGCGCGTCGCGGCGCGCAAGGCGTCGAGCCCGACATGCGCCCCAGAGCCGTCGTCGCCCAGCGCAAAGCCGCGCCCGCCGACGATGGTCTCGCGTCCCGAGACGCGGGCGATCGCGGCCGAGCCCGTTCCCGCGATCACGAGCCCGCCGTCCGCCCCCGCATGCGCGCCGATGCAGGCGGTCGAGGCGTCGTTCGCCGCTGAGACGCACGCATAGCCGGAGAAGGCTGCGACGATCCGCTCCCTGTCTGCGTCGTCGTTAATTCCCGCAAGCCCGAAGCCCACGGCGATGCGCGGCTGGTTCGCCGGCCCGAGCCCGGCTTTCTCCAGAACGTCGCCGACGACCGCGCGCATGACCGCGACCGCCGCGGAGAAATCGACGTGAATGTTGGCGGCGGCGCCGGACGCCTCGGCGAGCGTGCGGCCCCCGGCGTCCCGGATGCGCCCTCGGCACCGCGTCGCCCCGCCGTCGACGCCGACGGTCCAGAGGGGCGCCTCGGTCATCGGGCGACCTCGCGCCGACGTGACGAAAAGACCGGAACCGGCATGCAGGGTTCCTATTTAGCGGTCGATAGGCCTTAGCGAAAACTCCATCCGACATTTTCTCGGCGAAGACCAGCCCCCCGTTCCGGCGTGGCCGCGGCGCGCGGCGTGTCGGCGGAAAGCGGCTAAAAAGGCCGATCCTGTCATCATGACGCATCAACTCGGCCGAGCGGGTCCGTCACAATCGCATGCGCGCCGCGCGAATTCTATTGTGCAGTGCAACATTTCTGGTATGGTGCGTTTGAACAAGCAATGTGGAGCGGGGCCTGTGGCCGCCACCTGGAAGACCAAATGGGGGATGCGCCGAGTGCGTCGCGACACCCCAACCATTGAAGAAGCGCTGATCGCCGCCGAGATTCTGGCGGACGATGCGTCGCAGCGCGCCCAGATCGCGGCCACGCTCATGGGCGTGCCGGTGGAAGAGGTTCAGGCGCTGGCCGCCAAGCAGGCGGCCAAGACGCGCGGGCGAGCGAGCCTTGTCGCGGGACGCACCCGCGCGGTCGTCGTGGAGTACAAGCGTCCACGCACGATCCGTCCGACCATCGATCTGACGCGAAAACGCTGATCCGACCCGATGCGTTCTTCGGAATCGCATCACATGGCGTCACATGGCGCAGCATGCTTGTCAGGGCGCAAGTGTTTTGCTAGACGACGCGCCTCCGCTTCGCGCCGATGGCGCGGAGTTCCGTGCGGTCATGGCGGAATTGGTAGACGCGCTAGCTTGAGGTGCTAGTTCTTTAACCGGAGTGGAGGTTCGAGTCCTCTTGACCGCACCACCCTGAACTCAGGGTCCGTTTTCCTCAGCCCTTAAGATTGATCGCCGACCTTGAGGGTCGGAGGAGATGCGCGTTCGGGCTTCGCCAGACGTGCGGGCAGTCATACGTCGCGTGCGCCTCGGCCGGCCTGCGGTTTCGGGCTGCGGGCGCCTTGATAATTAATATAATATATCCGTACATAAGCTCGGCATAAGGCGAACCCCGGACCCTGCCTGCGGGGCCACCAATTCGGCTTCCCTGATTCCCAGCCCTTTGAGCGCGGAGACCGCAATGAACGACAATCAACCGGAGCCGAACGACGATGACCTCCGTGATGCCGTCATAGACGTTATGCTGGACGCCGGCGACGAGGGCGTGAAGACTTTCGATCGGCTCCTGGCGAAGACCGTGCTTGAGCTTGGAAAACGGAGGAATCGCAGTCGGTCGCCAGCATCTGTCCTCCGCGGGCTCCTGGCGCGCGAACCCGAGCGTTCCAGAGCGGGTGCTTGAAATTTCCTGGGACTTGGCCCGCCAAGGCGTCGTGACGTTTGCCCCGGACGCGTTGATCCCCGGTCAGGCGGGGCTCAGGCGCAGTCACTTTAGCGAATGCGCCCTTCGACGAAATCCGCCTCGTTATCACGACAGCAAGGCGTTCATGAAAGCGCTGCGCATGGAAATGGCCGACATCTCCCCGGACGCGGTCGTCTACCTGAGAGAAGCCGTGACCGCCTTTTACATGGATTGCTTGCTATCAACCTCCGTTATTCTTGCGATCACCGCCGAGCGCGAATTCCTGAGATTGCTCGGCGTCGCAAAAAACAGCAAATCGTACGGCAAATACTTCCATCGTATCGGCAACGATCAGAACATCGAGACGAAAATTACGCAGTTCAAGGACGCTATCAAGCCGATGCGGACTCTCTTGCCGAGACCGGCAACTGAAGAGCTCGACTATAATCTGGACTTCCTCCAGTCCGTGATCCGCAACGGACGGAAGGGGTCGGGTCAACAGTGTGGCGCGCGTCCGCTTTCGCGAGACCAGGTGCACCTCTCTCTTCAGGTGTTCATCCCCTTCGCAAAACAAGTGATGAGACTTCGGCAGGCGTTGAACGAGACGTCGTACCCCCGCCTTGTCCGACTGCACTGAACCTGTCGCGCAATGCCGCCGCGAACGAAGTGCCTCCCAACGACCGCAAAGGTGAACCGTAACGCGCGCGGTTCCGGGTGCGTTTCGATCGAGCTTCTAGTCTTTCGGCGGAGATCAAGGATAGGATTGGAGCGAATCACAGTGTCGCATGAGAGGGCGAGATGATTCCGAACCAATATGATCACAGCTACGAAGAATTGCGTGAGTTGATCATCTCCATTTTGTTGAACGCCCCCGAAAATGGTGTCAACCGGTTCGAGAAACTCTTGGAGAGGACTTCGCTGGAACTTTTCAAGCAAGATGCACACGAAGACGAACAGAACCGCTTTTCCTATGGCGCGGCAATTCAATTGCGCCCGAAGGATGCCGAGCTCGTGCTCGAAATCGTCTGGGATCTGTTCCGACAGGGGATCGTGACGATTGGCTTGAACCCGGCCAATCCCGGGTGGCCATGGCTGCGGCTGAGCCGCTTCGGTGAATGTGCTCTGCAGCAGGGTCTCTATCAATTCCACAATAAGGCGGCGTTCATGAAGACATTGCGTTCCGAGACATTAGACATTTCACCCGACGTCGCCCTTTATCTGAGAGAAGCGGTCGCAGCTTTTTACACTGATTGCTTGCTGTCGACCTGTGTCATGCTCAGCGTTGCGGCGGAAAGCGAATTCCTGCGGCTGCTCGCTGCCGCAAAAAACAATAGAACGTACGGAAAACATTTTTCGCGAATCGGAGATGGGCTAAGCATTCGAGCTAAAATTATGCGCTTTGGCGAGGCTATCAAGCCGATCCTGACGGCCCTTCCCGTTTCGGCCACCTGCGAATTGGGAGACGCCCTGAATATGATGCAAACGATCATCCGAACCGCGCGCAATGATTCGAGCGACCCCTCCGGCGCCCATCCGCCATCGCGCGACCAAGTGTACGTCTATCTGCAACTCTTCATCCCGTTCGCCGAGCAGTTGATGCGGTTGCGGCGAGAACTGGCGGAGGCGGACTTCCCGCGGCTAGCCGGTTCGTAGTGAAGCGGAGGGCGTTGGAGATTATACGGCCCTGCTTAGGCTCATTGGCGTCCGCGGCAGCGGCTTCGCAGTCGGAAGCGACGGCCGAATGGTTGGCTTCCGGGGCGGCGGGCCCCCGAAATTTCGCTGTTGATAAAACCTGTAGTTGTATTAACTGTCTTTACAACCGATTCGGTTTGGGAGGGCGATGATAGAGGGTTCGAAAGCTCTCTGACCCTCGCCGTCTCCCGACTCGGCTTAACGAAAACCGGCAACGCGAGAGATGGCGTTATGCTGCCAAACTCCATGCTGAGCACAATCTAGCTCGGTTTCATTCCTTGGTTACCGGAATGATGGCAAAGCTTCGATGAATGTAGATCGCAGTTAGGAGTGATACGGTCGACGAAAGAATACCTTCTTAAGGAAACTGGTATCGAACACTCAATACGCAGAACTGACAAGATAAGAACGGGTGCGGGGATGTGGACAGAGCAGACAGTGGAGACGCTAAAAAAACTCGCGATCGAAGGAAAGAGTGCGGCGTGGATCGCCGTCGCGCTGGGCGCGCCGTCGCGAAACGCAGTCATCGGCAAGGCCAATCGGATCGGGATCAAGCTGAATGGCGGAATGGGCGCCCCCTCTCAAAAAGAGGGGTTACCCTTGGCGCCGCCGCCGCAGCAGATCCCTTGGGGACGGAAACGCTCGCCCCCAATCGAAGGCGAGCCGCGCGCGGTACGGCGAACACCGGCCAGGACGGCATGGGGACGGGGGGTTGCCTACGCGCCCAGCCGGTCTCCGGCGATTGCCCGTGAGAAATTGCGCGCAGACCGACGAACTTACGCCACGGCCGAGGTCGGCGAGATGCGGCGGATCGGATTCGTGGATATCTGCGAGGTCGAGTGCCGATGGCCGCTTGGCGATCCGACGGAAGAGGACTTCGCCTATTGCGGTCTTCCGATCGCCAGGGGCCACGCCTATTGCGCAGGTCATTGTCGCTTGGCCTATCGGTCGCCAAACATGTAGGTCGACACGAGGACCGGACGCGGGTGGCCGTCGCTCGAACCGAACCAAGTCGCGCTCAGCGGAGGAGGGCGGAGCTCACAAAAAACCTCCCACCGTCTGCATTTCGTCCGCGCCCGGGGCGGTGAGGCGGACCATGTCGAGGGCGAGTGCGAGCCATCCGCGGTTCGTCGCGTACTGCAGAGCGGCATCGAAGTCAGAAAGGCGGCCCATGTTCGCTCGCAGGAAAACGGCTTTGGCTTCGCTCAGACGGAGCGACTGGCGCGCCCCAATTTTCTTCGCCAAGAAGATCGACAGCAAAGCCCGCGCATAATCCTCGTCCGCCGGCAGTCTGGCCATGGCTCCGACCTCCCGCAAGCTTGGCGCCCACATCCGCCTGCGATCCTGAAATCGGGCGCGGGGGGCCTTTAGTGAGACGCCCGACGACGCCCGGGCGCCGAGACGACTATTCCGCTCCAAAATGTCGGATTGAGGGCTTCGGAGGTCGGAAGTGCTCATGAAAGCGACGCGTTGCCGAAAAAAGAGGCCGGCGAGGCCTGTTTTCGCTAGGACGCGCCTCTCGACATCAGGAATTGAGACGAAACTTCGCCCGCCTGTCCGCTCTAATCCGTCGGGGCGGGCTTCACCGGAATGGGCCCATCGGGCGCGGCTTTTCCGGCTCCCGTTTCAAGCCTCGGCTTCAAGGCGCCGATGACGCGCTCGGTCTCCGACGTCCATCCCGGCGGGGCCGGGGCGGTCGGGCCGCTGCCGGACCCGCCGCCCGTCATGTGGACGACTTTGTAGCCCTCGGCCTTCAGCCGCTTCAGCAGCATCGGGACCATCGCCGCCGTCCAGGGATGGTTGTCATGCATCAGCACCATCCCCTTGTGGCCGTTCTTCTCCAGCCGGCTCATCACCAGCTTCAGCTCCTCCTCCGGCGTCATCTTGATCCAGTCGGACGCCCAGAGGTCCACGCCGAAAATGCCGACGTCGTTGGCGGCGAGCCAGTCCCGGAGATCCTGGCGTGTCGGCGAAGCCGGGGAAGCGGAAGAACGGCGCCTCGAGTTTCATGTCCTTGGGCTCCGGGCCGGAGACGATCGCGTCCATAGGCCGCCTTCTCGACCGCGATCATGCCTTTCAGGATATCGGCCCGCGCCGCGCTTTCCCCGCCGGGAAGGTAGCGCAGGGTCGGCTGGGGATGCGACCAGGTGTGAGATGCGACCGTATGTCCGTCCAGAACCTCGCGCCGGGCGAGATCGGGCAGCGCCGCCGCGTTGCGGCCGATCTCGAAGAAGGTGGCTTTCACGCATTCGGCCTCGAGCGCGTCGAGGATTTTCGGCGTGTTCACGGCGTCCGGACCGTCGTCGAAGGTGAGGATCACCTCGTGGTCGGCGAGCGGAATCGTCCGGGGTAGGTTTTCAGGCCGACTTCGAGCCCGCCCTGGGTGCCGACCGCGACGACGCGCGACGTTCCGAGCGCCCCCGGCCCGCAATCGGCCGCAGCCGCAACGCCCGCGCCGACACCCAGCGCCAGAAGCGCGACCGCGATCCGCATTGACAATTCCTGTCGCTTGGGGGAAAGGCGCTTCTTGCTATCCGGGAGCCGCTGCGGTCAAGTGCGCGCGCCTCTGCTGATGTTTACGGAGCGTTACCACGATCGTTCTAGTTTGCCCGCAGACTTCGAGTTCCGACCGCCGCGCGGCGGGCCGAAGCGGACATGACACGGGTCGATGATGCTGGACGCCAAGACGCTGATTTCTCGAAATCCTTGCAGGCGGCGCGCTGGCGCTCGCCGCGCTTCTTTCGGGCTGCGCCGGCGGCAGCGGGCCGATCGACGTCGCGGGTCTCAATTATCCCGAGGCCGCACGATTATCCTGTTCACGGCATCGACGTCTCCAAGTTCCAGGGCGATATCGACTGGAACAAGGTCGCCGACAGCGGCGTCAAATTCGCCTGGATCAAGGCGACCGAGGGCGGCGACCACGCCGACGAGCGCTTCCAGGCCAACTGGGACGGGGCGAAGGCGGCCGGCGTGCCCCATGGCGCCTACCACTTCGTCTACTGGTGCCGGCCGCCGATGGAGGAGATGGCGTTTTTCGAGCAGAACGCCCCGGCCGACCCCGACGCGCTGCCGCCGGTTCTCGACGTCGAGGCGACGCCGACCTCCCATACCTGCCACCGCCACCTGACGCAGGAGGGCGCCATCCGCGACATGCAGGTCATGCTGAACGAGATGGAGCGCCACTACGGCAAGCGGCCGGTCATCTACACCACGGTCGACTTCTACCAGGCGATCCTCTCCGACGGCGCCTTCTCCGACTACCCGATCTGGGTGCGCTCGACCAAGTACCACCCCTCGGTGAAGTACGGCGGTCGCACCTGGCGGTTCTGGCAATACCAGTCGGACGCCTATGTGCCGGGCATTGCGGTCAAGGTCGACAAGGACGCCTTCTCCGGCACGCAGCGAGCAATGGGAGGCCTTTCTCAGGGCGCCCAACGCACAGCCGATCGAGGTCGCCGCCACGCCAGCCCCGGCGCCACAACCGGCCGCGACGCCGCCGGTTGAGCAAGCCGCCCCAGCGGCGCCCGAGTCCGTCGCCGCGATCCCGCCGCCCGCGCCGGCCGCCCGACCCGCGTCCACTCCGGTTGTCGAAGCCCTCGCCCCCGAGAACGCGCCGCCCGAACCGGTTGCCCGGCCAGCGGACGCCGACGAATAGCCGCGCCATCCAGTTTCGCCAAATCCGGCAACCGCTCGGGTCCGGGCTTGCGGCCGGCGATTGCTTCGGCGAGCCCGCCGTCCCAGGGCGCGGATTTCGCTGCGCGATGTGCCGCTTCATCGCCTTGACTGGCGCGAAGGCGGGGCCGGCGCCAGCGATGCGGGAGACGGTGGACCTTATCGACCTGGAAAGCGGTCATTGCCGATTGCCACCCTTCGCGAGCGCCGCCGTCGCCGGAACTTGCGGCCTCCGGATGCGTGCGAGACCAGCCGGATCCAGCCCGAACAGGACGACGGATGTCCAATCGCCGCAGGATCGACGCGCACGCGCTTATCGTGGTTCCTACCGCGGCCGGGCGACGTAGATGCCGAGGAGGATCGCGAGGCCGCCGAGCCCCTGAACGGCGCTCACCGGCTCTGCGAGGATCAGCCAGCCGAGACCCGCCGCCGCGATCGCCTCGAGAAAGATGACCAGCGAGGAGAAAGCCGCCGGCAGCCGGCCGAGCGCGATCGACAGGAGCCCCTGGCCGCCCGCGTGGCTGATCCAGGACATGGCGAGGAGCGCTGCGAGGCCGCTCAGCGTATGGGGCAGCATCGAGCGCTCGGCGACAAGCGCCACGACGAACAGGATCGCCGCCGTCACGACCGTCGCCTCGAAGGTGAGCCGCGCCGCGGAGGTCGTCCTGCGCGCGGTCTGAACGGCGAGGAAGTAGAGGCCGAAGAACACGCCGGTCGCGATCCCGTAGAGATCGCCGATCGCCCCGGCCGGCTTGAGCTGAAAACTTTGGGCGAGCAAAGCCGCGCCGCCGGTCAGGCATAGGCCCAGCCCGAGGAGCAGGTTGGCCTTGACCCGCTCGCCAAAGAGCAACCAGCCGAACAGGACGACCCAGATCGGCGCGCAGGTCGCGAAGAAGGTCGCGTTGGCGACGCTCGTGTGGACGATCGCCAGATGCCAGAAGAACAGGTCGCCGGCGAAAGCGAGGCCCGACAGGATCGCCGCTTTCGAGAACCGGGCGCTGGACGCCTCGGGCCCGTCCGCAACCCGCATCCAGGCGTAGAGCAGCGGCAGGGCGAGCGCGACGCGCCAGAACGCGCTGGTGAACGGGCCGACATCCGCAAGCCGGACGAAGACCGGAGACGCGCCCATCGCGACGGCGCCGACGACGAGCGCAGCGAACGGGGCGAGGACGCCGCCACGCGCCGCGGCGGATTTGGGGTTCATCGACAAGGGGATATCCGTCCGCGGGCGGTGGACAAAGGGCCCGAATCGGGCGCTCCGTCCATAGTCTCGCCTCATCCGATCGGCAAGCATCCCGCCATGGATCGAACCCAGCGCATCACCCCCGAGCCGGACACGGCCTATTCCCCGGTCGAGACGGTGGCCGGTCCGCTCGACGCCGGCGTGCTCCTCATCTGCGATCACGCCTCGAACGCCATGCCGCCCGGTTACGGGACGCTCGGCCTCGAGCCCGAGGCGCTGGAGCGGCATATCGCCTACGACATCGGGGCGGCGGATCTGACGCGGGCGCTCGCCCGGCTGCTCGACGCCCCGGCGGTGCTCTCGACCTTCTCACGCCTGCTGATCGACCCGAACCGCGGCGCCGACGACCCGACGCTCGTCATGCGCTTTTCCGACGGCGCGATCGTGCCGGGCAACGCCCGCGCCGACGCGGCCGAGATCGCGCGGAGGCGCGAGCGCTACTGGGCGCCCTATCGAGAGACGGTCGCCGCAACGATCGAAGCGATGCTGGCGAGCCGGCGAGCCGCCGGCGCTGGTCTCGATCCACTCGTTCACGCCGGTCTGGCGCGGGGTGGCGAGGCGGTGGAAGATCGGGGTGCTCTGGGACCTCGACGACCGCGTGCCGGCGCCGCTGCTCGCAGGCGCTCCATAGACGAGGCCGACCTCCACGCGCATGGGATCGGCGACAACGAGCCCTATGACGGGGCGCTCATGGGCGACACGATCGACGCCGTCGCGACCGCCCGCGGCCTCGCCAACGCGCTGATCGAGGTCCGGCAGGACCTGATCGCCGAGCGAGGTGGGGTCGAGGCCTGGGCCGACCGCCTGGCGCGCCTGCTCAAGCCCATCCTCGCCGACCGGGAGGTCCGCTCGCCAAAGGCCTTTGGCAGCCGCGCCCGGCCGGGCGGGACGGCGCCGCATGAGGCGTCGGAGACGCGCTGAACGGCCCTTTTGTGGGGCTCCTGCCATTTGCGATTCGGTTTTGCGGTTTTTCAAGGGTTTGCGGCGCCATTCTCGATTCGCTCAGGGCGCGCCGGGGGAGGCGGTCGCTCCCGCTCGTAATAACAATATAAATAGGTATAAATTGCCGTGAAGTCTCTGCGCTCGCCCCGTTTCATCCACAGGCCTGCGCCCTCGGCCTTGACGGGGGCGGGCGTTTGGCGTCCCTTCCCCGCCCCCGAGGGGAGAGGAAGAGAATCGCTATGGCCGAGCCGGCGAAAAAGGACGAGATCGCGACCGGGACCGAGGAGGTCAACGCCGGCCATCTTGCGCGCCTTCATCGAGCGCATCGAGCGGCTCGAAGAGGAAAAGAAGGCGCTCTCCGACGACATCAAGGACGTCTACGGCGAGGCCAAGGGCAACGGCTTCGACGTCCGGATCATGCGCAAGATCGTGTCGATCCGGAAGCAGGACCGCGACAAGCGGATCGAGGAAGAAACGATCCTCGACCTTTATCTGGCGGCGTTGGGGATGACCTAGGCGCGCTGGCCGACTGCGTTCGCCGGCGGACGCGCATTCGGCCGTCAAGGACTGCTCTCCAAACCCGTATGGGCGAGAAGTTCTCGCGCCAAGCGCGCACAAGCCGCTTGGTTCAACGAATGAGCGAGTCCCTCGCCGACGACATTGCGGTCTCTGCTCGATTTGTCAGTGCGATGGCCGTTCCGCATGGACGACGGCGTTCTCGGAAGAGCTGGCAGGGGCGTCCCACCATTCGGCTTGGGACAGGGATACCACAAGCTTCCCATGCTGGTCGTGCACTTGGGTTCTGAAGGCGTCCGGCGGCCAGATCCTGTCCACGAGACGCAATGCGTCGAAGTCACTTCCTGCGTCAGCATTCATGTCGCGAACGACGTTGTCCCAGACGTCGAGGAATTTCAGCCTGTACTTCATCGCTTGCCTCTGCGAGGAAAAAACGGACCGCGTCACGGAGGAGGAGGAGGACACGACGCGGTCCGCGAAACAAAGGATTTGGGCTGCAACAATATTTTTCGGCCTTTGTCCTGACTAGGGATATCGCACTCACAAATGAACCGGAATGCGCCACGTCGACGCGTCAGGTATTAACTTCGAAACGAACGAAATATATTTCGGTTTATATTATGAATAGAGTTGACTTAAACGTCAATTAGACTAAGAGGGCGGTCAAGAAGAACGACGGAACGGGAGGATTTTTACATATAAATACTCACTCTCATCTCCCCTGGCGCTGGATTGGCACGGCGACCACAGGCGGACGGCCTGCACGGAGACTGAAGGGAGATTCAGATGACCAAAGCAAGAAATTGAAGCTCAGATGTTTAACGATATCATCGCGAAGACATGAAACGACTGGAAAGTCGCCGACCAGGCGCTGCTCGAGGAAACGCCTCCTGTCGACCAAGGCGCAGTCATGGCCGCGATTTCCCGCATGTCCTTGCGGATCTCGAACTATGGTCGCGCTTTTTGAGTTGTCGCAGAAGTCCGGAAAGCCTCCGACGCTGCGTCCAAGGCCATTGATGTCGTGGCGCCACTCGTCGAGGGGTGACAGCGAGTTGCAACACTGCATCCCGGCGGGATAGTCCTCGACGGCGTTGGAAGACGTCATAAAACGAATAGCCCCCGCCCGGAGCGTCCACACAGCCGGCACAGCAATCGAGAGGGATCTGCGAAGGCAACCCCACTCAACGCCCGGCCGCGCGAAAGAAGGCAACTTCGATTCTTTACGAATACACTGAAGGATCAATGAAATCGGCAAGGATAACGCGCAAGCCGTCTCGCGTCGGGCATCCCCGCGCCTGCGATCACGCCAGCAACGCCGCCACAGGCACGAAGCTGGCGGCAGCGGCGAGCGACCAAGAGAAAGGAAATTTAGTTAGAGCGAACGAGACGGGGCGGCTTTTCGCAAGACGGCCCTGACGGGCGCTATGCGTGCGCCGGGTTTCGCGCCGCGCCGCGTTCCGGCTATGATGGGCGCGCTGGGGGTCTCGCGCCGAAGGAGGCCGACAATGTCCTGGAATCCCGCGCTCGATCCCGGATACCCCGACACGGTCGGGCCCGACGCCATCGAGACGGTGATCGTGCCGCGCGCCCGCGATCTCGGCGGATTCGAGGTGCGGCGCGCGCTGCCGGCGCCTGGGCGCCGGATGGTCGGGCCGTTCGTCTTCTTCGATCAGATGGGCCCGGCCGAGTTCGTCACGGGCCAGGGGATCGACGTCCGCCCGCATCCCCATATCGGACTCGCCACCGTCACCTATCTCTTTCGCGGCGAGATGCAGCACCGCGACAGCCTCGGCTCCAACCGGATCATCCATCCCGGCGCGGTCAACTGGATGGTCGCCGGGAAGGGGATCACCCATTCCGAGCGGACGAGCGCGGACGTCCGACGCGCGCCGCACGAGCTTTTCGGCATCCAGACCTGGGTCGCCCTGCCGGAAGCGCACGAGGACGACGCGCCGAGTTTCGCCCATCACGCGCGCCACGATCTGCCGGAAATCGAGGATGCGGGCGTCAGCCTGAGGCTGATTCTAGGGCGCGCCTTTGGCGAAACGGCCCCGGTGAAGGTCTTCTCCGAGCTCTTCTACGCCGATGTCGCGCTGAAGCCCGGCGCCCGCGCGCCGTTGCCGGACGACCACGAAGACCGCGGCCTCTACGTCGTGGAGGGCGCGGTCGCGGTCGCCGGCCAGACCTTTGACGCAGGGCGGATGCTGGTGTTCCGACCTGGCGACCGAATCACGGTCGCGGGCGGCGAGCATGGCGCGCGGCTCATTCTGCTCGGCGGCGGGAATCTCGGGCCCCGCTACCTCTGGTGGAACTTCGTCGCCTCGAGCAAGGAGCGGATCGAGGCCGCCAAGGAGGCCTGGCGCAAGGCCGACTGGGGCCACGGCCGCTTCGACCTGCCGCCGGACGACCGCGACGAGTTCACTCCGGCGCCGGACACGTAATCCCTTCGCGCCCCTCGCCTCATCGCGATGACGGGTTTGAAGCATGCTGTCGCTCGATGACGCCCTGCAAGGCGCCCGTGGCGCGAAATTCGCATCGAAATCGTCGCGACATCACGGGCGGCGATTTTCATGAGCGATATCAGAGACAGACGATCTGGTCGACTTCGGCGATACGCCGCCCGCAGTGAACGAACTCCTACAACAGGGCGTGTTGCTTAACCGACAAAGCCGCGCCGCGGCGGACGCGAAGTTCCGCGAAGCGCTCGCGCTCGACCCGTCTGCGCTCGCGACCTATTTCTGCCTCTATAAGATCCACGCCTACCAGGGGGCGCTCGACGAGGCGCTGGCGGTCGCCGAGGCGGGGCTCGCGGAAGCCGGCCGACAGGCGGGACTCTCAGCCGACTGGGTCCGGTGGACGCGGCGACGATCTCGCCACAACCTCCGCCCGGTCCCGCCCGCTTTGCGCTCTATACGCTCAAGGCCATCGCCTTCATCCATCTCCGGCGCGGCGAGGCGGAAGAAACCCGGCGACGCCTCGACAAGCTTGCCGAACTCGGCGCGATCGATGGCGTTGGCGGCGGCGTCGTGGCCGATCTCGCACGAGCCGTCGCCTGATGAGCCTCTTCGGTGATGGAGCCGAGTCTTCGATGTCCTGGCGCTGCTCGAGGGCGCGCGGCAGGCGCGGACCGACCCGGTCGCCGCCGAGCGGGCGGTCGCAAGCGCGCTCGCCGCCGCGCCCGATGATTTCGGGGCGCGGCTCGGCGCCTACCGGTTCTATTTCTATAACCACCGCTTCGGCGAAGCGCTGCCGCACGCGGCCTTTCTGATGCGCCTCGTGGCGCGGCGCCTCAACATCGCCGGCGACTGGCGCGCCGTTCAGCCCGGCGACGCGGCGTTCGAGGCGCTCGAGGAGGCGCCCGGCCTCTACCTGCAGGCGCTCATCGCCTGGGGCTATTGCCAGGCGCGGCTCGGCGAGCGCGCCGAGGGGGCGGAGGCGATCGCCAAGGCCGCCGCGCTCGATCCGCGCGACCGGTTCGGCGCCCGCCGCCTGCTCGCGGTCGTCGATCAAGCCGGAATCGTCCGAGGAGGAATGACGTGGCCAAAGTCGTCTTCTACGAAAAGCCCGGCTGCGGCGGCAACGCGCGGCAGAAGGCGCTTCTCAGGCAATCGGGCCACGATCTCGACGTGCGCGATCTTCTCACGACCCCCTGGACCGCCGAAATGTTGCGCTCCTTCTTCGGCGCCCGGCCGGTCGCGGAATGGTTCAACGCCGCCTCGCCCCGGGTGAAAAGCGGCGAGGTGCGGCCGGCCGAACTCGACGCCGAGGCCGCGCTCGCGCTGATGCGGGCCGACCCGCTGCTGATCCGCCGCCCGCTGATCGAGGTCGACGGGCGCCGCGAAACCGGCTTCGACTCCGCCCTGATCGACGCCTGGATCGGACTTGAGCCCGCGGCGGCGCCGGTCGGCGAAGCCTGTCCGCGCGAAAACCGCGGCGAGGCTGAACGCTGCGCCGCGGCGGTCGCGGGAGGGGGGCAGTAGGCGGCTATTCGGTGCGATGAAGGAGTTCGCAACCCCGTGCTGGACATTCCAAAAGTCTTCAAAATCCACGCCTTCACCTGCTTCCAGGACCGGCCGCCCGGGCATCCGCGCGGCTCGTGCGGACAAGCCGGCGCAAAGCCGCTTTGGGAGCGCCTGATGAAGCGCGTTGAGGGCCTCGGGCGGCCGGACATTTCTGTGACCCCGGCGGGATGTCTCGGTTTCTGCCCGGCGGGCCCCCTGTTCGTGGTCTATCCGGAGGGAATCTGGTATCGGCCGCGCTCCCGCGAAGACGTCGACGAGATCGTGCAATCGCATTTTCTCGACGGCGTCCCGGTCGAACGCCTGATCGTCGCTGCCGCGCTGAGCTCGCCGTCACCGGACTTCGCTCGCCCTTCGCACGCCGAGCCAGATGACGTGTCTCGGACCGCCGTGGACGCCTCCGGCGCGGACGCGCTTTTCCTCGACCGAAAAGCCCGCCTTCTCGAACCGCTTCGGGAACGCCCTGTCCGGGCCTTCCGACCAGACGGCGAGCACCCCGCCGGGCGCGAGCGCCGCGCGCGCCGCGCTGAGGCCGCGCCGCGAATAGAGATGGTCGTTCGCCGCCTGCGTCATGCCCTCCGGGCCGTTGTCGACATCGAGCAGGATCGCGTCGTAAGGGCGGCCTGGCGGCGCGGATCAACTGGGCGACGTCGGCCTCGACGATCGTCACTCTCGGATCGTCGAGCGAGCCGCCGAACAGCTCCGCCATCGGCCCCCGGGCCCAGCTGCACGACAGCGGGAACGAGCTCCGCGACGACGATCGCAGCCCCTGGTCCGAACGCTTCCAGCGCCGCGCGCAGCGTAAAGCCCATGCCGAGGCCGCCGATCAGGATTCTCGGCTTCGTTCGCCCGCTCAGCGCCTCCGCCGCCAGCGTCGCCAGCGCCGCCTCCGAGGCGTTGAGCCGCGACGTCATCAGTTCCGCGACGCCGATCTTGATGACGAACTCGTGTCCCCTGCGCATCAGCCGGAGTTCGCCGCCGCGAGGCAGAGGCGTGCGGTCGAGTTCTATCCAGGGGATCATGAGCCATGTCCGGTTGCGGTCTTGAGGCGGCGGTCGTCCGTTCGCGCAATGGGCGGCGCTGGGATGTATGACGGCCGAGCGGCGAGCCGGCCCCCGATGGCGGTTGGCGCACGCTCGGAAGGACGGCCGTTCCTTCGCAAGTCTATCCGAAACGCCGCGACGGGAACAGGAGGTCATGCGCCCACTGGATTTTTCTCCGCCGGTTACGGGACGGCGGCCTTGATAGCCCCCGCTCCCTGTGCTTTCTTGCGTGCGCCACTTTGCCGCATGACGCGGGATTCGTCCTAACGGCCCTGAGCCGGCTGGCACGGCATTCGGGAGTATGGGGTGGGGGACCCGGATCTCAAGCTGGACGTCAACACCGAGCTTGCGGCGCGGCGCACAGGCATGGCGTTTCAGCGCACGCGGCTCGCGGAAGACCGCACTCTGATGGCGGTCATCCGCACCTCGCTCTCGCTGATTGGCTTCGGCTTCACAATCTTCCAGTTCTTTCAGAAGCTGCGCGAGCAGGACGTGATCGCCCACGCCGCCGCGCCGCGGAACTTCGGCATGGCGCTGGTCTGGCTCGGCGTCCTGATGCTGGCGCTGGGCATCGCCTATCACGCCCAGTTCATGCTCGGCCTTCGGCGCCTCAGGCAATCGATGCGCGACGAGGGGCTGATCCACGGGGAGACGTCCTTTCCCGTGTCGCTGACCCTGATCACGGCGCTTCTGCTTCTGGCGATGGGAGTCGCGGCGATCGCCAGCATGCAATTCAACATCGGGCCGTTTGGGTAGAATGCGATAAGCCTCAAGCGTGTTTGAGTCGCGACATCAAAGAATTTTGACAGGAGAGCGAGATGCCTGAGAAGAAACCGAACATCCTCATCCTCTGGGGCGACGACATCGGCTGGTGGAACATCAGCTACAACAGCCGCGGGCAGATGGGCTACCGCACGCCCAACATCGACCGCGTCGCCAACGAGGGCGTCGCCTTCACCGACTATTACGGCCAGCAGAGCTGCACGGCGGGCCGGGCGGCGTTCATCACCGGACAGAACCCGATCCGCACGGGGCTCACCAAGGTCGGCATGCCCGGCGCGGACGTCGGGCTAAGCGCCGAAGATCCGACCATCGCCGAGCTTCTCAAGCCGCTCGGCTACAAGACCGGCCAGTTCGGCAAGAACCACCTCGGCGACAAGGACCAGTTCCTGCCGACGCTGCACGGCTTCGACGAATTCTTCGGCAACCTCTATCACCTGAACGCGGAAGAGGAGCCGGAGGACCCCGACTACCCGAAGGACCCCGAGTTCCTGAAGCATTTCGGGCCGCGCGGCGTGCTGCATTGCAAGTCCGACGGCAAAGGCGGACAGACGGTCGTGGACACCGGGCCGCTCAACAAGAAGCGGATGGAGACGATCGACGACGAGGTCACCGAACGGGCGCTGAAGTTCATCGACGAGGCGCACGCGGCCAATGAGCCGTTCTTCCTCTGGTACAATACCACGGGCATGCATTTCCGCACGCACTCCGCCGCCAAGCACAAGGGCAAGAGCAACGGACAGGGCGAATATAACGACGTGATGGTCGCGCATGACGAGCACATCGGGCAGATGCTCGCCAAGCTCGACGAGCTCGGCATCGCCGACGACACCATCGTCATGTACTCGACCGACAACGGCCCCCACTACAACTCGTGGCCGGACGCCGGCATCACGCCTTTCCGCTCGGAGAAGAACACCAACTGGGAGGGCGGCTGGCGCGTGCCGGCCTTCGTGCGCTGGCCCAAGAAATTCAAGGCGGGGACGGTGCTGAACGGCATCGTCAGCCATCAGGACTGGCTGCCGACGCTGCTCGCCGCGGCGGGCGACCCGGACGTCCCGGCGAAGCTTCTCGATGGCTATAAGGCGGGCGACAAGACCTTCAAGGTTCACATCGACGGCGTCAATATGCTGCCGTACCTGACCGGCGACGTGAAGGAGAGTCCCGAGAAACTTCTTCTTCTACATGAGCGACGACGGCGACATTCTCGGCATCCGGATGAAGGACTGGAAGGTCGTGCTGATGGAGCAGCGGGCGAAACAGTTGCTGTGCTGGTTCGAGCCGTTCGTGAAGCTCCGGGCGCCGAAGCTCTTCAACCTGCGGCGCGACCCGTTCGAGCGGGCGGACGAGAACTCCAACACCTACTGGGATTGGGTGCTTTCGAAAGTCTACGTCGTCTACGCCATGCAGGCGCTGGTCGCGGGACAGATCAAAGAGTTCGAAGCTTATCCGCCGCGCCAGAAGCCGGCGTCGTTCAACCTCGACGCGGTCATGAGACAGTTGGAGGAGGCGCACAGCAGCGCGGGGCACTAGCCCTCACCCCCCGATCCCTCTCCCGAGACCCCGGGTCAAGCCCAGGGAGGAGAGGGAAGCGCGCCTTCTCCCGTTCGCGGGAGAAGGCGGCCGGCGTCAGCCGGCCGGATGAGGGCCGGAGCGCGTCGTGAAGGACTGGATATCGCTGTTCGCCGACACCGCGGTCGTGGCGATCGACGCCATGGCGGTGCTGATCATCGCCGTCGGCACGCTCGAGATGTTCGTCACCTGCGTCCGCTCGGTCTTCAACCCTTCCCGGACCGGCCGCGATCTCCGCGACGGCTATCTGCGCTACGCGCGCTGGCTGATGGCGGGGCTGACGTTCCAGCTCGCCAACGACATCATCATCTCGGCGCGGGCGCCCACCTGGGACGACATCGGCCGCCTCGCGGCGATCGCCTTCATCCGGACCTTCCTCAATTTCTTCCTCGAGCGCGACATCGTGGAAGCCGGCAAGTTTCCGATGGACGCCGACCCCGCCGCGCCGGAGCCGGACGTCATGCCGCGGCGCTCGAGTTCAAGCCATCGCCTTCGCCGGCGCCTTGTCGCCGTGGCAGAACCTGAACTTCTTGCCGCCGCCGCAGGGGCAAGGCGCGTACGGGTCGCGCTTGGCGTCCTCGTTCTTCACCCACAGCATGACGTCGGCGGGCGGGCGGCCGCGCTTGCAAGAGCTGCCCCATCACGCCCATCAGCGGGCGGGTATGGGTGAAGAAAAGTTCGAGCCCGGCGCAAAGATAGTTGTGGCCGGGTTCCCCCGCGTTCGACAGCGCGAAGCGGTCCTTGGGACAGCCTCCGTTGCACAAGGGGCGCACCTCGCACGTCGCGGCACTGCTTGGTCAGCCGGTCGCGCTTGTCGTCGCCGAACTTGCGCATCTGCGGCGAGGCGACGAGATCGATCAGCGGCGTCGTGGCGATGTTGCCGAGCTTCTGGCCCGGCTCGACGAAATGATCGCAGGTGTAGACGTCGCCGTTGTGCTCGAGCGCCGGGCCCGAAGCCGCAGGTCGGGGCGTGGATGCACAGCAGATGGCGGCCGAAATAGGCCTCGAGCGTCACGTCGAAGAGCTGAACGAACACCTGGCCGACGTCGCGCCGCACCCATTCCTCGAAGATGTCGATCAGGAAGCGCCCATATTGCTCGCCTGCCGACCGAGCGGTCGGTCACGAGATCGCCGGTCTGGGTATAGAGAAGGCGCTTGCCGGCCCCGTGGTCGCTCCAGCCCTGGTTGGCGATCGCGAGCGTCTCGGCGGTCGCCCGCTCGACGATCGGGATGAACTGCACCCATTTGGCGCCGAGCTCGTCGCGGAAGAAGCGATAGACCTTGCGGCCATGCTTCTCGTTGGCGGCGTTGACGGTGCACAGGATGTTGAACTCGACGCCGTGCTTGCGCAAGAGACGCCAGCCGCGCATGACGAGGTCGAAGGTGCCCTGACCCTTGCGGTCGCGCGGTTGGCGTCGTGCAGTTCGCGCGGCCCGTCGACGCTGAGGCCGACCAGAAAATTGTGCTTCTTGAAGAAGGCGCACCAGGCGTCGTCGAGCAGGAGGCCGTTGGTCTGGAACGTCTGCTGAACGGTCTGCCCGGGCCGCCGGTACTTTTCAACCAGTTCGACCGCGCGCTGGAAGAACTCGAGCTTCATCAGCGTCGGCTCGCCGCCCTGCCAGGCGACCGTCACCTCGGGCGCGCGATGGGCTTCGAGGAGCTGGCGGATATAGCTCTCGAGCGTCTCCGCCGACATCCGATGCTTGTCGTTGGGATAGAGCGCTTCCTTCGACAGGAAGAAGCAGTAGGCGCAGTCGATGTTGCACGTCGAGCCGCTGGGCTTGGCCAGCAGATGAAAGGCCGGGGGCGCGCCGACCCGCCGCGAAGTGGAAGGCGCCGCCGCCGTTTCCGTTTCCATGGAGACCCTCTATTCCGATCCGCCCCGAAGGTTAAGCCTTCCCGGGCGAATTGGCCAATATGGGTCTTCGATCCCTGGCCGCGTGGAGGTGGGAGGTAGAGAAACGCCCCTACCGGTACCCCCTCTCGATCCGCGCATAGAGCTGGTCGGTGAAGATCGCGAACTTGCCGCCGACGAAGCTCGCGGTCAGGCTGGCGGCGACGAAGACGGCGATCATCTTCGGCACGAAGGTCAGCGTCATCTCCTGCACCTGGGTCAAGGCCTGCAGGAGCGCGATCGCGACGCCGACCGCCATCGCCGCGCCGACCGCGGGTCCCGCGCCGACCACGACCATCCAGATCGCCTGCTGGACGAGATCGACGGCGTCGCCCTCGTTCATTGCACGTCGCCCCGCTGCCGAGCGACACCGTCTGGCCGCTGGTCAGCGTCGCCGTCGCGCCCGAACTCGTGACGCTGACCGAGGCGACCGTGCCCGAGGTCGAGCCGTCGGCGGACGTGATGGTCGTGGCCGACCAGGTTCTCGGCCTGCGTCAGCGAGCTCGCGGTCAGCAGCGAGGAGAGCGTCGTGTTGGTCTGCACCGCCTGCCCGACCTCGGAGACGGTTGCGAGCTGCGACACCATCGTCGACGGGTCCATCGGCTGGGTCGGGTCCTGGTTCTTCATCTCCGCCATCAGCAGGGTCAGGAAGTCGTTGTAGCTCAGCGACTGGGTCGCCGACGCTCGAGCTCGAAGAGGCTGAGTCGAGGACTGGGCGGCGCTCGTGACCGCGGAGGTCGGCGGATACGGTCATGGCGGTCTCCTTCTCGTCAGGCGGCGCTTGGCGGTCGCCGCGTCGCGCTTGAGCTCCGCGTCCTCGAGCGGAAAGAGGGCGCGCAGCGCTTTCATCGCCTCGAAATTGCGGGCCTTGGCGAGCGACTCGGCGACGCCGCGCAAGCCCGAGACGAGCTCCGGCGTCCGGTACGCTCCGAGCGCCGTCTCGATCAGCGAGCGCGCCAGCGGCGTCGCGGTCGCCGTCGCGCCGGGGTCCATCAGCATGATCTGCACCGCGAAATAGATCTGGCGGGTGAGCGTCGTCGCGTCCTCGGCCTGCATCACATGGTTCTCGAGCAGGAAGGTCACGTCGTTGAGCAGTTCGATCGTCGCCTTGCGGTCGATGCGGATGACCGCGCCGTTGATGAAGAACCGCTCGCCGGCCCTCAGCGTGATGTTCATGGGCCCCGCCCCTACTTGAGCCCGTCGCGAATGATTTCGTTGATCTCGATCATCGGCGCGAGGTCGTCGGTGACGCGCGAGCGCACGCGGTCGATCTCCTTCATCATCCAGACGCCGATCGAGATGATGCCGGCGCGCAGCGGGTCGGGCAGCTCGTTGTTCGGGTCCTTGAGGTCGTCGAGAAAGATCATCCAGAGGCGGCGCAGATAGAACAGCGCGTCGACCCGCTCGCGCGACAGCGGCCCCTTCTCCTGCGCGACGCGCAGCATGCCGATGACCCGGTCCATGGCGGCGCGCTCGCGCGCGCGCATGGTCGCGCGCGATTCCTCGACCACTTCGTTGTAGGCGAATTCGTACATCGCGATCCCTGGGCGTCGTCAGGAAACGGGAAGGTATTGGGCCAGATTGAGCTGTCTGCAGCCGCGACGTGAGCTCGTAGGCCATCTGGATCTGGTTGGTCAGGCGCGGTGATCTTGGCCGCCGTCGCCGTCTGATCGACGTCGTCGAGGTCGCCGACCTGGCTTTGCGATGAGCGTCAGCTGCGAGCTCATCGAGCTGTTGGCGTCGGTCACCTGGGATCTGCGTCGCGCCGAGCGAGGCCTGCGTGTCGGTCAGCGCGCTCTGCCCCTGCGCGATCAGCGACGTCGCGGCCGAGGCGACGGCCTGCTGGGCCGAGCGCGCTGAGCGACGACCCGCCGAACGCCGCGAGCATCGTGTAGGCCTGCGGCGAGGCTCTTGAAAGGCCGGCTGTATTGGCGTTGGTCGAGGTCGTCACGGTCTGGCCCGGCGCGATTTCCTGCGCTGGTGTTTGTGCTCGAGGCCGACGACCAGTCCGAGGTCCAGGCGTGCCGGCGAACAAGCGCCGCGAACGGTCCGGAAAGAAAGCTCTGCATCTGCGAGGCGGTGATGTTCGCCGCGGCGGGATCGGTCGGCGAACACGCCGAAGGTGGTCTCGAAAGCCTGTGCGACCGCGCTCTTGGCGTCGACGCCGGTCGAGAAATAGTCGGCGAGCGGCGCCTCGCCGCTATTGATCCCGCCGAAGACGTATGACTCGCCCGAGGTCGCGTTGGCCGAGGAGGTCAGCTCCTGCAGCGCCGTCTGACCCATGGTCTGCAACGCGCGCCCGAATTGGCGCTCGCCGTCCAGGTTGCGAGATCCTGTGATCGTCGTCTGGGCGCTCGTACTGATCGAGGTCAGCGCGTCCTGGGCGGTCGACAGATTGGTCGCGACGACGCTGTTGCCGGCCGGTCAGCGTCTGCAGCTGCTGGACCTGCTCCTTGAGCGACAGCTCGTAGCCGGACTGGTCGCCGAGCTGAAGGCCGAGATCGGCGTACTGGCCGGTCGACATTCCTCCGTCATCGCCGTCGTGAGCTGACGCCTGCGCCTGCTGCACCGGCAGGACCAGGCTGTTGGCGAGGTATTGGGTCGAGACGAAGTTGGCGCTCATCGTCATGCCGCCTGCAGCAGAGCGGAGAACATGTCGTTGACCGTGGTCAGAAGCTTCGCCGACGATGCGTAGGAGTTCTCGAGGTTGAGCATGTTGGTCATCTCCGCGTCGAGATTGACGCCGGTCGCGTTCGACAGCGCGGAGGTCGCCTGGGTGGCGAGCGCGTTCTGGTAGTCGGCGGCGTTGCTTGCCTGCTGGTTCTGGCTCTGGAGCCAGCTCACCGAGGCGTTGGCGTAGTCGGTCAGGCTCTGGCCGACGGGCGTCGAGGCCCGGCCGGACGCGTGTCGAAGCTCTGGGTCGTCGATCCGATCTGCGCCGACGAGCGTCTGCAGACGCGTCCGTGATAGCTCGCTGTCGCCGGTCGTGTTGTAAACATAGGTCGGGTTGCCGGCGAGATGCCGCCGTCGCGCAGCAGAGTCGCGTCTCCGCCCTGCGACGGATCGACGTTCGGATTGACCTCGATCGCCGCCGCGAGCCCCGTCGTCGTCCGAGGTCGAGGGGAGGCTCGTCGCCCCCGCCGTGGTGAAAAGGCCGGGCAGCGTGGGCAGCGTCGGCGGCGCCGATCTGGTCGCTTTCGGCGAAGGCGTTGATGAGGCCGCCGGCGATCTGGTCGAGCTGCGCCTGATACTGCGGCGCGAGCGTGTCGCGCAGCGCCGCATAGCCGGCGAGCGCGCCCGACTGGATCGGCATGCGGCGACTCGACGCCGGTGATCGGCACGCCGTCGACCGTGACGGCGTTCCCGGTCGACGCCGTCGACGTAGGTCGACGTCGGCGATGAAGGAGACGGTGCGCGCGCGTGTCCTGGAACAGCGTGACGCCGCTGTCGGTGTAGATCGACATCGAGCCGTTGGACGCGGTCGAGGTCGTCACGCCGATCTGCTGGGCGAGCTGGGTGACGAGCGAATCGCGCGTGTCCTCGGCGCTCGGCGACGTTTGCGCCGGAGGCCGAGGCCGCTGACGACGGCGTTGTTGGCGGTCTGGAACTGACCGAGCAGGGAATTGATCGTCGAGACCGACGAGGCCATGTCCTGGTCGGCCTGCTCGCGAACCTGGTTGACTGCCGCGTCGCCCGCGTTCAGCGATTGGGCGAGATTCGGTCGCGGCGGTGACCGCGGCGTCGGCGGCCGACGATGGAGGTCGGCGAGTTCTGCATAGGTCGTCAAGCGCGCTCTGGAGATTGGCGAGCATCGCCGAGGGCGAGGCGCCGTTCTGATCCGCGCCGGAGGTCGACGACGTCGACGAGCTGTCGTCGACGGTTGCGGCGAGCGTCGCGAGCCCGTTGGCGATCGCCTGCTGCGCCGCCGCCTGCGACGTCGAGGTCGAGACCTGCTCGGTGAGCGCCGCGTTGGCGATCCGGGTCACCGAGGCGACGTCGGCGCCGCCGTAGGAATTTGTCACGAGGTTCGCGACCTCGCGCGAATAGCCGGTGCGTGTTGACGTTGGCGATGTTGTTGGAGACGACCGCGCCTGCGCCGCGTTGGCGGCGAAGGAGGAGCTGATGATGTTGAAGGCGGCCGAGAGGCTCATGGCGATAAGTCCGTGTCTCGCAATCAGGGCTTCAAGTTGTTGAGGACGTCGAGGATGTTGGCGCCCGTCTGGAACACCTTGGAGTTGGCTTCGTAGGCGCTCTGCGCCTGGATCATGTCGGTGAGCTCGGTGGCGAGGTCGACCGTCGAGCTTTCGAGCGAACTGGATTCGATCGAGCCGAAGCCGCCGAGCCGGCGGATCCGAGGAAAATCGGACCCGAAGCGGCGGTCGACGTATAGGCGCCGCCGTTGACGGAGCTGAGATTGTCCGGGCTCGCCACGTTGGCGAGCGGAATGTCGTAGGCGGCGACCGACGCCCCGTTCGAATAATTGTAAGAAAGCGTCCCGTCTGTGGCGATCGAGACGCCGGTGAGCGTCGCCGGCGCGCTGCCGTTGGCGGTCGCGGAGGTCACGGCTGAAACCGGTGGCGAGCTGCGTCGTGTTGCTGAGATCGATGGGTCATCGTCTGAGCCGGTTATCGGTGCCGTGCAAGGTGAGCGGCGAGCCGCTGGGAGCGCGCCGGTCGTGGTGAACGTCAGGGTCTGGTGGCGAGCCGACGCTGGTCCCGTTGACCGAGGCGTCGACCGTCCACGTCGCATTGGCGCCGGTATTGGTGAAGTAGAGTCGATCGTGTGCGCCGCCGCCGAGACTGTCGTAGACGACAAGCGACGTCTGGTCGGTGGGTCGGCGTCGTGTCGTCGTCGCCGTCGAAGCGCACGGCGTCGCGTTGACGGCAGATTGGCGGCAGCGCCGAGGTCGTCGCTTCCGCGGTCAGGCCGGCGCTTGTCGACGTTGACCTTCTGCAGGCTGCTCAGAGAATTGGACGAGGCTGCGGACCTGCCCATTCTGGACGTTGTCCGCCATCAGGTAATAGCCGGCGCTATTGACCAGGTTGCCGGAGGCATCGGGGACGAACGATCCGTTGCGGGTCAGGTAGAGGTTGCCGGCCGAGTCGGAGACGACGAAGAATCCGGAGCCCTGGACGGCGAGATTGGTCGCCGTCTGGGTCGAGACGACGCTGCCCTGGAGCGCGTTCAGCGAGACGGAGCTCGTTTGCACGCCTGCGCCCTCGGCGGTCCCGGTCGGCGACCTGGTCGACCATGGTCGAAAAGTCGGTCTCGAGGTTCTTGTAGCCGGTCGTGTTGGCGTTCGCGACATTCTGGGAGATCGACGACAGCCAGTTCTGGTCGGCGGACATGCCGGAGACGCTGGTGTTGAGAATGCGACATGGAGACTCCTCGGCGTGCCGGTCCATTTGAAACCGCGCGGCTTGCGCGAAGCTGGCGCCCTCAAGTCGTGGAGCGGACGAGGCTGCCGACAAGCAGGCTCCAGCCGTCCACCAGCACGAAGAACAGGATCTTGACCGGGCAGCGAGATCACCGAGGGCGGCAGCATCATCATGCCCATCGACATCGTCAGCGTCGCGACGATCATGTCGATGACCAGGAACGGCAGCACGACGAGGAAGCCGATCTCGAAGCCGCGCCTGAGCTCGGAGATCATGTAGGCGGGGATCAGGAGGCGGAAGTCGACTTTCGAACGCTCGCCGGCGTCGAAGCGTCCTTTCGACAGGCTCTCGAACAGCGCGATGTCCTTCTCCCGCACCTGCGACAGCATGAACTCGCGGAACGGCTCGGAGACTGCGGCGAGCGCGTCCTGCTGGCTGATTTCGTTGTCGAGCATCGGCTTGAGGCCGTTCTGCCAGGCGCGATCGAAGGTCGGCGCCATGACGAAGAAGGTCATGAACAGCGCGAGGCTGATCAGCACCAGGTTGGCCGGCGCGCCCTGGACGCCGAGGCCCGGTGCGAAGGAAGGACAGCGCGATGATGAAGCGGGTGAAGCTCGTCACCATGATGAGGAGGCCCGGCGCGACGGACAGCACCGTGAGCAGCGCCACCATCTCGATGATGCGGCCGCTCGCCGAGGCGCCGCCGGAGGGGATGAGCGCGCCGAGATCCACGGTCTGCGCCGCGGCGGCGCCCGTCGTCAGGGCGAACGCGATGCCCGCGAGGAGGAGCCGCTTCATTGCACCACCAGCGTGCGGAGGACGAGCTCGCGCACCTTTCCCTCCGAGCGGGTCGCCGCGCGCTCGTTGAGGTCCTCGCGGATCGCCTGGAGGCCGATCGGCCCCTCGAGTTGTTTCAGCGTGACGGTCCGCACATAGGCGAGGATGTCTTCGCCGATCTTGCCGGCGACCGCTTCCGGGATGCGGCAGGGTCTTGGGGTCGAACACCATCGACGCCTCGAGCCGGATCCAGGTATCCTGCGGCGCGCCGAGGTTGGTGACGATCGGGGGCAGATCGTAGATCGTCGACGGCTCGACCGGCGCCGCCGTCTCTTTCGATTTCTGCGCCTCGCTTGTGCCGGGCAGGGTCATCTCGAAACCTGCGCCGGCGCCCACTCCAATGAGCGCGACGACGAGAAGCTCGATCAGCGTCGCCTTGAGACCCCTTGCGGGCGGCGCGGCGGGAGCGCCGGCGTCAGCCATCGGGCATCGCGCTCAGGCGCTAGAACGGCCTGACCGCGTCATAGATCTGCTGGCCCCATGACGGCTGCTGGAAGTCGCTTTGGCGCCCGCGGCCGCCATAGGAGATGCGCGCCTCGGCGATCTGCTCGTAGGCGATCGGTGTTGTTGAGGGAGATGTCGATCGGATTGACGATGCCGGCGACCGTCAGCTGCCGCATCTCGTAATTGACGCGCACCTCCTGCGAGCCCGAGATGACGAGATTGCCGTTCGGCAGGACGCGGGTGACGACCGCCGCGACCGACACCTGGATCTGCTCGGATCGGTTGATGTCGCCCTGGCCCTGGGTCGAGGAGGTCGAGGAGAGGTCGCCGAGAATCTTGGCGGGCTGGTTCGACGACGACGACGACGAGCCATTGTTGAAGCCGTAGTCGATCGGCGAGGCCGTCCTTGGTCGTCTGGGACCGGTCGGACGCGTTGCCGAGCTGCGCCTTGTCGTTCATCATGATGATGACCGTGACGATGTCGCCGACCTTGCTGATGCGCGGCGGGGTGTAGAGCGACGGCGGCGGCTGCGAAGGCCGGGTTCGGCGGCGCGAGCGCGTGCGCGCTCTGGATCGCCGCGGTCTCGTCGGACACGAACCCCGCGCCGACCGGCGAGAAGTTCGGCTCGCGCATGAACTCCGCCGGGCTTTGCCAGCATCCCGCGAGCGCAAGCGCGGCGACAATCGGGACGAACGGCGCCGGCCGCATCACGACTTCTTCTCCTCCGCGCTCGCGCCGGCGAGCAGACTCGCGAGCCGGCTCGCGCGATCGGCCTCCATTCTCGCCGAGGATCGCGCCGGCCGCGCTCGGCTTCAGCTTGCCGAGAATCGCCGCGGCCGTGCGGTCATCGAGCGCGCTGAGTCTGCTGCGCTGCGCTCTCCGGCTCCATCTTGGCGTAGATGGCGACGAGGTCGTCGCGGGCCGCGTTCATCAGATCGTCCGCGCTTGGCGATCCAGTCCCGCGCCGCCGCCTCGGCCTTTTCGAGATCGGCGATGCGCTGTTGAACCTGAGCGTCGAGCTCGGCGAGCCGCTTCGTCTGCCAGGCGATGCGGGCCTCGACGATCGAGGGCGCGACGTTGGCGCAGTAGCGGCTGGCGTCCGGGTCCGCGGACTTGTCCGCGCGGCCGACGCTTTTCGCGCGATCTTGGGCTTCGGCGCGTCTCGGCGCCTTGCCGTCCTGGGCGCAGACCGGCGAGGCGAGCCATGGCCGCGACGGCCGCGGCGACGGCAAGGTTTCGCAGGTTGCGGACGAATCGGCATGTGTCGGCCTCGAGGCTCGGCCGCGCATCGTCGGCTCGGCGGCTTGCGCTGGGCTTGCCCGCTACTGGATGACGAGGTCGGCCTGCAGCGCGCCGGCGGTCTTGATCGCCTGAAGAATGGCGATGATGCCCGGCGGCTTGACGCCGATGCGATTGAGGCCGCCGACCAGCGTGCGCAGGCTCGAGCCGCCGACAATGGCGATCGGGCCGCCGGTCTGCTCGGCGCTGATCGTCGTGTTCGGCGTGACGACGGTGCGGCCGTTGGCGAAGGGATTGGGTTGCGACACCTGCGGCTGCTCGTTGACCCGGACCGTCAGCGTTCCGTAGGTGACGGCGACGGTCGAAATCTGCACGTCCTGTCCGACGACGACGGTGCCGGTGCGCGAATCGAGCACGACGCGCGCCGCCATGTCGGGCTGGACCTGAAGCTCGCCGATCTCCGCCATGAACCGGGCGAACGAGACCGCGCGGGGACGGAACAGCTCGACCGTCCGGCCGTCGACCTCGAAAGCCGCGCGCGCGCCGAACCGGCCGCGGGAATAGGCGTTGATCGCGTCGACGATCCGGACCGCGGTGGCGTAGTCGGGGTTCTTCAGTTCGAGCATCGACCGCAACTCGTCCGGCGGCGCCGGCGATCTCGTGCTGGACGATCGCGCCGTTGGGGATGCGGCCGGCGGTCGGCACGCCCTGCGACAGCGTCTCGCCCTCGCCTTGCGAGTGCGAACCCGGTCACCGACACCGCGCCCTGCGCGGTCGCGTAGAGCGCGCCGTCGGAGCCGAGCAGCTGGGTGAGGAGCAGCGTTCCGCCCATCAGCGACGGCGCGTCGCCGAGCGCGGAGACGGTGACGTCGACGCGCGATCCCGTCTCGACGCCGGCCGAGAGATCGGCCGTGACGATGACCGCGGCGACGTTGCGGTTGGCGAGCGTGACGCCGTGCACGTCCATGCCGAGGTGCTCCAGCATGCCCTGGACCGCCTGCTGGGTGAAGGGCGCGTTGCGGAACGTGTCGCCGGTGCCGCTCAGGCCGACGACGAGTCCGTAGCCGACGAGCTGGCTGTCGCGCGCGCCGCGCAGAACCGCGATGTCCTTGATCCGGGCCGCGACGGCCGGCGGCCGCGGCAGACACAGCGCGAGAAGCGACGACGAGCAGCCGCTTCATCCGCCGCCGACCTTGACCGAGCCGTCCGGCTGCACGGCGCCGGAGACGGTGACGCCGCTGTCGCTGTTGCGCACGCGCACGACGTCGCCGATCGATCCGTCCTGCAGCGCCGCGCCGGAGGTGACGATGATAAGACCGCCCTCGGCGTAGACGAGCTTCACCTCGGCGCCGTTGGCGACGAGCTTGCGATTGGAGATCGCCCGCAAAGGGGATCGCGTGACCGGGCAGCAGCGTCAGCCGCGCCATCTTGCCGACGATGAACGGCGCGATCATCGACAAACGGTCCGCCGCCGTCGCGCACGCCGCCTTGGGGAAGGTCGGTCAAGCATCTCGTCGAGAATCATGTCGCCGGGATAGATGACCGCCTTCGGCGTCGGCGCGAGCGCCTCCTGGGCGAGCGCGGGACCGCAAGCCGCCGACGAGGGCGGCGACGCGTCGTCCGAGCGCCTTTCGAATGCGGATCGCCTGCGCATCTCGCCGATCTCCTAACTGCGCATGTTGGAGATCGTGCCGGACATCTGGTCGGCCGCCTGGATCACCTTGGAGTTCATTTCGTAGGCGCGCTGAGCCGCGATCAGGTTGGTGATCTCGGTCACCGGATCGACGTTGGACGCCTCGACGTAGCCCTGCTGGATGATGCCGAAGGCGGTGTCGCCGGGAACGCCGACAGTCGGCTGGCCGGACGCCTGCGTCTGCTGGAAGTAGTTGCCGCCGAGCGCCTGGAGGCCGGCGTCGTTGACGAAATTGGCGATCGTCAGCTGGCCGAGCTGCTGCGGCGTCGCCTGGCCCGGCACGGTGACGGTGACGAGGCCGGTCTGGCTGACCGTGACGTTGGTGGCGTTGGCCGGAACGAGGATCGAGGGCGTCACGGTGTAGCCGTCCATCGTGACGAGCTGGCCGTTCTGGTTGGTGTTGAACGCGCCGTCGCGGGTGTAGACGGTTTCGCCGTTGGCGTTCGTCACCTGGAACCAGCCGCGGCCGTTGATCGCGAGATCGAGCATGTTGCCGGTGTTGGTCAGGGCGCCCTGGATGTTGACGCGTGCGGATCGCCGCGGTCCGCACGCCGAGGCCGATCTGCGCGCCTTCCGGGATGGTCGCGTCGCGGCCGCGGTTGGACACGCCCATCAGCCGCTCGGTCTGATAGATGAGATCGGTGAATTCCGCGCGCGAGCGCTTGAAGCCGGTCGTGTTGATGTTGGCGATGTTGTTGGCGATCACCTCCAGGTTCCGTTCCTGGGCGCTCATGCCCGTCGCCGCGATCGTCAACGCTCTCATCGCGTCACCCTTCTTTCCGTTTCTCGCGGGTCTGCGTCTCACGATCAGATCGACATGCGCGAGATGTCCTGCCAGGCCGAGACCAGCTTGTCGCGGATCGCCAGCACCGACTGCAGCGACCGCTGCGCGTCCATGACGGACTCGACCACCCGCATCGGCGGCGCAGCGCCGACGACGCCCTGGATCGCCGCCGCTTCGCCCGCCTTGCAGCGTATCGACCGCCGAGCCGACCGCCTGACCCAGCGCCGGCCTCGAAGCTGACGCCGTCGGAGGGCGGCGTCGGCGCCTGCGGCGCCGTCGGCGCTGGAGCGCCGCCGCTCAGGCTCGCTGAGCACCGGATAGGCCTTCGATCATGGCGTTGGTCCTCTCGTCGCCGGTTTCAGGCGTCCTTCATCAGCGCGACGGTCTGGTTGAGCATGTCGGCCGTCTGCTTGGCGACCTGAAGGTTCGCCTCGTAGCTGCGGTTGGCTTCGCGCATGTCCGCGAGCTCCATGAGCACGTCGACGTTCGGCATCTTGACCATGCCCTCGGCGTCCGCGGCCGGATTGCCGGGATCGCGCTCGAGCTTGAAAGGCGTCTGATCGACGCCGATCGTCTTGACTTCGACCAGATTGGCGCCAGTGGCGCGGTCGACCGCGCTCTCGAACGATACGGTCTTGCGGGCGTAAGGGTCGGCGCCGGCGATCGAGCCGGTCGACTGGGCGTTGGCGACATTCTCCGAGACGATGCTGCAGACGGGTCGACTGCGCCTGCAGCCCGGAGGCGGCGATGCGGAGGGACGCCTGCAACGGATCCGCGGTCATTTCAGCGCCGCGAGCATGAGCTGGTGGAAGGCGCGGCGAATGCTTGCGGTCATCGAGAAGTCGCGGCTGACGTCGCCGAGATTGATCATCTGCTGCTCGAGATTGACGGTGTTGCCCGAAAGCGACTGTTCGGTCGGATCCGCCTCGACTTGCCTGATCGAGTTCGAGAAGAGAAGAGACGGGCGCGATGTGGGCGGCGCTGGTCGTCGACATGGCGATCGGCGAGCTGTTCATGACCGCCGAGAACGGCTGGACGTCGAGGGCGTGGAAACCGGGCGTGCTGGCGTTGGCGACGTTGCCCGCGACCGTCGTCTGCCTGCGCCGACAGCCACTGCGCCTTCTGCGACGCGACCTGGAAGAGATAAATGTCCGACAAGGAGGGGTTCCCGGAAGAAGCGAGCGCCATCGTCGGCGCGCCGGCTTGCACGGGGCTTGCCGAACCCTCGACGGTCGAGCGCGCCCGAGGGAAGAGGTCATGCGCCTCGGTAGACCATAGATCCTTCGGTCTTGGCGGCGATCGGTGAACGCGCACCATGGCCTCTTTATCAATTTATAGACGTGTTGGGCCGATAGGCTCGTCCCAAATCACAAGAAGGGAGAAGGGAAGCGCATGCATCTGTCGGACGAGGGATTGATTGTCATTCTGGTCGTCGGGATCATCGCCGGATGGCTGGCGGGCAAGATCGTCCGGGGAAACGGGTTCGGTCTCGTCGGCGACGCGGCCATCGGCATCGTCGGCGCCCTCATCGGCGATTGGCTCCTGCATCGCCTCGGCATTCATTTCAGCTCCGGCGTCATCGGCCTCACGATCAACGCCACGATCGGAGCGATCGTCTTGCTGCTCGCACTGCGCCTCGCCGGCGCGAGCGGATGGGGAGGGCGATAAACGGCGCCCCATGAAGATCGCGACCTTCAACGTCAACGGCGTGAACGGCAGGCTGTCCGTTCTCTTGCGCTGGCTCGCCGAGGCTCGGCCGGACATCGTGTGCCTGCAGGAACTCAAGGCGGCGCAGGACAAGTTTCCGTCCGGTCCGATCCGCGAAGCCGGCTATGGCGCGATCTGGCATGGCCAGAAGAGCTGGAACGGGGTCGCCATCCTCGGGCGGGGGGTCGATCCCATCGAGACGCGGCGCGGCCTGCCGGGCGATCCCGACGACACGCACAGCCGCTACATCGAGGCGGCCGTCAAGGGCGTGCTGGTCGGCTGCCTCTATCTGCCGAACGGCAATCCCGCGCCCGGTCCGAAGTTCGATTTCAAGATGCGATGGTTCGAGCGGCTCGCGAGTCACGCGCAAACGCTTCTCGCCAGCGGCGCGCCCGTCGTGCTCGCCGGCGACTACAACGTGATGCCGACCGATCTCGACGTCTACAAACCGGAGCGATGGGTTGACGACGCGCTCTTCCGGCCCGAAGTCCGCGAGGCCTATCGACGCCTCGTCGCACAAGGCTGGACCGACGCCCTGCGCACGCTTTATCCGGACGAGCGGATCTACACCTTCTGGGACTATTTCCGGAACGCGTTCGCCCGCGACGCCGGGCTGCGGCATCGACCATCTGCTCCTGAGCCCAGCGGTCGCGCGCGCGCCTCGAAGGCGGCGGGCGTCGACCGCGACGTTCGCGGCTGGGAGAAGGCCAGCGATCACGCGCCGGCATGGGTCGAACTCGGGGTTGGCAAAGCCGCAAGTCGTGCCGCAACCGGGCGGACCGACAGTCGATAGGCCAGGGTCAGAGGGCGCGGGCGGCGGGCGTTCCTCGGAACTTGACAATACTGTTAACGTCTGGTCAACCTCGCGTTCGGGCGCTGTGGGGACGGCGACCTCTAAAATTGTCAAAATCTCAGAAGGGGGAATCATGAGGCGCATAGCAATAATTGTCGGCATTGCCCCGTTAGCGCTTTGCGCGGTCGAAGCGCACGCTGGAGTATTCACAGGGCTGGATGGCTATTGGTCGTTCAACGGTACAGCTGCTGACCTGTCAGGAAACGGCAACACTCTGACTCTCCATGGAGACGCGAGTTTCGCGTCGGGCGGTCAGTTCGGCCAAGCCCTCAGCCTCGATGGCGTGCAGGGAAGTTACGCTTATCAGGCGATAAATAACACCGCATTTGACTTTGGCTCCAGCGACTTCACAATCCAGGTGTGGGCTAATTTTGCCTCGAAGAGTGGGGAGCAGACGCTGATTGAAAAATTCACTGGAGACGCAGGCCCGGGATGGACGTTCACGACTCCAAGCGGTGTTCAGTTCTATGCCAACCCTCTTGGCGGCTATAATGGCAACGCTTCCTTTTCGACGGGATCCTGGGCTCAATTCGTCGTAGAGAGATCCGGCAACTCGCTCGATATCTATTACAATAATACTCTGGTTGAGTCTGGCTCCATCTCGGGACCGATATCCCCGTCTACGAATCCACTCCTGATCGGCGCCCGTGACGCGGGGGATGGTCGAAACTTTACTGTTAACGGCCTGATAGACGACGTTGGCATCTGGGATCGGGCACTGTCGCGCGATGAAATTTCCTCGCTTTGGAACGGCGGCAACGGCTTGGAATTTGGGTCTCCTGTGCCCGAACCGTCCACGTGGGCCATGATGCTGCTCGGGTTCGCTGGCTTCGGCTTCGCAGGGTATCGCCAGGCGAAGAGCCGTCAGGCGCATTGGGTGGTCTAGCAGCAACCGACATCAAATTTTCAAGGGAGATTACGTGAGGCAGTCTTTCTCCTTTGCGGGCGCAATGCTGAACCCGCACTGAGTGAAAACGCGCACTCAATGAGGTCGAAACGGTAGCTCTTCGTCAGAACCGGTCAAGTTGATTGTTTCGACGCCAAGGCCTCACTTTGCGCTTTTCGCTCTTATCGGCGTCGAAACCGGGGCGGCCTTCGACGGCGCCTTGGCCGGCGCGGTCTCCGCTCTCGTCTTTGACGGCGCCTTGGGCTTCGCCGCGCTCGGCGGCGCTTCCGCGGGCTTGGCGTCGCGTCTTCTTCGACGCCGGCTCGGCGGCGCCGACGGCTGCGATGCTCTTGCGAAGCGCGTCCATGATGTTCACGACATTGCCGGGCCGGGGCTGCTCGGGCGCTCTCGCCGGAAGACCCGCCTGCTTCGAACGGATGAGTTCGACGACCGCGTCCTCGTAGCGGTCGTTGAATTCGGCCGCGTCGAAATGTCCGGCCTTCTTTTCGATGATGACGTGCGCGAGATCCTTCATCTCCTCCGGCAGCTTCAACTCGGGAATGTCCTCGAAATAGGAGTCCTCGCTGCGCACCTCGGAGGCATAGCGCAGGACGGTGCCGAGCAAGCCCTTTCCCAGCGGCTCCAGCAGAATGACGCGCTCGCGGCGGGCCATCACCACCCGGCCGAGGCCGACGACCTTCTCGTCCCGCATGGCCTCGCGGATGATGGAAAACGCCTCTTCCGCGACCCGCTCGCCGGGCGCGATGTAATAGGGCGCTTCCAGATACCTCGGGTCGATCTCGGCGCGCGGAACGAATTTCTCGATCTCGACGGTGTGGTTGCTCTCGATCTGGATCTTGTCGAGTTCGTCGTCGTCGATCAGCACGAATTCGTCCTTCGCGACGGGATAGCCCTTGGCCTGGTCCTCGTTCTCGACCACGTCGCCCGTCACCGCGTCGACGAACTGCCGCTTCACCTTGTTGCCGGTCTTGCGGTTGATGGTATTGAAAGCGACGCGAGACGACGAGCTGGACGCCGGGTAGAGGTTGACCGCGCAGGACACGAGCGAAAGCTTCAGGTAGCCTTTCCAGCTTGCACGAGGGGCCATGACCTGAACTCCGCAAAAACCGACGCCGAATTGAACTGAAGACGAACCCGATCTGAACGGCACTATGACTGCATCCGCCGAGAGAGTTCTACATTTACGGCCGGCTGCGCGGGGTCACGAGACGCCGGCTCGAGTCGTTATCCGCTGCGGCGGGCCTAACGCTTACGCGCGGAGCCGCGACGGCGGACGCGATCGTTCTCGGGCACGCCGCGGCGAGCCGGGCGGTCTCCGCCGCGGGCGAGCTTCGCCTCGGATTTCGGCTGAAGCCGGACGCCCGCCTCGTGTCGGAGCGCGCGTTCCGGGTTCGGCTGGGGTTGGAGTCCGCGCCGGCGGCGAACGGCCACTACTCCGAGGACCAGATCGCCAGGCACGCGAGTCTGAACGGCCGCGCAATTGCGGACGCTTCGCGCTCTTCGACGTGCTCGCTCCGGCCGACGGCCGCTATTCCTATGCGGACCTGGTGGCGGCGCGCGCGGCCGGCCAGCTGTTTTCGTCGGGCGTCAAGTTTCCCAAGATCATCGCCGCGCGCTCATGCGCTCGAGCGGCGCGGGGAGAGGCTCTCCAGCGTTCGTCTCGCCGAAGCGCCATGGGGCGCGGTGCTCCAGGTTCTGGAGGGCGCGCTGGCGGAGATCGACGGCCAGCTCCTGTTGCCGCTCGAGGGCTCGGACCTCGACGCGGACGGCGCCTTCGCCCTCGCCGAGGCGAGCGAACAGGAGGGCGATCTCGTGGCCGCGCGGCGATGGTACGAGCTTGCGGTTCGCCTCGATCCGACCGACCCGGTGATCCCGTTCAACCTCGGCAATGTCCTGGATGAACTCGGCCTCGCGCGCGAGGCGGAGATCGCCTATCGGCAGGCGATCGCCCGAAGCCCGGATATGGCCGACACCTGGTTCAACCTGGGGGTCCTGCAAGAGAGGACGGGCCGGGAAAAAGAGGCGCTCTCGACCTACGAACGCGCCTACGCGATCGACCCGACCTATGCGGACGCGCTGCACAACGCCGCTCTCCTGCATATGCGGAGACGAAATTTCGCGGTCGCCATCCAGCTCCTGGAGCAGATCCGATCGCCCTCGCCCGCGGAGGCCGCCGAAATCCGGCGCCTCGCGCATCTCTGCAGACTCGAGGCCAAAACCGCCGAGACGCGCGATTGAGCCCACAGGACTGGCCGCAGCTAGACCCGCGCGCTCGCGAACGCCGCGACCAGCCGCTCGGCCTCAGCCCGTTCGTCGAGCCCCTGCTCGTCGAACAGGACGTCGGTGATTTCGATGGCGGCCCGCCTCTGTCCGATCGTCAGCCGGAAAAAGGCGGAGACGCGCTCGTGGTGGAACTCCATGTCGAGCGCGACCTCCGGCGTCGCGTCCCACGGCGCCTTGAAGCTCGCCGACAGCGCATAGCGCAGCGCGCCGCTCCTGATAGAACAGCTCCGTCGAAGAATTGACGAGGTCGGCGATATTGGCCTCCTGATCGTTGCAGATCAGGTTGATCAGTTCCGCCACATCGGTCAGGCGCAATTCGCTCGCCACGTCGATGAGCGCGTCGGCGATGATCCGCTCCCGGTCGAGACGGCGATGCGCCCGGGGCGGAGCCGTCTATGCCCTTCGTTGAGCCCATCCGGATTTCCTCTGCTGAATGAGGTGCACGATCTCGGCGACCGCGCGATAGAACTCCGCCGGGATCGGCCGCTCGACCTCGACCGCCGCGTAGAGCGAGCGGGCGAGCGGCTTGTCCTCGACGACCGGGATGTCATGCGCCTCGGCGATTGCGCAAATCTTGAGCGCGATGAGGTCGGCGCCCTTGGCGAGCACGATCGGCGCGCCGCCTTCGCTGCGCACGTAACGCATCGCGACGGCATAGTGAGTCGGATTGGCCACGATCATGGTTGCGCGCGGCACGGCGGAAAGCATCCTCTTGCGCGAGCGGTCGAGCCTCAGCGACCGGAGGCGCGCCTTGATCATCCGGTCGCCCTCGGCCTGTTTCAGCTCCTCCTTCACCTCGTGCTTGCTCATGCGGTTGTCGCGACGCCACAGGAGGCGCGACCAGACGAGGTCGGCGCTCGCGACGGCGAGAGTCGCGACCAGAACCGCCGCGATCGTCCTGACGGCCAGCGCGAGGATGCGTTCCGGCAAGACCGCCTGGATCGTCGTTCATCGCCGTCAGCAGCACGCCCCTCTGGCCGACCAGCATCATTCCCGCGACGCACTCCGACCGCGCCGACCTTGATCAGGCTCTTGGCGAACTCGACGAGCCCGCGCGCGCCGAACACGCGCCGCAATCCGGCTCGCGGCGAGATGCGCGAAAGGTCCGGCATGATGCGGTCCGGCACGATGCGCGGCGCCGACTGGGCGAGGGAGGCGACGACGCCCGCGATCGACAGCAGGGCGACGACCGGCCAAATGAATTCGGCCGCGGCGGAAGCGAGCGGGCCGGCCAACGCGAGCGCATCCTCGCCGCGCGCAATGCGCCAGCCGGCGGGGTCGTCGAAGAGTCCGACAAGCCCGTGCGAACAGGATCGCGGAGCGGCCGGGGATGACGAAGACGAGCGCCACAAGGGCCGCGGACAGGGAGGCGAACAGCGGCGCCTCGCGCGAGAACGCGATCTGGCCCTTCTCGACCGCGTCGTGCAGCCGCTTCTCGGTCGGCTCCTCGGTCTTGTCTTCGTGGTCGACTTCGCCGCTCATACGGCTCGGTTCCCGCCCTGTCGCCGCTGCCTCGACCGACAGCGCTACGCAGCTTCGTCCGCGGGCGGAGCGGCGAGCTCGATCTCGTTGCGCGCCGCCATGCCGAGGACGATGTCGGCGATCGCCTTGCGGGCTTTGGCGACGTCTCTCGCAGGGGCCGAGGCGCCGGAGGAGAGCTCCCCTTCCACCAAACGGCGCCCGCGCGAGGGCATGGACGACAGCACCGCGTTGCGGAAGTCCGTGTCGGTTCCGCGCAGCGCCATGACGACGATGTCGATCGAGGCCCGGTCGAACAGCAGCGCGCGGGCGCGTTCGCTGAGCCTCGGCAGATCGTTGAAGGAGAACAGCATGGTCTTGAGGATCGCCGCGTCCTTCGGTCTGCTCTCCCCGATCGCCCGCATGACGTCCTCCGCCGCCTCGGGCTCGAGGTTGTTGATGATGTCGGCGATCCGCGCAGGCCCTTCGTCGCCGGTCGCGCTCTCGTTCGCCTTCAGCATCTCTCGTATGGCGGTCTCGACGACTTCGCCTGCGAGCGGGCTGATGGCGTAGGGCGCGATCAGTCCGCAAAGGGCGGCGTTGCGGCGGTCGCGCGGCAGCGCGCTGACGATCCGCGCGGCAAGCGGCGGATCCAGACGCGAAAGGATGTAGGTCGCGGTGGCGGGCCGCTCATCGGTGAGGAAGCGGACGATTGCGCTCTCGGGAATCTTTCGCGAGCGCCCGCCAGACGTCCTGCCCGTCCTCGTCGCCGAGCGCCGAGCCGATGAGTTCGTCGACCTCGGCCGCCGGGAGCGCCTCTGCGAGCAGAGTGCGCGCTTGCCCTGCGTCGCCCAGCAGGTTGGTTCCCGACGAGAAATCGGCGGTGAATTCGTCGACGAGACGATCGAGCGTGGCGGGCGTAACGGCGCCGAGACCGGCCGCCGCGCGCACGAGCACGCGCAAATCAGGCTGGTCGAAGTGCTTGAGCAGCCGCGCCGCTGTCGGCGGCCCGAGCATCAGCAGCAGCGCGGCCGCTTTGTCGGGGCCGGTGAGCAGCGCGCTCGCCTGAAGTTAGGGGCTCGGCCATGCTTGGGGTCCTCAGGCCGCCTGTTCAAGGTTTGCGCCGGCGACGATCTCGAGCAAGGACACGCCGAACCGTTGGCTGGCCTCGTCGACGACCACGATCTCGCCGCGCGCCACCACCTTTCCGTTGACGACGATGTCGACCGGATCGCCGACCCGCTGATCGAGCGAAATGACCGCGCCTCGCGCAAGTTTCATCAGGCTCGCCACGGGCAGCGAGGTCGATCCGAGCACGACCTGCACCGTGACCGGAATCGACAGGATGGCGTTGAGGTTGGGAGCCGCCGGCGGGGCCGCCGCGCCTGGAGCAGAGCCGAGCGGTTCGGATGCGTTCGGCGGATTTTGCGGGAGGGTCGCTTCGTCCATGGGCGAGGTCTTTCGTAGCGGATGAGGCAGGCGGGAAGGCGGCTATGTTCGGAGGTTGGGCGGCTCAATGGGCTGTGCGAGCGAGGTCGCGATTTCGAGGCGATAGCGTCCCTCGCTCTGGCCGAGCCTGCAAAGGAACATGCCGCGTCCGGCGCATTCGAGCCGGACGGAAGTCGAAATCGCTGCTCTGCAGGGACAGGACCTCGCCGATCGGAAATTCGCCACGTCGCCGAGGCTCATCGAAAGCTCCTCCAGGATCGCCGTGACCGGCAAGCGGGTCTGTCTCGAGTCCGCTCTCCATCGAATTCGACCAGCGGCGGTCGGCCGACGCGGGTTCGACCTGAGGTTCGCGCTCGAGTTCCTTGCGGATCGGAAGCAGCAGAGACTGGGGCATGACCACCAGGCCCTGGCACGCGCCTCCCGTCAGCCGGAGCGAGAAGCGCGCCGCCGCCGCCGGCATGTCGCGCCGCCCGAGCGCAAAAGCGTCGGTCAGCGTCAAAAGCCGCTCGAAGGACACCGACACGGGCGCTGTCGGCGCGAATCCGGCCTCGATCGCAGACCCGAGCCCACGGGCGAATTCCTCCACGAGCGCCGTCTCGATCAGCGTTCGGCCGCGCGGCGCCGCCTCCTCGGCCTCGGCATCGCCCGCCGGCGTCAGGCTTTCGCCAAAGATCGAGGCGACGATCAGATCGTCGATGCGTTCGTCGAGGGCGATCAGCATCCGCGACTTCGGGCTCGACGCTGGCGTAGATCGCCGCGGTCAGTCCGGCGCAGTCGCCGATCGCCTGAAAGAGCGTCGTCGTCTCGGGGTGCTCGATCCCGCCGCCATCAGGGGACTGCGGCACAAGCCGCGCGAGAGCTCTTCGGCGCGGCGGCGATGAAGCCTTCGAGCGCCGCCGCAAGTCCCGGCATCCGCTCGACCGGAAAGCCCGAATGTCTCGAGCATCGCGCCCTTGAGCCGGCGCGCGCCGGCGTCGCCCTCGACGGAGTCTTCGCCCGTGGTCATGCCGCCTCGCGGATCAGGTTGTCGCCGCCCGCGGCCGCGCCGGAGATCGTCTCGTTCTCGACGACGTCGATGGTCGGACGCTCCTGGGAGGGAATGGTCTTGCGCCCGAACTCGACCGCGACTTGCGGCATGGCGCCGTTCATGAAGGCGAGCAGGCTCTGCTTGACCAGCGTGAACATGCGCAGCTGCTTCTGCCGCACCACCCTGATCTTCTGGGCGATCGGCGCGACCAGCGCATACGAAAGGAAAATGCCGCCGAAGGTGCCGACCAGCGCCGCGCCGATCAGTCCGCCGAGGGCCTCGGGCGATTGGTCGAGCGCGCCCATGGCGTGGATGATGCCGAGCACCGCTGCGACGATGCCGAGCGCAGGCAGGCCGTCGGCCATGGCCTGAAAGGCCTCCGAAGGCTTATAGCGGTCGTGGGCGAGGGTTTCGATCTCCTCGTCCATCAGCGCTTCGATCTCGTGCGTGCGCGCGTTGCCGATGATGATCAGCCGGCCGTAGTCGCAGATGAAGGTCACGAGGTCCTTGTTGGCGAGCAGTTTGGGGAAGGCCTTGAAGATCTCCGACTCCGCCGGGTTGTCGAAATGGCTTTCGACCTCGCTGCGCGACTTCGCCCTGAGCTCGCGCATCAGCGCGTGCAGAACGCTCAGGACGTCGAGGTAGTCGCGCGGCTTCGGGACCTTGTCGAGCACCGCCTCGAGAAACGCCTTGCCGCAATCCTTGATGGTCGAGGTCGTGTTGGCGACGATGAAGATGCCGAGCGCCGAGCCGCCGATGATGACGAACTCGTAAGGCTGCGCCAGCACTTCGAGATGCCCGCCGAGCGCCGCGTAGCCGCCGAGGATGCAGCCGATCGCGATGAGGAGGCCGATGGCGAAGTTCAAGGCGCGCTCCCGGTCTGCGAGCCTGCCCTGATGCTTGCGGCTCGAGACTTACGCCAGGCTTTCGACGGATGAAGTCAGCCCGAGACAAGCCGCCGCGGAATCGTTCGGTCCCGCGCCGGCCGCCTGGCGGCGCAGGCCTCGGGACGCCTCATGCAGAACGGACTTTACGTTGCGGTATCGGCTCAGGTGGCGCTCGAGCGCCGAATGGAGACGATCGCCGACAATATCGCCAACATGAATACGGTCGGCTATCGGGCGACCGGCGTCTCGTTCGAAGCGGAAATGGCGAAAGCCGGCGAGACCGACCTCAACTATGTCTCGTCCGGCGCCGACTTTCTGTCGCGGCGGATCGGCGGGCTTATCAAGACCGACAATCCGCTTGATTTCGCCGTCCAGGGCGACGGCTGGTTCGGCATTCAGACGCCGACGGGACGGGCCTACACCCGCGACGGGCGCGCGCGCATCGACGAGTCCGGGATGCTGCGAACGCTGAACGGCGACCCGATCCTCGACGCGGGCGGCGCGCCGATCCTGGTCGACAGCGCCGCCGGGCCGCTCACCGTCTCGGCCGACGGCATGATCAGCCAGAACGGCCGGCAGGTCGGCGCGATCGGGCTCTTCGCCATCGACGCGGACGCCAATCTGAAACGGGCGCGAGAATTCCGGCGTCGTTCCCGACAAGCCGGCGCGGCCGATCCTCGATTTCACCCGCGACAGCGTCGTCCAGGGCGCGGTCGAGAGCTCGAACGTCGATCCGGTGCGCGAGATGACCCGGCTCATCGACGTCTCGCGCGCGTTCGACGGCGTCGCGGCCGAGGCCTCGCAATCCGAAGCCTCGTTGCAGGACGCCATCAAGGCGCTGGGGTCGTCGTCGTGAACGCGGCGCGCGGCCGAAACCCCCGTCCTCGAGCGCCTCGAGCGGCGGGTCGCCTGGGGCCTGCGCAATCTGCAGGCGGCGCGCGTCAGCGGGCTCGTGACCGAAGTCTCGATGTCGCACTACCGGGTCGCCGGCCTGTCGCGGTTCCTGAAGCTCGGCGAGTGCGTCGGCGTCGACGTCGGCGGGCGGGTGCAGATCGGCGAGGTGGTCAAGATCGACGATCTTTCCGCGACCCTGAAGCCGTTCGACGCGCGCTGCGACGCCGCGATCGGCGCGCGCGCCTACCGCACCGAAAACCTGTCGCTGTCGCCCGATCCGTCGTGGAAAGGCCGCGTGATCGACGCGCTTGGCCGGCCGCTCGACGGCGGCGGCGAGCTCGCCTACGGCGATCAGCCGGCGCCGCTCGACGCCGATCCGCCGCCGCGCGCTCAGGCGCGCGCGCATTTCGACGCCGATCCGCACGGGCGTTCGGGTCGTCGACCTGTTCACGCCGCTCTGTCTCGGACAGCGCATCGGCGTGTTCGCGGGCTCCGGCGTCGGCAAGTCGTCGCTGCTGGCCATGCTCGCCCGCGCGCCGCAGTTCGACACCGTGGTCATCGCGCTCGTCGGCGAGCGCGGCCGGGAAGTGCGCGAATTCCTCGACGACACGCTCGGCGACAACCGGGCTTCGGCGGTGGCGGTCGTCTCGACCGGCGACGAAAGCCCGATGATGCGCCGCCTTGCGCCGAAGACCGCGATGGCGGTCGCCGAATATTTCCGCGATCAGGGCGAGCACGTGCTGCTGATCGTCGATTCGGTGACGCGCTTCGCCCATGCGGCGCGGGACGTCGCGCTCGCCGCGGGCGAACCGGCGGTCGCGCGCGGCTATGCGCCGAGCGTCTTCAGCGACCTGCCGCGGCTGCTCGAACGCGCCGGACCGGGGACCGAGGGCGCGGCTCGATCACCGGAATCTTCTCGGTGCTGGTCGACGGCGACGACCACAACGATCCCGTCGCCGACGCGGTGCGCGGCACGCTCGACGGCCATATCGTTCTCGATCGCGCCATCGCCGACGAGGGCCGCTATCCGGCGGTCAACATCCTGGCGTCGGTGTCGCGCCTCGCCCACCCCGTCTGGACGCCCGAGCAGCGCAAGCTCGTGACCAACCTTCGCGCCCTGATCGCGCGCTACGAAGAGACGCGCGAGCTGCGCCTGATGGGCGGCTATACGCCCGGCGCCGATCCCGCTCCTCGACAAGGCGATCAAGTCGGTTCCGCGGATCTACGAGGCGATGACGCAGGCGCCCGACGCGCCGCCTTGCGAAGACCCGTTCATCGATCTGGCCGCAGCCCTGCGCAGCGACCCCAAGACGATCGAAGCATGAGGCGCCGATGATCCCGACCGGAACGGATATCGTTCTTGCGGGCGCTCGGAACGGCGCTCGCGAGCGTTTCGATCGCCTTCGCCGGCTACATGTTCACCTATGGCGGCGGCAAGGTGCGCGTCCTCGGCATGGATCATCTTGCCATCTTCGCGCAGCCCCGCGGACCGGCGATCATCGCCCCCGCGCCGCCGTCCGCCCGCGAACGAAATCACCGTCGACATGGCGGCGACCGGCTCCGTCGCCGAACTCGCGCCGACAACGCAGTCCACGAAACGGCCGGAGATCGTCGCCGCGCGCAGCGATCGGATATGGCTCAGGATGGACGGAAAAATCGTCGCCGCGGCGCCCGGCGAGGATGTCCCAGGCCTCGGACGGATCGGGGCGATCCTTCGGCGAAGCGGCGGGTGGGCGGTGCTCGACGACAAGGGGGCGACGCTGTTGACGCTAGCCGGGCCGTCCAATGGAGCTGCGCTGTTTTCCCGCAGGCTGATCTTCGACTGATCGGGCCGCCCGGCTGAAGCGAGATGCGACTCGGTCGAATCGCATCTCGAAAACCGGCATCCACTTTTTCGCATCCCGCTTCAGGCGGGGCGCAACGCGCGGCGCGCGCGATCGTAGAGCGCGTTGGCGACGGCGACGCGGGCGTTCGCCTGCTCGCGCGCATGCGCCGGCTGGCGATCGGGGTGGTTGCGCCACACGAAAGCCCGCCAGCGCTCCGTCAGCGTTTTGGCCGGGAGTCCGGCGCGGAAATCGAGCTCGCGCGCGACGGCTTCGGCCACGTCGGCCGAGGCGGGCGCCGGGTCGGATGGGAGCTTGGCGAGCCGTCGGCGCCAGAAACGCCGGCGGCTCGTCCGCCCATTCCATCGCCTGGTCCCAGCGCGCTTCGCCGCCGCCGCCGTCAGCCGGGGGGAAGTCGAAGCACGCGCCAAGCCTGGCGCCGGTATTCAGGCCGCCCTTCTCTTCGCGCTGCGTCGGAGGGACGCGGCAAGCCTCGTCGAGGGCGCGTCGAAAGACGTCGCCGTTGGGATCGTCGAAGACCATTTGCCAATCGCGAAGTCGGTCAGCCGTTCGCGACGCGTTTCGGGCGCGGCGCCCGGGCGCGCGTCGAAGCAGGTTGCGACGTATCGGCGACCACGCAGTTGCGCCCCTTCGCCTTGGCCTCGTAGAGGCGGTCGTCGACCCGCTTGATGAGGTCGGAGCCCGTCTCGCTGGCGCGCAGCTGCGCCAGACCGAAAGAGGCGGTAATCGTGCCGACGCGCTCGCCGGTCGGCCCCAGGGTCCATTGCTTCGACTCGAGAACTTTGCGGATCCGCTCCACAGCCGTGGTCGCGTCTTCGAGGCTCGCGCCCGGCAGCATCAACGCGAATTCTTCCCCGCCGAAGCGCGCCACGCGATCCTGCCCGCGAACGTTCTGCACCAGGATCTCCGCGAACAGCCGCAGGATGCGATCGCCGACGAGATGACCGAATCGGTCGTTGACCAGCTTGAACCGGTCGAGGTCGGCAAGCGCGAGACAGAAGTTGTCGCCGGTCTTGCGGGCTCGCTCCAGCTCCTCGGCGAAGGTCGTGTCGAAATAGCGGCGGTTGCCGATCGAGCGTCACCACGTCGCGCATCCCCGCTTCCTCGGCGCGCTCGAGGTTGTTGCGCAACTGCAGCACCTGGAGCCGGGACGATTCGAGCTGGTCGCGGACATTTGAGAGCTTGTCGCGCATCTGGCGGTTGTCTTCGATGAGCGCCATCACGATTTCGCGAATCGAGCCGGCGTCCAACTGCTGCGTCAGGCGCGAACTGGCGCCGTTCAGCCGTTCGGTGAAAGCGTCGCTGTCGTTCTCCTGCGTCAGAAGGAGTTTTGCGATCGAGCGCAGGATGGCGTCGATCCGGTCGGACTTCGCCGCCTCCTCCGCGTTCGCCGCGAGCCGGCGACTGGCGGCCCCGCCGAACGTCAGACGCCCGAGCGCGACGCCGAGCCAGCCGAACAGCAAAAGCTGCAAATACCGGGCTGACGCCAGGAATGCTGATCCGGAGCGCCGACAGCGCCAACGCGACGAGAAAGACCACGCCAAGCGCATAGGCCGTGCCGAGGTGCGAACGTAACAGGAGCAGCGCGTTCATCGTGCGCGGGCTTTCGGACGGAGGCGCAGGGGCAGGGCGCGGCGTGCGCAGAGGGAGACAGGGGTCGCTTCGCCCGTCTGTTGACGCATGGCTGGCGGCCTCGAAACACTGCGCGCCGGCGCCATCATGGCGGCTGCGGACGGCTCGACGATCGGCCGCCCCACGCAACGGAACCGTCCAACTCATTCGGACATGGGTCGTTGTAAGCCCAGGGTGTTACTGTTTTGTAAGCGGGGGTGTCGATGCGCGTCGATCTCGCGCCTTCCGCCGTGGCGGCCCCGCATTTACAGCCTTGCCGGCCTCCGCTAAGACCGAGCGGTCGCCCGCTGGTCCGCCGCCGCCCATGCTCACCCTCGCCGACGTCCTCGCCATCAAATCGCCCGAGCGCGAACGGCTCGTCGAAGCGGACGATGCGATCCGGGATCTTGCCCGGCTCCTTGAGGCCGCTGCCGAAAGAGAAGGGCTGGATCGCCAGACTTTTTCACGCGCGCTGGTCGGCGTGCTCACCGCCGCGGCGGCGCATCAGGCCATGAAGGCCTATCCTTCGATGTCGAATGCCGAGCTCGGCGCGGCCCTCGCCGAGCTCGCGGAAGAGGCGGTCGAGTGGACGGCGCGGCGTGCGGATCTGCGGCCAAATGGACGGCGGGGAGACGCATCGTGAGCGCCGCCTTCCTCCCGTCCCGCCTGCCGATCATCCAGGCGCCGATGGCAGGTTCGCAAGGCGTCGAGCTGTGCGTCGCCGTCGCGAAAGCGGGTGGGCTCGGCTCGCTGCCGGCGGCCATGCTGACGCCGGCCGTATTGCGTGAGCAGATCGGGGCCGTGCGCGCAAGCACAAGCGCCCCGATCAACGTCAATTTCTTTTGTCATGCTCCGCCCGCGCCGGACCCTGAGCGCGAGGCGGCCTGGCTCGAGGCGCTCGCGGCGGATTACGCGGACGCGGGCCTGACGCCGCCGGAGCCCGGAGGCGGACCGGGGCGAGCGCCGTTCGACGCTGCGATGGCGGAGGTGGTCGAGGCGACGAGGCCCGAGGTGGTCAGTTTCCATTTCGGCCTGCCGGAGGAGGACCTGCTTGCTCGCGTGCGAGCGACGGGGGCCAGGGTCTATTCCTCGGCGACCAGCGTGGCCGAGGCGCGCTGGCTCGAGGCGCGCGGCGTCGACGCCGTCATCGCGCAGGGCGCCGAGGCGGGCGGCCATCGCGGCATGTTTCTGACCGGGGACGTCGACGGCCAGCCCGGCCTGTTCGCGCTGCTGCCGCAGGTCGTGGACGCCGTCCGCGTCCCGGTCATCGCCGCAGGCGGCGTCGCCGACGGGCGGGGGATCGTTGCGGCCTTCGCGCTCGGCGCCCGCGCGGTCCAGATCGGCACCGCCTATCTCAAGACGCCTCAGGCGACTGTCTCGCCTGTGCATCGGCGCGCGCTCGCGACCGCCCGTGATGACGCGACGCGGCTCACCAACCTCTTCACCGGCCGGCCTGCTCGGGGCCTCGTCAACCGCTTCATGCGGGAGCGCGGCCCGATGAACGCGCAAGCGCCCCTGTTTCCGATGGCGACCGGCGCGGTCGCGCCCCTTCGCGCCTACCATGAGGCGCGAGGATCAGGAGACTATTCGCCGCTGTGGGCCGGGCAGGCGGCGGCCCTGGCGCGAGAGGAAGACGCCGGCGCCCTCACGGAGCGGCTCTGGCTGGAGGCGGACCTGGCGCTAGCGGGGCTCCCGTCGGCTCTTAGACCTTAGTCGGGAGCGTGGGGTTTGTTCATTTGTCCAATCCGTTGGACAATTGTGTCAAATGCGTTGGACAATTGCCGACGTGTATGCTGCATGGCCCCATGGTTTGAGGTTGAGGCTCGTTATGTCCCATTCGCGCTATGCCGTTTACCTGACGCCGCCGCTCGGAAGCGACTTGTGGAAGTTCGGGTGTGACGTCATCGGAAGGGACGCCTCGACCGGCGAGCTTCTGGGCGCCTATGCGCCGGAAGGCCACAACCCGGAGTCCTGGGGAAAGCTCACCGAGGAGCCGCGGCGCTACGGGTTCCACGCCACTCTGGTCGCGCCGTTCGCCTTGAGGGCCGATCTGGACGCGCCCGACCTCATCGAGGCCGTCGCCGGATTTGCCCGGATCCACCATCCTTTCGACGCCGGCGAGCTTCAAGTCGGCCGCATCGCCGCCGCCGATGGGCGGGCGTTCGTCGCGCTGAGGCCGACCGGACGGTCCAGTGAGCTTCATGCGCTCGAGGAAAAGGCCGTGCGCCAGCTCGACGGTCTGCGCGCCCCGCTGACCGAGGCCGAACGCCGCAAGCGCGAAGCCCCCGGCCTCACGCCGCTCCAGCGATACTACCTGGATGCGTGGGGCTATCCTTATGTGTTGAACGAATTCCGTCCGCACCTGACGCTGACCAACGCGCTCGACGACGCGAAGCCGGTCGTGAAGGCGCTGCGCTGGGACCTCCAGATGCGGGTCCCGGCGCCGCCACGGCTGCGGATCGAGACGGTGACCCTGTTCGGCGAACGGAGGAGCGACGGCCAGTTCGAGATCCTGCACGAGTTCGCGCTCGGACACGGCCGGCGCGCCCGACGCATGGCCTCGCGCGTCATGGCGGCCGCCTTCATCGACTGAGGGCCACGGCGCTCGAACAGCGACCATGCCAGGGCGCCCGCTCCCAATCGCGGTATTGACCTCCACACGCCTCAGGTTGTATCGGTTCGGGGCGACTTCACCTTCGCCTGCTCGGCATAGCCTAAAGTACGGAGAGACGTGCCAGACGCCTTCCTGAGATCCTGCCTCGTGCGCTCAATCGACAATGGATGCGGTCTTTCGTGCGACGCCGCCGTCCTGGGTTTGCAGCGAGGCTATTTCCCCGCGACGATCGAGACGGACGTGGGCCGTGGCGATCCGCTGCGGGTGGATCATCCCGTCTTCGACGAAGACGGCAACTTCGTGGGCGTAGCCTACAGGCAGAGCAGCGGTTGCGAGGTCTTGGTTTTCCTGGATTAAGCAGTCCGCGATCAAAGCCTGTTTTCGCGGCCGCCTGGGTGTCCCGCGGCAGGAGCGCACCCTTGCGCGAACTGACCCCAGGCCGCGACGCGACGCTGTTGCGATCAACAACAGCGTCTTCAGGTCGACTGCAGCCGTCCCACCGCCCGCTGCCGCTTTACGCCGCCGACGCCGCGGTGCTAGCGTGCTGGCATGTCAGCCACGGCCAAAGTCGCCGGAGGGGAGGGGATGCCCGAGCCGAGCGCGTCAACGCAGCCTGAGCCCAAGTCCGATCGACCGAACGCCGCAGCGGGACTCTCGCCTTCCGTTCTCGAGGCCGTGGGGCTCTCCCGGTCGTTCGGGCCGATCGAGGTTCTGAGCGACGTGTCGATCGACGTCCGCGCCGGCGAGGTCCATGCGATCATCGGCGAGAACGGCGCCGGCAAGTCGACGCTGATGAAGATTCTCAGCGGGCATCTGCCGCCGACCCGAGGCGTCCTGAAGCTCGACGGCGCGCTCGGTCGAGCTCAAGGGGCCGGTCGACGCAGAACGCCGCGGAATCGTGCTCGTGCACCAGGAGATCATGCTCGCGCCCGATCTGACCATCGCCGAGAACATGTTCCTCGGCCGGGAAACGCGGCGGGGCCTCCGGCTCGACGACCGGGAGATGAACCGGCGCGCGGCGGAGGCGCTCAAAGTCTTCGGCGTCGATGCGCCGGTCGACCGTTCCGGTCGAGCGGCTGTCGATCGCCCAGCGGCAACTCGCCCAGATCGCCCGGGCGCTGACCGTTCCCCACCGCGTCGTGATCTTCGACGAGCCGACCGCCTCGCTGACGCCGGTCGAGACGACCGCGCTTCTCAGGCTCATTCGCGAGCTGAAGGCCAAGGGCGTCGCGGTCCTCTACATTTCCCATCGCCTTGAAGAGGTGAAGGCCGTCGCCGACATCGTCACGGTGCTGCGCGACGGCAAGAAGGTGACGACCCGGCCCGCAGCTGACCTCGAACCGATCGACATGGCCCGCCTGATGGTCGGGCGCGATCTTCTCGCCCTTTATCCTCCGCGCCTTCCGGTCCCGACGGGCAAGCCGGCGCTCGAAGTCGCCCATTTCGGAGCGGAGGGATTTGCGGAAGACGCGAGCTTCAGCGTTCGCCCAGGCGAAATTCTCGGCTTTTCCGGACTGGTCGGCGCGGGCCGCACGGAACTCTTCGAGGCGCTGTTCGGGCTTGCGCAAGGGCGGCGGCGAGATCCGGCTCGACGGCCGGCCGCAGCAATGGCCGGACGCGCGCGCCGGCATGCGCGCCGGCGCCGTCTATCTGACCGAGGACCGCAAGAGCAAGGGCCTCCTGCTCGAGGAGACGCTCGCGACCAATCTGACGCTCGCCGCGCTCGAGAATTTCCAGCGCGGGCCGCTGGTCGACCGCGCCAAGGAAGCCAAGGCGCTCGACGCGGCGATCCAGCGCTTCGATATCCGCGTCGGCGACAAGGGTCTGCTCGCCGGCCAGATGTCGGGCGGCAACCAGCAGAAACTTTTGCTGGCGAAAATGATGCAGCTCAATCCGCGCGTCGTCGTAATCGACGAACCTACGCGCGGCATCGATATCGGCGCCAAGCAGCAGATCTACCGTTTCATCGCCGCCTTGGCGGGGGAAGGGCGCTCCGTGATCGTCATCTCGTCCGAAATGGCGGAACTGATCGGGGTCTGCCATCGGATCATCGTCATGCGCAACGGCCGTATCGCCGGCGAGGTCGCGGGCGAAGCGATGACGGAGCATGAGATCGTGGTTCTGGCGACCGGCGTGGATGTGAAGGCGGGGGACGCGCGGGTATGACGGAGGCGGTTCACGAGGCGCCGGCTGCGACGCCGCGCCGCCGCATCAACCTCGGCGCGGTCGCGCCGTTCCTGGCGCTGGGCCTCATCTGCGTTCTCGGCGCATTCGCCAATTCGCGCTTCCTGAGCGTCGACAATCTCACCAACGTCCTGGCGCGCTCGACCTTCATCGCCACGATCGCGGTCGGGCAGACGCTGGTCATCACCGGCGGCGGCCTCGATCTGTCGGTCGGGGCGATGGCGGCCTTCGTGGCGGGCCTCGAAATCCTGTTCCTCAATTCCGGACTGATCGAGAACGCCACGCTCCTGATCGTCGTCGGCGATGGCGCTGTCGCTCGCCGTCGGCGCGCTCTGCGGCCTGTTCAACGGCGTCACGACCACGCTCGGCAAGATCGAGCCGTTCATCGTGACGCTCGGCACGATGGGCATCTTCCGCTCGCTCCTCACCTGGCTCGCGCAGGGCGGGTCGATCACCATCCGCAACAGCGACGTCCGGGCCGCCTACCGCCAGGTCTATTTCGGCGACCTTTTCGGCGTGCCCTATCCGGTGCTGGTCATCCTCGGCGTCGCGATCGTCGGCGCGTTCATTCTCTACAGCACGGCCTACGGACGCCACGTCCGCGCGGTCGGGTCGAACGAGGACGTCGCGCGCTATTCCGGCATCAACGTCGCGCGCGTGCGCACCATCACCTATGTGCTGCAGGGCCTTTGCGTCGCGCTCGCCGTCATCGTCTACGTGCCGAGGCTGAGTTCGGCGAGCGCCGCCACCGGGCTCGGCTGGGAGCTGATGGCGATCACCGCCGTCGTGGTCGGCGGCACGCGGCTCAAAGGCGGCGTCGGGCGCGTCTGGGGAACGATCGCCGGCGCGCTCATTCTCGAAGTCATCGGCAACATCATGCTGTTGTCGAACGTGGTCAGCGAATACCTCATCGGCGCGGTCCAGGGCGCGATCATCATCATCGCGATGCTGGCGCAACGCGGTCTGTCCCGCAGCCGATGAGGATAAACCGGGAGGTTGGGGCTGGTGCCCGCAACCTCTCAAACACAGCGGGAGAGGAAAGTACATGAAACGATTTCTGATCGGCCTTGCGGTCGCGGCTCTTGTCGCCGGCGCCGCCCAGGCGCAACAGACGAAGACGATCGCGGTCTCCGTTCCGACCGCCGATCACGGCTGGACCGGCGGCGTCGTGTTCCACGCGATGGAGGAGGCGAAGGCGCTCGAGAAGCGATATCCCGGCCTCAAGGTGATCGTGAAGACGTCGCCCGACCCGGCCGCTCAGGCGAACGCGCTCGAAGACCTCGAGACCCAGGGCATCGACGCGCTGGTCGTCCTGCCGCACGACCCGAACGTGCTGACCGACCCGATCCGCAAGGTCAAGGACAAGGGAACGTTCGTGACGGTGGTCGATCGCATCGCCGACGACCGGTCGATCTACGACCTCTACGTCGGCGGCGACAATCCGGGCCTCGGCGCGTCGGCGGCCCAGTTCTTCAAGAAGGCGCTGCCGAACGGCGGCGACATCGTCGTCATCCGCGGCCTGCCGATTCCGATCGACAAGATGCGCGTCGACGCCTTCAACGACGGCATCAAGGGCACCAAGATCAACGTCATCGACAGCCAGTTCGGCAACTGGAGCCGCGACGACGCGTTCAAGGTGATGCAGGACTTCCTGACCAAGCATCCCAAGATCGACGCGGCCTGGGTTCAGGACGACGACATGGCGGTCGGCGTGTTCGAGGCGATCGCCCAGGCCAAGCGCACCGACATCAAGTTCGTCGTCGCCGGCGCCGGCAGCAAGGACATGGTCAAGCGCGTGATGGACGGCGATCCGATGATGCCGGTCGACGTGCTCTATTCGCCGACCATGGTCGCGGTGGCGATGGACCTGACCGCGCTCGGACTCGAGGACAAGATCCCGGTGCGCGGCGATTACATCCTCAAGGCCTCGCTGATCACCAAGGACAACGCGAAGGATTTCTACTTCAAGGACTCGCCGTTCTGAAACCATAAGGAGAGGCGCCCGGTTTCCCCTTCTCCGCGAAGCGGGGAAGGTGGCCGGAGGCCGGATGGGGTGCGGAAAGCAGATCGGATCATAAGAAGGATCGCGAAGACGGTCGTGCAATCCGACTCGGGCAGAAGCAGCTGGTCGCACCCCATCCGGCGCTTCGCGCCGCCTTCCCCAGCAAGCTGGGGAAGGGGTCCGCGGTATTTGATTTGGGATAAGAGAGGAGAGCGCAGCTTTCGCGCTCCCTTAGCTTTCGACGCAACGAGGCGCGCTCCAAAACTTCGCGCGCATGGGAGATGAGGAATCATGGCTGGCATGGTCAAGGGCCCGGCGATTTTTCTGGCGCAATTCGCCGGAGACGCCGCGCCGTTCAATTCGTTCGCGTCAATCTGCGAGTGGGCGGCCGGGCTCGGCTACAAGGGCGTTCAGATTCCGAGCTGGGACGATCGCCTCTTCGATCTCGCGAAAGCGGCCTCCTCGAAAGACTATTGCGAGGAGCTGACCGGAATCGCAAAAAGCCACGGCCTCGCGATCACCGAGCTTTCCACCCACTTGCAGGGTCAACTCGTCGCGGTGAACCCGGCCTACGACGAGGCCTTTGACGCGTTCGCGCCGAAGGAACTGCACGGAAAGCCCGGCGGAGCGGCAGAAATGGGCGGTCGAGCAGATGATGCTCGCCGCCAAGGCCTCGAAGCGCCTTGGCCTCAAGGCGCATGCGACCTTCTCCGGCGCGCTCGCCTGGCCCTACGTCTATCCGTGGCCGCAGCGCGCGCCGGGCCTGATCGAGACGGCGTTCGAAGAGCTGGCGAAGCGGTGGAAGCCGATCCTCGACGCCTTCGACGACGCCGGCTGCGACGTCGCCTACGAGATCCATCCCGGCGAGGACATTTTCGACGGCGCGACCTTCGAGCGCTTCCTTGACGCAACTGAAGGGGCCACAAGCGCTGCAACATCCTCTACGATCCCTCGCACTTCGTGCTGCAGCAGCTCGACTATCTCGCCTACATCGACATCTACCACGAGCGGATCAAGGCGTTTCACGTCAAGGACGCCGAGTTCAATCCGACCGGACGGCAGGGCGTCTATTCGGGCTACGCGCCCTGGGTCGAGCGCGCGGGGCGGTTCCGCTCGCTCGGCGACGGGCAGGTCGACTTCGGCGGCATCTTCTCGAAGCTGGCGCAATACGGCTATTCGTCGTGGGCGGTGCTGGAATGGGAGTGCTGCCTCAAGCACCCCGAGGACGGCGCGCGCGAAGGCGCCGAGTTCATCAAGCATCACATCATCCGGGTGACCGAGAAGGCGTTCGACGATTTCGCCGGCGGCGTCGGTCGACAAGAAGCAGATCAAGCGCGCGCTCGGACTGAAGTGACAGGAGGAGCCAGATGGCTATCGAAGGACGCAGCGACGCAAAAGCGGCGGGCGCATCCGGCTCGGCATGGTGGGCGGCGGGGAGGGCGCCTTCATCGGCGCGGTCCACCGCATCGCCTCGCGCATCGACGACCAGTACGAGCTCGTCGCCGGCGCGCTGTCGTCGACGCCGGAGAAGGCGCGCCGCTCGGGCGAAGCGCTCGGCCTCGCCGCCGACCGCATCTACGACGACTACGAGAGCATGGCGAAGGCCGAGGCCAAGCGCCCGGACGGGATCGAGGCGGTCTCGATCGTCACGCCCAACCACATGCACGCCGGGCCGGCGATCGCCTTCCTCGAGGCGGGCATCCACGTCATCTGCGACAAGCCGCTGACGGTTTCGCTTGCCGAAGCCAAAAGGATGAAGGCCGCGGTCGAGAAGTCGGGCAAAGATCTTCGCCCTCACCCACAACTACACCGGCTATCCGCTGGTGCGGCGCATGCGCGAGATGGTTCAGGGCGGCGACCTCGGCGTGATCCGCCTCGTGCAGGTCGAATATCCGCAGGACTGGCTGACCGGGCCGACCGAGACGACCGGCAACAAGCAGGCCGAGTGGCGCACCGATCCGAAGCGCTCGGGCGCGGGCGGGGCGCTCGGCGACATCGGCACCCACGCCTTCAACCTCGCCGACTACGTGACCGGGCTCGATCTCGCCGAGCTTTCCGCCGATCTCACCTCCTTCGGCGAGGGCGGGCGCTCGACGACAACGTCCAGATCATGCTGCGCTACGCCAACGGCGCGCGCGGCGCCCTGTGGGCGAGCCAGGTCGCGGTCGGCAACGAGAACGGCGTGATGCTGCGCGTCTACGGGACCAAGGGCGGCCTCGTCTGGCGGCAGGAGAACCCGAACCAGCTGTTCTGGTCGCCTTACGAGAAGCCGACGCGAGATCATCACCCGCGGCGGCCCGGGTTCGGGCGAGGCGGCGGGGCGCGTGACCCGCGTGCCGCCGGGGCACCCGGAAGGCTATCTCGAGGGCTTCGCCAACATCTATTCCGAGGTGGCGGCGGCGATCAAAGCCGCGCGCGTCGGGCGAGAAGCCGCCGAAGGGCGTCCACTTCCCGACCATCGACGACGGCGTCAAGGGCCTCGCCTTCATCGAGGCGGTGGTCAAATCCTCGAAGGCCAACGGAAAATGGGTGAAGCCGTAGGCGGATGACGGCGCGGCGAATAGCGAATAGCTTCCCGACGCCACTCGCCACTCGCATACGCAGGGAGTTACCATGCACAAGCGAACTTTCGGACGCACCGGCCGCCGCGTCGGCGAGATCGGCTTCGGCGCCTGGGCGATCGGCGGGAGCTGGGGCGAGGTCGAGGAGGGCGACGCGATCGCCGCCCTCAACGCCGCGCTCGACGCCGGCGTCGACTTTCATCGACACCGCCGACGTCTATGGCGACGGCCGCTCGGAGCGGCTCGTCGCCAAGGTCCTCAATGCGCGCGGCCGCGACGGCGTCTTCGTCGCCACCAAGGCCGGACGCCGCCTGCCGCAGCAGACCGTCGCCGGCTACACCTACGAGAACCTCAGCGGCTGGATCGACCGGAGCCTGAAGAACCTCGAGGTCGAGACGCTCGACCTCGTCCAGCTCCACTGCCCGCCGACCGACCTCTATTACCACCCCGAGGCGTTCGACGCGCTCGACCGGATCAAGGCCGCGGGCAAGATCCGCGACTACGGCGTCAGCGTCGAGCGGATCGAGGAGGCGCTGAAGGCGATCGAGTATCCGGGCGTGGTCAGCGTCCAGATCATCTTCAACATCTTTCGTCAGCGCCCGACGGGCTTGTTCTTCGAGGTCGCGAAGAAGCACGGCGTCGCGGTGATCGCGCGCGTGCCGCTGGCGAGCGGACTGCTCACCGGCAAGCTCGACGCGAACTCGACCTTCGCCGACAGCGACCATCGCAAATTCAACCGCCACGGCGAGGCCTTCGACGTCGGCGAGACCTTTGCAGGCGTGCCCTACGAGGTCGGGCTCGCCGCGGTCGAGCGCATCCGGCCGCTGGTCCCGGGCGGCGCGACCATGGCGCAGCTCGCGTTGCGCTGGATCCTGATGTTCGACCCGGTGACGGTCGCGATTCCCGGCGCCAAGACCTCCGCCCAGGCCCGCGCCAATGCGCAGGCCGCCGACCTGCCGTGGCTGTCGGACGCCGACATGGCCGCGCTGAAGGCGATCTACGACGAGGACATCAAGCCGCACGTCCACCAGAGGTGGTGAGGCGCGCGGCCCTGCCGGGCTTGTCCCCTCGCAGGGCTTGCTAATGTCGCGATATGCGTCCGCAAAACCGCGCCTCCGATTCCGTCCCCCTTTGTCCCCGCTTCCTTCGCCTTGTTCCCGTCCTGGAACAAAGGCCAATCAGGCTTTGGAACGTGCGCGGTAACCTTACCTTGACGTTCCGGCGCCATCCCGGCGATTGTCGCTTGCCTTTCTTGGGCGCGCGGCGGTGACGGGCGAAGGTCCGATTCCTCCCCGGTTTGTCCCCCAGCCGTCCGCGCCGTCCCAGTTCGGAGCAGGTCGCGCGCCGCGCACGCGTTCAAGGATTCACAATGGCGCCGGCCCGGCCAAGATTGGACTCGCTTTTTGTGCGATTCGGAGTCCTTGCCCGGCGGCGCCGATTCGTACTCGCTTTGTTTGTGACCTGATCGCCCAGTCCCGCGCCGGGGCGGTCGGAACCGTTTGGCGACCGCGCCTCGACAGGGCCAAGGTCTCCGCTATAACGGCGTCAGATTAGCGTTGATCGGAGCGCCTTAAGTGTCCGTTGCGCCTTCCGTCACCCGAGAAACCGGCGCTGACGGGCTTGTTCTGACCCTGTCGGGCGACTGGACGGTCGCCCACAGCGCCGCGCTGGAGGAGCGGCGGACTCGCTCGCCGAACCGGCGAAGCCGGCCGCCGAGGCGATCCTCGATCTCAGCGCGGTCGACCGCATGGACACCGCCGGCGCCTGGGCGATCGACCGGGCGCGCGCCGAGCTCGCCGAATGCCGGGGTCGCCGCCGGCTATCGCGGCGCGCGGCCGGAATATGCGCAGCTCCTGAAGGAAGCCGGCTACAAGCCGATCGAGCCGCCGAAGCCGACCCACGTGCCGTCCGTGCTCTCCCTCGTCAGCGCGGTCGGGGAATTGGTCGTGCACCGCCGGCTACGACCTCGCCGAGGGCGTGAGCTTTCTCGGCGAAATGGTCGCCATGACGGTCCGCCTCCTGCCTTTTCCGCATCGCTGGCGGTGGACGGCGATGGCCTACCATCTCGAGATGTACTCGCTGCGCAGCGTGCCGATCATCATGCTGATCAACTTTCTGGTCGGCGCGATCGTCACCCAGCAGGGCATCTTCCAGCTCGCGCAATTCGGCGCCGTGCCCTACGCCGTCAACCTGGTCGGCGTCCTGGGCATGCGCGAACTCGCGGTGCTGATGACCGCGATCATGATCGCCGGCCGCACCGGTTCGGCGATCACCGCCGAGATCGGCTCGATGGCCATGCGCGAGGAAATCGACGCCCTCCGGGTGATGGCGCTCGACCCGCTCGAGGTCCTGATCATGCCGCGGCTGGTGGCGCTGGTGATCGCGCTTCCGTTGCTGACGTTCGTCGCCGACATGGCGCAACTCGGCGGCGGCATGATCGTGAGCTGGCTCTACGCCGGCATGACGCCGGTGGTGTTCATTACCCGGCTGCACAACGCCATCACGACCGACACCTTCCTGGTCGGGCTGATCAAGGCGCCGTTCATGGCCGCGACCATCGGCGTCATCGCCGGCGTCGAGGGCATGGACGTGCGCGGCTCGGCCGAGTTGCTCGGCCGCAACGTGACCGCGTCGGTGGTCAAGTCGATCTTCATGGTCATCGTCCTGGACGGGCTGTTCGCAATGTTCTTCTCCGCGGTGGACTATTGAGCGAGGTCGCGCCCCCAAGCCCCGACCGGGAGGTCGTCATCAGCGTGCGCGGCCTGAAGGTCGGCTTCGGCGACCGGCTGGTGATGGACGGGCTCGACCTCGATCTCTACAGCGGCGAGGTGCTCGGCTTCGTCGGCGCCTCGGGAGCCGGAAAGTCCGTTCTGACGCGGACAATTCTCGGCCTCGTTCACAAGCGGGCCGGGACGATCGAGGTGTTCGGCCACGACCTCGACCACTTGTCGCACCAGGAGCGGCTGCAGATCGGCGAGCGCTGGGGAGTGCTGTTTCAGGAGGGCGCGCTGTTCTCGAGCCTCACCGTGCAGGCAGAACATCCAGGCGCCGATGCGCGAGCATCTCAAGTTCGCCAGGCGATGATGGACGGCCTCGCGGCGCAGAAGCTCGCGCTGGTCGGCCTGCCGCAGGACGCCGCCGACAAATTTCCCTCGGAGCTCTCCGGCGGCATGACGAAGCGCGTCGCGCTCGCGCGCGCGCTGGCGCTCGATCCCGAAATCGTCTTTCTCGACGAGCCGACGTCGGGGCTCGATCCGATCTCGGCCGGCGAATTCGACGACCTGATCGGCACGCTGCAGAAGACGCTGGGCCTCACCGTCTTCATGGTGACCCACGATCTCGACAGCCTGTTCGCCATCTGCGACCGGGTTGCGGTGCTCGGCCATGGCAAGGTTATCGCCGTCGGAAAAATCGAAGAACTCTTGCAATCCGACGACCCATGGCTCAAAGCCTATTTTCACGGCAAGCGGGGCGTGGTGCGGACCGGGGCGAAGACCGCATCGGCGTCTCCGCGCCTCACCAATCGTAAGGCGCGGCACGCGAGATGGAGACGCGAGCCAATTTCGTCCTGATCGGCGCCTTCACGCTGGCGGCGGTGATCGGCGCGTTCGCTGTTCCTCATGTGGATCGTCGGCTACGGGACGGCCAGCGGCCGCACCGGCATTACCAGGTCGTGTTCAACGGCTCGGTCTCCGGCCTCTCGGCCGGCTCCAACGTGCTGTTCAACGGCCTCAAGGTCGGCGAGGTCACCAATCTCGGCTTCGTCAAGGGCAATCCGAGCCAGGTGATCGCCGACATCGACGTGACCAACGCGAGCGCGCCGATCAACGCCAACACCAAGGCGCAGGCTCGAAACGACGGGGCTGACCGGCACGGGCGTCGTCGCGCTGATGGGCGGCGAGGAAAAGGGCGCGGCGGAGCTCACCGGAAATCCGCCCGTCATCCCGTCGCTGCCGACCGCGACCCTCGCCGACCTGCAGACCAAGGCGGGCTATGTGCTCGACCTCGCCAACAAGCTGCTTGTCGACAACGCGACCAGCATCCATCAGACGGTCGAGAACGCGCAGGTCTTCTCGATGGCGCTCGCGCACAACGCCGGCCGGCGTCGACGAGGCGCTGGCGAGCATCGCCGACCTCGGCAAGACCATCGGGCCGCTCGCCGCGAAGGCGCAGGTCCTCTCCGAGGACGCCGACACGCTGATCAAGTCGATCGACGCGGCCAAAGTCAACGACGTCATCGCCAACGCCCAGATCTTCTCGAAGGCGCTCGCCGACAGTTCGGGCAACACCGAGGCGGTGCTGCGCGACGGCGCGGCCTTCATCAAGAAGCTCAACGAAGCGTCGGCGAAGCTCGAACTCGGCGATCGCCGACATCGACGCGATCGCCAAGGCGGTCGATCCCGACAAGGTCGCGCAGATCGTCAATTCCGCGAGCGACGTCGCGAACACCGTCCGGGCAGAACCGCGGCAACATCGACGCGACCCTGAAGAACGCCGCGGAGATTTCGGCCAAGCTCAACGATTCGGCCGACAAGCTCGACGGGCTGATGGCGAGCGCGCAGAGCTTTCTCGGCTCGCCGGAGACCAAGGGCGCGCTCAGGCAGGTCGGCGATGCGGCGCAGTCGATCAAGAAGCTCGCCGACGACGTCGACGTCGCGGGTGAAGGAAATCTCGACCGGGCTCAACCGCTTCAGCAACTCGGGCCTCAGGCAGTACGAGGCGCTCGCCGTCCAGGGGCAGCGGGTGCTCGACGACGTCGACCGGCTGGTGCGCTCGTTCGAGCGGAATCCGAGTCAGCTCATCTTCGGCGCGAAGCCTTCGCTGCCGGAATATCACGGCGGGGAGTGACGATGGCGGCGGGGGCGGGGTTGGTTGGTAACTGGGGGAGAGTTGCGGCCGCGGCGCTCGCGCTCGACGCTCGCGGCCTGCGCGAGCGCGCCTTCGACCGTGTATCGACCTGACGGCGGCCCGGCCGCCCGTCGTTGCGCCCGATCGGCGCGCAGTTCCGCTTCGGCCAGCCGGTCGCCACCGCCGATCTCGACAGCGACCGCATCCTTGTGCGCAACGGCATAGACGCTCGCGCTGCTGCCCGGCGGGCGCTGGCCGCAGCAACTGACGTCGCTGTTCCGGGCCCGGCTGGTCGAAGCCTTCCAGAACGCCGGCCTCGCCCGCTCGATCGACGGCGGCGCCGCCAACGCCGAACTACGAGCTCGACCTCGACATCCGCGCCTTCGAGCTCGACGCCGCGACGTCCGAGGCCCATGTCGAGGTCGTCGCCAAGATCGTGGCGCTGACCAGCGGCCGCATCGTCGACGTCGCGATCCTTTCGGCCGCAGCGCCCGCCCCCTCGACCGAGCGCCGCTTCGGTCGTCGCATCGCTCGACCAGGCTTCGGCCGACGTCATGACCCAGATCGTGCGGTTCGTCGCGCGCCGGCTTTGACGAGGCCGTAGCGCCTGCGCGGACGCGGAAGCCGCCCAGAAGCGCTTGGAGCGCAGCCGCGGAATCGGATAGTTTCCGCGCCATCCCGGGCCGGCGCGGGTGCGGCGCGCTCAGGTCCCATATCGAGGCGCCGAATCCATGCTCGCAGACGCAGTCGCTTCCGAAACGCTGTTCGACGAAATCGTCCGCCACGGCGTCGCTCCGATCCTCGGCGGCGACGCTCACGGAGAAGCCCTTCCCGCACCTGATCTTCCAGCGGCTTCTTTCCCGACGCCCTCTACCGGCGGCTGATCTCGAGCTGGCCCGACCTCGACCGCTACGTCGACCTCAACGGCGCGCGCACGCGCAAGCAGTACACGCTCTGGGACCGGCAGGGTCGAGGCGGGCGATCCCGGAGCGCACGGCGCTCTGGCGAACAGTCGGCGACGCGATTTCGGCCGCAGGCGATCCAGGACGCCCTGCGCGAGCGAGCTCGAGACGGGCTTGCGGATCCGGTCGAAGGCGCAGCGGCGAAGGCTGGCCGCGTGCCGATGTATCCCCAGCCGGTGCTCTACGCCGACTTCGACGGCTACGACATCAAGCCGCATCCCGACACGCGCCGCAAGGTGCTGACGATGCTGATCTACTGCCCGAGGACGAGAGCCAGCGCGGAGCTCGGCACGACCGTCTACAAGGTGTCGCCGATGGGCGTGTTCGCGCTGGAAGTCCTACGGCCTCGTCAAGGTGAAGACCGCCGATTTCCTGCCGAACACCGGCTTCGCCTTCGTCGTCATCCACCCCGCGCACAGCCTCCTGCACACGAGCTGGCACGGCCGCGAAACGATCGCGCTCGACAACGCCAAGCCGCGGATGACGATTCTCAACACCTTTTACGCCAAGCCGCCGAAGGCAGGCGAGGCGGACAGCGAATATCGTTGACGGCGTTCGCGATTTTCCCTCGGCTTCTCCGGAAGCGTTAGCCGCGCGTCAACCCTTCTGACAAGACCTCGGCGAATGGCCGATTCCGATCAGGTTGGGACCGGGGTCCGGCGAAACGTCATCGTGTCGGGGGCTGGAGACGAGCGGCGCGTCCCGAACCGACGCGAGCCGACGACCTTGCGGCGCCTGCCCAAACGTTCATGAGTTCCTCCCGCCGGCGCTCGACGCGACGCCGTGGCCGCTGCTCTTTTCTTATCTCTTCACGCCCCTGAGCGTCCTGGCGAAACCTATAGCGCATCGATCGTACTCGACGCGAATTCGATCCGTCATTCCGATCTCCGGTCCTTCCCTCAAATCGGTCAACAAAGCGAAACGATTTGTCGAAGACTCCATAAAGACTTTGGAAGAACCCCCTGCCTAGCCTCCGGCCTGATTTCGCAGTCCAGGACTTGGAGGTCGATATGCGATTTTCGGCGAACGACGGCGCCGTCCGGCGCGGACGAGCGGCGGCCTTTGTTCAGGACGAAGGCGGCGCGTCGGCCGTGATGTTCACGCTCTCGCTTCCCGTCGTTCTGCTGGCGATCGCGGTCGCCATCGACTACACGAACGCATCGCGTTTCAAGACGCGTGTGCAGGCCGCGGCCGACGCGGCCTCCCTCGCAGCGACCGAGGCGATCGCCCAGACCCCGAACGCCGCGAACCTGAGCGTCGACCAGGTCACTCACATCGCGCGGCCGATCGCCGACGCCTATTTCGCCGCCAACGCGCCCCCCGGCGCGAGCGGGCAGCCGACGGTCACTCCGAGCGACTACAATTCCACGGTCACCATCGAGGTCGGCTATCAGGGGACGGCGCCGAGCAACTTTGGCGCGCTGCTCGGCTATAGCGGCTTCACCGCGAACGCGTCATCGACCGCTCAAGCGGTGATCGGCGAGACTTCGGGCTCGGGCTCGGGCTCGGGTTCGGGCGCCGGCGTCGGCGCGACCCACTACTCCGGCTACGGCGTGATCGGAGGCGATCCGCACGTCTACGGTTTCGACAACAACGACTATTATATCGCCTGCACCCAGCCGGGTCAGACGACCTGGATCAACGTTCTCAGCGACTCCGGGATCGAGATCAACGCGTCTTGCGTCTACAATACGTATTTCGCGATGGACTCGTTCCAGACGGTGACGATCCTGCTCGGCGGCCACGTCATCACCACCACCGCGGCGCTGCCCGAGGTGCCTTACGAGGGCGGCCCCATCACCTACAATGCGGCCACCGCCTGGTTCGGACAGGTGACGGTCGACGGCGTCGCCTATCCTGCGATCAAAGGGACGCGCACGCTCCTGAACCAGCCGGTGACGAACGGGACGCTTACCGTCACTCAGTACGTCACCGACACGACGAATTTTTATTTCGTCGATAACGCGATCACCATCAACACGCCCGTCTACAACATCACCCTATCGTACCAGGATCTGGCGATGGCGGACCTCTGGATCACCGCCACGAACGCGGGCGCCTGCGGCGTTCCCGGCGGCGCGCTCGGCGCGACGCTCGCCGGCGTCGACGATGCGGCCAGCGGCGACTTCACCGTCAGCGGTCCGACCGCCACGACCTATCAGTTCGGCTGGTCGGCCTGCCCGCTGCAGGTCAACAACGGCGCGGCCTCGATCGCGCGCCTGATCAAGTAAACGGGAGATGTTCCCCATGTTCGCTCACCGTAACATTCCGCACGTCATGGCCGCCGCCCTCGCGCTCGCCTCAATCCCTGTCGCCGCCGGCGCGACCGGCGTCGCGACATGCGAGCAGCTCGAGCAGAGGTGCGAAGCCTCGGTCTCGAGCCTGCGGGACGTGCTCGCGCATGTCAGCGAGGGTCAGATCGATTCGGCCGCCGCCCTCGACAACCTCAGGAGCTACGACTGCCACGGCCGCTACGCTGAGGCCCGTGAGAGCGGCGTCTTCCCGGGCCGCACGCCGGAGCCCAACCTGCCCTGCACGAACTGAGGCGGACGCTGTTTCCGGGACGCGCAAACGCGATAAGCTCGGGCGGCGATCCACAGGGAGGACACCACATGACGGGCTTTGTCGATCCGAGCAAGGAAACTTTCGCCGCCTTCCGCGCCAACGACCGCGCTGGCGCGATCCATATGCTGAACCTGGTGCGGCTGCGCGAGCGGGCGGCTTATCCGGACGGGCGCGCGGCGACCGGCGCCCAAGCCTATGCAGCCTACGCACGCGAGAGCGAGCCGGTGTTCGTGCGGCTCGGCGGCGCGATCGTCTGGCGCGGCAAGTTCGAACTCATGCTGATCGGCCCCGAGGCGGAGCGCTGGGATCTCTGCTTCATCGCCGCGTATCCGGACGTCGCCGCGTTCGTGGCGATGCTGCGCGATCCCGTCTACCGCGAGGCGGTCAAGCATCGTCAGGCCGCGGTGGAGGATTCGCGCCTGATCCGGCTGCAACCGGGCGGAACGGGAGTGGGCTTCGGCTGACCCTGACCCTTCAGTTCACGAGGTCGCGGCGGCGGGCGATTCCGGCCCGCGTCGCGCGCCGTGTGAGCGCGATCACAGCGATCCAGGTCTGGCGGCAGTAGCCCTAGCGTCGTCCCGCCGAGCTTACGCGGCGGACCTTGGCTTGGAAGGGAAGCTGGCCATGACCGGATTAGAGGAACGCATCGACGGCGCCGCAAGCGCGGGCTCGGAAACCACGCTCAGGTTCGTCCTGACCCTGATCGTCACCACGCTGATGGTGGCGATGACCGCCTACGTGCTGAGCTACGCGGTGCTGGCGCCGGGGGCGACGGCAGCGCGCGGCGCCGCCGCCTCGATGCAGCACGCGCGTTCGTGAACGCCGCCGGGTGAGCCATCACTCCGAAAGGCGATCGCGGTAAGCGCGCTCGACTCCGCTGGGGTCGACGACCCGCCAGCCGCCGGCGCCGTCCGGCCGGATCGACTCCGGCCCGATCGGGATCTTGCCGTAGCCGCCGGGGATGTCGAGCACGTAGCTTGGCGCGGCAAGCCCGGACAGGCGGGCGCGCAATGCGCGCATCAGCGCCTGACCTTCGGCGATCGAGGTCCGCCAATGGCCGGTGCCAGGCGCGAGGTCGCCGTGATGCAGGTAATAGGGCTTGATCCGCGCTTCGACGAAGCCGCGCATCAAGGCGTCGAGCACCTCCACGTCGTCGTTGACGCCCTTCAAGAGCACTGTCTGGCTGACGAGCAGGATTCCGCGATCGGCGAGCCGCCGGCACGCGGCGCGCGCCTCCGTGGTCAGTTCGCGCGGGTGATTGGCGTGGACGGCGACGACGACCGTCTTGCCGCCGGCGTCGAGGGCGCGCGCCATCGCGGGCGTGACGCGCTCGGGCGCCGCGACCGGCAGGCGCGTGTGCCAGCGCAAAGTCTTGACGTGGGCGATGGCGGCGAGGGATCGGGTCGCCTCCGCGATGCGGCGCGGCGACAGCGTCAGCGGATCGCCGCCGGTCAGGATCACTTCCCAGATCGCCGGCCGCGCGCGCACGTAGTCGAGCGCCGCAGCGAACGCCGCCGGGCTCAGCGCGCCCGAGCCCGGGCCGACGCGTTCGCGGCGGAAGCAGAAGCGGCAATAGACGGCGCAGACCGAAACGAGCTTCAGGAGCACCCGGTCGGGGTAGCGGTGAACGAGCCCCTCGACCGGGCTTCTGGCGTCGTCGCCGATCGGATCGTCGATCTCGGCCGGATCGCGCCGAAGCTCGCGCGCGTCGGGCACGAACTGGCGCGCGATCGGATCTTCGGGGTCGTCGCGGTCGATCAGCCGGGCCAGCGCCGGCGTCAGGCCGACGGCGTAGCGCTCGGCGACGGCTTCCATCTCGGCGAGCCGTTCGGGACCGGCAAGGCCGGCGCTCGACCAGCGATTGCGGGGTCGTGAGGCGCGAGCCCGGGTCGGACGGCGCCAGGCGGTCGCGGCGGGTCGAGGCGTCGGCGGTCAGCAGCGAGTGGGCGGGCCGGGCTTGCAGCGGCGGTTTTACGGAGGTCGTCACGGTTGACGGTCCTAGGCGCTGAAGCCTCCGCCTTCAAGTCGCTAGACCTCGCCGAATTCGTCGGCGAACGCCTGCGTCCAGACCAGGGAGTTGCAGGACCGCCGCGTCGCGGCTATGCTCCTTGCCAGAAAGCCTTCGCCGGGGAGCCGGGCCATGTATATCGCGATCGTCGCCCTGACGATGGCCATCCTGCCGGCGGCCTCCATCGCGGTCCAACACGCGCTCGATCCTGCGTCGTCGTTGCTCGTCCTGGCCGGCCGCTGGTTCGTCTTCTGGGGAGTCGGCGTCCGACTGACGCTTGCCGGCGTGCGGCAGTTTTTTCAGCCTCAATTCACGGCCAGAGAGATCTTTCGGATGAAGGGCGACGAGGCGCTGCCGATCGTGCGTGAACTCGGCGTCGCGAACATCGCGACCGGTGTGGTCGGCCTCCTCTCGGTCGCGGCGCCCGGCTTTACGCTTCCTGTCGCGATCGCCGCCGCCATCTTCTACGGCGCGGCAGGCGTTCGGCACGCCGCCGAGCGCGACCGTTCGCTGAACGAAACGGTCGCCATGGCGAGCGACTTGTTCCTCTTCGCGGTGCTGGTGATTTTCGCCGGCGTGCAGGCTTTGTCTGTCCGATAACGTTGCGGCAATTCAGGCAGGGATCATTGAAGCACATGGGAGGGCGATCCAACTTATGCGCGATATTTTATTTGAACATGCGTAGAATACTTCCGCTACGTCAGGTCCTTCATATTCTGAATCGCGTAACAATGAACCGGGAATGGCCGCATCGTAAGTCTCGATGCTTGGAATTATAGGGATCTTCTTAATCGGCCGATCAAACCTTCTTGTGCATCATCCTCTTCGACGCAGCCCGCAACGGGCTCGATCGAGAGCATGGAGGATGACGATGGTCCAGCCGCTACTTGTTTCCTACGCCGCGGTCAGCGCCCTCGCGACGGCCGCCTATCTCGCATGGGGCTGGGCGCGCGCGCGGGGAGACCTGCAATGATCGAACTTCCCCACGCCTTCCTCTCGGCCCTCTTCGCCGCGCTGCTGGTCGTCGCGCAATATCGGCGGATGCGAGGCGCTCCCTGATTTGTGGTGCGGACGGCGGGGATCGAACCCGCACGGCCTTGCGGCCGAGGGATTTTAAGTCCCTTGCGTCTACCGGTTCCGCCACGTCCGCATGTGAGGCGCGTTGTTTCACATTCCGGCGTGAATGGAAATCGTCGCCTTCACGCCCCATCCTTGGCGATCGGGGGCTGGAAGGCGAGGCCCATGTCCCAGGGGAAATAGATCCAGGTGTCCTGCGACACTTCGGTGATGAAGGTGTCGACCAGCGGCCGGCCGAGGGGCTTGGCGTAGACGGTCGCGACATGCGCCTTGGGCAGGAATTCGCGCACCACCTTCACCGTCGCGCCGGTGTCGACGAGATCGTCGACGACCAGGATCCGCCCCTCGGAGTCGAGCCTCGCCACGTCGGGCGAAATCGTTTTCAGGACCTTGAGGCCGCCCTGGGTCTTGTAGTCGTGGTAGGAGGCGATGCTGATCGTCTCGATCAGCCGCACGTCGAGTTCGCGCGCCACGATCGCGGCCGGCACCAGCCCGCCGCGGGTGATCGCCACCAGCGCGTCGAACGGCCCGGATCCGGCGAGCCTCCAGGCCAGCGCCCGGGCGTCGCGGTGGAACTGGTCCCACGAGACCGGAAAAGCCTTTTCGCGAGGGGGGGACATCGGCGGCTCCTTGGAATGCTTGGCCCGTCTCTTAGCAAGCGCCCCGGCCTGGCGCGAGCGGGGTCCGCCGCCGTCAACAGCTTTCGGGGCCGGAAGACGGTATATAACTTATATATTATGTATTAAAGCTCGGCCCATAGCCCCCGCGAGGGAATCGAAAATGGCGCCATAAGCCTCTGAAACGTATGACAACGGAATCGCGAATGGCAGGCCCGCCGGGCGCTCCGCCTCAGAGCGGCTTGCCGTCGCCCCGGATCGAGCCGAGCATCGCCTCGACCGCCGCCCTCGCCGCCTGGACCGCCGCCGCGTCCTTGCCGCGCACCACGATCTGGTTCATGAACCGCCCGTCCTTGAACGATGGGTAGGAGCCGATCGACACGGCGGGATTGGCCGCGGCGATCTCAGCCAGCGCGTCGCCGTAGCGTCCTTCCGGGACGCCGCCGGCCTCGATCGAGGCGACCTGCATGACCGCGCCGGTCCGCATGTCCTTGACGGCGGAATCGAGCATCGCCTGCATCACCGAGGGGACGCCCGCCAGCACGAACACGTTGCCGATCCGGAAGCCGGGCGCGCGCGAGATCGGATTGTCGACGAGTTCCGCGCCCTCCGGCATGCGCGTCATCCGCCGCCGCGCCGGGGTGAGATCGGCCGGCGCATAGCGCTCGAGCAGGATCGCCATCGCGCGCGGGTCCTCGGCCGACGGGCACGCCGAACGCTCGGCCCGACCGCGTCGGCGGTGATGTCGTCGTGGGTCGGGCCGATGCCGCCCGTGGTGATCACGTAGTCGTAGCGGGCGCGCAGCGCGTTCAGCGCCGCCACGATCTCCGTCCTCGACGTCGGGCACGACCCGCGCCTCCCGCAGGTCGACGCCGAGCTTGCCGAGATACTCCGCGATGTAGCCGATGTTCGCGTCCTTGGTCCGGCCGGACAGGATTTCGTCGCCGATCACCAGGACGGCGGCGGTTACGGTCGTCGGGTGCGGCATGGGTCTCAAGTCTCCGTCGCGCCGGGCCGCAGTCCTCCGGGCCATCCGCGCCGGAAACCGGCCCATGCGGCTTGTGTGAAGCGCCTCGCAGAGCATATGTGTAGCGGGCAAGACGGCAAGCCGCAAAGGAACGCCTGGTGACGACGTCGACGATTTTTGTCCCCGCGGCCGAGAAGCCGGCCCGGCGCAGCGGGCAGATCCGGTTGCACGGACCCGCGGATTTCGAGGGCATGCGCAAGGCCGGCCGGCTGACCGCGGAGGCGCTCGACCTCGATCGGGCCGCTGGTCAAGCCCGGCGTCGACGACCGCGAGCCTCGACCGGTTCGTGTTCGAGTTCGCCCGCGACCACGGCGCCTATCCGGCGCCGCTCAACTATCGCGGCTACCGCAAGTCGATCTGCACCTCGATCAACCACGTCGTCTGCCACGGCCATGCCGGACGACAAGCCGTTTGCGCGACGGCGACATCCTCAACATCGACGTGACGTTCATCGTCGACGGCTGGCATGGCGACGCGAGCCGGATGTTCGCCGCCGGCGAGCCGCCGCGCCGGGCGCAGCGCCTGATGGACGTCACCTACGAAGCGCTGATGCGCGGCATCGCGGCGATCAAGCCCGGCGCGACCACCGGCGACATCGGCTACGCCATCCAGATCTACGCCGAGGGCGAGCGCTGCTCGGTCGTGCGCGACTTCTGCGGCCACGGCCTCGGGCGGCTGTTCCACGACGAGCCGAACATCCTGCACGTCGGCCGGAAGGGGGAGGGCGCGCCGCTGAAGCCCGGCATGTTCTTCACCGTCGAGCCGATGATCAACCTCGGCGGCTACGGGGTGAAGATCCTGTCGGACGGCTGGACCGCGGTGACCCGCGACCGCTCGCTCTCGGCGCAATACGAGCACACGGTCGGCGTCACCGAGACCGGATGCGAGATCTTCACGCTGTCGCCGACCGGCGCCGACCGCGCGCCGATCCGATGACCGCGGCGCCGGCGCGGACGGCGCCGGGCGCGGAGCGCGCCGGCGTCAGCTCGGCGAGCATGGCGGGGCGCCGCCGGCGTCTCGCGTCGACGGGTCGGGATTGGACGGTCCGACTGGCGCTCCGGCGGCGCCGAGCGCCGGCGAGGCCGAAAAGCCGCATTTCCACGGCCACCGCGACCGGCTGAGAAGGCGGTTCCTCGAGGCCGGCGCCGCGGCGCTGGCGGACTACGAACTCGCTCGAACTCGTTCTCTTCAACGCGATCCCGCAGCGGGACGTGAAGCCGCTGGCCAAGGCGCTGATCGAAAGATTCGGCTCGTTCGCCGAGACGATCGCCGCCGCGCCCGAGCGCCTCGCGGAGGTCAAGGGCGTCAAGGACAGGCGCGATCGCCGAGTTCAAGATCGTCGAGGCCGCCGCGCAGCGCTTCGCCAAGGGCGCGGTGAAGAAGCGGCTGCCGATGGGGTCGTGGAGCGAGGTGCTCGACTATTGCCGGACCGTCGATGGCGTTCGAGCCGCGCGAGATCTTCCGCATCCTGTTTCTCGACAAGAAGAACGGCCTGATCGCCGACGAGGTCCAGGGCGTCGGGCACCGTCGACCATACGCCGGTCTATCCGCGCGAGGTGATCCGGCGGGCGCTGGAACTGTCGGCGACGGCGATCGTCCTCGTGCACAACCATCCGTCCGGCGATCCGACGCCCTCGACCCAGGACGTCAAGATGACCCTCGACATCATCGCCATCGCCAAGCCGCTCGGCCTCACCGTGCACGACCACATCATCGTCGGGCGCGACGGGCACGCCTCGCTCAAGGGCCTGCGGCTGATCTGAGCCGAGCGCTGTTTCCAGTTCGGAATCGAGAAGGGCAATCGGCGCCGTAGCAGCGAACTATGACTTGGGATGCTAAAGGTCGCGCAAGGCATATTCTGAAAATGGAAAAGTCAAAGTATTGGCCCGCCGCGGCGATGGACCAGCCCCGCCTGGCCGTCCGCGTCGTAGCGCTCCCGCCGTCGTTGGAACGAGCGAACGCTCATCCCCAACTGCTCCGCCGCCGTATCCTGCGTCATCGCTCCCGTGTCCCAGCGGTCCAAAATCATCGAAAACCGCAGACGCACTGTCCGTAGCGGCGTTGACCGGCGCTCGCTTTCGGCTACGATCGCGCATCTTCAGGCGGGGGGTCCGGGGCATCGGCTCTTTTCGCAAAAGGTCGCCGATTTCATGAAGGTCCGGCCGCAAAAGGCGCTGCGCCAGCTGAAGAAATGGCGCTCCTACGTCGTGGTCGTGGTCGCGGCGTACCTTTGCGCGCTCGCGCTCGGCGCGATCCTCGGCCCGTTGCGCGGAAGCCTGGAGAACCTCGTCTTCGATCAGTACCAGCGCTGGAAGCCGAGGCCGTACGACTTCGATCAGCCGGTCCGCATCGTCGACATCGACGACGAGTCGATCCATCTGATCGGCCGCTGGCCCTGGTCGCGTCAGACGATGGCGGAACTGGTCGAGGCGCTCGCCAAGGCCAATGTCGCGGCCGTCGGCTTCGACTTGCTTTTTTCGGAAAGGGATCGCGCGAGCGGCGACCTCGCGGCCTGCGCCGCCGGCCCAGGTCGCAGCGCCGACGCGGCGGCGCGCTGCGAGGAGCGGTCCGACGGCGATGCGGCCCTCGCGCAGGCCATTCAGGGCCGCCCGGTCGTCGCTCGGCGACGTTTCTGACGCCGACCCACAACGGCTCGCAGGCGAGCTCTCACGACCAAGGCGGGCTTTTCCTTCGTCGGCGACCCGCCGACCGACTTCGTCGGTCCAACTTCAACGGCGTGCTGCCGCCGATCCCCGAACTCGCGGACGCGACCGGCGGGCTTGGGCTTTCTCAACTGGCTGCCGGACAACGACCGGGTCGTGCGCCGCGTGCCCTTGCTGCTCGACGTCAACGGCCAGCTCCAGCCGAGCCTCGCCCTGGAGACGCTTCGGGTCGCGCAGGGCGCGACCGGGCTATGTGGTGAAATCGACCGACCGCCTACGGCAGCACCGCCGGCAAAAGCGAGGTCGATCGATTCGATCAAGGACGGCGACGTCGTCGTTCCGCTCCAGGCCGACGGCCATGTTGCGCGTCTGGTTCGCGAAGTCCGACCCGCGGCGCACCGATTCCCGCCTGGAAGGTGCTCCAGCCCGGCGCCGACCTCTCCGACCTCGCCGGCAAGATCGTCTTCCTCGGCGCGAGCGCGATCGCTGCTGGCGGACATCGTGGCGACGCCGCTCGATCCGTCGACGCCCGGCGTCGAGGCGCACGCCCAGCTCATCGAGCAGATCCTGTCCGGCGTGACGCTGGAGCGGCCCGACTGGGCGCCGGGCGCGGAACTCGTGGCGAGCGCGCGCGTTGTCGCTGGCGCTCGCCGCGCTCCTGCCGTTCATTCCCGATCTACGCGACGGCGTTCGTCGGCTCTGATCGCGGCCGCCGGCATGGCTGTGCTCAGCTGGAACGCCTTCGCCCAGCACGGGCGTCCTGATCGATCCGCTTATCGCCGAGCCTTGCCGCCGGATTCGTGTTCGCTCGCCGGCGTCGGCCAGCTCTACGGCCAGAAGCGCCAGCAGGTGAGCGAGATCCGTTCGGCCTTCGGCCGCTACGTTTCGCCCGCGGTCGTCGCGCGGCTCGCCGAACACCCGGAACACTTGCAGCTCGGCGGCGAGAAGCGCGACCTGACCGTGATGTTCTGCGACATCCGCTCGTTCACGACGCTGTCGGAAGGCTTCACGGCGGTCGAGCTCTCGACCTTCCTCAACGAATATCTGTCGCCGATGACCGACATCATTCTCGAGCGAGGAAGGCACGGTCGACAAATACATGGGCGACGCGATCATGGCGTTCTGGAACGCGCCGCTCGACGACGCCGCGCACGGCATCCACGGCGTGCGCGCCGCGCTCGCATGCGCGAGACGCTGACGCGGCTGAATTCGCGAATGGCGCGAGCAGGCGGAGAAGGCGGGGCGCGCGTTCAAGCCGGTGAAGTTCGGCATCGGCCTCAACACCGGCGAGTGCAGCGTCGGCAACATGGGCTCGCAGCAGCGGTTCGACTATTCGGCGCTGGGCGACGAGGTGAACATCGCGTCCCGGCTCGAAGGGCTCGTCCAAGCAATTCGGCGTCGACATCGTCGCGAGCGCCGCCACGCGCGACGAGGCGCCGGAATTCGCCTGGCTCGAGATCGATCAGGTCAAGCTCAAGAACAAGACCCGGGCGGTCGCGCTCTACGCGCTGGCGGGCGGACAGGCCTACGCCGACAGCGACGCGTTCCGGCGCCTTCGCGCGCTGCACGAGGACATGCTGGCCGCCTACCGGGCGCGCAAGTTCGCCGCCGCGCGAGCAACTCGCCGAGGAGGCGGCGCGCGCTCGCGCCGGCCGAGGTTCGCGGGCTCTACGACTACTAACGTCAAGCGTTTCGCGGCGCTCGACGCCGAGACGCTTCCCGGAAAGCTGGGCGCCGATGATCGCGCTCGACGAGAAATAGAGGCTCGGCGCCGGCCGCTCAGAAGAGATAGCGCAGGCCGATGCCGCCGTGGATCGTCGTGCCGACCTGGCCGCCGAGCGTGCCGAGCAGGAAGGCGTCGACGACCATGCGCTGGCTGACCCGATAGCCGACGCGGGCGCCCCATTCGTACCAGACCGAATTGCCGATCGGGTAGGGCGCGATCAGGCCGTAGTCGGCGACATTCCATTGCGCGCTGTTGAGTGGAGTTGAACCCGTAGGCGACGGCGGCGCTGACGTTCGCCTCGAACTGGCCGCCGAAGAGATGGGTGTACTGCCCGCCGAAGCGCAGCACGTCGAGCGCTTCGAGGCCGGTCGACACCGTGGCGGGATAAGGATTGTTTCCGGCGGAGGCCTCGGTGTAGCCGCCGGCGGTCAGCCAGCTTCGGCTGATGTCGGTGTAGACCGCCGCCTCGTCGATCGGCGTCACGCGGTCGACCCAGCCGACCCGCGCGAACAGGCCGAGGCTGCGGTTGATCGCGTTCCCCTGGCCCTCTGCGACCAAGCCTCCGTAGGGGTAGGTGCGCTCGTACCGGACCTGCTCGAACGGGACGACACCGCCGCCGATCTCGAAGAACGGACGGCTGTTGCCGAAATTGATCGGATCGTAGACGAGCGAGCCGGCGAACGTCGGCGCGTTGCTGACGGTGATCCCCTGGGCGGTGTATTCGTCGTAGGAGAAGCCGCCCATCGCCGTCAGTTCGGGCGTCAGGCTCGTGCGGCCGTGCGCGCCGAGCGCGTAGGAGCCGATCGATCCGAAGCCGGAACTGCAATTCGAGCAACTGACCTGTTCGGTCGCCCCGAGCAGGATCGAGCCGAGCACCCGGCCGGTGACGAGCGCCTGCTGCTGCGCCTTCTGCGACGTTGGTGATCGAGGTCGCCACCTGCGCGGGCGTCGTGGTCGGCGCGGAGACGAGGTAGAGGTCCTGCCCGCTCTGCTCCAGCGTGTAGGCATAGCCGCCGACGACCGGCGTATTGGCGAGGGCGAACGCGTTCGGGGCGATGGTTCCGCCGTTGACCGCGACGATGACCGGAATGCCGGCGCCGGTCGTCTGCCCGCCCAAGCCGCCGATGTTGCGAATGGTCAACAGCGTCGATCCGGTGGCCTTGCCGCCGTTGATGACGATCTCGTCCGAAGGAGACCCGGTTCCGCCGAGCGTGGCGTTCATCGTCACGTAGCCCGCCGGAGCCGACGTAGTTGCTCAGCGTAAGGGTCTTGAACCCCACGCCCGCCGGCGGGCGGCGCGAAACACGACGTAGCTGTTGGCGACCGCCAGGTTGGTCAGGACGGAGGAACCGGTCATGGTCCAGGTCGAGCCGTTGGTCAGGTTGACCGTCGAGGTCGATGTGGCGTCGGTCTGTGATCGCGCCGGTCAGCGTGGACGACGCCGCGTTCAGGGTGACGAAGCTGCCGTTGGTCGCGTTCAGAAGGTTGTTGGTCCCGGCGTTCGCGGTCACGCCATTGAAATTGATCGTCGCCACGGACGGGTCGGCGAAGATGAGATCGCCCGTCTGGTTGGCGATGGTGACGTTGTCGAACGTCGCGGTCTGGTTCGTCCCCCCGAGAAACGCGATCGCCCCGCCGGCGGAAGCGATCGTTCCGCCGCCGCTCGCGACGATCGAGGCGCCGTCGCCTTTGAGGCCGATCGCGGTTGCGGCGGGGTTGGTCGTCGTGACGCTGAGCGGACCCGAAACGCTGATCGAGCCGGCCGCGCCGCTGTTGGTCGCGTCGCTGGCCAGAAGCGCGAAGGCGCCGGCGCCGGAAGTCTTGATGGTCGCGGAGGCGAGACTGACCTTCGATCCGGCGCCGTCCGCATTGACGCCGTAGGCGCCGAGCCCGGTCGCGGACGAAACGCCGCCCGATGTCGACACCGTCGTCGCGCCCGTGGCGGTGAACACGCCGCCTTGCGTCGCGTAGAGCCCGACCGCGCCATTGCCTTGAGTGACGAAAGCGTTGGATCCGGTCAGCGAAGCCTGCGATCCGGCGCCGGCGACGGCGAGCGCGTGGGCGTCCTGGCCCGAGGTCATGATCGACACGCCGCCAAGAGTAGCGCTGCCTCCTGTCAGGGCCTCGACGCCGACCGAGCCGGCGCCGGACGTCGTCACCGAGCCGCCGTTCAGGATCAGGACGCCGCCGGCGCTGGCCTGAGCGCCGATCGCATTCGTTCCGGTGGTCGAGACCGTCGTGCCGGCGCCGTTGAGCAAATTCGTCGTGATTTCGCCGTCGTTGGCATAGAGCCCGTCAGCGCCGGCCCCCGAGGTCGTAATCTTGCCGCCGGTCAGCGAAACCGCGCCGCCAGTGTCCGCCTCGGCGCCGTATGCGGACGATCCGCTGGTCGAGACCGTCATGCCGGCGCTCGTCGAGATCGTCCCGCCGCCTGTCGCGTAGAGCCCCGGCGCACTGTCGGCTTGCGTCGTCACCGATCCGCCCGCCAGACGCACCGTTCCTCCGCCGGAGGCGAAGACGCCGGCGGACCCGGAGCCGGACGCTCCGGAGCCTTCCGTCAGGATGGTGACGATGACAGTATTATTGGGGGAGCCAGTCAAATCGATTATAGCGCCCGTCCCGTCGCTCCAAACGCCATAGGCGTCGCTCTGCGGAGTGCCGGCGTTGGTGGTGATACTCACCGCAGAAATATCGTTGGCTACGCTGATCCCAATCTGGCGCGTAGGATTAGCTTCAGTGTCGTACTGCAGGATGGCGTAGCCGGTGTACGCCGGGAAGCCCGAGGGTAAGTTGCTGGTCTGGGACGGAGCAGAGTAACTCGGAAGCGCGACCAAGCACTTGTTGCCCGAGCCAGCAAAAATGTTATCGGGGGTCGGAGAGCTGCCGGGGCTCGGATATACGCAACCCGGGGCGGCGGGCGCGCGCTCGGTCGCAAGCAATTCGCCAGCGCCGCGACGCTGATCGAAGACAGGAACCAGCGCGTCGCGCCTACTGGCCGCATAGAGTGCCCCCCGACGCTCGAGTGCGCGCGTCTGAGGCTAAAAGGCTCGCCATCGCGCATTGTGGCGATCCCCGTCGGGACTTTGGCTGCGTTAGAGGTCCTAGCCTCCAGTTTTTTGCCAACAGCCGATATTGCGGGCGCCGGAACAGCGCTAGCCAGGATCGCCGTAATGCGATGGTTCGCCATAATGCTCCGCGCCTAATGAATCACTTATATTACAAGCATAAAACTGATTGCATTTGCAATTCCTTGTCAAGTGCTCTTGTGATGAGGAATCACGGATTTGGCGGAGCTGAACCGCCGAGCGCCGCGAGGTTTTCCTCAGTCGGACAAGACTATCAACAGATACAAAATCAAGGAGTTGCGATTTGCCTGAGCTACAGCCGCTACGCGGCGCGCCGAGCCCTACGATACCCGGCAACGCCGAGGCCAAGAAAACCAGCCAGCATCATAACCCACGTGGAAAGTCTCAGGCGCCCCCCATAGGGGCCATCAATGCCTCCCACGTAGGCGAGAATGTCGACGCCGTTTCCGCCGTTCACGTCGCCATCGGTGCTGAGCTTTGACCAAATGTTTGGTCCACCGACCTCGTAGGCGGAGAACGAAAGCACATATGTGTCCCCCGGGGTGAGCGCGGTCGCGAGAGACTGGCTAAGTTGGTCGTATCCCTTCATCGAGCCGTCGTCCCAGCAGGAGCCAAAGACGCCGCCGCAACTCGTACTGACGTAACCGTTGAAACCCGTGGCGTTGAGGTTGACGGAGGTCCAGTCGGTAGAGCCGTCGGAAAAACTCCGTTGGCCAACAGGTTGCCGCCACCCGCCAGAGTAAGTGATACATTAGAAAATTGGATAAAGCCCTGATCGTCTCGAAATACAAAGGTTATCGTCGAGGAAGACTCGCCCGCTGGGGCGGTGAACTCACGGTGTAGAGCTGCGCCGCCGTGTGCGAGATAGTTTGGCCGCTGAGATCGAGAATCGCTCCCGTCGGCGGCGCGCCATTCTGCGCCGCGGCCGGGGAGGCCAACGGTCCGATCGCGGCCAAGGACGCGATCATAACGGACAAAATCAGAAAAACTCTGCACGCGCGCACGAAATCACCAAATTCAAGAGCAAATGAAACACGGCGTCACCCGTGACCAAACGTCACACACCTAAGAGATTGTATGACAACCGTCAAGCCTCCGCGGGATACGACTGGCTAAAACCCAGTCGAGCGGCGCCTTGGTTTAGACAAAATTGTGTCTCGCGGTTCTTTGTGATTAAGTCTAGATCGATCTTTTGGATTACATCGACTCGATCTTTGGGACTAAATCTACGCGGGTCTTTGGGCGCGGCTTCGCCCGGCGTCCCTTTAACGTCCGCACAAAGCGCCGCCGCCCCCGCCCCCGGACGCGCCGTTGAAGGCGGAACTGCTCCCTGAGCAGAGCGAGGCGTCGCCGGCGCAGAGCGAGGCGAAATTCACGGGGTTCTCCGTCAGGCTGGCCGTCGTCGTCCCGCCGGCCTTCTTGGCCGTCGCCGTCTGGCCGGGATGATCGAGTTCGGCGCAGTCGCAGCGCCCTGTACGCTCTGTGGCCCCGCCGCCGAACGATTTCCCGCAATTGCGCGCCTGTTGCTCGAAGCTCACGCCGTTTCGCCGCGGGCAGACAAGCGCCCGGCCCTCGACCAGCGTGACCCGGCTGTCGGCGCCGCGCACGTCGATGTCGAGGACCGTGCCGCGCACGCCGATCGCCGCGGTTGGCGTGGTGATCGTGTAGGCCTTCTTGTCGAGCGTTCCCGTGGTGAACCGGAAGAGACCCTTGGCCAAGCCTACCGCGACCTTTTCCGTGCCTGGATCGCCTTCGTAGACGAAGCGGTCGAGCACCACGCGAGACGTCGGCCCGACGGCGAGATTGGTCGAATCGAGAAAGACGAGCTTGGCGAGCGAATTCGAGCCCGTGCGCACGACCTCGTTGCGGAACACGGAATCCCCGACGGAAAGCGGCCCCGCTGCGCCGCTGATCTCGCGCGTCACCTGATTCTGGGCGGAGGTTGTGGAGCCGATAGCCTGCTGCGCGAGGACGCCGCTTGGCGCCAACGTCGTTCCCAGAGCCGCGACAAGCGCGGCGATCGCCAAATAGGGACGGTCCGCCATTGTTCCCGGAGCCCAAAAAATCATTCCGAATATTAGCCAAACGACTAAATTGTATCCATTACGATGTCAATTCGGGCTCTCCTTCCGATGGGTTCGCCGGGTTTGGCCGATCGATGAGAGATCCTTGGGCGTGTCGACGTCGAACGCTGCATCCGAGCCCGCTGCGTCAATCTCGATGATCTCGCCGGGGCCCAGCCCGGCAAGAAGCCGCCGTGCGCCTTCATCGCCCTCGAGCCGCATCGCACGGTCGAAGATCGACCGCGCCAGCAGAACCGGGTTGCCCCGCCGGCCGTCCTGGATCGGCGCCGCCGCATGTGCGCGCGGCTCGGCCTCGAAGGCGTCGATCAGGCGGTCGATCAGGCCAGCGTCGACATTCGGCATGTCGCCCAGGAGAACGAGCGCCGCCGCCACGTCCGCCGGCATCGCGCCGAGCCCGGCGCCGAGCGAAGAGGCGACGCCGCTCGCAAAGTCCGGGTTGAAGGCGATCGCCGCCGGCAGACCCGAAAGCGCCGCCTCGACCGCGCTCCGCGCATGGCCGACCACTACGACGACCGGTCGCGCGCGCGACGCGAGAGCGGCTTCGACCACGCGGCGGACGATCGGTTTGCCCGAGAATCTCGGCCACGAGTTTGGTCGGCTCCAGTCCTCCCGCGGCGCGATAGCGCGACGACCGGCCCGCGGCCAGAACGACGGCGCCGATCCTAGTCATGCGGCTCGCGGGGCTGGGGCCGCGAGGCGATCTCCATCAGCAATCCGCCGACGCCCATGGCGCGGATGTCGGCGTCGGTCACGGGCACGCCCGCAAGCACTCGCTGCAGAACCCAATCGAAGCCGTTTTCCTTGGGCGATCGCGCGCAGCCGGGCGCGCCGATGATCGGCTTTCCGCCGCGGGCGGCGAGCAGCAGGAGGTTTCCGGGGTCGACGGGCATGCCGAACCGCTCGATTCTGCCGCCGAAGGCTTCGATGGCGGCGGGAATGACGTCGCGCCGGTCGGTGATCGCGGAGGCTCCGAAGACGACCAGCACGTCGGCAAGCGGATCGAGGCGCCCGAGCGCTTCGCTGAGCGCGCTGGCCTCATGCGGACTGGTGACGTGTTCGACGACGCGGGCGCCGGTCGGCGCGAGGCGCGCCTCGAGCGCTCTGAGCGTCTTGGCGATAACGCTCTCCTTCAGACCCGGCAGCAGCGTCGACACGACGGCGACCCGCAGCGGGCGGAACGGCGCCACCGCGACCGCCTGCGACGATCCCAGCGCGTCCAGCGCCGCCGCGAGCGTGCTTTCGCGGGTCGAGAAGGGGATGATCTTGACGGTCGCTACCATGTCGCCGTCCTCGACCGCGCGATGCGCGGGCAGAGTGGCGACGGTGATCGCTTCATCGATCGCATTGACCCGGTCGATCGCCGCGCGATCGAAGACCGCGAGCCCTGCGGTCTCCGCGAACAGATTGACGCGCCCGGTGAACGGCGCTGCTGAGCGGACGAGACGTCCGGCCAGGCGCGAAGCGATGCGGGCCGCGGCCTCGTTCTCGCCGACGTCGCCGTCTTCGAGGCGGGCCGCCAGCACGCTCCGGACGCCCGCGTCCGCCAGCATTTTGCGGCGATCGGGCGTCACGACGTCGCCTTTCTTGAGCGCCAGTCCGTCGATCCGCACGCCATGCGCCAAAATCGCGCCGTCCGCCTCGCTGATGGACACCGGCGCCGAATTTCATGCGCGCGGCCTCCGAGCGCAGCGGCTTTCGGCGGAGCGAGGCGACGATTTCGCCGATGATCGACACGGCGATCTCGGCCGGGCTGACCGCGCCGATATCGAGGCCGATCGGCGCGTGGATTCGCGCCAGCGCGTCCTCGTCGAATCCCAGCGCACGCATTCGTTCGAGCCGCTTTGCGTGGGTCTTCCTCGATCCGAGCGCGCCGATGTAGAAGCAATCCGCCTTGAGCGCGACGATGAGCGCCGGGTCGTCGATCTTGGGATCATGGGTCAGGAGGCAGACGCCGGTGTAGCGGTCGGGCGGCGAGGCGGCGAGCGCTTCGTCCGGCCATTCGGCGACGACCGGCGTATCGGGAAAGCGCTCCGGCGTTGCGAAGGCGGTGCGGGGATCGATGACGGTCACATCGAGCCCGGCGATCCTCGCCATCGGCGCGAGCGCCTGGGAGATGTGGACCGCGCCGATCAGGGTCAGGCGCGGCGCCGGCGCCTGGACCGTGAGGAAGTAGTCGACGCCGTCCCATGAGACGACGCCGCTCTTGCCCATGCGCAGGGCGGATTCGAGACTCGGCGGCCAGCGGGTCCGCGTCGAACCCGGAGGCCTCGACAAATCGCTGCTCTCCTCCGCCGAGGCGGGTCACCATCACGCCCGCGCGCCGTTCGCGCCGCGCGGCGTTCATGGCCTTGAGGACATCGAGCCGCATCAGTTCAGCTTCTCGACAAAGACCTTGATCCGTCCGCCGCAGGAGAGGCCGACCCGCCAAGCCGTCTCGTCGGCGACGCCAAACTCCAGCATGCGCGGCGCGCCGGTCGCGATCACTTCGGCGGCCTCTTCGACCACCGCGCCCTCGACGCAGCCGCCGCTGACCGAACCGAGGAAATTGCCGTCGGCGTCGATGACGAGATGGGAGCCCACCGGCCGCGGGCGCCGAACCCCAGGTTTCGACGACCGTCGCGATCGCCACTTCGCGTCCTGAAGTCCGCCATGCTTCCGCGGCGGCCAGAACGTCGTCCTCGCGTATCAGCATTCCGTTCGCGCCTTTCCGCCTAGTCCCCCCGATCGGATTAAAATGCTCACGGCGCCGGCGCGGCGCAAGAGCGTGGGCGCCGTCAGGCGGACGCTGCGAGCCATGTTTTCGGACCTTTCCCGCTGTCGCGGCGGGCCGCGAGCGTTGCGCAGAGGTCCGCCATGCTGGCAAGATTGTGGATCGGGCGAAAGGCGTCGACGTGCGGCAGGATCGCGCGAACGCCGCGCGCGCGGGCGGAGAAGCCGTCGAACCGCAGCAGCGGGTTGACCCAGATCACCCGCCGGCTCGATCTGGCGCAGCCGCTCGACCGCGCGGCCCAGATCGCCGGCGCCGTCGCGTTCGAGTCCATCGGTGAACAGCAACACGATGGCGCCCTGACCGAGCACGCGCCGCGCCCAGTCGCGGTTGAATCGCGAAACGGCGTCGCTGATGCGCGTGCCGCCGGACCAGTCGGCCGCCAGCGTCGCGCATCGGGCGAGCGCCTCGTCGGGATCGCGGGCGCGCATGGCCCGCGTCACGTTGGTCAGCCTCGTTCCGAAGAGGAAGGTCGAGACCCGCCGCGTTTCGCCGAGCGCATGCAGGAAGTGAAGGAAGAGCCTCGTGTATTCGCTCATCGAGCCGGAGATGTCGCAAAGCGCGACCACCGGCGGAGCGCGCTCGATCGGCGCCCGATAGGCGAGGCGCGATCGCGCCGCCCGGCAGCAGGGAGCGCCGGAAACTGCGGCGCGGGTCGATCCGGAAACGCTGCGAGGTCGCGACGAACCGGCGAACCCGCCGGCGGTCGTCGGGCATGACCATCGCCCGGATGAGCTTGCGCGCCTCCTCGATTTCCGCCGCGCTCATCTGGGCGAAATCCTTGGCGCGCAGGATTTCCTGGTCGGATACGGTGAACCGAGCGTCGAGGTCGATCGACGGGACCGCCCTCGGCTCCGCCGGCTTCGACTTGAAGAGCGCGTCGGCGACGCGGCTCGCGCCGGCCTCGGCGGATTGCGGCGGCCGCGGGCTCGGCGCCTGCGGCGACGCCATCGCAATCAGCTTTTCGAGCAGACCCCTGCGTTTCCAGAAGATTGCGAACGCCTGGTCGAACAGGAGGCTGTGCTCGTGCTTCTTCACGAACACCGCATGCAGCGTGGCGTGGAAATCGAGCCGGTTGCCGAATCCCACCGCCTCGACCGCGGCAAGCGCGTCCAGCACCGCGCCGGGACCCAGCGGCACGCCGGCCTCGCGAAGCGCACGGGCGAAATGGACGATGTTTGCGGCGAGGGCGCCGCCGCCGGCCGGCGACGGTTCGGTAACGTCGTTCATGGCGCGGCCGCCTCGACACCGCGGGGGAGAGGGGACCAGCTTTGTGCGCGCGGCATTGGCATTGTCACGAGCCCGCTTTCTGCGACTTCGCCTTTCGCGTCTCCCGGGCGAAATAGGCCTTCATCGGGACGAAGTAGAAATCCTTCCAGCCGCCATGCTCATAGTCGGTCTGGTCGTCGGGCGCCCCGTTGTGGAACAGCGTCAGGCGCGTCCCGGTCTTTGCCGGCTCGAGTTCGATGACGATCGTCGAATCCGGGTCGGAGTTGGCGAAATCCGTCGTGCGCCACGACTGGACGATCCGCTTGCCGGGAACGAGTTCGAGAAGTCTTGCCGGTGATGTAACCGTCCCAGGACGCATGCGCGTCCCCGACGTGGCTGCCGGCTTCGGCGGGCGCGCCCGTCATGGCGGCGTGCCGGGCGCTGTCGAGCCAGGCGGCGTAGACGGCCTCGGGCGATGCGGGCATCGTGCACGACAACTTGTAATCGTAGGTCATCCAGACCTCTCCGCCGCTTCAGCCGAGTTCCGAGCGGCGCAGCTCGGCGCGGGCTTCGTCGATCAGCGTCTGCGCCGTCGCGCCCTCGATCTTGGCGATGTCGTCCTGGTACTTGAGGAGCACGCCGAGCGTGTCCGACACTTGCGCCGGATCGAGGGCGACCGCGTCGAGCTCGGTCAATGCCGAGGCCCAGTCGAGCGTCTCGGCGACGCCGGGCGATTTGAACAAGTCCTGCTTGCGCAGGCGCTGAACGAAGGCGACCAGTTCCCGCGTCAGGCTTTCGGGCGCGCGCGGGGCCTTGGCGCTGCACGATCGCCATCTCGCGGACCGCGTCCGGATAGCCGATCCAGTGATAGAGGCAGCGGCGCTTGAGCGCATCGTGAATTTCGCGGGTGCGGTTCGAGGTGATGACCACGATCGGCGGCTCCGGCGCCTTGATGACGCCGAGTTCGGGAATCGTGACCTGGAAGTCGGACAGGACTTCGAGCAGGAACGCCTCGAAAGCCTCGTCGGCGCGGTCGATCTCGTCGATCAGCAGCACCGGCGCGCCGGCCACGCTCGGCTCCATCGCCTGCAGAAGCGGCCGCTTGATGAGATAGCGCTCCGAGAAGACGTCGTGCTCGATCCGCTCCTTGTCGTGTTCGCCGGCCGCCTCGGAGAGCCGGATCGCCATCATCTGCGCCGGATAGTTCCACTCGTAGACGGCGGTGGCGACGTCGAGGCCCTCGTAGCATTGCAGACGGATGAGCCTGCGGTCGAGGGTGGAGGCGAGGACCTTGGCGATCTCCGTCTTGCCGACCCCGGCTTCGCCTTCGAGAAACAGCGGCCGCCCCAGTCTCAGGGCGAGAAAGAGGACGGTCGCCAGCGCGCGGTCGGCGACGTAATGCGCACGTTGAAGCAACGCCTGCGTCTCGTCGATCGAGGTCGGGACTCCGGTTCGTGACGGGGGCAATGAGGGCTCCATTGAGGTCTTCAGCCGCGCGAATGAGCGCAGATCGGGGAGAGCGGCGAATTCGCCAGAAACGCCGCCGCACTCATCGCCAGATCTTCCACCACGGACGGGCCCCCGACGCATCCTCGATCGAGTCGAACCGGAATCCCACGCATCGGGTGTCCAGCAGGGTCGGCCCTGTGTCGGGCCTCTCGCCGGTGAAACGTTCGAAGACCTTGAACACGTATTCCTCGCCGACCTGGTCTTCGGTGAAATCCTCGTCGGGAAACTCGGGCAGCCGATAGACGCGCTTTCCGTCGGCGTTGCGCGTCGACTTCGCCAGCAAGTCGCGTTCCTCGGGAAGCGGATCGCCGGTGTCCTCGAACGTGCCGTCGTCGGCCGAGCCGGCCTTGCGACGGAGGGGGCGTCCGTCCCGGAACAGGGCGAAGCCCCACAGATTGACCACGCTGTGAAGGGTGACGGCGGCGACCTCGGAATGCGGGAAGCGGCGGAATAGCGCTTGAACCCGCGGCGCCGGCTCGGGCTGGAAGAAAAGGTCCGACAGTCCGCGCGCCGAGATCATCAGACAATCTCCGCACGAGCCGACCCAGACCGTATCCTTGTCCGGCCAGATCGCCTGCTCGTAAGGGCGCTCGCCAAGCGGCGTCAGCGACGCGAACCCCAAGTCGCTGAGCAGCCCTTGCGCCTCCTCTGCAGGACTTGCAGGGCGGATCAGTAACGTGTCCGTCTTCCAGCCCATCCTGCGACCCGCGTCAGTGCTCGCTCGGGCCGATTTACCGGCCTTTCGGCCGGATGTCCAAGACCGAGCGAGGCCCGCACGCCGGCTGTCGCGTATCGGCGCGGGCGCCGAAAGGCCGCGGCGCGGCGCCTCGCTCCGAAAGTCCGGAACGAGGCGCTCCGCCACTTCGGCGCTCAGCTCGCCGCCGCCACCGCCCGCTTCGCCATCACGCCGATCAAATGAGCGCGATAGTCGGCGTCGGCATGGATGTCGGAGTTCAGCCCTTGCGCCGGAACCGTGAGAGCCGTCGAGCGCGGCCGCCGAAAAATTCGCGTCGAGCGCCGCTTCGAACGTCGGGACCCGGAATACGCCGTTCTCGCCGGCGCCGGTCACCGCGACGCGGGCGCCGCCGGCGGTCTTGGCGACGAACACGCCAACGAGCGCGTAGCGCGACGCGGGATTGCGGAACTTCTCGTAGGCCGCCTTTTGCGGGATCGGGAAGCTGACCTGAGTGATCAGTTCGCCCGGCTCGAGCGCCGTTTCGAACAGGCCGGTGAAAAAGTCGTCGCGCGGCGATCCGGCGCTTGTTGGTCACGATCGTCGCGCCGAGCGCGAGCGCGGCGGCGGGATAGTCGGCGGCCGGATCGTTATTGGCGAGCGAGCCGCCGATCGTGCCGCGGTTGCGGACCTGAGGGTCGCCGATGCCGCCGGCGAGCGCCGCGAGCGCCGGAATCGCGCCCTTCACGACCGGCGTTCTGGTTGACGTCGATGTGACGCGTCATGGCGCCGATCACGATCGCGTCGCCGTCGCGCGAGACGCCGTTGAGTTCCGGCACGTGCTTGAGTTCGATGAGCGCGGAGGGCTGGGCGAGGCGCTGCTTCATGGTGGGCAGCAACGTCTGGCCGCCGGCGAGCGGCTTGGCCTCGGCCTTGGCGAGATCGGCGAGCGCTCCGGAGAGCGTGTGCGGACGATGGTATTCGAAAGCGTACATGGGCGACATCTCCGAATGGGGGTCAGAGGAGGCGGCGCTCAGGGCCGCCTCCGGCTCAAATCATTCCGCGGCGCGCTTCAGCGGCGACTTCTGCACGGCGCGCCAGACGACCTGCGGGGTCGCCGGCATGTTCGACGTCCTCGTGGCCGAGCGCGTCGGTGATGGCGTTGATGACCGCCGCCGGCGAGGCGATCGCGCCGGCTTCGCCGCAGCCCTTGATGCCGAGCGGATTGACGGTCGACGGCGTCACGACATTTTCGACGGTGAACGAGGGCAGGTCGTCGGCGCGCGGCATGCAATAGTCCATGTAGCTCGCGGTCAGGAGCTGGCCGTCGTCGTTGTAGACCGCGGCTTCCAGCAGCGCCTGACCAATGCCATGCGCGACGCCGCCGTGGACCTGGCCATGCGACGATCATCGGATTGATCAGCTTGCCGAAATCGTCGACCGCGGTCCACCTGTCGATCGTCGACGACGCCCGTCTCCGGATCGACTTCCAGTTCGCAGATATGCACGCCGGCCGGGAAGACGAAGTTCGGCGGATCCCAGAAGGCGGTCTCCTTCAGACCGGGCTCGATCTCCGACGGGTTGAACTTATGCGGGATGTAGGCGCTGCAGCGCGACCGACACCCAAGTCCATCGACTTGTCGGTGCCCTTGACGGTGAACTTGCCGTCCTTGAGCTCGATGTCGAGGTCCGAGGCCTCCATGACGGCGCCAGCCACCTTCTTCGCCTTGGCCTCGATCTTGTCGAGCGCCTTCGAGATCGCCGACATGCCGACCGCGCCGGAGCGCGAGCCGTAAGTGCCCATGCCGAACTGCACCTTGTCGGTGTCGCCATGCACGATCGAGATGTTCTCGATCGGCACGCCGAGCCGGTCGGAGACGAGTTGGGCGAAGGTCGTCTCATGGCCCTGGCCGTGGCTGTGCGAACCGGTGAGCACCTCGATCGTGCCGACGGGATTGACGCGGACTTCGGCTGACTCGTAGAGGCCGACGCCGGCGCCGAGCGAGCCGACGGCCTGCGAGGGTGCGAGACCGCAGGCCTCGATATAGGCGGAGAAGCCGACCCCTCGCAGCTTGCCTGCGCTTGGCCGATTCCGCCTTGCGCGCGGCGACGCCCTTGTAGTCGGCGAGTTCGAGCGCCCGGTCGAGCGCCTTTGGATAGTCGCCCGAGTCGTAGCAGAGAATGACCGGCGTCTGGTGCGGGAACTTGGTGACGAAGTTCTGCCGGCGGAACTCCGCCGAATCGCGTCCGAGTTCTCGCGCGGCCTTCTCCACGATGCGCTCGACAAGGAAGGTCGCCTCGGGGCGGCCTGCGCCCCGCACGGCGTCGACCGACACGGTATTGGTGTAGACCGCGTCCACTTCCGCATAAATGGCGGGTATGTCGTACTGTCCCGAGAGCAGGATCGCGTAGAGATAGGTCGGGACCGACGCCCAGAAGGTTGAGGGATAGGCGCCGAGATTTGCGATCGTATGCGCCCTGAGGCCGATGATCTTGCCGTTGGCGTCGACGGCGAGTTCCGCGTGGGAGACGTGATCGCGGCCATGCGCGTCGGTGAGAAACGATTCCGTGCGCTCCGCCGTCCACTTGATCGTGCGGTCGAGCTTCTTGGCGGCCCACGCGCAGACGGTCTCTTCGTTGTAGATGAAGATCTTCGAGCCGAAGCCCCCGCCCACGTCGGGGGCTATGACGCGCAGCTTGTGCTCCGGCGCTACGTTTTGGAAGGCCGAAAGGACGACGCGCGCGACATGCGGATTCTGGCTCGTCGTGTGCAGGGTGATGACGTCCGTGCCCGAATCGTATTCGCCTAGCGCTGCGCGCGGCTCCATCGCGTTGGGGATGGTGCGGTTGTTGATCAGGTCGAATTTCGTCACATGGGCAGCGCGCGCGAAAGCTGCGTCGGTCGAGGCCTTGTCGCCGACGTGCCAGTTGAAGACGGTGTTGTTCGGCGCAACGTCATGGATCTGCGGCTGGCCGGCGTCAGCTGCCCTGGCGGGATCGACGACGGACGGAAGCACGTCGTAGTCGACGACCAGCTTTTCCCCGGCGTCGCGCGCCTGGGCGTAGCTGTCCGCGATCACGACGGCGACGGGATCGCCGACGTAGAGCGCCTTGCCGTGCGCGAGCGCCGGAAAGGCGCCGACCTTCATCGGCGCGCCGTCCTTGGAGGTGACGGCCCATCCCGCAATGTGCGCGCCGACCTTGTCGGCGACGGCGTCGGCGCCGGTCAGCACGGCGACGTCGCCGGGCGAACGGAGCGCGTGCGAAGCGTCGATGTTCTTGATGACGGCGTGGGCGTGGGGCGAGCGCACGAAATAGGCATAGGACTGGCCCGCGCGATTGATGTCGTCGACGTACCGTCCCTTGCCGGTGATGAAACGGATGTCTTCCTTACGCTTGACGGATGCGCCGATGCCGGTCGCGTTCATGTTTCTCTCCCTCGGGACTGTCTTATGCGATTCGGATCACTCGGCGGCCTTGGGCGCGGCGGCGGCGCCCATCTCGCGCGCGCCCTGGGCGACCGATTTGACGATGTTGTGGTAGCCCGTGCAGCGGCAGATGTTGCCTTCCAGTCCGTGCCGGATCGTCGCCTCGTCGAGGTTGGGCCCGAGGCGGTTCACCAGGTCGACCGAAGTCATGATCATCCCCGGCGTGCAGAAGCCGCACTGCAGGCCGTGATTGTCCTGGAACGCCTGCTGCATCGGATGGAGCTGCTTGCCGTGGGCGAGACCCTCGATCGTCGTGACGTGCGCGCCCTCGCAACTGGCGGCGAGCGTCGTGCACGACTTGATCGCTTCGCCGTCGACATGGACGACGCAGGCCCCGCACTGCGAGGTGTCGCAGCCGACGTGCGTCCCGGTCAGGCGCAGGTTCTCGCGCAGGAACTGGACGAGCAGCGTTCGCGGATCAACCTCGGCCGACACGTGCCGGCCGTTCACCGTCATCGAGACATGAACCATTGCCAAATCCTCCTGAACCATGATGTCTTTCTGGGTGGGGAAACCGGAGCGCGGAGCGGCCGCCGTCCTGGCCTCGGCGACGAAGGGGGCCGCCTGCGCGGCGGGAGCCGACGGCGCCGCGGAGGCCGGCTGCGCTTCGGCGCGGGCGCCGGGTCCAGGGCCGCGGCCAGCGCATGCGGCTCCGCGGTGGTGTAATGATGCGTGACGTGAGCCTCGGCATGGGCCGGATGGGCCAGCACTTCGGCGGCCGGCGTGGACCTGGCGGCCTCCTCGGCAAAACTGGCGAAGAACTTGTCAGCCATGCCTTTGGCGACGCCATCGATCAGACGGGAGCCGAGCTGGGCCATCTTCCCGCCGACGTGCGCTTCGACGTCGTAGCGCAGCACGCGTTCCGTCCTCGGCGTCGGCGAGCGAAACCTTTGCGCCGCCTTTGGCGAAGCCCGCGATGCCGCCTTCTCCTTCGCCGGAAATGGTGTAGCCGACGTCCGGAACGATGTCGCTGAGCTCGACCTTGCCTTTGAAAGTCGCAGAAACCGGGCCGATCTTGACCTTGGCGACCGCGGCGAACCCGTTGTCGCCGACCTTTTCGAGCGACTGGCAGCCGGGAATGCAGACCTTGAGGACTTCCGGGTCGTTGAGCAGAGCCCAGACCCTCGATCGCGCGGCCGGGAAAGTCGCCTCCCCGGTCATCGTCATCGCCATGACCGTTCTCCTCCCGTCGCGGACCGCCCGCGTCCGTCGACCCGATTTCACCGGCCCGGTTCGCCGTCGCTTCTTTCGCGACGATTCGCTTCGGGCGATGTATACGGTTCGACTATGTAGCCTGTCGTCGGCGCCAAAGTCCATATCCGCATTCGATAGTCTTTTCCGGATATAGCGATAGCGGTTACGCGGTTCGATATGTTTAAGTGAATATATTGCCGCGCGGGCTTCTTCACGGTCGGCTTTCCATGCCGGTCTCGTCCGCGTCGCGCTGTTGCGGGGCGTCGCGACGCCCGATAGGTTCCCGTCCGATGGGCCCCCCGCTTGACACCCGTATGCGACAGGATAAGCGCTATCAGCAGCGACTCGAGCGCACAGACGCGGACGCCCGAGCGTTAGGCGTGGCACGTTTCCTGCGGGCGCCGGAGGAAACCTGAAGGGACCGTTGACGCATGGATAATTTCCTCCAGCAGCTCATCAACGGGCTGACGCTCGGATCGATCTACGGACTGATCGCCATCGGCTACACGATGGTCTACGGGATCATCGGCATGGTCAATTTCGCCCATGGCGACCTGTTCATGCTGTCGGCTTTCATCGCCTGATCGTGTTCATGATCCTGACCCAGATCTCTGCATCTGGGCTCGCTGCCGATCGCGTTCTTCATCGTGCTGTTCGCCGCGATGGCGCTGACGGGCTTATGGAACTGGACGATCGAACGGCTCGCCTACCGGCCGCTGAGAGGCTCTTTCCGCCTCGCGCCGCTTATCTCCGCGATCGGCATGTCGATCTTTCTGTCAAATTTTGTTCAGGTTGTCCAAGGGCCGCGCAACAAGCCGGCGCCGCAATTGCCCAACCACGTGTTCAATCTCACGGACGGCTTGGGCGGCGCCAAGGGCGACTATTCGGTGACGCTGTCCATCCGCCAGATCCTGATCATGGTCGTGACCACGATCCTCCTCGCGCGCCTTCTGGTATCTCGTCCAGCATACTTCGCTCGGCCGCGCCCAGCGCGCCTGCGAGCAGGACCGGAAGATGGCGGCGCTGCTCGGAATTGACGTCGACCGGACGATCTCGATCACCTTCATCATCGGGGCGGCGCTCGCGGCGGTCGCAGGCGTGATGTTCGTCATCTACTACGGCGTGGTGAATTTCGCCGACGGTTTCGTGCCGGGCGTGAAGGCCTTCACCGCGGCGGTCCTCGGCGGCATCGGTTCGCTCCCGGGCGCCGTGCTCGGCGGTCTGCTGATCGGGCTCGATCGAGGTGTTCTGGTCGTCCTATTTCACCACCGACTACAAGGACGTCGCGGCGTTCATGATCCTCGCGATCACGCTGATCTTCATGCCGTCCGGCATCCTCGGCCGGCCCGAAGTGGAGAAGGTCTGAGCATGACCGCCGCGCCGCAATCCACGCCGGTCGCCGAGGTGAAGGAGACGACGGCGTCTTCGATCGTTCCCGCGCTGCGCAACGCCTTCGCCGCGGCGCTTGTCGCCTTCGGCCTCTGTTTTCCGATCATCAGCTACCACGCCGAATCCAACATCAACAACGAACTGATCCTGATCGGCCGCTGGCCGCTTTCGTTCGCGCATCTCCGCGATCGTGTTCCTGTTCGTCCTGTTCCGCCAGATTTCGCCGCCGGACTGGCGCATCTGGTTCGACCGGGTCGGGGCCGTGGCCGCCGGGCGGCATGGGCGGCGCGCTCGCGGAATCGGCGGCCGAAGCGGCGGAGGGGGTCGCGCCGCCGTCGCCCGCCCGCGCCGCCTTCTCCAGTGGTTCGGACCGTTCGCGCTCGGTTTCGTCGATCCTGTTTCCGTTCATCATGCTGGGGCTGCTCGGATCGTCAGGCTCGCTGAAATGGATCAACAACTACGGCATCCAGATCATGATCTACGTGATGCTGGGCTGGGGGCTGAACATCGTGGTCGGGCTCGCGGGCCTGCTCGACCTCGGCTATGTCGCTTTTTACGCCGTCGGCGCCTATTCCTATGCGCTGCTCTCGACCACCTTCGGCCTGTCGTTCTGGATCTGCCTGCCGCTCGCCGGCGTACTCGCCGCGATGTGGGGCGTGATCCTCGGCTTTCCGGTGCTGCGGCTTGCGCGGCGACTATCTGGCGATCGTGACGCTGGCCTTCGGCGAAATCATCCGGCTCGTGCTGATCAACTGGGTCGACTTCACCAACGGCTACGCGGGCATCTCGGGCATCCCGCACGTCACCTTCTTCGGCATTCCGTTCAACGACGAGGACAACGGCTTTGCGGCGATCTTCCATCTGCCCTATTCGCCGATCTACCGCACGATGTTCCTGTTCTACCTCATCCTGGCGCTCGCGCTGCTCACCAACTTCGTCACGCTGAGGCTCCGCCGCCTGCCGATCGGCCGCGCCTGGGAGGCTCTGCGCGAGGACGAAATCGCCTGCCGCTCGCTCGGCATCAACACCACCAACACCAAGCTCACCGCCTTTGCGCTCGGCGCGATGTTCGGCGGTTTCGCCGGCTCGTTCTTTTCGGTTCGCCAGGGCTTCGTCAGCCCGGAGAGCTTCACCTTCATGGAATCGGCGACCATCCTCGCCATCGTGGTGCTCGGCGGCATGGGCTCGCAGCTCGGCGTCGCGATCGCGGCCGCGGTGATGATCGGCGCGCCCGAACTGATGCGCGAGCTCGACTGGATGAAGCGGATTTTCGGCGCAGGATTTCGATCCGACCCAGTACCGCATGCTGCTGTTCGGCGCCGCGATGGTCTTCATGATGATCTGGAAGCCGCGCGGCCTCGTGTCGACGCGATCGCCGTCGATCTTCCTCAAGGAGCGAAAATCCGTGTCCGGCGATCTGGTCAAGGAAGGGCACGGCTGATGAATTGGCTGACCAGCCCGATCCTGACCGTCGAAAACCTGACCATGCGGTTCGGCGGCCTCATCGCCGTCAACGCCTTCTCCTTCACCGTCGGGCGCGGCGACATCACCGCGCTCATCGGGCCGAACGGCGCCGGCAAGACCACGGTGTTCAACTGCGTCACCGGCTTCTACAAGCCGACCGAAGGGCGTCTCGCGCTCGCCCGCGACGGCGTGGCGACCAGGGAGGCCATCGAGGCCGCCACGCACGCCAGCGGCCGCAGCGCGGCGACGGCGAACGGCGAGCTGTTCCTGCTCGAGCGCATGCCGGACCATGAGATCGCCCGCAAGGCGCGCGTCGCCCGCACGTTCCAGAACATCCGGCTCTTCCAGGGCATGACGGCGCTCGAGAACCTCCTGGTCGCCCACCACAACGCGCTGATGCGGGCGAGCGGCATGACCGTGCTCGGCCTGTTCGGCGCGCCGAGCTACCGGCGCCGCGAGGCCCAGGCGATCGAGCACGCGAAATACTGGCTCGACAAGATCGGCCTGATCGACCGCGCCGACGATCCGGCGGGCGAGCTTCCCTACGGCGCCCAGCGCAGGCTGGAGATCGCGCGCGCCATGTGCACCGATCCGGTGCTGCTCTGCCTCGACGAGCCGGCGGCGGGACTCAATCCGCGCGAATCGGCGGAGCTCTCGCGCGCTCCTGCGTTCGATCCGCGCCGACCACAAGACCTCCGTGCTGCTGATCGAGCACGACATGTCGGTCGTCATGCAGATTTCCGATCACGTCGTCGTGCTCGACTACGGGGTCAAGATCGCCGACGGCACGCCCGCCGAGGTGCGCGCCGACCCCAAGGTCATCGCCGCCTATCTCGGCGTCGAGGACGAGGAAGAGGTCGAAACCATCGAGAAGGAGCTCGAGCAATGAGCGGAGCGACCGCGGGCGCCGCGCCGCTCCTGCAACTGCGCGGCGTCGAGACGTTTTACGGCAAGATCCAGGCGCTCAAGGGCGTCGACATCGACGTCAACGCGGGCGAGATCGTCACGCTGATCGGCGCCAACGGCGCGGGCAAGTCGACCACGATGATGACCATCTTCGGGGCGCCGCGCGCCAGACGCGGGCGGATCACCTTCGACGGCAAGGACATCACCGCCATGCCGACGCACCTGATCGCGCGGCTGTCGATCGCCCAGTCGCCGGAAGGGCCGGCGCATCTTTCCGCGCATGACGGTGTTCGAGAACCTGCAGATGGGCGCCTCGATCAACAAATTCGCCTATTTCGACGAGGACCTCGACCGCGTCTTCACGCTCTTTCCGCGCCTGAAGGAGCGTGCGCCCCAGCGCGGCGGCACGCTCTCGGGCGGCGAGCAGCAGATGCTGGCGATCGCGCGCGCGCTGATGAGCCGGCCGCGCCTGCTTCTGCTCGACGAGCCCTCGCTCGGCCTCGCGCCCCTGGTGGTCAAGCAGATCTTCGAGGTCATCGCCGACCTCAACAAACGCGAGGGCCTGACGGTGTTCCTGGTCGAGCAGAACGCCTTTCACGCGCTGAAACTCGCCCATCGCGGCTACGTCATGGTCAACGGCCTGATCACCATGACAGGGCACCGGCGCCGAGCTGCTCGCGCGTCCCGAGGTGCGCGCGGCCTATCTCGAGGGAGGCCACTGATGGCCGGCGTCCTCTACGCCGCGACGCCTTACGGGCTCTTCACCTTCGTTCTGATCACGCTGGTCCTCGGCGGCGCTCGGCGCCTGGGCGGCGGGCCGGGCGCTGGCGCAGACCTGGCGGCCGATGGCGATCATCGCGGTCTACATGCTGTTCCTGACCGCGGGCGTGCGCTTTCTTCACTACGCGCTCTACGGCGAATCCGCTGCTGTCGGTGCAGTTCTTCGTCGTCGCCTATGTCTGGAACCTGATCGTCGCGGGCTTCGGCTACCGGGCGATGCGGGCCCAGCAGATGGCGACGCAGTACTCCTGGGCCTACGAGCGCGCCGGGCTGAACTGGCGCGCCAAGAGCGGGGCGTAAGGCGGTCTCGAAATCGACACACGCAGGGTTGCACTTTTTGAGATGACTCTTTCTCGAAAACGAGAAAGTATCGACGCCCGAGGTGGATTACATCCGCCGGGGGCGGCTCTGGGAGGGCCAAGCGCCCTGAACGCATGGGAGTATCATCGCATGAATAAGTACTGGCTGTCGGGCGTCGCGCTTGCCGCGGCCCTGGCGTTTTCTGGCGCCGCCAGCGCCGACGACCTCAAGATCGGCGTCGCGGGGCCGATCACCGGGCCGAACGCGGCTTTCGGCGCGCAGCTCGTCAACGGCACGCAGCAGGCCGTCGACGACATCAACAAGGCCGGCGGCATCCTCGGCGCAGAAGCTCGTCCTCGAGCAGGGCGACGACGTCTCGGATCCCGAAGCAGGGCGTGTCGGTCGCCAACAAGTTCGTCGGCGACGGCGTCAAGTTCGTCATCGGCCACTTCAACTCGGGCGTGACCATTCCCGCCTCCGACGTCTATGCCGAGAACGGCATCCTGTTCGTCACCCCGTCGGCGACCAACCCGAAGGTGACCGACCGCAAGCTCTGGAACGCGTTCCGCACCTGCGGCCGCGACGACCAGCAGGGCCTGGTGTGGGCCGAGTACGCCCGCGACCATCTCAAGGGCAAGAAGATCGCGATCGTCCACGACAAGACGACCTACGGCAAGGGCCTCGCCGACGCCGCGCGCGACAACATGCACAAGTTCGGCATCAACGAAGTGCTGTACGAAGGCGTCAACACCGGCGAGAAGGACTATTCGGCGATCGTCTCCAAGATCAAGGAAGCCGGCGCCGACTACCTGATGTGGGGCGGCCTGCACACCGAAGGCGGCCTCATCGTTCGCCAGATGCGCGACCAGGGCATGAACGACGGTCATGATCTCCGGCGACGGCATCACCGACAACGAGTTCGCCCAGATCGGCGGCCCGGGCGTCGAGGGCACGCTGATGACCTTCGGCCCCGATCCGCGCAACAACCCGAACGCCAAGGACGTGGTCGCCGAGTTCAAGGCGAAGAACTTCGATCCCGAGGCCTACACGCTCTATTCCTACGCCGGCCTGCAGATCATCAAGCAGGCGGCGGAGAAGGCCAAGTCGCTCGATCCGAAGAAGGTCGCGGAAGCCATGCATTCCGGCATGCCCTTCCACACCGTCATCGGCGACATCGCCTACGACAAGAAGGGCGACCGCAAGTCGGTCGACTTCGTCTGGTACGTCTGGAAGAAGGGCGACGACGGCAAGATCACCTACAAGCAGATGTGATCGAAGGCGCCTCTCTTCGAGGCGCTTTATGAGGAGGGGCCGGCCGTCCGGCTCCTCCGCAATGGAAACCCGCCCGAGACGGCGGGTTTTTCATGGGGCCAGGGTATTTGAAACCGAAGGAAATGACCTTGTCGATACGCCCTCTCGTCACGATTGCCGCGATTGCTCTCGCGCTCGCTGCATGGTCCGCTGAGGCCGGCGCCGCGACGGCCTCCGCGCGAAGCGTCCCGTCGCATCGGAGCCCGCATGCGCACACCGCGCGCGGGCGCGCCTGGGGACATCATCATGCTCCAAATCATGTCAACGCGACGTTCAACCAGCAGCCCCATACGCACGGCACGATGGCCGGGCCGCGGATGTAAGGCGCAATGGGGGGCGCGTCTCGCGCTCCCATAGCCCGTCGAGTCCTGTAGGGCGGCGAGACGCCGCCCTTTGGATTTGACCGCGATTTGCTTCGGGCGGCCGACAGGAATCAGAAGGTGGCGGGGCACGGGACAAATGACGCCGGCGGAGCTTCTGAATGAAACGATCGAGGCGCATGGCGGGCGCGAGCGCTGGGGCCAGGTCGGGGCCATAAAGGCCGCGCTCTCCTCGGGCGGCCTTGCGTTCCAGTCCCGCTGCCAGCCGAACGCGCTGAAAAGCCTTGCGATCGAGGTCCGGCCGCATGACGTCGCCGTGACCCTCGGGATTTCGTCCGCCCCGGATGGCGCGGGGAGTGGACGCCCACGCGGGCCGCAATTACCGACGACAGCGGGCGGCTCGTCGACGAGCGGCGCGATCCGAGCCGCCACTTCGGCGGCGCCGTTCAGCAGGTCTACTGGGACAAGCTCGATATCCTCACTTTCGCGGGCTACGCGCTCTGGAACTATCTCTCGTTCCCGTTCCTCCTCGAAAGCAAAGGCGTGGAGCTCTTGGGCGCGCAGGTTTTCTCGGAGGCCGGCGCGCCAAAACTCGACGTCGCGCTTCGGGCCCGATGTTCCGACCCATTCCGAGCGCCAGAGCTTTCATATCGACGCCGAGCGCCGGCTCGTGCGGCACGACTACACCGCCGAGCCGATCGGCTCCTGGGCGACCGGCGCGAACCTCTGTCTCGAGAGCGAGGTCGTCGGCGGGGATCCGCTTCTATACGCGGCGAAAGGTGTTTCCGCGCCTCGGACCGCGAAAGACGGTCGTCCGGTTTCCCACTCTGGTGTGGATCGAGCTCGACGACGTGAGCGTCGTCTTCGGCGATCCCGTTGAAGAATGACGGCGGATCGGCAAAGAGAAAAGTCTCGAACCTTTCTGATCAGGCTTTCGCCATGGAGGAACTACACCATGCTCAAGCTCATGGTCGCCGCTTCGTTCGCCGCGCTCGTCGCGGCCGCGCCGCTTGCGGCCCAGGCCCAGACAACGGCCGCGCCCGGCGCACATCCTCACTCCGTGCATAGGCCGACGGGATCGCATCGGAGCGAGATGCGCAAGCGCCACAATACCAGCAGGGACCGAGCCCGCGCCTCGGCCGAGCACATGCGCAAGCTGCACGCGCAGTAATCCTGGAGGGCGCGCCGATCGCCCGTCGAGAGACGGGCGTCTTCCCGGGCGGCGAGACGCTCCAAACGAGCGCGAGAGCGCCGTCCGCCCCTTGATCGAGGCGACGTCCGGAACGACATCTTGGGGGCCATGATCGAACCGGGACTTCACCCTGTCGAGGACATCGAGCGGCTCGAACTTCGCATCGAGGCGCTTCAGGATTCGATCGCGCGCAGCCGCCGCCTGATGCTGGCCGGGCGCGTCGGCGCGGCGATCGGACCTCTCCTGCTTGTCGCGCTGATGTTCGGCTTGATCGTCTTCACGCCGGCGCGGGTTCTCATGGCGCTGGCTGGCGAGCAATACGTACTCGTAGTGGTCGAAAGGTGTCGCGGCGGGCGACGACGTATTGCTCATCCTGCTTCTTTGCAGAAAGCGAGAGAGCCGCTCACCCTCTTTCCGAATACCGTCATTGCGGTCGGTCAGGAAATTCAGGCCTTTCAAACGGGCCATGGGGTGTGCGAGTAGAAGATACCGTCTGGATTAGCGAGAAAGGGCCTGTCATTCTGACCACTTATCTGCGCCAGCTTGCCAATATGGCCTAGATCAAGACAGTTTCTGAACTCC
>CAWANA010000035.1:0-54283 GCA_963783275.1 uncultured Alphaproteobacteria bacterium | reverse complement strand
TCTGGAGGGTTATGTGAGGTCGCCGGCGCACTGGTTCGTGCGCCACGGAAGGCGACCTCACATAAGCCGGATTGAACGAAGGCGCGGGCCGGTCAGGCGCTATGGGGAAAGCGCGCGAGAGCTTTCGGGTTTGACGCCGCGTCTTTGCCCTGCGCGTTCGGCGGGAGGAGGCCGTCGAGCGGTTCGGAAGCGCGGCGGCGGGGATTCGGGCGCGCTTTGGAAGGTCGGCAGGGAGGTAATCTGGGTCGAAGCGGAGCGGCGACGGCAAGAAGCCTCATCGCCGGCGGCTCGATGGGTTCGGCGGTGTGGGCGAGGACGGGCGATCGAGGTGGGGCGAGGCTCGAGGTCATGATGTGTCGCAGCGGAAGGCGGCGGCCGGCGATCGGTCGACGAGGCCGATGCGGCGCATGAGACCGCCGCAATCCGGGCAGCGGGCGAACGGCTCGCGGGCGTGTTCGTCTGCCTGTGGCTCGCTGGCGGCGGCGGGCTCGCCGGTCGGCTTGGCCTGAAGCAGGCGGCGCACGCGCGCGAGGCTCTCGCCTCGGTCGCCCTTGGCGAGAAAGCCGTAGTGCCGGATGCGGTGGAAGCCGTCGGGCAGGACGTGGAGCAGGAAGCGCCGGATGAACTCGTGCGGGGCGAGGCGCATGACGCGGGAGCGCCCGCCGCGACGATAGTCCTTGTAGGAGAACGCGACTTCATCGTCGTCGACGACTGCGAGCCTCGTATTGGCGATGGCGGTGCGATGCGTGTAGCGGGCGAGATAGGCCAGCACGCGCTCGGGTCCGCCGAACGGCGGCTTAGCGTAGACGACGAAGGGGCTCTGGCGCAACGCGCACACGCGCTCGGCGAAGGCGCCGGGGTCGACGAGCGGGACGAGTTCGCCGAAGAAGCCGAGCTCGCCGCGGCGAAAGGCTGCCGCCAGCCCGCCCAGGAAGAGCCGGCGGAATGTCTTCGACAGAGCGCGGACGGAGAGCAGGAAGTTGGGTTTGCAGGCGACCCACCGCTGGCCGTCGAGGGCGACGCCGCCGCCGGGAACCAGACAATGGACATGGGGGTGATGGGTCAGCGTCTGTCCCCAGGTATGCAGGACGGCGATGAGGCCGATCCCGGCGCCCAGACGCTCGGCGGCGAGCGTGATGAGCGCCTCGGCAGCAACGCGCATCAGGAGGCCGTAGACCGTCTGCTTGTTCTGGAAAGCGATCTCGGCCGCCGCCGGCGGCAGGGTGAAGACCACGTGGAAGTAGGGAACCGGCAGCAGCTCGGCCTGACGAGCGGCGAGCCACTCCGCGCGCGCCGACCCCTGACACTTCCCGCAATGGCGGTTTCTGCACGAGTTGTAAGCGATGCGGATGAGCCCGCAATCGTCGCAGAGCTCGACATGACCGCCGAGCGCCGCCGTGCGGCAGGCCATGATTGCTCCGATCACGCGCCGCTCGACGCGCCCGAGATGTCCAGCGTTCGCCCGTTCGTAAGTCTCGCCGTGACGGCGGAAGACATCGGCCAGTTCGAGCGCCGGCCGCGTCGTCACCGGCTACTCCGGCGGCGTCACCTGCAGCGAGAGCCGGTCGAGAGGGCTCTCGGTCCTGGCGATCACCTGCGACGAGACGCGCGTGTAGCGCGCCGTCGTCGACAGATTCTCGTGTCCGAGCAAGACCTGGATGATGCGAATGTCGACGCCGCTCTCCAGGAGATGGGTCGCGAAGCTGTGGCGCAGAACGTGCACGCTCACGCGCTTGTCGATGCCGGCCGCGACGCGCGCCGAACGGCAGGCGGCGTGCAAGACAGTCGGCTCGATCGGCCTGTGCTTGTCGCGACCCGGGAACAAAAACCGTTCGGGATGAGCAAGACGCCAGTAGCTGCGCAGGATGCCGAGCAATTGCTCGGACAACATGACGTAGCGCTCCTTGCCGCCCTTGCCGCATTCGACCCGGATGACCATGCGATCGCTGTCGATGTCGGGCGCCTTCAGGCCGACGACCTCCGACACCCGCAAGCCCGCGGCATAGGCGGTGGTCAGCGCGACCCGAGCCTTGAGGCTCGAGACGGCTTCAAGAAAGCGCACGACTTCGCCGGCGCTCAGCACAGCCGGCAGCTTGCGCGGCTCGCGGGCGTAGGCGATCCGCTCCGGGATCGTCTCGTAGCCGAGCGTCACGCCATAGAAGAAACGCAGCGCGCACACGACCTGATTGAGCGACGCCCAGGAGATCCTTTTCGAGATCAAATGCACCTGGTAGGCGCGGACGTCTTCCAACCCGAGCCGATCCGGCGAATGGCCGAAATGTCGGCTGAACTTCGAAACCGCGTGGATGTACGATTGCTGGGTCGCCGGCGACAGATTGCGGATCGTCATGTCCTCGACCATCCGGCGACGCAGAGGGCTCATCTCGGCCATCTGAAACTCCTGTCTGAGAGGGGGCTTCTGAAACACCCCATCCTCTCAGGCAGGAGGACATTCACTCCATGCCCCCGATCATCCGCTCGCTTCCGCCTCCGCCGCGATAGCGGCTTCGTTCAATCCGATGCAGGCCGGCGTCGCTCGCTCTTTGACATGTCCGCCTGCCGCGATGTCATCGACCCGAAGGCTGACGAGATCGCAGCCGCGCAGCTTTACTGTCGATTGCAAGGTTGAACAGCACGAGATCGCGCTTCCGATTCTCAATCTGAAGTCGGACTCGAATAGCCCAGACCTCGTTCGGCCGAAGGGGACGCTTCTGGCCAACGTGACGTCCCGTGTTCCAGGCGACATGGGGCGCAGCTGTTTCCACGGACCCCTTAACAATGGTGTGGGATCGAAAGCGGGGCGAGACTGAATTCGTCGTAGCGCAGGTGCTGCTTCTACTGAAAGGAGTTTCGAAGGCGCCAACTCAATCTGGATTGAAGCGGCGGAGTCGACGTTGAGCGGAAGTAGGAGAGGCGAGGAAGCGGACCTACGCCGAAGGCGGGGAGTCCGCCCCAAGCGGGCATTGATCAACATGCTGACAGAACGTTGGTGGCGCCGATTGCAATCATGCCACTCGTCTTCCTTCGCGCCACACCGCGCGGACGACTGGCTCGCCGTCGTGGGTCGCGACCCTGAGAAGGTCGGCGCGCAGGCCAGGCCGGATTTCGCCGCGGTCGGCAAGGCCGGTCGCTTCCGCCGGCGTCTTCGTCACCGTGCGGATCGCGCCGGGGACGCCGCCAACGGCAGGAACGTCCGCGAGACGGAAGGCCGCCATGAGAAGCGCCGAGGGGACGTAGTCGGACGACAGGATGTCGAGTGCGCCGGCTTCCGCGAGATCGCGCGCCGACGCGTTGCCCGAATGCGATCCGCCGCGCACCACGTTCGGCGCTCCCATCACCGTGACCATGCCGAGCGCGCGCGAGGCCTCCGCCGCTTCGAGCGTGGTCGGAAATTCGGCGATCGTGACGCCGTCGTCGTGCGCCTCGCGCACGTCGTCTGCGGTGGTGTCGTCGTGGCTTGCGAGCGCGATCCCGCGCGCTTTGGCGATCGCGACGACGCGCGGCCGGTTGGCCTGTGCGCGGGCTCCGCCCACCTCCTGGCGCACGCGCGCAATCCGCCATGACCTCCTCGCGTGAGCCGGCCGGACTTGCCGCCGTAGTACAGGAAATATTTTTCGAGATCTCGAAACTGGCGCTGGCCGGGCGTGTGGTCCATGAGCGAGACGAGTTCGGCGGGATGCTCGGCAAGAAAGGCTTCGAGAACGTCGACCACGTTCGGGGCCGGCATCTCGCAACGCAGATGCGTCAGGTGATCGGCGCGCAACAGCCCCGCTTCGGCGGCCCGCGCGACGGCGGACGCGAGCGCGAGCGCGCTGTCGCCGAGTTCGTCGCGCCATTCCGATTCGTCCCGGCCGACGCGAAAGGAATCGAACACGGTCGTGATGCCGGCCGCCGCGATCTGCGCGTCATAGGCGAGCACCGCGCTGCCGGCGTGCCACAGCACCGCCGGGCGCGGCAGGAAATGGGATTCGAGGTGGTCCGTGTGCAGTTCGATCAGGCCCGGCGTGAGATAGTCGCCGTCGAAGTCGAGGCCCTCGCGCGCCGTGTCGCCTTCGCGCACCTCGGCGATGCGCCGGTTCTCGATGCTCACGCTGCCCGGAAAGACACGGGTCGCGGTGACGACCCTGGCGTTGCGGATGACGAACGGATGGGCGTCGAGAAATTCCACTTTGGGCTCTAGCCTCCGTGCTTGTCGAGGAAGGCTTCCGCGGAGAGCGCGCGAAAGTCCTCGAGCGCGGCGCGCAGCCTGGCGTGATCCCAGTCCCACCACGCCAGCGCATCCATGCGCTCGGCGATCGCGCGGGAAAAGCGCGGCTTGATCGGCTTTGCGGGCACGCCGCCGACGATCATATACGGCTCGACGTCGCGACTGACCACCGCGCCCGCGCCGACCGCCGCGCCATTGCCGACCTTGACCCCCGGCAGGATGGTCGCGCCGTGGCCGATCCAGACGTCGTGGCCGATCGCCACGGCGTTCTCGCGCCGCCAGTCGAAGATGCCCTCCTCGCGTCCGGCGTCGGGCCAGTAGTCGTCGGCGCGATAGGTGAAGTGATGCAGGGTCGCGCGCCAGGTCGGATGATTGGGCGCGTTGATCCGGGCGTGCGAGGCGACGTTGACGAACTTGCCGATCCGCGCCGCCCAGGTCTGCACGTCCTGCATCAGATAGGAATAGTCGCCGAGCTCGGTTTCCAGCACGACGCAGCGGGCGCAGATTTCGGTGTAGCGGCCGAGCCGGCCGCCGACGATCTCGGCGGTCGGATCGACGAGCGGCGTCTCGCTGAGGCGGGTCGTGCGGGGAAGGGCGGTCATGCGGCCTCGCGGGCGGAAAAGGGCGCGACGTCGATGACGCGGTCGGCGAGGCGGGCGCGCACGTCGTCGTCGTGGAAGATCGCGAGAAACCCGGACCCTCGCGCCCGCCGCTCGGCGATCAGCGCGACCACGGCGTCGCGGTTCGGCGGCGTCGAGCGAGGCGGTCGGCTCGTCGAGGATCAGCAGCGCATGGTCGCCGGCGAAGCCGCGCGCGATGTTGACCCGCTGCTGCTCGCCGCCCGAGAAGGTCGCCGGCGGCAGGCTCCACAGGCGCTCGGGCAGGTTGAGGCGGGCGAGCAGCTTTTCCGCACGCGCCTTCGCCGCATTCGCATCGTAGCCTGCGTCGCGCGCCGCGGCGGCGACGATGTCGAGCGCGGAGACGCGCGGAATGACGCGCAGGAACTGGCTGACGTAGCCCATGAGCCGCCGCCGGGCGTCGACGATCTCGCGCGGGCCCCGCGCTCGCCACGTCGAGGACGCGATCGCCGTCGGCGAGAAGCACGCGGCCGGCGTCGGCGCGGTAATTGCCGTAGACCATCTTCAGGATCGACGACTTGCCCGCGCCCGAGGGGCCGCCGAGCACGACGCATTCGCCGCGCCCGACCGTGAAGCTCACGTCCCGGACCACCGGCAGATGCGCGCCGCCATGGAGATGCAGGGTGAAGCCCTTGGCGAGCCCCTCGACGGCGAGAAGCGGCGCCGGCGCGCTCATGCCGCCAGCACCGAGGAGACGAGAAGCTGGGTATAGGCCGCCTGCGGGTCGTCGAGCACGCGGTCGGTGAGGCCGCTCTCGATCACCTCGCCCTCCTTCATCACCATGATCCGGTTGGAGAGCAGCCGCGCGACGGCGAGGTCGTGCGTCACCAGCACGACCGCGAGGCCCATTTCGGCGATCAGGCCGCGGATGAGATCGAGCAGGCGCGCCTGCACCGAGACGTCGAGCCCGCCGGTCGGCTCGTCCATGAACACGAGCCGCGGCGCGGTGACGAGATTGCGGGCGATCTGCAGGCGCTGGCGCATGCCGCCGGAATAGGTCCAGGGCTTGTCGTCGATGCGGTCGGCGGCGATCTCGACCCGCGCCAGCCATTCCGCCGCGGTCTCGCGGATGCGGCCATAGTGGCGGGCGCCGAGCGCCATCAGCCGCTCGCCGATATTGCCGCCGGCCGAGACGTTCATGCGCAGGCCCCGGGCCGCGTCCTGATGGACGAAGCCCCAGTCGGCGCGCATCAGCCGCCGCCGCTCGGCCTCGGACAGCGACGCGAGATCGGCCAGCGCGCCCTCGCGCGCGCGGTAGCGGACCGAGCCCGAGTCGGGCGTGAGCAGGCCCGAGATCAGGTGCAGGAGCGTGGTCTTGCCCGACCCGGACTCGCCCACGATCGCCAGCGCCTCGCCCTCCTCGATCTGTGAAAGAGATGTCATGGGCGGCGACGATCGGCCCGTAGCGCTTGCACAAACCTTCGGCGACGAGCAGCGGTCCGGTCATTCAGCCGCGTCCTTCTGCTCGCGCGGCTTGCCGCTTCTCGCAGTAATCGGTGTCGGAGCAGACGTACATCCGTCCGCCCGGAATCGTCGGTGACGACCTCGTCGAGGAACGACTCGGTCGAGCCGCAGAAGGCGCAGGCCGCGTCGAACTTGGTCCGCTCGAACGGATGGTCCTCGAAGTCGAGCGGGCACGACGCGCGTGTAGGGCGGAATGGCGTAGATGCGCTTCTCGCGGCCGGCGCCGAAGAGCTGCAGCGCGGGACAGTCGTCGAGCTTCGGATTGTCGAATTTCGGGATCGGCGAGGGGTCGGTCACGTAGCGGTCGGCGACGCGCACCGGATAGGCGTAGGTCGTGGCGATATGGCCGTGGCGGGCGATGTCCTCGTAGAGCTTGACCTGCATGACGCCGTATTCGGCGAGCGCATGCATCGCGCGCGTCTCCGTCTCGCGCGGCTCGAGGAAGCGCAGAGGCTCGGGGATCGGCACCTGATAGACGAGAATCTGGGTCTCGGTCAGCGGCGTCTCGGGCACGCGATGGCGGGTCTGGATGATGGTCGCGGCCCCTGTGTCGGTGGTCGTGGCGACGCCCGCGGTCTTGGCGAAGAAGGCGCGGATCGCGACTGCGTTGGTGGTGTCGTCCGCTCCCTGGTCGATCACCTTGAGCACGTCGTCGGGGCCGAGGATCGCCGCCGTCACCTGCACCCCGCCGGTGCCCCAGCCGTAGGGCATCGGCATCTCGCGCGAGGCGAACGGGACCTGGTAGCCGGGGATCGCCACGGCCTTCAGGATCGCGCGCCGGATCATCCGCTTCGTCTGCTCGTCGAGATAGGCGAAGTTGTAGGCGCGCGCTGTGACGGGAGGAGGTCGAACCACGACCTCGTCCTGAGGAGCCCGCGCAGCGGGCGTCTCGAAGGACGCTCCAGGTTGCGCCGCGGCGTCCGCTGGATCGTCCTTCGAGCACGCGTCGCCCGAGGCGCCGCTCCTCAGGACGAGGGCGGTGGATAGGGTCCTCCGCCTTGATGTCTTTCGCGCTCATTCGGCCGCTTTCGCCTTTTCTTCGCGCTCCCGGCGGAGGCGCCTGAGCAGCGCCAGCTCGGCCTGGAAGTCGACGTAGTGCGGCAGCTTCAGGTGCTCGACGAAGCCGGTCGCCTGCACATTGTCGCAGTGGGAGAGCACGAACTCCTCGTCCTGCGCCGGGCCCTTGCGCTCCTCGGCGAATTCGTCTGCGCGCAGCGCGCGGTCGACCAGCGCCATCGCCATCGCCTTGCGCTCGCTCTGGCCGAACACGAGGCCGTAGCCGCGGGTGAAGCGCGGCGCGCCGCCGTCGCGGCCGGCGAACTGGTTGACCATCTGGCACTCGGTCACGCTGACGTCGCCGAGCGGGACGGCGAAGCCGAGATCCTCGACGAACAGCTCGACCTCGACCTCGCCGAAGCGGATCTCGCCGACGAACGGATGGGTGCGGCCGTAGCCGCGCTGGGTCGAATAGGCGAGGCCGAGCAGAAACCCTTCGTCGCCGCGCGAAAGCGTTTGCAGGCGGGCGTCGCGCGGCGACGGAAAGTCGGGCGCCTCGCGGGTGACGTCGGAGACCGGCGCGCCGGGCGCGGCTGGGCCTCGCGCTCGATCAGACCGTCGCGGGCGATGAGATCGGTCGACGCGCGGCGCCGGGGCTTCGGGCGGAGCCGGCGCGGTCGCCGGCGCGGCCGGATCGGTGGGCTGTCTCGAGATCGAAATCGATCAGGCGGTGGGTGTAGTCGAAGGTCGGCCCCAGCACCTGGCCGCCCGGCAGGTCCTTGAAGGTCGCGGAGATGCGGCGGTCGAGGCGCATCGCGGCGGTGTCGACCGGCTCCGAGAAGCCGAAGCGGGAGAGCGTGGTGCGATAGGCGCGCACGAGGAAGATCGCCTCGATCAGGTCGCCGCGCGCCTGCTTGATCGCGAGCGCCGCGACGCGCCGGTCGTAGAGCGAGCCTTCGCTCATCACCCGGTCGACGGCGAGGGCGAGTTGCTCGTCGATCTGCGCCGGCTGAATCTCGGGCGTCGCCCTTGTCGCCGCGCCGCCGGTCGGCGAGCAGCGCATGGGCGTTGCGGATCGCCTTCTCGCCGCCCTTGACCGCGACATACATCATCCGCCTCCCGTGATGCGGGTCGAGCGCGGCAGCGCGGCGACCTCGTCGCCGGCCGCGAGGATGAGATCGACGCCGAGCGGGAAGGCGACCGCGTTGGCCTGCCATTGCTCGCGAAAGCCGTGTGGCAACGGGTCCGCGCGCAGCGTCGCGTCGCCGTGAATCCCCGGCCCAGCGAGCCACAGGAGCACGCCGCGCGAGAGCGAGCGGAGCTGAAGAACAATGGTCGTCGAGCGGTCGGGATAGTCGGGCACGCCCTGATGGAAGCTGGTGAGATCGAGCGCGTCGGCCTCGGCGTCGACGAGCGCGAAAGCGGCCTCGGTCCGGCGAGGACGTAAATGGCGCGCCGGTGTGGAACTTGAGAAAGGCGGCGGCGTCGCCCGCGGCGAACGAGGGCGCGAGCCAAAGACGGCGTCTCGAAATCGGCGAGCGTCAGGATCGCCGCTGCGGCGGCTTGGCACAGTGGCGGCGGGGGCGCGAGGTGCGCGCCGCAGCGCAGCACCGTCCCCGGACGCGCCATCGCGCCGAGAATGGCGCGGAACGCGGCTTGAGACTCCCGCGGCGGATCGGCGAAGGCGAGCGCGTTCATGCGTCGTCCTCGCCGCGCACCAGGGTGAAGAAGTCGACGCGGGTGGCCGCCGTCTCGGCTCGGACCTTTGCGCGCTCCGCTGCGAGGCGAGCCTCGATCGGCCTCAGCACCTCCATCTCGACCGCTGGCCGCGCGGAGCTCTGCCAAAGCGCGTCGAGCACGGCTGCCGCGCGCGCATGGTTCGCGTCGCGTCCGAGCACATGGCCGTAGCCGCGTTCGCCGCTCGACAGCTCGACGACCGCCCGCGTGACGGTCGCTTCGCCGACGTTGAAGGCAGCGCCGTCGCCGCCCATCCGTCCGCGCAGCATGACGAGCCCGGTCTCGACCGGCTTCAGGTCGCGCGCGCCGTGGTCCGGCCATCGGGCGGCGAGCGGCCCGGCAAGGTCGGGCAAGGCGGCGCGTGCGAGGAGTCCCATCGCGCGGCGGCGCGCCGAAATCTCCTCCGTCAAGCGTTCGCTCATGTCCTCGCTCCGCACTGTTCTCGCGTAGATGCTCACGCGGCGACCGCGCGCCGCCCCGCCATCGCGGCGCGCAGCTTGCCGGAAACATAGTCGATCGCGGCGACCGACACGAGGATCAGCAGGATCAGGAACGACACCTGCTTCCATTCCAGCACCCGGATCTGCTCCGAGAGATGCAGCCCGATGCCGCCGGCGCCGACGACGCCGATGATGGTCGCCGAGCGCGTGTTGGATTCGATGAAATAGAGGATCTGTCCGGCGATCACCGGCAGCACTTGCGGCAGGAGGCCGAAGCGCACCTCCTCGATCGGCCCGCCGCCCGCGGCGCGCATGCCCTCCTGCTCCCGCGCGTCGGCCGATTCGACGATCTCCGCGAACAGCTTGCCGAGCGCGCCGAAGTCCGAGGTCGCGATCGCCAGCAGCCCGGCGAACGGCCCGAGGCCGACGACATTGATCCAGATCAGCGCCCAGATCAGCGTGTCGATGCCGCGCACGACGTCGAAAAAGCGCTTGATCGGGAAGCGGACGAACGCCATCGGCACGGCGTTTCGCGCCGCGAGAATGCCGAGCGGCAGCGCGAACACGGCGCCGAGCAGGGTGCCGAGGAGCGCGATCGCCAGCGTCTCGCCGAGCGAGTTGAGATAGAGCCAGAGATGGCCGCCGGGATCGGGCGGGACCATCTCGAGCAGGAACCAGCCGAGCTGGCGGAAGCCGGGGATCGAGCCGCCCCCAGGGGACGTCGAACCAGACGATCCCCGCGACATAGACCGCAGCCATGCTCGCGAGCACCACGCCGGTCGTGACGCGGGCGCGCCAGTTCGCCGCAAAGGCCGCCGGATGGCGCGCCTTCATCGCGTCGAGATCGACGGAGAGAGCGGGCGACGCGCTCACGCCAGACGCTCCTTCGACATAAGCGCCCGGCGCAGGGACTGGGTCGCGATGTCGATCGCCATCACCACGGCGATGATCATCACCAGGATCGCGCTGACGTCGGAATAGTAGAACTTGCGGATCGCCTCCATCAGGTCCTGCCCGATGCCGCCGGCGCCGACGAAGCCGAGCACGGTCGCGCCGCGCACGTTGATCTCGAAGCGCAGCAGGGTGAAGGTGGTGAAGCTCGCCAGCACCTGCGGCAGCGCGGCGAAGCGCACCGTCTGCACATAGGACGCGCCGACCGCGCGCAGGCCCTCGACCGGCTTCATGTCGATGTTCTCGGTCGTTTCGAAGAACTGCTTGCCGAGCGCGCCGGCGCTGTGGATCGCGATCGCCAGCACGCCCGGCAGCGGCCCGAGGCCGAAGGCGACGACGAAGATCAGCGCGAACACGATGTCGGGCACGGTGCGGCAGAATTCCAGCCCGCGGCGGGCGGCGAAAACCACCCACGCGCGCTGCGTCAGGTTGGGCGACGCGAGAAAGTTGAGCGCGAAGGCGAAGACGAAGCCGGTCAGCGTGCCGACATAGGCCATCAGCATCGTCTCGCCGATCAGCCGGGCGATGCGCTTGAAGCTCCAGAACCACTCCGCCGGGTCGGTCCAGATCCGCCGGCCGTCGTCGAGCGTCGCCAGCCGGTCGAAATAGCTGGTGAACCCGCCGATCTTGGCGAAGAAGGTCTTGAGATTGACCTCCGCCTGTATCGCACGACAGGCCGATCAGAACGGCGGCGACGGCGAAGAAGGCCACAAGACGCACCCGCTTGCCGCGCTGGGCGCGCCGGTAGGCGTCCTTCAGCGCATCGAGCTGGCGGTCGGGAAGCTGGACGACGGCGTTCGGCATCGGCGGCTGGCGAGAGCGGCGGACGGCGTTCGCGCCTCCGCCGGCTGCCGTGCTCAGCTCTTCTTCTTGCGGAGCTGGTCGACGAATTTCACCAGTGCGATCGTCTTGTCGTAGTCGGCGTTCGTGACCGGCTCCCAGGGCCGGTTCTTGCCGTCCGAGAGCCGGTCGAAGTCCGCCTTGTCGTTCTTGGCGGCGTCGAGGAACGCCTTGGCGATCGCCGCCTTCAGGTCGTCCGGCAGGTCGGAGAGATAGGCGTAGGGCGAGTTGATGATGAGCCCCGAGGTCAGGATGATGCGGAAGTCGTCCTTGGTCATCGGCGTGCCGTCGGGCTTCTTCAGCATGCCCTTGTCGAGCATGCGGGTGAGGTTGGAATCGTCGGCGGCGTTCCACCAGTTGGCGGCGACGTCGACCGTGCCCTGCGCCAGCGCGAGCACCGCGTTCTCGTGGCTGCCGGCGAACACGGTCTTGGAGAAGAACGTGTCCGGATCGATGCCGAGCTTGTCGAGCTCGAAGCGCGGCATGTTGTTGCCCGAGGTCGAGTTCGGATCGACGAAGGCCATCGGCTTGCCCTTCAGGTCCTCGATCTTCTGGTAGGGCGAGTTCGCGAGCACGTAGAAGACCGAGTAGTAGCCCTTCGAGCCGTCGCTGTTGACGTCGATGGCGAAGGCGTCGGTCTTGACGCCGATGCATGCGGGCGCGGGCGAAGGACGCCGGGCCGTAGTAGGCGATGTGGATGTTGCCGGCGCGCTGGCCTTCGATGACCGCGGCGTAGTCGTTGGCGACGCGCAGCGTCACCTTCACGCCGAGTCTCCTTGCTGAGATAGTCGACGAACGGCGTCCAGCGGTCGACGACGCCGGAGGCGTTCTCGGCCGGAACGACGGCGAAGACGAGCTCGGGATACTTGGCCTTCCAGTCCTGGCGCGGCCGCGGCGGTCGCGGCGAGCGCGCTGCGTGCGGCGCCGATGATCAGGCTGCGTCGGGTAATCATGGGTTCTCTCCTTGGGACGGGAAATCGTGAGGTCGCGTCAGGCGGCGGCCGGCGCGGCGGCGCCGACCGGGCCGCGGTCGCGGCAGGGCGCCGACCGCCTCTTTGGCCTCGATGCCGTAGAGTCGTGCGCGACCGCGTCGGTCAGCTCGGCCGGGCGCGCCGTCGAAGACGACCCGCCCGTTCGCCATGCCGATCAGCCGGTCGCAATAGCTGCGCGCGAGTTCGAGCGAATGCAGGTTGCAGAGCACGGTGATGCCGTGATGCCGGTTGATGCGCTGCAGCGCGTCCATCACGATCCGGGTGTTGCGCGGATCGAGCGAGGCGATCGGCTCGTCGGCGAGGATGATCTCGGGCTCCTGCACCAGCGCGCGGGCGATCGCGACCCGCTGCTGCTGGCCGCCCGGACAGGCTGTCGGCGCGCTGGGAGGCGAAGGCGGCCATGTCGAGCTGCTCGAGCGCCGACAGCGCGAGCGCGATGTCGCTCTCCGGCCACAGCCTGCAGCATCGAGCGCAGGGTGGAGACGTGGTTCATCCGCCCGACGAGGACGTTGGTCAGCACGTCGAGCCGGCCGACCAGATTGAACTGCTGGAAGATCATGGCGCAGCGGGCGCGCCAGTCGGCGAGCGCCGCGCCGCGCAGCCGCGTCACCTCGACGTCGCCGAAGCGGATGACGCCGCGCGGTCGGGGTTTCGAGCCGGTTGATCATGCGCAGCAGCGTCGACTTGCCGGCGCCCGAACGGCCGATCACGCCGATGAAGCGTCCCGCCTCGATATCGAGCGACACGTCGTCGACCGCGGCTCTCGACCCGTAACGGCGCGTCAGACCTTCAATGCTCAGCATTGATCACGCCCTTCCAGCGCCAGAACTACGCATCCGAGGCGACAGAGCGATGACGTCGAATTGTAAGGAATTTCAGCTACTCTCTCCGGAGTTTGCGCACGTCGCGACAAAGCGGCGACAAGCTTGACGCCGGCGCACCTGGCCTCGATCTGCCGGCGGTCAACTCGACAGCCAGGGCTACCTGTCCCAGGAGCCGCTATCAGGTACGCCTCGTGCTCCAGCACCATCCGCACCGCCGGCTCTCGAACTTCCGGGGAAAACCTGCTCGCCGTCCTGCTCGTCATGGCGCCATCCTCTCGAGAGTTGGAGCCTTCGGCGTCGGGGTGCTCGCGGAAATGTTGCATGAGACGGGGGAATTCAATCATCGACTCTCCGGTGTCGAGATACGTGCCGGAGATCGCCTCGACGGCTTATCAGGCACTACGATACGACGCCTCCTCGATATGAGGACCGGCGTCACTCTTGATCCCGCGCAAGAACACGCCTACAGGATCGCGACGAACTGGCAGCCATCGTCCGTCGGCGATCGAAGCGCCGAACTTGTTTCCTTTTTCCAGTGCCTGTCCTCGCCGCGGGAACCCCACGGCGGCCCATTTCGCTATAACTCGGCAAACACCGACTTGCTCGGATTGGCGATCGAGCGGGTCTCGGAGATACGGTTCCAGCGCTGCTGAGCGCACGGCTATCGCTGCCGATGGGCGCTCAGGATGCCGCGGACTTCACCGTTGACCGGAATGGGCTAGCCCGTTGCGCCGGCGGGCTTTGCGCAACCGCCCGGGACGTCGCCCGCCTTGGCCAGCCGAAGACGTAATAGAGCCAAGCCACACGCCCGATCAGTTCGTCGTCGGAGAGGTGTCCGAGATTCAGATTCATTTTTCTGTCCGTCCGCGTCCGCGGCGTCACACGGCGTCACAGAGCATATTGACACGGGTGCGAAGCCGTGCCTTAGCACATTCGTCGCCAATGACGACAAAAGCGCACCGAAATTCGCCAGCGGCGACACATGCGCTTGGAATTTGGGATAAGAAACGATGGGTCTCGTAATCGGGATCGACGGGGGGACTGAAAGCATCCGGGCCCGCGTGTACGATCTGACGGGCGCCTGCCTCGGGACGGCCGCCCAGCCCTACGACACGAAATTCTCGCCCGGCGCGCGCGCCGAGCAAAATCCGGAAGACTGGTGGCGTTGCGCCGCGCTTGCCGTGCGAGGGGCGATCGCCGACGCCAAGGTCGAGCCCAGCCGCGTCCGCGCGCTGGCGGCGGATACGACCTGCTGCTCGGTGGTCGCGCTCGACGAGCATGGCCGCGCGCTACGCCCGGCGATCATCTGGATGGACGTGCGGGCGGAAGCCGAAGCGGCCGCCGTGCTGGCGACCGGCGACGCGGCGCTGCGCGTCAACTGCAATGGCGTCGGGCCGGTTTCGGCCGAGTGGATGATCCCGAAGGCGCTGTGGATCGCCCGCAACGAGCCCGGCGTCTTCGAACGCGCCACGACGATCTGCGAATACCAGGACTTCATCAACCTGCGCCTGACCGGGCGCCGGTGCGCCAGCCTCAACAACGTGTCGATCCGCTGGCACTACTCCAAGCAGCGGGGCGGGCCGGCGCGGTCGCTGGTCGAGAAACTCGGCGTGCCGGCGCTTCTGGAGAAGTGGCCGTCCGACGTCCTGGCGCCGGGCGAGGTGATCGGGCCGCTGACCCACGCAAGCCGCCGAGCATCTGGGACTGTCGACCGACGTTCTCGTCGCCCAGGGCGGCGCCGACGCGCTTATCGGCATGATCGGTCTCGGGGTCCACAAGCCCGGACAGCTGGCGCTGATCACAGGCTCGTCGCACTTGATGTTCGGGGTCTCCAAGGCGCCCGTGTCGGTCGCCGGTCTGTGGGGCACCTACGACAGCGCGGTCTATCCCGACTTGCACATTATCGAGGGCGGCCAGACCTCGACCGGATCGATCATCAACTGGCTGCGGCGCCTCAGCGGCGGCAACCTGGATCTCAAGGCGCTGAACGTCGAGGCGGAGAAGCTCGAGCCGGGTTGCGACGGCGTCTTGTGCCTCGACCACTTCCAGGGCAACCGCACGCCCTATGTCGATGCGCTTTCGCGCGGCGCTTTCGTCGGCCTGACGCTCGCCCACGGCATGCCGCATCTTTTTCGCGCCGCGATCGAGGGCATCTGCTTCGGCTCGCGCGCCATCTTCGACACGATGCGCTCGGCCGGCTTCACCGCGACCGAGATCACCCTGGGCGGCGGCGCCACGGCGTCAAACCTTTGGCTGCAAATCCACGCCGACACGTCCGGCCTGCCGGTCAGCGTGCCCGAAAGCGCCGAAGCGCCGTCGCTCGGCTGCGCGGTTCTGGCCGGAGTCGGCGCCGGACTGTTCTCGTCCATCGACGAGGGCATCGGGGCGATGGTCCGCCGCGGCCGCACCATCGAGCCGCGCGCCAGGGAAAGCGCGGTCTACGACGACCTCTATCGTCGCTACGCGATGCTCTATCCCGCTCTGAAGCCGATCACCCGCCCAGAGACGGCTCATTGAGGGAGCGCATCGTGCCTGACGACAGGATTTCCAACACGCCACTGATCGATCTCTATCGTCTGATGCGGCGCATTCGCACCTTCGAGGAGCACGTCGGCGAGCTCTACGTGCGCGGGCTCTCGGCCGGTTCGATGCTGCACCTTTCGATCGGCGAGGAGGCGGCCGCCGCCGGCGTTTGCGCGGCGATGAGGCCGCAGGACAATTTCACCACCCACCATCGCGGCCATGGCGTGTTCCTCGCGCGCGGCGCGGATCCCAATCGCATGATGGCGGAGATCGGCGGCCGCGAAGTCGGCTATTGCAGCGGCAAGGGCGGCTCGATGCACATCGCCGACAGGGCGCTCGGGCATCTCGGGCGCCAACGCGATCGTCGGCGGCGGCATCTCGCACGTCGTCGGCGCCGGGCTCGCGTCGAAGCGGTTGAAGAACGATTCGATCGCCGTCGCGTTCTTCGGCGACGGCGCGATGCAGCAGGGCATTCTCTACGAAAGCATGAATATGGCGGCGCTGTGGGACCTGCCGGTGCTGTTCGTCTGCATCAACAATCAGTACGGCATGGGGACGCGCATCGATCATGCGACCCGTTCGACCGACTTCGACCTTCGGGCCGAGGCGCTCGGCCTCGCCGCCGACATGGCCGACGGCGAGGATGTCGAGGAGGTCATGCAAAAGGCGCAAGCGCTGGTCGACGGCGCGCGGCAGGGCAAGCCCGGCGTTCCTTTCCGTTTCGTGCTTCCGCTTCTTCGGGCACGGGCGCATGGACAAGAGCCCCTATCGCACCGCCGAGGAGGAAGAGGCGGGGCGCAAGCGCGATCCGGTCGCGTGGGCGCGCTCGGAGCTGCTGCGGCGGAAACTCGCGACCGAGGCGCAGCTCGACGAGATGGACGCCGCCATCAGTCGGCGAAATGAACGCCGACGATCGATTTCGCCGCGAATCTCGCCGGAGCCGCCGCTCAGCTCGATGTTTCGCGACGTGTTTGCGCCGGGCGAGCCGGAGCCGGAGCCGGTGCGGACGCGGCTTCACCGCGTCTTTGCCGACAGCCTGAGAGGCGGAAATGGTCGATATCACCTATCGCGACGCTCTCCGTCAGGCGCTCAATGACGCGATGGAGAGCCGACGAAACGATCTTCGTCATGGGCGAGGAAGTCGGCGCCTATGGCGGCGCCTATGGCGTGACCAAGGATCTTATCAAGAAGTTCGGGCCCGATCGGCTTCTCGATACGCCGATCAGCGAAGCCGGCATCGTCGGCGCGGCCGTCGGGGCCGCCATGGCCGGCCTGCGGCCGGTCGTCGAGTTGATGTACGTCGACTTCCTCGGGCTGACGATGGATCAGCTCGGCAACCAGGCCGCGAAAATCCGCTACATGTTCGGCGGCCAGATTGGCGTGCCGATGGTGCTGCGCACCCAAGGCGGCGCCGGGCGAAGCGCCGGGGCGCAGCACTCGCAGAGTCTCGAAGCCTGGATCATGCATACGCCGGGGCTGCGCCTGGCGATGCCCGCGACGGTCTCGGACGCCTATCATCTGCTGCGCCATAGCGTGACCCTTCCGGATCCCGTCGTCTTCATCGAACACAAGTCGCTCTACGCCAGGAAGGGCGTCGTCGACTACGCGGCGGCCGAAGCGCCCTGGGGACGCGCGCTCGTGCGCCGCGCCGGGCGCGACGTCACCCTCGTCACCTATTCGCGCATGGTGCACACGGCGCTCGAGGCGGCGGCGAAGCTCGCCGAGCGCGGCGTCGACGTCGAGGTGATCGATCTCCGGACGCTCAATCCGCTGGACTTCGAGACGGTCGCGAACTCGGTCGAGAGGACCGGGCAAGGCGGCGGTCGTCAGCGAAGGCGCGATGACCTGCGGCGTCTCTGCGGAACTCGCGGCGCGGATCAGCGAAGAGTGCTTCGACTTCCTCGAGGAGCCGGTGGCGCGGATCGCCGGCGAGGACATCCCGATCTCGGTCTCGCCGGCGCTGGAGCGGGCGAGCATTCCCACCGTCGACCTGATCGTCGAGATCGATCGAGGCGATGACGTCATGACCTCCGTGTTCAAGCTGCCGCTGCTCGGCGAGACCATGGAGACCGGGCGTAGTCGGCCAGTGGCTGAAGCGGCCGGGGGAGTCGTTCACGCGCGGCGAAACCATCGTCGAGGTCGAGACCGACAAGACGACCGTCGAGGTGCCTGCGCTGAGCAACGGAACTCTGGTCGAGATCCTCGCCGAAACGGGCGTCGACCTGAAGATCGGCGAACCGCTCTGCGTCATTCAGAGCGATGCGCCGGCCGGCGTTCCCTCACCGAGCCGCGTCGCGGCGACGGCCGCCGCGACGCCTGCTCCGGCCAAGGCCTCAAGTCCTGGAGCGAGTGAATCGCCGCAACGTCCGAGCGGCGATCGTCGCGTCCGCGCGACGCCGCTGGCGCGGCGACTTCGCGCAGAAGCAGGGAGTCGCGATCGTCGACATCGTCGGGACCGGCCGGCGCGGCCGCATCGAAGCGCGCGACGTGCTCGCGCGAGGCGGCGCGCAGCCGGAAGCGGCGCCGGCCAGGGCTTTGGCCGTCGAGGCGCGCGGGCCGACGCCGAGCGCTTCGAGCGCGACGCCGACTCCGCCGGTCGACTTCGCCCGGTTCGGTCCGGTCGAGCCCGCGCCGATGTCCCGCCTTCAGCGCATTTCCGGCCCGCGCCTGCACAGCGCCTGGACCAGCATTCCCCACGTGACCCATTTCGACGACGCCGACGTCACCGATCTCGAGGCGTTTCGCAAGGAGCTCGACGAGGAGGCCAGGGCGGACAAGGACGCGCCTTATCGCATGTCGCTGCTTCCGTTCGTGATGAAGGCCGCCGTTATCGCGCTCAAGGCGTTTCCGGTCTTCAACTCCACGCTGTCGCCGACGCAGGACGGCCTCATCCGTCGCCTCTACTGGCACATCGGCGTCGCCATCGACACGCCCGACGGGCTGGTCGTCGCCGTCGTCAGGGACGTCGACCGCAAGGGCGTGGCGGAGATCGCGCGCGAACTGGCCTCGCTCTCCGGCAAGGCGCGCGAAGGCCGGCTCTCGCCTGCGGAGCTGCAAGGCTCGACCTTCACGATCTCGTCGCTCGGCGGCATCGGCGGGTCGGGGTTCACGCCGATCATCAACGCCCCGGAAGTGGCGATTCTCGGGGTGTCGCGCACGACGATATGGCCGGTGTGGGACGGCGAGGCGTTCCAGCCGCGGCTGATGCTGCCGCTGAGCCTGTCGTACGACCATCGCGTGATCGACGGCGCCGCCGCGGCCCGGTTCGCGCGCCGAACTCTGCGCCGCCGTCGAAGACGTCCGGCGCATGCTGCTCTAGCGCAGACGCCTGCGGCGACGGATTGACAGCGGCGGAAGCGGACGGTTGGGGAGGGTCAGGGCTTGATGGACAGGGTCATCGACAGAGCCTTCGTCAAGGGCCGCCGCTCGCGCCGTGTTCGCTCTTCGCCACGCCCGTTTGCGCGACCCCGCGTCTCAACGACCACTCGGCGGCAGCAGGCCCGGCAGCCGGGGCCAACCCCTTTTGCGCCGCGCCCTCGGATGCGAGCCGAACGCGGCGATCCCATTCTACCGTTGTTCGCGACGTCTCATAAGGCCAACGGAAGAAGCAGGTGGCGCTCAGACTCATGCGTTCGCCCAAGACCAATAGCAAAAATGTCTAATGGAGGACTGAAATGAATGATAAAATAACAACTTCACTTTCCCGACGGGATCTCCTGGGAGGAACGCTTGGAATGGTCGGAGCCTCGCAACTCGCGAGCTTCGCGCTCACCTCGACCCCGGCTCTGGCCGACACCGCCAAGCCCCTCAAGGTGGCGGTCATCGCGCAGCAGATGTCTGCGCAGTCGGATCAGCGGTCGTGGGCTGGGTTTCAGCAGTGGCTGGGAAAAACCGGCCTCGACAAGGTCTGGCAGGTCAATCAGACCGACGCCAAGGGCGATCCGGGCACAGTTGGTGAGCCAGATACAGGACGCCATCACCGCGAAATCGGACGCGATCCTGGTGATGTTCGGCACGCTCACGGCCGCCAAGAGCGCGCTTGACAGCCTGACGGCCTCGAAAACGCCGTTCTTCAGCCTGGACTCCGGCTGGCAGGCGCCGGCGATCGCCGACATCACCAGCAACAACTACGTGATGGCCTTCGCAGACGGGCCTCTTCCTCGGTCGATACGTTGCAAGGCGGCGGGCAAGACCAAAGCCAACATGTGCATGATCGTGGCGAACTTCCACCACGGCACCCGCAAGCGCGGCAAGGTCATGAAGACGATCCTGACCGAAAACGAGTGGATCTCCGCTGAAGGACGAGCACGTCATCCAGTACGCCGGGCTTCTACGAGACGACGCAGAACGCGGTGAACGATTGGCTGACCCGCTTCGGCTCCGATCTCGACGTCATCTGGTGTCCGTGGGACGAGCCCGCGATGGCGGCGGCTGAAGTCATCATGGCGAGAGGCTGCAGGACAAGATCTTCGTCGTCGGCCACGACGGTCATCCCGACAGCGCTCGACCGTATGCGCAATCCCGGCTTATCCGCTGCTGGCCACCACCGCGCAGGCGTTCGAAATTTGGGGCGCCTACACCGGCTGGCTGATCAACGAGATCGTCGGCAAGGGCGGCGACGCCAAGAAGCTCGTGCCGGTGCCGTCGGTCGAATTCCCGGCCCCGCTTCTGGTTCGCGGCGTCAATATCCCGCCTGCCGGCAAGCCGACGTACGATGCGACGGATCTCTACTACATCTACAGAGATCGCGCGCTCGCGGGCATGTAAGGCCGCAGCCGCGGGCCGCTTTCTCCACGGCGGCCCGCGAGTTCTTGCCCGACGAGAGGAAGCCACCATGAATCCGCCTCAATGACGGCGTCCGCGTCTCACCGCGCGCGGCGTCCGGCAAGGCCTTTCACGGCAACCCTGCTCTCGATTGACGTCGATCTCGATCTCCTCGGCGGCGAGATGCTCGCTTTGGTCGGCGCGAACGGCGCGGGCAAGTCGACGCTGGTCAAGATCATCTGCGGCGCATTACACGGCCGACGGCGGCAGTCGATCTCCGTCGACGGCGCGCCGGTGGAGCTTCGCTCGATCGGCGACGCGCTGGCGGCCGGCATCGCTGTCGCCCATCAGCAGATCGCCGTCATTCCGTCCTTGACGGCGCGCCGAGAATATCATGCTGGGCCGCGAGCCGTTCGAAGGCGGGCTTCATTCGCAATGCCGCGCTCTATCAGTCGGCGCGCGAAATCCTCGTCCGCTTCGGCATTGATATTCCGCTCGACCGAGATTGCGAGGAACTCGACGAGGGCGAAAACAAGATCCTCGACATCCTGAAGGCGCTGGAGACCGACCCCGCCATCCTGATCCTCGATGAGCCGACCGCCTCGCTGACGCTGGCCGAAAGCCGGAAGCTGTTTGCGTTCCTGCGCGGTCTCGAAGGCGGCGGCATGGCGATCCTGTTCATTTCCCACCATCTGGGCGAGGTGTTCGCCGAATGCGATCGCGTCGTCGTGATCAAGGATGGACGCAAGGTCCACGAGAGCGCTGGTCGCCGCTACGACGCCGGAAGCCGTCGTGCAGGCGATGGTCGGGCGGGCGATCACCGACACGGCGTGGGCGAGCGCGCGCCGACGGCGCGCCGACGACCATCCTGCGCGACACCGTGATCCACGGCCTGCACGTGCCGGAGATCACGATCGCGCCGGGAGAAATCGTCGGCGTCGCGGGCGTCGTCGGGGGCGGACAAACACAGCTTCTCGAAACGCTTGCCGGCGCAGGCGTCAAGTTCGAAGCGCGCGAGATCATGGTCAATGGCCGGCCCGGCTGCCCGAGGTCGGTCGCCGACGCGATCGAACGCGGCGTTTATCTGGTGGCCGAACAAAGGATGAAGAAGGCCCTGTTTCCCGGGCTCTCCATAACCGACAATCTGTTGTCCGCGTCGTTGCGTCTGCTCAGCCGCGCAGGCTTCATCAGCGACCAGCAGACCAAGACGCCGGTGCGCGAGGCGATTTCGAGCCTCTCGGTCAAATGCGGCGGCCCCGATCAGGACGTCCTGGAGCTTTCGGGCGGCAACCAGCAGAAGGTCGCGTTCGCGCGGTGGCTGCTCCGGATGGCCAAGAGCAACTCGGCGCTGAAGCCCCTGCTGCTTCTCGACAATCCAACGGAGGGCGTCGACGTCGGCAGCAAGGCGGAAATCTACCGGCTGATCCAGTCGCTGGCGCGCGACCGCGCCAGCGTTCTGATCACCAGCACCGAGTTTCCCGAACTGCTCAAGCTTTGCGATCGCATCTACTGCATCACGCACAAGACCGTCGGCGTGTGCTTGCAGCGCGCTGAGTTCTCCGAAGAACGCCTCCTACTTGCGGTAAGCTGACCATGTCCACTCGCGTCTCGTCGACCGGCCGCCCGCGATCCGATCTGCGCGACTCGCGGCCAAGCTTCAGTCCAGCACGTTCATCGCCAAGTACGGAACCGTCATGGCGGCCGTGCTGGTGTTCGTCGCCTTCTCGCTGTCGAGCAGCCGCTTCCTTTCGGTCGACAACGTGAGCATCGTGCTCATTCAGATATCGGTGCTCATGGTCGTCTCGTCCGGCCTGACCGTGGCCGTGGCGAGCGGCGAATTCGACTTGTCCATCGGCCAGGTCACCAGCCTCGGGGGCGTTCTGGTCGCCGGATTGATGATCTGGTCCAATCTTTCCGCGGGCGTGGCGATCCTGCTGACGGTTTTGGCGGGGGTCGCGATCGGCCTGGTCAACGGCATACTCGTCACATGGCTCCGCGTGCCCTCGATGATCGCGACGCTGGCGATGGGACCGATCGCGCTCGGCCTCAATTACGCCTACACGAACGGCGACTCGATCTACTCGCGTATGCCCGAGAGCTTCTATTACATCTCCAACGGCAAGATCCTGGGCTTCATTCCTGCGCCGATCGCGATCGCGGTCGTCGTGGCGATCGTGTTCTATGTGCTCCTGAACAAGACCCGGCTCGGCCGCGGCATCGTCGCGACCGGCGCCAATATCCAGGCGGCGCGCCTGTCCGGCATCAAGGTGGATCGCTCGCGCATCATCGCCCTGGTGCTCTCGGCTCTTGGCGCCGCGATGGGCGGCATCATGCTGACGGCCCAACTCGGCAGCGGCCAGTCGGGGGCCGGCGACGCCTATCTGATGGACAGCATGACCGCGGTGTTCCTCGGCATGACCGCGTTCCGGCCGGGGCGCGCGACCATCCAGGGCACGGTGGTCGGCGTCGTGATCATCGGCATGCTCGACAATGGCCTCAACCTGCTCGGCGCGCCGTTCTACCTGCAGAATGAAATGCGCGGCGTGGTGATGATCGCCGCGGTCAGCCTCGCCGTTCTGCGCAGCGAGATCCGCTTCTTCCGCTGAGCCGACTGCCGGCTGCGGCGCGCTTTTGAAGAAAAGGAGTTGTGAAATGAGCAAGCCCTCGAACGGACGCGTGGCGCTCGTCACGGGCGCAAGCCGAGGCATCGGCCGCGCGGCCGCCCTCGGACTGGCGCGCGACGGGTTCGATCTCGTCGTCGTCGACCTCCCTGTTCAGCAAAAGGCGCTCGAGGCGGTTTGCGAGGAAATCCGCGCCGTCGGCCGCTCGGCCTATCCGCACGCCTGCGACGTCAGCAATCGCGCGCAGGTTCGCGCGATGGCGGACCAGGCTCTGAAGGAGGCGGGACACGTCGACGTCGTCGTCAACAACGCCGGCATCCTGATCGCCGCAGCCTTCGAGGACATCAAGGAGGAGGTTTGGGACGCGGTTCTCGACGTGAACGCCAAGGGCGCCTTCCTGGTGACGCAGACGTTCCTGCCGCACATGAAGGAACGCCGCTACGGGCGCATCGTCAGCATCGCTTCGATCGGCGGCAAGCACGGCGCGCCCGAGCAGGCGCATTATTCGGCGTCGAAAGCGGCGATCATGGGCTTCACGCGGGTGCTCGCCCAGGAAGTCGGCCCGTTCGGCATCACGGCGAACTGCGTCTGCCCTGGCATCATCGTCACCGACATGGGCCGCGTCAATCTGGACGACAAGGCGGTCGCCCAGCGCTGGATCGACAAGACGGCGCTGGCGCGCCTCGGCCAGCCGGAGGACGTCGCCGGACCGGTCTGCTTCTTCGCCTCGGACAAATCGGCGTTCGTGACCGGGCAGTCGCTGAACGTGTGCGGCGGCATCGTTCTGAGCTGATCGGATCATCGAGCGATCGGCGCTGACGAGGCGCCGATTGCGCAGCCTCGCGGTCGGTTCGCGCCGGCCGCGAGACCAGCCGTCGAAAGGAGCTCGAACATGTATCTCGAGCGGTTCAGTCTGAAAGATCGCGTCGCCGTCGTCACGGGAGGCGCGCAAGGCATTGGCCTTTGCTGCGTCGAGGCGCTGGCGGAGGCCGGCGCGCATGTCTACATCGCCGACCTCAACGCCGAGACCCTCGGCCTGAGCCGGGAGGCGATGGCGCGAAAGGGCTACGATTGCGATATCCTGCAAGTGGACGTGACCAGCTCCGCGCAGGTCGACGACATCGCCGCGCGCGTCCTCGCGGAGCGCGGCCGGGTCGACGTCCTCGTCTGCAGCGCCGGCATCGTGCGTTCCGAGAGGCCGGCGGAAACCTTCACCGACCAGGATTGGCTGGATGTGGTCAACGTCGATCTGACCGGACTCTTCTGGTGCAACCGCGCCTTCGGCAAGGCGATGGTCGCGGCCGGCCGCGGATCGATCGTGAACATCGGCTCGATGTCGGGCTTCATCATCGTCAAGCCGCAGGAGCAGGTGTCCTACAACGCGGCGAAAGCCGGCGTGCATCAGCTCACGAAGTCGCTTGCGGCCGAATGGGCGCGTCGCGGCGTGCGCGTCAACGCGGTCGCGCCCACCTACATCAGGACGCCGCTCGTCGAATTCGTCAATCCCGAGATGCTGCGGACCTGGCTCGACGGCACGCCGATGGGGCGAATGGGAGAGGCCGACGAAGTCGCGGCTGCGGTCCTGTTCCTCGCCTCCGACGCCGCCAGCCTGATGACCGGGTCGATCGTTCTCGTCGATGGGGGTTTCACCTGCTGGTAGTGGCTGCTTCAGCCGCAAACTGGCAGGCGCGCCGTCCGGACGGCCGCGAAGGTCGGCGGGGCGGGGGTGTCGTGCTCGGCGAGGCGCTGCTCTGGCGGGAGAGGTCTGCGCCGGCCCCCGTCAGACCGGAGGATCGAAATTGAGTGCATATGACGTCGTTGTCATCGGCGCCGGCCCGGGCGGGTACGTCGCGGCGATCCGAGCCGCGCAGCTCGGCCTGAAGGCGGCCGTCGTCGAAAACAGGCATCTCGGCGGCGTCTGCCTCAACTGGGGCTGCATCCCGACCAAAGCGCTGCTTCGTTCGGCCGAGGTCTATCGGCTCGCGCAGCATGCCGAAGCCTATGGCCTGAAGACGGATGGCCTGGCCGTGGACCTTCCCGCCATCGTCAGCCGGTCGCGCCGGGTGTCCGGCCAGCTCAACGCCGGCGTGACGGGCCTGCTCAGGAAGAACAAGGTGGACGTGATCTGGGGTCGCGCGCTCGATCCCGAGGGTCGGCGCGGTGACGGTCGTCCCCGCCAGAGAGATCGAGTACGGCGTCGCGAACCCCCCGCCCAAGCCCGCGCTCGGACCCGGCGAATATCTCGCCAGGCACATCATCGTCGCGACGGGCGCGAGGCCCCGCATGCTGCCGGGGCTGGAAGCGGACGGCAAGCTGGTCTGGACCTACGTCGAGGCGATGACGCCGGACGTCACGCCGAAGTCCCTGCTGATCGTCGGTTCGGGCGCGATCGGCGTCGAGTTCGCCAGTTTCTATCGCGCCATAGGCGTGGACGTGACGGTCGTCGAAATGGCGCCGCAGGTGTTGCCGCTCGAAGACCACGACATCGCCGCGCTCGCCCGGAAGAGCTTCGAGAAACAGGAAATCCGTCTCGTGCTCGGAGCGACGGTGACGGCGCTGCGCAAGGGCGCGAACGAGGTCGCTGCGACGGTGGATCCCGGCGACGGAACGCATCGGGAGATCAAGGTCGACCGGGTGATATCCGCCGTCGGCGTCGTCGGTAACATCGAACGCCTCGGCCTGGAAGCGCTCGGCGTGAAGACCGACCGCGGTTGCGTCGTGACGGATGGCCTCGGCCGCACGAACGTGCCCGGCATCTACGCGATTGGCGACGTCGCCGGCCCGCCGATGCTCGCGCACAAGGCCGAGCACGAAGGCGTGCTCGCCGTCGAGGCCATCGCGGGCCAGCCCGTCCACCCCCTGGACAAGCGGAAGATCGCCGGCTGCACCTATTCCCATCCGCAAGTGGCCTCGGTCGGCCTGACGGAGAATCAGGCCAGTAGCGCCGGCTACGATCTCAGGATCGGCCGCTTCCCTTTCGTCGGCAACGGCAAGGCGATCGCCCTCGGCGAGCCGGAGGGCCTGGTGAAGACGATCTTCGACGCCAAGACCGGCCAGCTCCTCGGCGCGCACATGATCGGCGCCGAAGTGACGGAATTGATTCACGGATTCGTCGTCGCGATGCAACTCGAGACCACCGAAATGGAGCTGATGGACACCGTCTTTCCGCACCCGACGCTCAGCGAAGCGATGCACGAGAGCGTGCTTTCGGCTTACGGCAGGGCGATCCATATCTGACGATCGAGCGGCTTGGAGACGGACGGTGTCGGAAGGCAAGACCACGATCGGCGGGCAGCGCCGGGCGGTTCCGGGCCCCATCCGCGAAGGCAAAGAATTGATGGAGCGCGCGACCTTTATGCCGAACTTGACGCTTGCAGTCCTAAGGAGCAACCTCGTTCCGCGCGGAGCAGACCAGCGACGCGCCGAGATCCGCCGCCGGTTGATCGACATCAATGTCGCCGACGCAATAGCGGGTGAGAAACTCCAGCGCCAAGCGAAGGTTCGTTTGTGGCCGGGAATTTGGGAGGGATAAATGCGCAAAAAGTTGGCGGCATCTGTTGCTGCGATCGTCGTGCTCACAGCCGCCGCCGGGGTGGCGACAGCCGAAAAGGTCTACAACATCCCCACGATCGTCAAGATTGCTGGGATTCAGTGGTTCAACCGGATGGATACCGGCGTGAAGAAGTTCGCGGCCGATACCGGGAACAACAGTTACCAGGTGGGACCGGCCAAGGCCGACGCGCAGCTTCAGGTCCAACTCGTCGAGGACATGATCGCCAAGAAGGCCGATGCGATCACCGTCGTGCCGTTTTCCCCGGAAGCGCTCGAGCCGGTGCTCGAAAAGGCGCGCGCCGCCGGCATCAAGGTCGTCACGCACGAGGCGTCGAACATCAAGAACGCCGATTGGGACCTGGAAGCGTTCCAGAACGTCGACTACGGCAAGCACCAGATGGATCTGCTCGCCGAATGCATGAAGGGCGAGGGCCAATACGCCGTGTTCGTGGGCAGCCTGACCTCGAAGACTCACAACGAATGGGTCGACGGCGCGATCGCCAGGCAGAAGGAAAAGTACCCGAAGATGGAGCTGGTCGGCGACCGCAACGAGACTTACGACGACCAGCAGAAGGCCTACGCGAAGACCCAGGAGCTGCTGCGCAAATATCCGAACCTCAAGGGATTCAAGGGAAGCGCGTCGACCGACGTCGCCGGCATCGGTCTCGCCATTGAGGAGCGCAATCTTCAGGACAAGACCTGCGTGGTCGGCACCAGCCTGCCGTCGATTGCGGGTCAGTATCTGGAGAGCGGCGCGGTCAAGGCGATCAATTTCTGGGATCCCGCGGACGCAGGCTACCTGATGCAGAAGATCGCAGTAATGCTTCTCAAGGGCGAGCCGATCAAGGACGGCATGGACCTCGGAATCCCCGGTTACAATAACGTCAAGGTGGACGGAAAGGTTATCTACGGTCAGGCTTGGGTCGACGTGACCAAGGACAACGCCGCCAAATATCCGTTCTAGGCCATTATCTGGGGCGACGCGGCCGCCGCAGGGCCGCCGCGCCGCCGTCGGGGGCGGGAGAAGCGATGTCGGCGCAGCCGTTGCTCCGAGTGGAAGGCGTGAGCAAGTCGTTCGCCGGCGTTCACGCGCTGCACGAGGTCGCTCTCGCGATCGAAGCGGGCGAGATCGTGTGCCTCGCCGGCGAGAACGGCAGCGGCAAGTCGACCCTGGTCAAGATCCTCGCGGGCGTGGTGACGCCGGACGCGGGAACAATCGCGGTGGACGGGCGAACGCGGCCGGTCTGGCAGCCTATCGACGCGGTGCGCGCCGGCTTCGAGGTGATTTATCAGGACTTTTCGCTGTTCCCCAACCTGACGGTCGCGGAGAACATCGCCTTCAACGACCAGTTGTCGGGGGGCAGGCGTCTGGTGTCCTGGCGCGCGGTCAGGCGGATCGCCGAGCAGGGGTTGCGCATGGTCGGCGCGGTCGTGCCGCTGAACGCGCTGGTCGAGGAACTGAGCGTCGCCGAGAAGCAGATTGTGGCGATCGCCCGCGCCCTCGTTCAGGGCGCTCGGCTGATCGCAATGGACGAGCCCACCACCGCGCTGACCGAACGCGAAGTCAAGTCGTTGTTCGAGATCGTGCGTCGCCTCAAGGCGGACGGCGTCGCGGTGATCTTCATCAGCCACAAGCTGTCCGAGATCTTCGCCATCTGCGAGCGCATCATCGTCCTCCGCAATGGCGTCAAGGTCGCGGACGGCCCGGCGTCGAGCTTCGACGTCGCCTCGCTTTCGCATCACATGCTCGGGCGGCGGCTCGAACAGCACGCGACCGCGCGCGCCTGCGAGCCCGGCGCAGAACTCCTGCGGGTCGAGGGATTGGGCCGCGACGGGCGGTTTGACGACGTATCCTTCACGCTGCGCGCCGGGGAGGTGCTCGGCGTCACCGGCCTGCTCGGCTCCGGCCGGACCGCGTTGGCCAAAGCGCTGTTCGGCCTCGCTCCGGCGGATCGCGGGCGGATTTTCGTCGGCGGACGGCCCGCGCGGGTCGCTTCGCCTCTCGACGCGATCGCGCTCGGCATCGGCTACGTCCCCGCCGACCGGCTCACGGAGGGGCTGTTCCTGCCGCAGTCGATCGCGCGCAACCTCGTGGTCAGCAGCCTCGACCGGATGAACGGGTCAGGAGGCGTTCTTTCGCGCGAGCGTCTGCGCAGCATGGTCGAAGAGTGGACGCGGCGGCTGCATATCGTGACGCCCGACGCCGACCTGCCGGTGAGCAGCCTTTCGGGAGGCAACCAGCAGCGCGTCATGCTTGGGCGCTGGCTGGCGCGGTCGCCCCGGATTCTGCTCCTGAACGGACCGACTGTCGGGGTCGACGTCGGATCGAAGGCCGACATCCACGCCATCATCGCGAAGCTGGCCGACGGACGGCATGGGCGTGATCGTGATCTCCGACGACATCCCCGAACTGCTCGCCGCGTGCGATCGGATCCTCGTCATGCAGTCGGGCCGGGTGACGGAGGACATCCCCCGGGCCGCCGCGGAAGAAAACGCCCTTGCAGCGCGGCTCACGGGCTGAGATGGACAGGATGCGCCGGCTTCTCGCACGCAACGAAACACTGGTGGCCCTGGTGCTGCTTGCGGTCTGCCTGGTCGTCGCCTGGAAGGAGCCGAGCTTCCTTTCGCTGTCGACCCTGTTCGATCTGTTGCGCAACGGCATCGTCACCGCGCTGTTCGCGGTCGGCGTTCTCCTGGTTCTCGCCTCCGGCGGCATCGACGTGTCGTTCACCGCGATCTCGGCTTTCGCGATGTACGTCGGCACCAAGGCGATGGTCGCGTTCGGCATGGGCGACTCGATCCTCGTCGCCTTCGTCGTCGCCGGGGCGATCGGTCTGGCGCTGGGCCTCGTCAATGGATTCTTCATCGCCACCCTGAAGCTGCCGACGCTGATCGTCACCCTTGGAACTCTGAACGTATTCCGCGGCTTCCTCCTCACCTTCGTCGGAACGCAGCTGATAACTGCGGTGCCGATGGGCATGCGCACGTTCTCTCGCACCATGCTTGTCCGATATACGGACGCCGACGGCGCGATTGTCTCGCTGCCGATCGCCTTTCTGCTGGTGGTGGCGGTCGCGGCGGTGACGTCGATCATCCTCAATCGCACGATGCTCGGGCGCAGCATCTATGCGCTCGGCGGCGCGCCGGAGTCGGCGCTCCGCGTCGGCGTCAACGTCGCGCGCGTGCAGTATTTCGTTTACGCCTACGTCGGGGTGCTCTCCGGCGTCGCCGGCATCGTCCACGCGTCGCTGGCCCGCGTGGCCAATCCGTTCGACCTCGTCGGTCTCGAATTGTCGGTGATCGCGGCGGTCGTTCTCGGCGGCGCGCGGCTGAGCGGCGGACATGGCACGATCACCGGCACCCTACTTGGCGTCGCGCTGATCGTCGTTATCAACAACAGCCTGATCGTGCTCGGGATCCCGACCACCTGGCAGAACGTCGTCACGGGGGGCCTGATCCTGCTCGGCACGGGCGTGCCCGCGCTGCGCGCCCGTATCGCTTCGCTGCAGGCGGACTGAGGGGGCGCCGTCGTGACCGGGCACACGGAAACCTTCCGCACCTCCGCCGCAAGCTGGCCGCGCCGACTGCTGGACACCAATCTCGGACGGCTGGCGACGATCACCGTGCTGGTGTTTGCGGGGATGAGCGCCGCGGAGCCTCACCTGTTCCTCTCGCAGGCGAATTTTTCGTCGATGGCGTTCCAGTTCCCGGAATTCGCCATTCTCGGACTCGCCGTGATGGTGTCCATGCTCACCGGCGGCATCGATCTTTCGGTGGTTGGCCTGGCGAACCTTTCGTCGATGCTCGCGGTGCTGGTCATGCGCAGCCAGGCGCCCGACCCGCACGCCGCGCACGCGGCGCCGGCGATCGCGCTCGGCCTGGCGGCGCTGCTCGCCGTTGGCGCAGTCGGCGGACTGCTCAACGGCTTCGCGATTGCCGCGATCGGCATTCCTCCGATCCTCGCGACGCTCGGGACCGGCCTCATCTTCACCGGGATCGCGGTCGTCCTGAGCGGCGGCGCCGCGGTGCTCGGCTTTCCCGACGCCATCAGCGTGCTGGGCAACGGCACGGTCTTTTACGTTCCGGCGCCGGTGCTCCTGTTCGCCGCGCTGGCGGCGGCGGTCGCATTCGGCCTCAACCGGACGGGCTTCGGGCTGCGCGTCTATCTGCTCGGGACGAACGCCTTGGCCGCGCGCTACGCCGGCATCGACAATTTCCGGGTGACGCTCGGCGCGTACCTGATCAGCGGCTTGCTGTCGTCGCTCGCCGGGCTCGTGATCGCCGTTCGAGCGAACTCGGCGAAGGCGGACTACGGCTCGTCCTACCTGCTGCTGTCGATTCTCATCGCCGTGCTCGGCGGAGTCGACCCGTACGGCGGATTCGGCAAGGTCAGCGGCCTTGTGCTCGCAGTCTTGTCCCTGCAGTTCCTGTCGAGCGGACTGAACCTGCTACAGGTCAGCAACTTCGCCGTCGACATGACATGGGGCGCGCTGTTGTTGCTCGTGATGGTGGTCAACACGGGGGGCTGGAAGCGTCTGCTCGAGGCGCGCTCCCGGAGGCAGGGCTAGAGGAGTAATCCATGAAGAAGCTGATCAATCGACCGGAAGACTTCGTCGCCGAGATGCTCGATGGGCTGGTCAAGGCGCATCCCGACCAGTTGGCGTTCGCCGGCGAACCCTGGGCGATCGTGCGCGCCGATGCGCCGGTGCAAGGCAAGGTGGCGCTCGCGACCGGCGGCGGGTCGGGGCACCTGCCGGTGTTCCTCGGTTACGTAGGTCGCGGCCTTCTGGACGGCTGCGCCGTCGGCGACGTGTTCAACTCGCCGAGCAGCGAAACCATGCTCGACGTGACCCGGCGCATTCACGGCGGCAAGGGCGTCGTCTACATCTACGGCAACTACGGCGGCGACGTCATGAACTTCGACATGGCGTCCGAGATGGCGGCCATGGAGGATATCGAGGTGCGCACCGTGCTGGTGCGAGACGACGTCGCGTCCGCGCCGCCGGAGGAGGCGGCGCGCAGGCGCGGGGTGGCGGGAATGGTCTTCGCCTTCAAGATCGCCGGCGCGAAGGCCGATCTCGGGGGCAGCCTCGACGAGGTCGTCGGCGCAGCGGAACACGCGCTCGCCAACTTGCGCACGATGGGCGTGGCGCTTTCGCCGTGCACGGTGCCGCGGGTCGGCAAGCCGACCTTCACCATCGGCGACGGCGAGATGGAGATCGGCATGGGCATCCACGGCGAGCCCGGCGCCAAACGTGAAGCGCTGGCGACCGCCGACGAAGTGGCGGGGCGGATGGCCGAGGCGATCCTCGCCGATCTAAGCGCGGTCGGGGGCGACCGCGTGGCGGTCATGGTCAACGGACTTGGGGCGACGCCGGCGGAGGAGCTCTACATCCTCTACCGCCGGGTGCACGACCTGCTGGCGGGCCGTCGGATCGGCGTGCACCGCGCCTATGTCGGCGAATACGCGACCTCCATGGAGATGGCCGGCGCCTCGCTGACGATCTTCAAGCTCGACGACGAGCTTGCGCGCCTCCTCGACGCGCCGGCCCGCTCCCCCTTCTTCTGCCAGGTGTGAGACGATCATGGAGCGCGAGTTCAAGGCCGCCGACGTCGCGGCGGCGGCGCGACGGGTGGCCGCCGCGCTCAAGGCCGAGCACGCCATGCTGACGGAGCTCGACCAGGCGGTCGGCGACGGCGATCTCGGCGTGACCGCCATCAAGGCCGCCGAGGCGCTCGAGACCGCCGCCGGTCAGGGCGGCGGCGATCTCGGCAAGCTCCTTGCGCAGACAGGCATGGCGCTGAACCGCGCCGCGCCCTCCACGATGGGCACGCTGATGGCCACAGCGCTCATGGGCGCGGGCAAGAAAGCCCTCGGCAAGGAGTCGCTCACCGCGGCCGATCTGCCTCAGCTTCTCGACGCGGCGACCGAAGGCGTCCGTACGCGCGGCAAGGCGACTCTGGGCGACAAGACGCTGCTCGACGCGCTGCGGCCGGCCTCGGACGCCTTTTCGGCGGCGCTTTCGGAAGGAAAACCCTTGTCCGCCGCGGCCGACGCGATGGTCGCCGCGGCGCGCGAGGGGCGGGACAGAGTCACGCCGCTGCGCAACCGGATCGGCCGTGCGAGTTGGCTCGGCGAGCGCTCGGAGGGCAAGGTCGATCCCGGTTGCGCTTTTGCGGTGGTCGTCCTGACGGCGCTCGCGAGCGGCTGATCGTCCGATGGCCGCCGAGGGCGAACAAGAGCGTCATCTGTTTTCACAAGGCCCGGTTCGAAAGGGAAGACAATGAGCGAAATCGCCTTCATCGGTCTCGGCACGATGGGTCGAGGCATGGTGCGCAATCTTGTCCGCGCGGGCCATCAGGTGACCGCGTGGAACCGGACCCGCCGCCCCCCGCCGCCGGACATGGGCCGCGTCGCCGAGGCCGACTCCATTGCGGCCGCGATTGACGGCAAGCCCGTCGTCTTTGTCTGCGTCACCGGACCGGACGCACAGTCCGCGGTGTTCGACGGGGGGCTGCTTGACCACCTCGCCCCCGAAGTCCTGGTGATCGATTCGACCACGACGGATCCGGTCGTTTCGGTTCGGCTTGCGCAGGCGGTGGCGGCGAGGGGAAGCCGTTATCTCGACGCGCCCGTCTTCGGCAGCAAGGCGGAAGCGTGGGAGGGGCGGCTCGACTTCATCTGCGGCGGCGCTGAAGCGACGTACCGGGACGCCGAGCCTCTGCTTCGCAGTCTTGCGGCGACGGTGCATTACATCGGCCCGAGCGGCGCCGGCGCGACGATGAAGCTGATCGGCAACCTGCTCGTCGCGGCGCAGTTGGCTTCCCTGGGCGAGGCTTTGGCCCTGGCGCGCCGCGCCGGGTTGGACGGCGAAGCGGTTGTGGGCGTCTTCGATGTGACCGACTTCAGCTCCGGCCTGATTCGCGGCGTGAGCCGCGCATCCTTGCACAACGATTTCAACCCGAGCTTCTATCTGCGCCACATGCTCAAGGACATGCGGCTCATCGAGGATCTGGCGCGCCGGCTCGCCGTGCCGCTGCCGGCCACCGCGGGCATCGCTCCGCTCTATCAGGCAGCCGTGAACGGAGGGTTGGGCGACCTGAACGCTTCCGGCCTTCACAAACTGCTGTTCTCGATGTCGGGACTGAACTCTTCATCCCAGTAGGCCGAACTCGCAACGAGCCGCTGTCCTCGATCGGCGGTCCGGCCGATCGGGGAAAGACCGCACCTGACGCAACCTGAGCGCGATAAGGTCGCCGAAGACTGTCCCGAAGACGCCGGCGATGAACATCGCGCCCCAGTAGAGATCGCCGAGATTCGTTCCGAGCCCGCTCGCAACGTACATCCCGAATAGAGGAGAAGGCTGAACGCGTCGGACGCGGAAATCGGAAAGGCCCGCGCCGGACGGTGTCGTGGAGAGTTCGGGTGGGGTCATGGTCGGAGGTTCTCGGCGGTTTGCATGTCTAAACGGTCACAATAGCGACCGAGCAAGGAGGCAAACTCGCGGCGCGCCGGTCGAGAAGGCGGCGACGGGCAAGAGGCCCGATGGTAAGCCGTCGCAGCCACCGATCAAAGTCGCCCGCGATTGACTTCAAAGCGATGGGGAGAAGCAATGGCAATCGCCAGGAACACGGTCTGCCTATGGTATGACAAGGATGCGGAAGCTGCAGCCCGCTTCTACGCGGAGACTTTTCCCGACAGCTCGGTTGGCGCCATTCATCGCGCTCCCAGCGCCTACCCGTCGGGCAACGCGGGCGATGTTCTGACGGTCCAATTCACAGTCGTCGGCATTCCCTGTCTCGGCCTCAACGGCGGTCCCGCGTTCAAGCACAACGAAGCCTTTTCGTTCCAGATCGCCACAGACGATCAGCAAGAGACCGACCGCTACTGGAATGCGATCGTCAACAACGGCGGCCACGAAAGCGCATGCGGGTGGTGCAAGGATAAATGGGGCGTCTCATGGCAGATCACCCCGCGCATTCTCACCGACGCTCTGGCTGCGGGCGGCCATGAAGCAAGACGCGTGTTCGAAGCGATGATGGGAATGAAGAAAATTGATGTTGCCGCGATTGAAACCGCCCGACGCGGCTGATTCCTCATTGAATTCGATCATTGCCATGGCCTGCGCGGCGGTCATCGATCCCCGCTCGCAACGATGGCGCCAGCCTGTTCCAACCGCTCACGCGTTTGCGGCATCAGGGCGAGCGACGCCCCAAGTCGCTGGCTCCAACGCGGTCCGCGTGAAGCAGCGTCGCGATAGGCGTCGGCAAGATCGTCGGGCCGATCCTCGGCCAGAGCCTCGATCAGGAACGCCGCTTGCCCGCGGTCCTTCACGGCTTTCAGTCTGACGTCCTTGCGAAGATCCGCGACAATCAATTTGTGAATGGCAAACCGCTCGGGGCGCGGAATCCGGACCAGCATGCCGCGGCGATACGGCACGGCGGCGACGATCGGATCGGCGATCAGGAAGTTCAGATGGTGGAGCGCCTGCGCCCGCACCTTGAGCGCCGCGAGCGGCCGTACGCCCTCGGCGTCGTCAAAGCTCGGCGTCAAGAACTCAACCAGAAGATCGCCGCGCGACTGGCGCCATCGCCAGGCATCCTTGTGTTGAGGCTGAGGCGCGGGTTCGAAAGAAAAATCCTTCAGGATGGATTGCAGTGGCGGCGACGCCTCGTCGTCGAGCGCCAGGGACAGGCGCTCGAAACCGGCGATGTCGATGTCGTCTGTTTGCGCCGTCTGATCGAATTCATAGCGAAGGCCGAGTTCGCCTTCGTAGAGGCGAAAGGCCTTGCGCGCCGACAAGCGTGCCGCCCAACCGGAAAACGCCGGCGTTCGCGAAGGCGTTGAGCAGCGCGCCGGTCGCTGCGTCTACGCCGAGGAACCCCTCGGCGCGCAGGATGCGGATCCTTCGCGCGCGGGACGCCTGAGCTTCCGCCCGCCGGGCCGCCAATTCGCCATGACGGGCGAGCCGGGCGCGGATCTCGTCGCCGTCCTCGCCGATATACGCCTTACGCACGTCCGAGCCGACGCGAAACGTGTCGTACCAGTACACCTGTCGTTGCGGGCCACGCGGGTCGGCGTCCCGCGGAGTTCGGCGACGGCCTCGTCTTTGAGGGACGCAACGAGGTCCAGATAGGCCGCGTGCGCGAGAGTGGAGTGGCGGCGGAGCATGTTCAACGTTACGGATTTTTGTTGAACATAGCGGGATATTCAACGAACGGCAATTCTGAGCGCGATCGAGAGCGCCGCCGCCAAGATCGAAGTGCAGGGCGACCGTTACCCGGAAGCGCTGGAGAAGCTGACCGGACGCTGAAACGCGTTCAGCCGCCCGAGCGGATCGCCGCGAAAGGGCGATTGGACGATCCTCGGCGGATTTGTCGCGGGCAAACTGCATCGACACACGCCGGCAGCGTCCGGTAAACTGTGCGTTCGCGAAACTGCGTCCGCGGCTCGTTGTCCTCCGTTCATTTCCGAGCCGCCTCCGCTCGCGCGAGGTGATGACCGACCCGCTCAACGATTACACCCCCGCCCGGCGCACGCTCCTCACGATCTGCGTGATGCTGGCCGTGATCATGCAGGCGCTCGACACGACCATCGCCAACGTCGCGCTGCCCTACATGCAGGGTTCGCTGTCGACCACCCAGGACCAGATCAACTGGGTGCTGACCTCCTACATTGTCGCCTCGGCGATCATGACCTCGCCGGTCGGCTGGGCTGCGAGCCGGTTTGGCCGCAAGAGGCTGTTCGTCCTCTCCGCCGTCGGCTTCACGCTCGCCTCGATGCTGTGCGGGATCGCGCAGACGATCGGGCAGATGGTCGGCTTCCGGCTGTTGCAGGGCGTGTTCGGCGCGGGGCTGATGCCGCTTGCCCAGTCCGTGATGCTGGACATCTACCCGGTCGAAAAGCGCGGCTCGGCGATGGCGACCTTCGGCATGGGCGTGATGCTCGGCCCGATCATGGGCCCGACGCTCGGCGGCTGGCTGACCGACTCCTATTCCTGGCGCTGGGTGTTCTACGTCAACCTGCCGTTCGGCGCGCTGACTGCGGTCGGCCTCGCGCTCCTCTTGCGCGAGACGCCAAAGCATCGCGCGCCCTTCTCCTGGCTGGGATTCCTGAGCCTGTCGCTCGGCATCGGCTCGCTGCAGATGATGCTCGACCGCGGGCAGGACCTGGGCTGGTTCGATTTGGGCGAGATCGTCGCCGAGGCGTTTCTTTCGGTGGTCGGCTTCTATTTCTTCTTCGCCGACGCGGCGACGACCGACCGCCCGTTCCTGCCGCTAAGAATGTTTCGCGACCGCAATTTTGCCCTCGCCAACGCGATCATGTTCCTCAACGGCCTCATTCTGCTCGCCACGATGGCGCTCCTGACGCCTTTCCTGCAGACCCTGCTCGGCTACCCTGTGTTGACCAGCGGATTTCTGCTCGGCGCGCGCGGCATCGGCACGCTTCTCTCCATGATGGTGGTGGGGCGTATGCTCAACCGGGGCGTCGAGCCGCGGGGGCTGATGGTGGTCGGATGGGCGGTCGCCACCTACGCGCTCTGGCAGATGTCCGGCTGGAACGCCGAGACGCCGGCGAGCCTGATCATCACGACCAGCGTCACCCAGGGCGCCGGGCTCGGGCTCGTGTTCGTTCCGCTGCAGACGGTCGGCTATTCGACGCTTCCGGCCGAGTTTCGCACCCATGGCGCGGCGATGTGGACGCTGATCCGCAACATCGGCTCTTCCGTCGGCATTTCCCTGATGATCGCGAACCTGGTCAACAACACCGCCATCTTTCACAGCCAGATCGCCGAATCCGTGACTCCCTTCAACGACGCCATGAAACTGCCGGACGCTGCGGGCAAGTTTGCGGGCGCTCAAGGGCTCGCGGCGCTCGATGCGCTGGTCACTCAGCAGGCGGTGACGATCGCCTATTGCAACAACTTTTTGATCATGGCCTATTGTTCGCTGATCGCCTTCCCGCTGATCCTGATGTTCCAGACCCCGCGGCTCGCCTCGACGCCCGCCGGGGCGACGCGGACCTACGGCGAAACGCCGGCGGTGGCGGATTGAGGGACGGCGCGGGCCCTCATGCTGCGCAAACAGCGTCACCGCAGACCCAGCGCGGCAAAACGGTTCGAGGGCGTGAACGGCGTTCGATCGAAGTTGACCGAAGGCGTCCGCTGGCGCATCTTCGTGCAGTGGAGCGGCGTTCAACTATAGAAAGCCGGGGGACGGATTGGTTGGAGAGCGGCGTGAGTTTGTGATGGCCCCGGATTTCGATGCGTTAATCTTTCGGACGGGAACAGTGTTCACTCCGGGAGCGCCGATCAACGAAAGAGAACTGTTCTCCGGCAGAAAAGAGCAGGTCCTGAAGATCATCGACGCTGTGTCCCAGCGCGGCTGTCATGCGATCCTCTATGGCGAGCGGGGGGCGGGAAAGACCTCGCTCTCCAACATGATCTCCGCGTTCCTGGCGAGACGGCAGGCCTTCATCGTGTCGCGGACGAACTGCGACATTTCCGACACCTATTCCTCTCTCTGGGCCAAGGCGTTCAAGGACATCGAGGCCGCCAAGCGTCAGCCGAGCATCGGCTTCGGCGGATTGCGGCCCGCGCTGACGACGGCGCCCCCCACGGATCCCGCCCTCAATTCGGACACGCCCGACGGCGTCCGGCGAACGCTTCAGGCGCTGTCGATCTCCGGGTCGCTGATCGTCATCTTCGACGAATTCGATCGGATCCGCCGCCCGGAAGCGATCACCATGATGGCGGACACCATCAAGACGCTGTCCGACCATGCGGTCGACGCCACCGTGCTGATCATCGGCGTGGCCGAACTCGGTCGACGAACTGATCCGCGAGCACCAGTCGATCGAAAGGGCGCTGATCCAGGTCCACATGCCCGCGATGTCCGACGGCGAAATCCGGACCATCGTCCTGGGCGGGTTCGAACGGCTCGAGATGGAGATCGACTTCGAGGCTTGCGAGGATCTCGTTCATTTCTCGAAGGGCGTTCCCTATATCACTCATCTTCTGGGCATCTACTGCGCGCGCGCGGCGCTCGGCGAGCGCAGCATCACGGTGGACGCCGGGCACGTCGAACACGGGATGAATCGTGCGCTCGATCAGTGGCAGCAGTCGATCAAGACCCTCTACAACGACGCCGTCCGCAGCGAGCAGCACTCCGGTTTCTATAAGGAGCTGCTGTTGGCCTGCGCGCTGGCCGAGGTCGACGAGCAGCGCTATTTCACCGTGTCCGACGTCAAGGCGCCCCTGTCCATGATCCGCGGCAAACCGACCGAGCCCCTGATTTTCGTGCGGGCGCTCCGGGATCTGAGCGACTCCGGCCGTGGCCGCGTGCTCCAGCGGACGGGAGACGCCGCAAGGCCGCGCTATCGGCTGTTCAACCCGATTCTCAGGCCCTACATCATCATGCGGGGCGTCCGCGAGAAGCTGATCGGCAAGGACATGCTGGGCAAGGCCGCCATGCCGGCGGCCGAAGCGGAAAGCGTGGTGTAGAACCTCGGCAATGAGCCTCGCACGCCCGCTCGGCAGGCCATGACGCCGTTGAGCCGGCGCGCAGGCGGGGCTCTTGCGGGAAATGCTCCACCCAAGCGATAGAGAGCGAAACCTCAACGAGGGGCGGCTATGAAAGCGTCTGCAACGAACATCCGTCGGGGGGCGACGCTGGCCGCGCTGGCGTCAGCGGCCCTTCTTGTCGCGCCGGCGCTCGGCCACGCGGAGGCGGCGGGGGCCGGCGATGGCGGCGTATCGGCCTTCTACGCCTGGAAGGACGCCGTGCCGGCGACTTCGGGCAAGCTTTTGCGCAGCGAGCCGCAGGAGGAGACGCTGGCTCTCGCGAGCGCGAGCCGAAGCGTCCGCATCCTCTATTCCTCGACCGACGGCCTCGACGGCCATTCGCCGATCGCGGTTTCCGGCGCCCTCTATCTTCCCAAGGGCGCTCCCCCCGAAGGCGGATGGCCGCTCATCGCCTGGGCGCACGGCACCGTCGGAATCGCCCGTGTCTGCGCGCCCTCATGGGCGGGACGCAGCGAGCGGGACACCAAATATCTCGATCACTGGCTCGACCAGGGTTATGCGGTCGTCGCCTCCGATTATCAGGGGCTGGGCACGCCCGGAGGCCATCCCTATCTGACGACGCGGCCGGAGGCCTATAGCGTTCTCGACAGCGTGCGCGCCGTCGAGGGCGGCGACTTCGGCCTGTCGAAGAAGGTCGTGGTCGTCGGGCAGTCGCAAGGCGGCGGCGGCGCCTTCGCGTCCACCGTCCTCGCCGGGAGCTACGCGCCCGAACTCGACATCCGCGGCACGGTCGCGACCGGCACGCCGTACCTCTCTCCCGCCTACTTCGCCGCCGCCGCCAAGGCGTCTGTGGCCGCCGACACCGTCACCCCGACCTTCGCTTATGTGTTGCTGATCCTCCATACGATCGCCCAGACGGATCCGACGTTCAATGTCGCGGACTATGTTGCCGACAAGGCCGCCGCGACGGCCAAGCTCGCCGAGACGGCCTGCATCCTGGACATCGAGAAGCAAGTCGTCGACGAGGGCCTTACCTTCAAGAACAGTTTCAAGAAGGATCCGACGAAGGCGTTGATCGCAACGGCCGCGCTGATGGCCTATCCGACCCTGAAGACCGCAATCCCGATCTTCATGGGCACAGGCGGCAAGGACCTCGACGTGCCGCCTCCCGGGCAGGAGCGCCTGGTCAAGGACGCCTGCACGGCGGGAACGCGCATCGAATGGCATTTTTATCCCGACTTCGACCATTCCGCGACCGTGAACGGTTCGCTTCCGGACTCGACGCCTTTCGTGAAGCAGGCCTTTGCCGGCGAGACGATTGAAGGCAATTGCGCGGCGACGCTTGCGGGGCAGAAATAGCGGCGACCTTCTCATGCCGTGGTCGAGTTCGGGCTCCAGGTCTCGTTGCGCGCGCCGCCGAAAAGCGACGCGCTCCAGCTCAACTAACTAGACTCCCAGCTCGTCGAACGCGATCACCCGGCAGGGATCGCCCGCCCGCGCCGCCTCGGCCTTCGGCGGCCGGACGATCAGGCCCTCGGCCTGCGCCATCACCTTGACCAGCGACGAATCCTGAAGCTCCGCCGGGGTCGCGACAAGAGCGCCGTCCGCGTCGCGTGCGAGCGCACAGCGCACGTAGTTCTGGCGCGGACCGTTCGAAGGCATGGCCGTGGCGAGACGGGCCGGTCGGGTCGTATCGGCGCCGGGATCAGGCTCTCCGTGAAGGGCGCGGATGAGCGGCAGCAGGAACAGGATCGCGCAGACCGTCGAGGAGGTCGGATTGCCCGGCAAGCCGAGGACGCGAAGGTCGCCCAGGCGCCCGTGCATCAGGGGCTTGCCCGGGCGCATGGCGATTGTCCAGAAGTCGAGCGTCATGCCGGCCGCGACCAGCGCCTTCTGCACGAGGTCGTGGTCGCCGACCGACGCGCCGCCGAGCGTCACCAGCACGTCGACCTTTGCGTCGAGCGCCTCACGGATCGCGGCGCCGAGATCGGCCAGGGTGTCGCGGGCGATGCCGAGGTCGATCGGGATGCCGCCGCAGGCCTCGACGATCCCGCCGACGGTGAAATTGTTTGAGGCGACGATTTGCGCGGGGCCGAGCGTCCCGCCGGGCGGGACGAGCTCGTCGCCGGTGGCGAGGATTGCGACCCGGGCGTGGCGGCGCACCGGCAGCATGGCGTGATTGGCCGCCGCCGCCAGCGCCACGTCGCGGGGCGTGAGCCGCCGCCCGGCCGGCAGCAGCGCTTCGCCCTCGCGGAAATCGAGCCCCTCCAGGCGCAGGTTGTCGCCGACGGAGACGGCGCTTTCGAGCGTAATCCGATCCCCGTCGCGCCGGACGTCCTCCTGCACGACGATCGCGTCGGCCCCTGCCGGCATGGGCGCGCCGGTGAAGATGCGCACCGCTTCGCCCGCGCCGACCGCGCGGGCGAAGGCGCGCCCGGCTGCGGCCTCGCCGATCACCTGGAGGGACGCGGGGAGGGCGGCGGCGTCAGCCGCGCGCAGGGCGTAACCATCCATCGCCGAATTGGCGAACGGCGGCTGAGTGCGCAGGGCCGGAAGATCGCGCGCCAGCACGCGGTCATAGGCTTCTTCGAGCGCGACCAGCTCTTCGGCGAGCGGCGCTTCTGCCGAGGCCAGCACGCGGGCGAGCGCCTCCGCGACGGTGATCATGCCGCTCATGGTTCCTGCTCCTTCGATTCCCAAAAATTCCGCAAGACGCCGCGCGCTGTAGCGAGGTCGCTGACCGCGCCGGCCGGGCCGGTAAGGCATGCGTTTGGACGCCAGCCCTACGCCGTGTCCGCGCGCCATTCGCCTGACTTGCCGCCGCCTTTTTCCAAAAGCCTGACGCCTTCGACGATCATGCCGCGGTCGATCGCCTTGGCCATGTCGTAGATGGTGAGGCAGGCGACCGCGACAGCGGTCAGCGCCTCCATTTCGACGCCGGTCGGTCCGACGCATCGCGCCTCGGCGCGAACGGTGAGGCCGGGCAGGGCGTCGTCGGCGGCAATGTCGACCACGACCTTGCTCAGCGCGATCGGATGGCACAGCGGAATGAGGTCTGAAGTCTTCTTCGCCGCCATGATGCCGGCGATGCGCGCCGCGCCGATCACGTCGCCCTTCCTGGCGTCGCCGGCGAGGAGGGTTGCGAGCGTCGCGGCGGCCATGCGGACGCGCCCCGCAGCGATTGCGACGCGGTCCGTGGAGTCCTTTTGCGACACGTCGACCATGCGCGCCTCGCCCTCGACGCCGATATGGGTCAGGGCGCCGGCGCCGGTATGTTTGTTGTCGTTGTCCGCGCTCGCCATCTGCACCTGCTTGCGCGCCCGCCCGTGCGCCCCGGCTTTTCAAGCAAAATTCGCCGGCGCGGGCAATTGCCGGCGACCGGTCATGCTGTCGCAGGTCAGGCGTCGAAAGATCATAGGCTCTGGCCAGGGCGCGGTCGCTCGCGTCAGGTCCGATTAATCGGACGGAAGGCGGCGATGCGGCGTGTCGCCGCAGGACACGGGCTTCAATTTCGCATTGCATTAGGGGAGACAGCGCATAACTCGACCCTTCGTGGAACGGCGCCATCGGCGATCTGGGAGATCCGCGATGCGGCCGAAGACTTCTGCCATCCTCGCCATCGCCATGGGCGGCTTCGCCGCGTTCGGCGTCGTCGTCTCCGACCAAGCCGCCGCATGCAGTCGCATTCTGTATGTGAGCCCGAGCAAGCAGGTCATCACCGGCCGGAGCATGGAATGGTCGGAAGATCAGCACCAGAACCTCTGGGTCTTCCCGCGCAGCATGCCGCGGAATGGGGCGACGCTTCAAAATCCGCTGGCCTGGACCTCGAAATTCGGGAGCGTCGTCACGTCCGCCTATGATGTCGCGACCGCCGACGGCATCAACGAGAAGGGCCTTGTCGTCAGCGTCCTGTTTCTCGATGGATCCGACTACGGCGCCCGCGACGCCGCGCGTCCCGGCATGGCTCTGTCGCTCTGGGGGCAGTATTATCTCGACAACTTCGCCACGGTCGCCGAAGCGGTCGCAGCCAGTCAAGCGGAGCCGTTCCAGCTTGTGACGATGTCGTACGGTCTGACACGGTCCTACGACGGACAGATGCACGTCGCGATGGCCGACGCGACCGGCGACTCGGCGGTTTTCGAATATCTCAACGGGAAGCTCGTCATCGCTCAAGCGCTCCAAAATAATGGGCGGTAATGAGGCCGTTCCCAACGGCCTCACGGAATATCTCGCTCGGACGCCTGAACCGGCCGACGAACGTCAGGCGATCGCGATTGCGATGAGCATAACCCGCAACCTGTCGATACCTTTCTCCGTCAATCCCCCTGACGCCGGCCGATGGAGCGGAACCTACGCGACGATCTACCGGACGATCGCCGACTCCACGAACCGGCTCTATTTTTATGAGTCGACGCTGAGCCCGGACACGATCTGGGTCGACCTCTCGAAGCTCGACTTTTCCGCGGGCGCGCCGGTGAAGGAACTGAAGGTTTCAGACGACAAGATTCGCGTCGGCGACGTCAGCGGCGAATTCATCGGGGCCAAGCCGTTCGCATTCCTGCCTGAGCAGGCGCGACCGTAGCTTACGGTCTGAAAATCCGCTCCGCACGGCGCGACGCGCGCCGCCCGCGTCAGCTCCGATGCTCGTACACCAGCCGAGCGCGGATCGTGCCTTCGAGCGCGCGGATGTCCGCGAGGATGCGCTGGCTGTCCGCCGTGGACGCGTCGGCGTCCAGCACCACGTAGCCGACATCGCTGGTGGTTTCGTAATACTGCGCGGCGATGTTGACGGCGTGGCGCGCGAAGAGATCGTTCAGCTTGCCGAGCATGCCAGGCAGGTTGCGCTGGACCTGGATGAACCGGTTGCCGAGCGGTCGGATCGGCAGTTGCACCTGGGGGAAGTTGACCGCGCCCATGGTCGAGCCGCCGTCGCTGTATTCGACAAGCTTGCGCGCCACTTCGACGCCGATGCGTTCCTGCGCCTCCTCGGTCGAGCCGCCGACGTGCGGCGTCAGAATGACGTTGTCCAGGCCCTGGAGCGGCGACACGGAACGCTTCGGCGTTCGAGCGCGGTTCGACCGGGAAAACATCGATCGCGGCGCCGCGAAGCCGCCCGTCCCGCAGAGCGGCGGCGAGCGCGTCGAGGTCGACGACGGTGCCGCGGCTGTTGTTGATGAGATACGCGCCCGGCTTCATCGCCGCGATTTCCGACGGCCCGATCATGCCCGTCGTCGCCGGCGTTTCCGGCACGTGAAGGCTGACGACGTCGCTCTGGGCCAGGAGCTCGTGCAGGCTCGCCATCGGCTCGGCGTTGCCGTGGCGGAGCTTGTCGGTGTGATCGTAGAAGATCACGCGCATGCCCATCGCTTCCGCGAGATAGGAAAGCTGCGAGCCGATGTTGCCGTAGCCGATGATGCCGAGCGTCTTGCCCCTCACTTCGTGGCTGTCGGTCGCCGACTTGTCCCATCCCCCCGCGTGCGCCGAAACAGACCGCGGGACGATTCTGCGCAGGAGCATGACGATCTCGCCGATCACCAGCTCCGCCACGCTGCGGGTGTTGGAGAAGGGCGCGTTGAAGACCGGCACGCCGATCCGGCGCGCGGCGTCGATGTCGACCTGATTGGTCCCGACGTTGAAGCACCCTATCGCGAACAGCCGGTCGGCTGCGGCGAGCACCTCGGCGTCGACCTGCGTGCGCGACCGGATGCCGATCATGTGCACGCCCTTGACCGCTTCCCGCAGCGCTTCGCCCTCGAGCGCTTTCGGCAGGCGCTCGATGCTGGAATAGCCCGCGGTCTGCATCAACTCGACGGCGCTGTCGCTGACCCCCTCGAGCAGCAGGACCTTGATCCTGTCTTTCGCCAGCGAGAATTGCGGGGTTTGCGGAGCGGTGTCGGCCACGGGTCGGTCCCTGTGTTTCGGAAGGCGTCACCGGGAACACGCCCGGCGTCGCTAGTCAACTCAAGGCCGGATATCGAACGCCGGTAGCGCGCCGCTTTTGGACTGCGGCGTTGATGTCAATCAATTCGCGAACGCCAGGGCGGTCCATACTCAACTCATGCAGGGCCGGGACAAGACATGGCTGGCGTCGTTTCCAAGGTTGCTCCGTTTGCGCCGATCTTCGCGGTCGAGGTGATCGACGCCGAGGGTTTTGCGTGGCTGTATGGGCCTGCGCCTCTTCACGAAGCGCTCGAAGATCTGCGCGCTTTTGGAGCGGGATTCGGCGGCCGGGCGTGAACCGCGCATTACCATTCCGGAGTCGCTGGTCGGCCTGGGGCTGACGGAAAAGTAAGGCCCCCGCGCTCTTGGAGCGGCCGGAGAACGGCCGTCACGCGACGACCGCCGGTTACAGCCATCGGCGCTCAAAGAGGTTTGTAAGGCGCACGGATAACAAAAAGCGTCGCGAGATTGAGATTGTTGCTATGCAAACCATGCATGCTTGGAGCAGCTGAGGGGATATCAAGCATAGGAATTTGGGACGCCAAGCTCGTCCCAGGGAAGCTTTGAACATACAAAGATCCCTTTATTCATCAGGCATTTCGTGGAACACCGCGTGCCACGTCGCTCGCCGGCGAGGGCCGCCTGACCAAATGTCGCATTCCCCTTTCCGCCGCATCTGCTATGCGAAGGGCGCGCGTCGGCGGGGAACAGTCGGCAAGGCGCCAAAGAAAGCAATCCCTCATGTCCGATAGCCGCATTCGGAACGCCGCGCTGCGTTCCAAGATCATGAGCGCCGAAGAAGCCGCCGCCTTGATACCGGATGGGGTCAATGTCGGCATGTCCGGTTTCACCGGCGCCGGATACCCGAAAGCCGTACCGCTTGCGCTCGCCGCCCGGATGCAGGCCAAGCACGCGGCGGGCGAGCATTTCAAGATCGGGGTCTGGACGGGCGCCTCGACCGCGCCCGAACTTGACGGCGCGCTCGCCAGGGCCGACGGCATCGAACTCCGCCTGCCTTACCAGTCGGATCCGGCGTGCCGGAAGCGCATCAACGATGGCGAGCTCGACTACATCGACATCCACCTGTCGCATGTCGCGCAGTTCGTCTGGTTCGGTTTCCTTGGAAAGCTCGACGTCGCGGTGGTCGAGGTCGCCGGCGTGCTCGAGGACGGGCGGCTGATCCCATCGTCCTCGGTCGGCAACAACAAGACCTGGCTCGATCAGGCCGACAAGATCATTCTCGAGGTCAACAGCTGGCAGAATCCGGGCCTCGAGGGGATGCACGACATCTATTACGGCACCGACCTGCCGCCCCACCGGCGTCCGATCCCGCTCATGACCGCGCACGACCGCATCGGCCAGCCGTATTTCTTCTGCGATCCCGAGAAGGTGATCGCGATTGTCGAAACCGACTCGCCCGACCGCAACACCGCTTTCACCGCGCCGGACGCCGCCTCGCGCGCCATCGCCGACAACATCCTCGAATTCCTCGGCCACGAGGTGAAGAAGGGCCGGCTGCCCGCAAATCTTCTTCCGCTTCAGTCGGGCGTCGGCAACGTCGCCAACGCCGTGATGGACGGGCTTCAGCACGGGCCGTTCACCGGCCTCTCGGCCTTCACCGAAGTGCTGCAGGACGGCATGCTGAACCTCATCAAGTCGGGCAAGATGGAGTTCGCCTCGGCGACCGCGCTGTCGCTGTCGCCCGAAGCCGCGGAGGAGTTCAATCGCGACGTGGCGCTCTACCGCAAGAAGGTGGTCCTTCGGCCGCAGGAGATCAGCAACCATCCCGAGCTGATCCGGCGCCTCGGGGTGATCGCGATGAACGGGCTGATCGAGGCCGACATCTACGGCAACGTCAATTCGACCCATGTGCGCGGCACGTCGATCATGAACGGCATCGGCGGTTCGGGCGACTTCGCCCGCAACGCCTACCTTTCGATCTTCATGACCCCCTCGACCGCCAAGAACGGGACGATCTCCTGCATCGTGCCGATGGCGAGCCACGTCGACCACACCGAGCACGACGTGCAGGTGATCGTAACCGAGCAGGGTCTCGCCGATCTGCGGGGCCTGTCGCCGAAGCGTCGCGCCGAGGCGATCATCGCGCAGTTGCGCGCATCCGACCTATCGCCCGGCCCTGGACGATTACTTCGAGCGGGCGCTGCGGGAGTCGCCCGGACGGCACACGCCGCACCTGATTACCGAGGCGTTCACCTTCCTGCCCGACTGGACGGCGCGCCATGCGAAGGAGGCCGAGCGGCCGAAGAACCGCGCGGCGTAGGATGGCGCGCGCGCGGGCGCCCTCAAAGGGGCGGCGGACGAGTTGCGCGGTCGGCACGAAGCCGAGCCGCCGCTCGGCTTCCCTTTCCTCAATCACGTCGGTCGGCCCACCGTCGACACATATCGCCCGCTTGTGATTATCGGCCAACCGTTCGTTCGCAGTGAAGCGACCGCGCGGATCACTTCGCCTTTTCGAGCTGGCCGCGGATCTCGCCGGGCTTGTGCTCCGCGGTGTGGATGTTGAAATACATCATTCCGTCCTGCAGGTCCTTGGCCTGGGCGTCGGTCAGCGTGGCCGAACCCTTGAGCGGGCTGTCGAGCGGGGCCGTGAGGGCCACTTCGATCGGCGCGGCCTTGCCGACCGGGGCGGGCCCATGAAAATGCGCCGCGATCGCCGGCCCGGTGAGGCCGGAATAGTCGACCGTCCAGGTCAGCGTCTTGGTCGCGGTGTCGTAGGTCGCCGACAGCGTCCCGGTTCCCTTGCTGTCGGTCGGCGGCGTTTCGGCCGCTCCGGTCAGATCGGCTTTGTACTTGATCTCCTCGGCGCTGGCCGAAGCGAGCGCCAACGTCAGAGCCGCGGCCGCGATCGTCGCGGCAAAAACAGACCTGCTCATAACCATTCCCTTCTCTGGTGAACCCTACCCCAGCGCCCTCTTACGCATCGAAGATGCCGAATTCTGCGTCTTTGTGCCTATGCGCGTCTCTCGCAGGCGGATCACGCGAACCGCGCCCTCGAGCGCTCGCGCGCCTTGACCGCCTCGGTCGCGCGATCGCGCGGCGCCGCGGCGCTCGTCAGGCTGGAGACCAGCCGGCGCGTCGCGTCGGCGACCTCATCGACCGCCCGGTCGAAGGCCTCGGCGTTGGCGCGCGACGGCCGTGAAAAGCCGCTGACCTTTCGGACGTACTGAAGCGCCGAGGCGCGGATTTCCTCCTCGGTAGCCGGGGGTTCAAAGGGAAACAGCGGGCGAATGGCGCGACACATCGGGCGACCCCCTTGCGATGGGAAGAGGCTATTGCGTGAGTTCGTAACGCGCCGTCACGCTTACCGTGAGCCTGTCCTGCCCGGCCTCGACCGGCGTCGGCGCCGCGCTCGCCGCCGTCGCGTACATGCGGCGGGGGAACGGCATGGGCTGCCCTCCGCCCTGCTCGGTCAACTCCATCAGCCGGCCGATCTTGGCGCCGGCGGCGGCTGCGTAGATCTCGGCCTTGCGCCGGGCGTCGGCGATCGCCAGCGGACGGGCCTTGTCCAGGAGCGCGCTCGGATCGTTCTGGCCGAAGGCGATCCCGTACATGGCGTTGGCTCCGCTTCCGACGGACTTGTCGAGCAACGTTCCGAGACGAGCAAGGTCGCGGGCGGTGACGGTGACCATGTTGCCGACATTGTAGCCGGTGATCGCCGGCGGCGCATTCGAGCCGGGCGTGGCGTTGGCGAAGGTCGGCGAAATCGACAGGCTCGAGGTCTGGATGTCGGCCGCAGCAATGCCCTCGCCCTTGATGGTCGCGATCAGGTCGTTCACGGCCTTGGCGTTGGCGGCCATGGCGGCGCCGGCGTCCTTGCCGGTCGTCGTCACGCCGAGCGTGACCCGGGCGAAATCCGGCGTCGCCAAAACGCTGCCTTCGCCGCTGATCTCGATGGCGCGGTCCTGATTGAGCTCGATCAGGCGCGTGTCCGCGGCGGCCGAAGGCGGGGCCGCGACCGCCTGTGCGACGGCGAGCGCGGCGACGCCGCCCAGAACAGATGCAAGTCTCATGATTGTCCCTCTGTCGTTTCATCGCCGGGCGGTCCGCCGGTTTCGGCTTTTGTCGCCCGCGCGCGGTAGCGGAAATCGCATTTGGCCGCCCCGCCCATGATGGTCTCAGTCCGCGTCAGTTCGATGCGGGGATCGTAGCCCTCGCAGAAAGCGCCGTCACGGTTGCAGGAGAGAACGTCGCCCAGCTCCCCGAGACCCATGGCGCGGTACGTTTCGGCGTAGCGGCAGCGCGTGACGTTGAAATCGAAGCGGCCGGGCTCGTCGCGCAGGACCTCGATCGTCAGGGCGTCGTCCTGCGTCCACAAGGGGAAGATGGACTTGAAGCTTTCGAGATCGGCCCCTTCCGGCGTGCGCTGAGCCATCTCCGCGCCGGCCGTTATCGCCGCGCGGCGGATGGCCGCGCGCAAAATCTCCCGGGCCCTGGTTTCTCCGATGGCTTTGCGCATCTCGTCATAGATCGGCGCAATGATCTCCGCCTCGATCTTGCGGCGGGCGAGGATGCCGAGGGTCTGGGTCATGGAGTCGCGGTCCTCGAGCGGGCAGGGGAAGGGCCAGGTTGCGCAACTTCGTGCGAAGGGCAATCGATCGGACGCGCGAGGCGCGCGTTCAGACCGGCGCAAACGAACACGGCGTGTATCGCCTGACAACAAAATCTCGCCTGTTCTGCGTAGCCCTCGAAGAGGCGACGCCGCCCGGGTCACGCGTCCCACCCGGAGCCACGCTTTCGCGACGCCGTCAGTCGTCGAGGCCGATCATCACGTCGGACGCCTTGATCACGGCATAGGCCTTCTGGCCCGCTGCGAGCTTGAGCTGATCGACCGCCTCATTGGTGATGGCGGCGGTGACCACCGTGCCGCCGACGTCGATCTCGACATGCGCGGTGGTGGCGCCCTTGTGGATAGCCTTGATCGTGCCGGGGATCTGGTTGCGCGCGCTGATGATCATCGGATGCCCCGATTTGGACGATTGCACATCGGCCCGGCGAACAGTATGGAAAAATATATCGGGCCGTCTTGCCGACCATAAGCCTTCGGGGAGACGAGGGGCAAGGCTTCGCTCGAAATCGACACAGGCGGGAGAGCACAATGAGACTGAAACGGTTGGCGGCTGCGCTCGGGGCGCTTTTTGTGGCGTTTTCCAGTTCCGCCGAAGCCGCGCAGACCAACGTCGCGGTCGCCGCGAATTTCACCGAGCCGGCGAAAGAGATCGCCGCGCTGTTCAAGGAGAAGACCGGACACGAGGCGGTGCTGAGCTTCGGCGCCTCGGGCGGCTTCCTGACCCAGATCCAGCACGACGCGCCCTACAAGGTGTTTCTGTCCGCCGATCAGGATCGGCCCAAGGCCGCGGTCGACCAGGGCTTCGGCGTGCCGGGAACCATCTTCACCTACGCGATCGGCAAGCTCGTGCTGTTTAGCAGGGTCGTCGACGTGACCGACGGCGAGGCCACCCTCAAAGCCGGCAAGTTCGCAAAACTGTCGATCGCCAATCCCAACGCCGCCCCTTACGGGACCGCGGCGATCGAGACGCTGAAGGCGCTCGGCGTCTACGACGCAATCCAGCCAAAAATCGTCCAGGGCGCGAGCATCGGGCAGGCGTTCCAGTTCGTCGACACCAAGAACGCGGAACTCGGCTTCGTCGCCCTGTCGCAAACTCAAGTCCTCCCCGGGCGGGTCGAGCTGGCTCGTGCCGCAGACGCTCTATTCGCCGATCCGCCAGGACGCGGTGCTCCTGAAGAAGGGCGAGAACGACGAGGCGTCGAAGGCTTTCCTCGAGTTCCTCAAGGGGCCCGAGGCACGCGCAATCATCGAAAAATTCGGCTACGGGCTCGACTAGGCCGACGTGAACGCGTTCGCTCACCTCTGGGACCCGGTCAAGCTCACGCTCGAACTGGCGACGATCACGACGCTGGCGCTGCTCGTGATCGCGACGCCGCTCGCCTGGTGGCTTGCGCGGTCGCGCGCCGGCTGGAAGGAGATCGTCGCGGCGGTCGTATCCCTGCCGATGGTCCTGCCGCCGACCGTGCTCGGCTTTTATCTTCTGATTGCGCTGGGGCCGGCTGGGCCGGGCGGGGCGATCGCCAGCCTCTGGGGCGCCCGGACGCTCGCCTTCACCTTCTGGGGCCTGGTGATCGGCTCGATCGTCGCCGGCGATGCCGTTCGTCGTCCAGCCGATCCGCAACGCCTTCGCCGCGATCGGCGACCGGCCGATGGAGGTGGCGGCGACGCTGCGCGCTTCGCCGACGCGCGCCTTCTGGACGGTGGCGCTGCCGCTCGCGAGCCCGGGCCTGCTCACCGGCGCCGTGCTCGGCTTCGCCCACACGGTCGGCGAGTTCGGCGTGGTGCTGATGATCGGCGGCGCCATACCCGGCCAGACCAAAGTCATGTCGACCGCCATTTTCGACTACGTCGAGACGATGCAATGGCGCGAGGCCAACATTCTCGCCGGCGGCATGGTCGTGTTCGCCTTCATCGTGATCCTGTCGATGACCACTGATCGAAAAGCGCTTCGCCCGGATGCGCGGATGAGTCGGATTCTGGCGGGAATGCCCACACGATCCGCGCCGAGTTCCGTGGCGCGCTCGGCAAGTTCGCGCTCGACGCCGGCTTCACCGCGCCGTCCAAGGGCGTGACCGCGCTGTTCGGGCCTTCGGGCTGCGGCAAGACCACGGTGATCCGCTGCATCGCGGGCCTGAACCGGCTCGCCGACGGCGTCTGCGACATCGACGGCGACGTCTGGCAGGACCGCGACGGGACGTTCCTGCCGACCTACAGGCGCGCCGCTCGGCTACGTCTTCCAGGAGGCGAGCCTCTTTCCGCACCTTTCGGTGCGCAAGAACCTCCTGTTCGGCGCGCCCCGCGGCGAAGCAGGGTCGCGAAAGGGGGGCGTCGCCTTTGACGAGGTCACGGATCTGCTCGGCGTGACGCCGCTGCTCGACCGGTCTCCGGTCAATCTTTCCGGCGGCGAGCGGCAGCGGGTGGCGATCGGGCGGGCGCTCCTGTCCGCAGCCGAAGCTCCTCCTGATGGACGAGCCGCTCTCCGCGCTCGACCGCGTCACCAAGAGCGAGATCCTGCCGTTCCTCGAAAGGCTGCGCGACCGTCTCAACCTGCCGATCGTCTACATCACCCACGACATCGCCGAGGTCGAGCGGCTCGCCGACCAGGTCGTGCTGATGGAGAAGGGCCGTGTGCTCGCCTCCGGGCCGCTCGCCGACCTGCAGAGCGATCCGTCGCTGCCGCTGGCGACGGCGCGCGACGCCGCGGTCACGCTCGATGCGACGGTCGAGGCCTACGACGCGCGCCTATGGCCTCCTGACGCTCGCCGTTCCGCGGCGCCCGCTTCACCGTGCCGGCGGCGCCGGCTGAGATCGGCGAGCATCGGCGCGTCCGGGTGATCGCCAGCGACGTGAGCCTGGCGCGCGAGCCGCCGGGCCTGAGCTCGATCCTCAACGTCGCGCCCGGACGGATCGTCTCGGTCGACGCCCGTCGATTCGAGCGAGCTCGTCGCCGTCGTGGCGCTCGGGGCCGAAGGGAAGGGCGTGCGCCTCCTGTCGCGGCTGACGCGCAAGTCCTGGGACGCAACTCGGGCTTGCCGAAGACGCTCCGGTCTACGTCCAGGTCAAGACTGTGGCGCTCGGTCCCGGGCGCGGCGAATAGAGCGACCGCCATGAGGCGGGGCGGCGTCTCGCCGCCTCGGCGCGCGAGACGCGCGTCCTCCAACTCAGCTTGCGCGCCTAGGCAAACCGTGCAATTCCGCGACCCAAGCGACGCGATGGAGAGTTTTATGGCCGATACGACGACGGAGCTCGAGGCGCTGCTGATGCAGCGGATCGCTGACCGACCCCGAGCTTCTGGCGGCGGCCGAGCGGGCGGAGGACTATCGGATCCTGCCCGACGCGACGGTGATCAAGATCGGCGGGCAGAGCGTCATCGACCGCGGCCGCGCAGCGGTCTATCCGCTGGTCGACGAGATCGTCGCCGCCCGCAAGGCGCACAAGATGCTGATCGGAACCGGCGCCGGCACCCGCGCCCGGCATCTCTACTCGATCGCAGCGCGGCTCAGCCTGCCGGCCGGCGTGCTGTCGCAGCTCGGCGCCTCGGTCGCCGATCAGAACGCCGCGATGCTCGGGCAACTCCTCGCCAAGCACGGAATCTCGGCGGTCAGCAGCGCCGGCCTCTCGTCGGTGCCGCTGTTTCTCGCCGAGGTGCATGCGGTCGTCTTCGCCGGCATGCCGCCCTATGGCCTCTGGACGCGCGTCGCTCCGCGAGGGCGTCATTCCGCCCTACCGCACCGACGCGGGATGCTTCCTCGTCGCCGAACAGTTCGGCTGCAAGGCGATGATCTTCGTGAAGGACGAGAACGGCCTCTACGACGCCAACCCGAAGACGTCCAAGAACGCCAAGTTCATCCCCAAAATTTCGGTCGACGAGATGAAGGCGCGGGGGCTGCACAATTCGATCCTCGAGTTCCCGATGCTCGACCTTTTGAAGGCGGCGCGCCACGTCCATGAGGTGCAGGTCGTCAACGGCCTCGTTCCGGGCAATCTGACCCGCGCGCTCGCCGGCGAGCACGTCGGCACCATCATCACCGCGCGCTGAGGAGCCGGCCCCATGTCCCACAAAGAGACGTCTGACAAAGCCAACGCCATCAAGCACGTCGCCTCGCCGCTCGCGCGCCAGACCCTGCTCGACGGCGACCTGACCCGCCCGGTCGCGGGCGGGCGTCCGATCCGGCTCCTTCCCTGGCTGCAGGTCGTGAAGATCGGCGGCCGCTCGATCATGGATCGCGGGCCCGAGGCGATCCTTCCGCTGGTGGACGAACTGCGCAAGCTCCTGCCCGAGCATCGGCTGCTGATCCTGACGGGCGCCGGAATCCGCGCCCGCCACCTCTACAGCGTCGGCCTCGACCTCGGCCTGCCGGTCGGGTCGCTCGCCCCGCTCGCGGCGAGCGAGGCCGGCCAGAACGGCCATATCCTCGCGTCGCTCCTGGAGCCGGACGGCGTCGCCTACGTCGAGCACGACACCATCGCCACCCGGCTTTCGATCCACCTTTCCGCGGCCCGCGCGGTCGTGGGCAGCGCCTTTCCGCCCTACCACCACCACGAGTTCCCGACCTCGCGCATTCCGCCGCACCGGGCGGACGCGGGCGCCTTCCTCGTCGCCGACGCGCTGGGCGCAGCGGGGCTGACGATCGTCGAGGACGTGGACGGGCTCTACGACGCCGATCCGAACGGCCCCGACG
>CAWANA010000034.1:0-19871 GCA_963783275.1 uncultured Alphaproteobacteria bacterium | reverse complement strand
GCGGCGATGAGCGCGAGTTCGTGCGCCAGCGCTTCGCGCACCCGCTCCGGAACGCCCGCCGGGTAGCGCGCCCTGGCGCCCTCGTCAGCGAAAGCCACGAGCGCGGCCTGGGGCGATGCGAAACCTTCGCGCAATTCTTCCGGATAGCAATGCGAGAGCTCGTCGAGACTGAAATCGAGGTTTTGGAGAAAGCGGATCGTTTCCTCGACCGCCTCCGGCGCCTCGCCGAACAGGCGCGCCATCTCGCGCGGGCTTTTCAGATGCCGCTCGGCGTTGGCCTGGGTGAGTTTTCCCGCAGCGTCGAGCGTGACGCCTTCGCGGATGCAGGCGACGACATCGGCGAGCGCGCGCCGCTCGGGCGCGTGCATCAGCGCGTCGTTGGTCGCGAGAAGCGGGCGCCCGAGCGTCTTCGCCAGCGCGGCGCGCCTGGCGAGCGCCCCGCGCATCTCTTCGCCGTAGGTCAGGCTCGCGCCGATCCAGAGGCGCGAGCCGAAGGCGTCGCGGAGGAGCTTCAGGATTTGGCTCTCGCCTCGCGCTGGGCCGCCGCCATTCCCCCTCCCTCCTTGTGGGGGAGGGAAGGGGTGGGGGGTCGCGCTGCGCGTGGCAATTTCGGTTGGACTGCGCTTCGCCGGAAGGGACCGTGCGACCCCCCTCCCTGACCCTCCCCCACAAGGGGGGAGGGGAAGCGCCGCAATCTGCAGACCTTCGCCATGCTCGAGCAGGTCCTCGATCCGCAGATGACACTCGCCCTTCGGCGCGCGCAAATTTCCGGCCGTCAGAATCCGGCAGAGGCGGCCGTAGGCGGCGCGGTCCTTCGGATAGGCGAGAAGGTCCGGCGTTCCGTCGTCGAAGGCGAGCCGCGCGCCGGGGACGACCCGCATGCCCTCCATCGCCGCCCGGTTCTCGCGCGCGAACACATGCGCGCGCACGACGCCGGCGAGCGTGTTGCGGTCGGCGATCCCGAGGCCCGCCAGCCCCAGTTCGGCGGCGCGCGCGACCATCTCCTCCGGATGCGAGGCCCCGCGCAGGAAGGAAAAGTTCGTCACCGCCGAAAGCTCGGCGAAGCGGAGCTCAAGCCGGATCATCGCTCCCTTCTCCCCGCTTGCGCCCCTTGCGGGCAGAAGGGGGTCACCCGAACACCCCGTGCACGAACCATTTCGCGTGGGCGGTCTCGCGGCCCCAGAGGCCTTCGCGATAGAGCCAGAAGCGGCGGCCTTGAGAATCCTCGGCGCGGAAATAGTCGCGGGTCGGGCCGCCGTCGCGCCGCCACCACGGCGGCGCGATCCGTTCGGGACCTTCGATGGCGGCGACGTCGTGCAGCACGCGCCGCCAGCGGAAGCGTAACGGCGGCCCGTCGGGCACTTCCGCCAGCGCCTCGATCGGCTCGGGGCGGACGAAGAGTCGCAAGGGGCGCGATGGGGCCGCACTTGAATCGTCATTGCGAGCGGAGCGAAGCAATCCAGAGGATCGTAGGGCGCCCTGCGGCCCCTGGATGGCTTCGTCGCTGCGCTCCCCGCAATGACGGCTCTCCCCTCCCCTCAGCGCCTCGCTACGAGATCGCCGGCGTCGCCACCTCGGCAAGTTCCGGCAGATGCGCCTCGACGAGGCCGCGCCGCGTCACCGCGCGCGAACCGAGCCTTGCGCTCAGGCGGTCGATGAGATCGGCGAGCGCGCGGGCGCGCTCGGCCTCGTGCGCCCGCTCGATCTCGCTTTGCGACGGCGCGAGCGGCTCGGCGGCGAGACAGGCAAGGCGCATGAGGTCGACGCCGAAGCCGGCGTCGACCGCGTCCTCGTGCGGGCTTGCGAGCTTCTCGGCGAACAGGCGCAGAATCGCGCGCGCTTCGTTCAGCGGCCGCGAGGCGCCGACCGCGATGCGGCGCACGGCGCCGTCGACCCGGTAGAGCGAAAGCTCGACCCGCCGCGCCCCCTTCGCCTGCCGCTCGAGCAGCACGACGAGATCGTCGGCGAGCTTGCGCAAGGAGACCTCGATCGCCTCGACCGTCTGAATGGGCGAGGCGAACCGCCGCTCGGCCGAAAAATCCGGCGGGGAAAAACGCGGCGAGATCGAAGCGCGCGTGAGGCCCTTGAGTTCGTCGAGCCGCGCGATGGGGAGCGCCCCGAACCGCGCCGTGATCGGCGCGCGCGGGCGAAGCGCGACGTCGCCGATGCGCCTCAGGCCCGCCCGCGCCATGTCGGCGACCGTCTTGGCGTCGAGGCCGAGGGCGGCGAGCGGCAGGTCGTGGAAGAGTTTGGCGAAGGCTTTCTCGCTTAAAGCTTCGGGCGCGATTTTTTGCGCCGAGAAGCGCGCCAGGGCCCAGGCCGCGCGCGGATTGTCCGCGACGCCGGCCCGGACCGTGATCCCCTGCGCATTCAGGCGAGCGCGGCAGTCGGCGGCAAGCCCCTGCTCGCCGCCGAAGAGATGCGTGACGCCGGAAATGTCGAGCATCAGCCCGTCGGGACGATCGAGCGCCGCGAGCGGCGTGTAGCGGGAGTTCCAGTCGCATAAGCGTTCGAGGAGGAGCCGCTCCTCGGCGGCCGCGGCCTCCACGGCGATCAGGGTCGGATGGCGCGCGCGGGCGTCGGCGAGCGTGAGGCCGACGGTCAGGCCGAGCCGCGTCGCGGCGGCGTCGACGCCGACGAGGCGCTCGGCGTTGTCGATCCTGGCGACCGCCGCGAGCGGCCGGTTCGGGTCAACGCCGTTCAGACGCCGCGCGCGGTCCGTCGCCAGCCGCGGCAGCCAGAGCGAGAGAAATCGCCGGGTCGTCAAAGCATCCCTCCTCGTACCGCCACTCGAGCCGCACCGCGCGGGTCGGGTCGTGCTGCCGCGCCTTGACCAGCCGCGCCATGCAGGCGAACGGGCCCGGGAGATCCCGGCCGGCGGCCGCCGGGCTTTTCGCGCTCGGCGCGGCGGCGATCTCGAAGCGGGTCGTGGCGGCGGTGGACAGCGCATCCGCCTGGCCGTAGGCGCTGGCGAGCACGATCAGCGCCGGCGTCCCGCCTTTGCGCGCGGCCATCAGGAGGCGGCGGGAGGCGAGCAACCCGTAGCGCTTCAAGCTCCAGATCTCGGCCACCACCGCGGCGGGCGCGCCGCATTTCAGCGCCTCCTCCGTCGCCCAGAAGGCGGAGGCGGCGTCGGGGGCGGAGACGAACACGAGCCGGTGAAGCGGCAGTCCGTGGGCGAGAAGCCCCGGCCCGTAGAGCGCGCCCGCCTCGAGGTTTGCGAAGCTCTCGCCGATCAGAAGCGCGGAAGCCGGGCGGCGGTCGATAAAGCGCCCCGCGAGCGCGAGCGCGAAAGCCATCGCCGCCGGCCCGTCCGCCGGCGCGGCCGGGGCGATCTCATGCAGGCCGTCTTCGGCGAGCCCGCCGCCGAGCGCGGAATCGAAGGCGCGCGCGAAGGGTGTGCGCTGAGCGGCGCGCCCTTCGGAAGCGGGCGAAACGCCCGCTTTGGCTTCGATCTCGGCGATGACGCGGCGCAAACGCGCCGCATCCGCCCTGCCGCCTGGCGACATTCGGTTCTCACGCCCCTCTTCGTACCCTATTTGTTCTAGTTTTGAGCCGATGCGGGGGGAGAGTCAAGCCTGAGGACGATCAGCCCTTTTGGAGATCCCGCGAAGCGCAATACCTTTCTACCATCCGCCCCAACGCGCTATATATGCCGATGACCAATCTACTTGACCGCGCCATGCGAAACGTACGCGCCCTTCCGCCGGCGACGCAGGACGCGCTCGCGCGCATGAACTGACGGGCGACGACCAATCGCCATTGACGCTCACGCTGTGGACGAGGCCTCTTTCGAGGCGTCCTTGACGGAAGCCGAGCGGGGCGAGTTCGCGACCGATGACGAGATCAGAGCGATCTGGGCGAAGCACGGCCTATGAGGCTCCGCTATACGCGTCGGGCCGCCAAGGAACTCGATCAGGTTCTCTCTTACATCGATGAGCGCTCTCCACAAGCCGCAAATGTCAAGGCGCGCATCCAGGCAATTATCGACCTTGTCGCACTGCATCCTATGGCCGGCAGAATAACAAGTCGGCGCGGCCTGAGGCGCGTCGTTGTCCAGCCTTATCCTTATCTTGTCTTCTACATGGTCTCGAACAACGACATTCATGGGGTGCGCCACGCCGCTCGCCGCCCGTCGTCGATACGGCAGCAAGACGATATGGCTGGCGACCGGCCGCGCGGCAGCCGACCCTCGCCGCGCTACGCTCTTCGCGATCATGACCGCGGCCTTCACTTCAGCGGAGTCGGCTCATGCCCATGGGTCCGTTCGGCGTCGGCGAACGGGGGGACCTCCACCAGCGTTCCAATCAACCGCAGCAGGGCCTGATGCTCGGGTCCCTTTCCCTCTTTCAGGAAAGTCCCCAAGTCGATGTGCGACAGCCGGCCCCCGGAAGGCGCGTTGGGTTGATGGATAACGAACGCGTGACCGTTCTCCGGCTCCCGACCGAGAAACCAGGTATCGCCGTTCGGGCTGCGGTAGAGTTCTCGCCGTTCTGACATACGCGTGGTTTCCCTGTTTGCCGCTTGGCATAGCACAAGATGGCGGTCGACCGCGAGCGCGCGGCAAGGCGCTCAGTCGCCGGTCCGGTTGGCGAACAGGACGATCGGCGCGACGGCGACGCCGCCGACCACCCCGCCGATCGCGTCGGCCGCGTTCCCGAAAGCGATATCGGGCCCCCCGAGTTCCCGCCCCTTGATGAGGCGATCGCCGAGCAGCCGCACGACCTCGGGGCTGGTCGCGAACTTGCTGTGGTTGAGGCGGTCGCTGGTGCTCAGCGCCGAGAGATCGAGGACCACGACGCCGGGCGTCGCCTCGAGTTCCGCCACATACTCCGGCTGGGTGAGGTCCACCGCGCCGACGCGGGTCATCCCGCCGGCGAGCAGGGCGGACAGGCGCAGCGCATGATCGTTTCGCGAGACAAAGATGGTGACGAGCGGCCGATCCGGCCCCATCTCCTGCACCTGCCGGCGGAACACGTCGACGTCGAGGTCGGGAGACGCGAGGATCACGTTGGAAATCTTCTTAGGCACGCGGCCGTCCTCGAGCGCGAGCTGCCGCAAGGACTCCGTCGCGAGCCACGCGCCCATGGAATGGGCGAGCACCACGATGTCCGTCACATGGCGGTTGCTCGCGATCGCGCGCAGGAAGTTTGCGAAATCGGTCCTCGAAAAGTTCGCGCTTTCCCGATCGTAAACGTAATGGAGCAGCCGCCCCCGCGACGGCCAGGAAAACAGGACCGGCGCAACCTCGGCGTTCATGTCGTGCGCAAGCTGCGCAAACTGGAACACCGCCGCCTCGAAGCGGGTGTTGTAGCCATGGACGAACACCAGAACCCTGCCGCTTTTCGGCGTGAGCCGAGCGAGGTCCCTGGAGACGTCGGCGGGGGCGACCGCCGTTTCGCTGACCACCGCGAGGTCGCCCGCCGGAGCGGCCGCGCCGGGGGAGCCGTTATCGCCATTCGGCGGGACGGCGACCACGATGTCCTGGTACGAAACGCTGTCGGCGCGCTCGCCGTTGAACAGCACGCCCGGCTGTTGGCTCCGCTGGCGCGTCGTCGCGACGAGCATGTCGACCGGCGAGGCGCCTGGCGGCGCGACCGACACGGGAAGAAGCGTTCCCTCGTGATTGGAGGCGCAGGCCGTCATCGTCAGAAGCGCGAGGCCCAAGGCCGCGGAACGGGTCACGGACAGGAGACGCCCCGCCCGGATCTGAGGTCTCCAATCGGCCGACGAGGACGAGCTGACAAAAGGCGCCATGCTTCGGAGACAATGCAAAGAGCGGCTGGACACGAGGCTTCCTAGCAGACGCGAAGTCAGGCGGCCATTCGCTCATGCCGGCTTCCACGCCGCGATCAGCGCCCGTATCCGCTCTTCGTCCTCCGGGGTCGCGGGATTGTAGATCACCATGGCGAGGTCGGGTCGGCCGAAAACCCGAGCGCGGCGGGGTCGAGCTTCTCCCGGCGGTCTCTCAGATAGGCGCCGAGCGGATTGGCCTCGGCGGCCGGAGCGATCATCCTGTTAGTCATTATATCGGTATAAAATCACGTATTTACCCGGATAGCATAGCAGGCAATAGGAAGCGAAGTGCAACCCCGGAGACGATGTCCTGGCGATCGAACGCCGCGCCGAGGGCGGACCGTTCCACGCCATCGGCGACGAAGGCGTCCCGTTCCGAGAGATCGCCGCCGCGATCGGGCGGCTGCTCGACGTGCCGGTCGCGAGCGTCGAACCCGCAGACGCGCAAAAACATTTCGGCTGGTTCGGCGGATTCGCCGCCTGGGACGTTCCTACGTCTGGCGCGCGAACCCGCGCGCTCTTGAACTGGGCGCCGAAAGAGCCGGGTCTCCTCGCCGATATCGACGAGCCAGGCTATTTCGGCGGCTGAGTTCTCCCGGTCGGTCCGTCGCCCGATCCACAAAGGAAGGAGGCATTCATGCGCGTATTCGTCACTGGCGCCAGCGGCTTCGTCGGCTCGGCGGTCGTCGCGGAACTCATCGGCGCGGGCCATACGGTTCTCGGCCTCGCCCGATCGGACGCTGCGGCCGAGAAGCTGACGTCGGCGGGCGCCGAAGTCCATCGCGGATCGCTCGACGATGTCGAGAGCCTGAAGAGCGGCGCGGCCAACTCCGATGGCGTGATCCACTGCGCCTTCATCCACGATTTCTCGAAAATGGCGGAGAGCAGCGCGATCGACAAGCGCGCCATCGAGACGCTGGGCGACGCCCTCGCCAACTCCGGACGGCCGCTCATCGCCGCCTCTGGCGTGGCGTTTCTCAAGCCGGGCGGCGTCTCGACCGAGGAGACGGTGCGGGCGCCTGGCGCCGCTTTTCCCCGCGTTTCGGAGGAGGCGGCGTTGGCGACCGAAACGATCGGGGTGAAGGGCATGGCGGTCCGGCTTCCGCCGTCCGTTCACGGAGCGGGCGATCACGGCTTCGTGCCGATTTTGATTGGCGTCGCCCGGGAGAAGGGCTTCGCGGCTTACGTCGGAGAGGGGCTCAACCGCTGGCCGGCTGTTCATAGGCTCGACGCGGCGCGGGTCTTTCGGCTCGCGCTGGAGAAGGGCGTGTCGGGCAAACGCTACCACGCCGTCGCCGAGGAGGGCGTCCCATTCAAGGACATCGCCGCCGTCGTCGGGAAGCGGCTCGGCCTGCCGGTCGTCAGCGTCCCGCCCGAGAAGGCGGCCGAGCACTTTGGCTGGTTTGCGATGTTCGCAAGCCTCGACACGCCGTCATCGAGCGCCTTGACCAGAGAGTGGCTCGGGTGGAGCCCTACCCAGCCAGGCCTCCTCGCCGACCTCGACCAGCCGCACTATTTCGGCGGATAATTTGCACGAACCCCTTCCCCAGCTTGCTGGGGAAGGGGAGCCTAGCCCCCCGGGCTCACTCCGACCCGTTCGCGGCCTTGTCCATGCTGCGCCCCGCCTCGCCGAGCGCGGTAAGAGCGGGAAACACGCGCATCGCGGCAGAAGAGAAACTGGTGTAGCGTTCGGATGCACTCTTTGATTCGCTTTGCAAGCATCTAATTGCTGCGTCCGACATCACTTGTTGACAGGCCGCGACGGCGGCGGGGTCCGGTTTACCTGAAGGGGTGTAGGCCCTATGCCTTGCCCGCCGCCAGCACGATCTCGGCGCAGGCGCGCGCGTCGGATAGAGCCTCGTGGTGGTTGAGCGCGATGCCGAGTTCGCGGCACACGTCGGGCAGCTTGGTCGGGTAGATGGACCAGGTTTGCCTCGCCAGGCGCACCGTGCATTGAAACATCAGGGTCGGAAGCGTCAGACCGTAGGTCGCGCAGCAGGCGTTCAGCACGCTGCGATCGAAGGACGCGTTATGCGCGGCGAGGAACGTCGCGCCATCGAAAAAATCGGCGATCTTCGGCCATAGGCCGCCGAAATCCTCGGCCTCTGCGACGTCCGCCCATGCGAGGCCATGGATGAAGGTGAAGCGGAAATTTCTGGTTGGCGGCCGGATCAGATGGACCGCCGTCTCCACGATGCGACCGCCTGCGACCTTGACCAATCCCACCGCGCAGGCGCTGTCCCTGCGAGGGTTGGCCGTCTCGAAATCAATCGCGACGAAATCTCCGCTCAGACACGGTTCCGCCGCGTCCTCTGTGCAGCGCCGCAACCGGCCGCCGCCGCTCTCGCCCATCTCTTGCCCCGCCTGATTCGCAGGACCTTATCGTATATGGGCGGAGTTGGATTCGTCAGCGTGGTCGGAGGGCGATCCACAGGAACGGGGCCGCCCTTAGCGGCCCCGGCCGTCTTGAACGCGCTTTACTTGGCGGTTTGGCGCGCGCCGTGGGCTTTTTCGCTCTCGCCGTGAGCCTTCTCGGAGTGCTCGTGCGCGGTCTTGGAGTGACTGTGCGCCTTGGCCAATTCTTCGCGGCCTTTCGCATGATCTCCCTTGCCATGGTGCTCCGCCGCCGAACGGTGGCTTCGGGCGGCGCTCTCGTGGCGTTCGGCGGCTTGCGTGTGGGCTTTGTCAGCCATCGACATGCTCCTTGGGTTGGTTGCCCCTCGACAAAACCGCGCGGGCCGGTTTTCGTTCCTTTGGCGTCAAGGCGGCACGCCGCGGGCCCTCAGATCGCCAATCAGATGCTCGACGAATTCGCGGATGACCGGGGTCAACAGACGATTGGTCGGATAGACCGCATAGATCCCCGCCGCTGGGGTTTCGTAATCGGCGAGGACGCGTTGGACCTGGCCCGCCGCGATCGCGTCGGCGAGGAGCCAGTCCGGAGCGGGCGTGATCCCGAGACCCGCGATCGCCGCCGCGCGCAGGCTTTCGCCCGAGTTGACGACGAGACCGGGCGTGACCGCGACGCCCTCGCCGCCGATGCGCCATTCGGCGTGCCAGGGCAGAGGCGGCGTCATGCCGACGCAGGCGTGCGAGAGGAGGTCGCGGGGATGAACCGGCGCCGCACTCCGGGCAAGGTAGGTCGGCGCCGCGACGACGACGATGCGCGAGGTTCCGATCCGGCGCACCACCAGCGACGGTTCGAGCGCCTCCGCGATGCGGACGGCGAGATCGAAGCCCTCCTCGACCAGCCGGACTGGACGGGCGCCGGAATGAAGCTCGATTCTCACACCTGGAAACCGGGCGAGAAAGGCGCCGAGCCCCGGCAAAATGTAGCGTTCGGCGAAGCTCTCGGGCGCCGCGAGGCGCATCAGCCCGCTCGGCGCCGAGCGGAGCGAGCGCGCCTCGGCCCGGGCGGAGGCGGCTTCCTCGAGCAGGCGCTGGCAGCGGGCATAGAGGAGCCGGCCCGCCTCGGTCGGCCGGACGCGCCGGGTCGTCCGTTCGAGGAGACGCACGCCAAGCCGCTCCTCGAGCGCGCGCACGGCGTCGCTGACCGACGACTTGGCGGTCTGCAAACGCTCGGCGGCGGCGGTGAAGCTGTCGGTTTCGACCACGCGCGCAAACACTTCCAGACCGGCGAAACTGTCCATGAGCTCATTGTACGCTACATCGAACAATGTTTCAAGAATCCCCGCTCGTCCTTCCCAGCGACGCGGCGTAACTCCGATCCCAGCGCGACGATGCGCCGCTTGAGGAGACGAAGATGCTGGAATTGCCCACGAACAAATGGCCGGCCGCAGCGAAGTCGCAGGAGATTATCGATGTCTTCGGGGCACCATTGTTCGTCCTCTCGGACGGCGCGGCGACGCCGATCGTCCTTGGCGAGCAGCATGTCCCGCCCGGCTATGGCGTTCCGCTCCACGTCCACGATGTGGACGACGAACTGTTCCTCGTTCTCGAAGGCGAATTGACCCTCGCCGGCCCCGACGGCGAGACAGTCGCGGGCCCCGGCGCCTGCATCCCCCTGCCGCGCGGCGTTCCGCACGGCTTCCGCAACGCGACGGCGCGCCCCGCACGGATGCTGGTCGCGCTTACGCCGGGAATTCAGGCGCTCGAGATGTTCCGGCAATTCGACCGCGCCGGACGGGCCCGGCCGCTTCAGCCGACGGACATCGTATCGATCGCGGGTCAGTACGGCGTCCGGTTTCCATAGCCGCCGCACGGGGCGTCAGAATGGATATGGATAGCCGCTGTCGGTCGCCGGACAGGTCGCCGTCAAGACGGGTCGCAAGACCCCTGCTTTCGGTCGGCCGCCGCCAATTGCGCTAGGCTCCGCGCCGCCGCCGCGGTAAAGACCCCGCCAATGAAGATTCACCATCTCAATTGCGGCTCAATGTGTCCGCGCGGCGGCCGGCTGTTCGGCGGCAAGGGCGGCCCCTGGGCGGTCGCGCCGATGTGCTGCCATTGCCTGATGATCGAGAGCGACGACGGGCTGATCCTCGTCGACAGCGGTCTCGGGGTCGAGGACGTCGCCGATCCCAAACGGCTGGGATCGCTGTTCACCACGCTGGTCCGGCCGCGGCTCGAGGTGGCCGAGACGGCGCTGCGCCAGATCGCCGACCGCGGCTTCCGCATCGACGACGTCCGCCACATCGTGCCGACCCACCTCGACCTCGATCACGCCGGCGGCCTCGTCGACTTTCCCGAGGCGACCGTCCATGTCCACGCGGTCGAATTGCGCGCGGCCAAGGCTCCGACCTTGCGGGAACGCACGCGCTACCGAAGGGCCCAGCTCGATCCTATCGCGCATTGGGACCCGATCGAGACAGGCGGCGACGAATGGTTCGGCTTCGCGAGCGTCCGGGCGTTGCCGGGAACCCGCGACGACGTGTTGCTGATCCCCCTCCCCGGCCATTCGCGCGGACATTGCGGCGTCGCCGTGCGGACGGCCTCAGGCTGGCTCCTCCATTGTGGCGACGCCTATTTCCACCATGCCGAGGTGGAGCCCGGCGACGGCGTCGCGCCGGTCGGGATCCGGCTGTTCGAGTTGCTGGTCAATATCGACAAGCGCACGCGCGTCCTGAACCAGAAGCGCCTCCGCGAACTCGCGACCCGCCACGGCGGCGAGGTCAAGCTCATCTCGTCGCACGATCCAGCGGAACTCGCCGCCTGCCGTGCCTGAGGGCTTAGCCGGCCGCGACCGCCGGCTCGATTTTCGCCAGGCGTCGCAGAGCCTCGGCGTCAACAGCGTCGAGCGCGTCGACGAAGGCGACGGCGAAACTGCCGGGCCCTTTCGCGCTCGCCTCCGCAAGCTCGGCCGCGACGGCGAAATGGACATGCGCGGCCACGAGGCCGGTGAGCGCGTCCGGCGCGACCGAGGCGTAAGCCGCCGCAAGCGCGCCAAGCGCACAGCCCGTCGCCGTCACCCGGGTGAGCCACACGCTGCCGCCGCCGATCCTGACCAGCACCGGCCGGCCCCCGATCCGCCCGATCGCGTGGTCGACGGGACCGGACGCCGAGACCGCGGCGGCGTGGGCAAGGAGATCGACGGCGGCCGGAACCGCCGCGGCCGGATCGGCCGACGAGTCGACGCCGCGCCCGCCTCCGCCCAAGCCCGCGAGGCCGATGATTTCTGAGGCATTGCCGCGCACGATCGCCGGCTTGAACTGCAACAGCTCGGCCGCAATCGCGCCCCGCCACGGCAAGGCGCCGGCCGCGATCGGATCGAGCACCCAGGGCTTTCCGGCCTTCTGAGCAGCGGCTGCGGCAAGGCGCATCGATTCGACCTGCGCCGCCGTCGGCGTGCCCAGATTGATCAGCCCTGCGTCGGCGATCCCGGCAAAGAGCGCCGCCTCCTCGGGATTGTCGACCATGGCCGGCGCGGCGCCGGCGGCAAGCAAGACGTTGGCGACAAAGTTTGTGGAGACGCTGTTGGTCAGCGCCTGAACGAGCGGATGACGCTGGCGGAGCGCGGCATGGGCGGCGACGACGTCGTCGAGGGTCGGGGCGTGGGAGGAAGCGGTCATCTCGGGCATAGTCCACCGAATTGGGGGACTTTCTCCTAAGCCATAGAGGCGGTCCTGCGCAACCTATTCCGGCCCCGCCTTGCCCCTCAGCGCCTTGACCTCGCCGCGCCGGCTCTTTTGGTCGAGGCGGCGAATCTTCGAAGCGCGGGTCGGCTTGGTCGCCCGCCGCGGCTTCTCCCGCTCCTGCGCCTTTTCGATCAGGGCTGCGAGGCGCGCGCGGGCGTCCTCGCGATTGCGCGGCTGGCTGGAAAACCGCTGGGCGAAAATGACGATCACGCCCTCCTGCGTCGCCCGCTGGCCGGCGAGCCGGATGAGCTTCGTCGCGACGTCGTTGGGCAGGCTCGGGCTCTTGCGGGCGTCGAAGCGCAGTTCGACCGCGCTCGCCACCTTGTTGACGTTCTGCCCGCCCGGCCCCGAGGCGCGGACGAACGTCTCCACGATCTCGCTCTCGTCGATGAGGAGGTCGCCGGCTTTCATCGGGTGGTCCGTTGGCTTGCGCGCGGCGCGCGTAAGGTTTGCAGGATCGGGCTCGGAACGATCACCCCGATCTCCCTCCTTCGACAAGCCAACGCATTCGAGGGACCTCTCAACCGGCCTTTGGCGTCCGCGGCTCGCGCTGAACGGCTTATCCCGCGATTGCATACGGGAATCAATTCGGCGTTCGCGGCTTCGCTCAGGGCCCCCCGCAAGGGAGACAATTCTTGGCGCGACGATCCTTTCCGCGCAGGCCGGGGCATGGTCTATACTTCGGGCGCCGCGACAGACAGCCGCGGTTCGCGGGAGGAGATCGACCCATGCTACGACGGTTCAAGCACGACAACGTGATCGGCGAAACCACGGTCACCCGCCTGAAAAAATCCGGCTACGCCGAGACTTGGCTCGTCGCGGAAACCAGTTGCGAAGCGAACGGCCCCGAAATGAGCGACGTGGTCAACGAGGCGCTCGCGCTCCTTTCCGCCGACAAGGACCTGGACGGCGTGGAGGTGTTGTCCACAAAGGCGCTGTAGGGGCTCATGCGCCCGCCAGCGACGACCCCTACCGCCAGTCACGCACATCGACGAACCGCCCCGCGATCGCCGCCGCCGCAGGTTCGCGCCGGCGAGGGCCCCGCCGACCCGCACGCGCATGGTCCTGGCCTTGGTCTGGATCATCGAGGCAGGAGCGCGGCGATGGCGATCGTGACCTCGGGAATGCGCATCGGGGTCAGCAAGCCGTGGGTCATCCGCACTGACGAGGCATAGCGGCCTTCGCTGGGGTCCCGATAAACCTCGACGGCGCCCCCGAAAAGATCGACGATCCAGACCTCGGGCACGCCGAACCGCGCATAAAGCGGAAGCTTGGTCTTCCGGTCGTGGTCCAGGGAGCTGTCCGAGACTTCGATGAGGAGCAGCGCGTCGGCCGCCCCGGGATGGAAAGCGGCATAGGCGTCGGGACGGGGCGCCAGGGCCACGAAATCCGGCTGGGGCTCGTTGTGGGCGTCGAGACGCAAGGGATTCTGGACGCTGGCGAGGACAATACCGTCGGCGACGGCGCGGGCGAATTGCTGTTCGAGCCGTCTCGTGACGGCGGCGTGCGGACTGCCGATCGGATTCATGTCGAAAATGTCTCCGTCGATCAGTTCGACACGCTGGGGATGGCTCAGGATGCCGGCCTCGGCCATCCGGTAGTAGGCGCCGACATCAAGCCGATGCCTCGCCGGGGCTTGCGGTTGTTTCCCAACGGCGCCCATGAATCCTCCACTATGGCCGGAGTGTCCTTCGGGTCTTATCAAACGTGGCTCGCCGAATGACGTTCGTCTCTCGACGCCCCACCACTCCGCGCAATCACTGCAAAACTATTCTGGCCCAGCCCGCCGCTCACGCCGCCGCGGTCCCGTTGAACCGCGCGCCTCGCTCCATCCACGCTTTCGTGCCGAACACGCCCGAGAGGAGGTCCGGTACGAACAGGTCGACCTCCAGCTTGGGCCAATGCAGGTTGAGCCCCGCGCCATCGACCACGATCTCTTCGAGGTCGGTCGGATCGGCGCCCGCGAGTTCTTCGACAAAATGGGGCGGAAAGGCATAGGCGCGACCGTCGGCGAGTTCGATGACGATGCGCCGCCGTGCCGAGTCGAAGGTGGCGGCCGAGGCTAACGGCGCCTCCTTCAGCAGGCGTCGCCCGAAAGCTTCCGCGGCTTCTATTTCTTCGTCGAGCGGATCATTCATGCACTCGCCTCCATGCCGCAAGGAGTTCGGCTTGCCGATCGCGGACTTCGGACAGCAACCGCCGGAGGTCGGCCCGGCCTATTCCGACGACCCACACTAGCCGCGGCGCTCCGTCAGGCCCAATAAGATCGACCTTAGCCTCGCCGCTGCCGATGAGGTGGACGTGAACCGGCTCGTGATCAGAAAGGTAGATGACGAACCGGTATCCGTGCGCCCGATGTACGACCACCATCAGCGTAGCTGCGCGTTCGAGAAACGTCAAAGCCGACGACGCCAGACCCTCGCCAACGCGAAGAACTCATGCCCACTCCCGCACATCCACAAACCGCCCCGCGATCGCCGCCGCCGCCGCCATCGCCGGCGACACCAGATGCGTGCGGCCCTTGTAGCCCTGGCGGCCCTCGAAGTTGCGGTTGGAGGTCGAGGCGCAACGCTCGCCCGGCAGAAGCTTGTCCGGGTTCATCGCAAGGCACATCGAGCAGCCGGGTTCGCGCCATTCGAAGCCGGCGGCCAGGAACACCTTGTCCAGCCCCTCGGCCTCGGCCTGAGCTTTCACCAGCCCCGAGCCCGGCACGACCATCGCATTCACCCGCTCGCTGACCTTACGCCCCACGGCGATCTTCGCCGCCGCGCGCAAGTCCTCGATCCGGCCGTTGGTGCAGGAGCCGATGAACACGCGGTCGATGGCGAGGTCCGCAATTCTTTCGCCGCCCTTGAGGCCCATGTAGTCGAGCGCGCGCTGGATCGAGGCGCGCTTCTGCTCGCTCGCGGCGTCCTCGACGCGCGGCACGGCGCCTCCGATCGTCGCCACGTCCTGCGGGCTCGTGCCCCAGGTGACGATCGGCGGCAGATCGGACGCGTCGAGCCGCAGCTCGGCGTCGAAATGCGCGTCCTTGTCGGTGCGAAGCGTCTCCCAATAGCGAAGCGCCTGATCCCACAAAGGTCCGTTCGGCGACTTCGGGCGGTCCTTGAGATAGGCGAAGGTTTTCGCGTCGGGGGCGACCAGCCCCGCGCGCGCGCCGCCTTCGATCGACATGTTGCAGACCGTCATCCGGCCTTCCATCGAGAGCGCCTCGATCGCCGGGCCGCAATATTCGATCACGTGGCCGGTGCCGCCCGCGGTCCCGATCTCGCCGATGATGGCGAGGATGATGTCCTTGGCCGTGACGCCCGGACCCAGTTCGCCGTCGACCTCGACCCGCATGTTTTTGGCCTTGGACTGGATCAGCGTCTGGGTCGCGAGCACGTGCTCGACCTCGGAGGTGCCGATGCCGTGAGCGAGCGCGCCGAAGGCGCCGTGGGTCGAGGTGTGGCTGTCGCCGCAGACGATGGTCGTCCCCGGCAAGGTGAAGCCCTGCTCCGGTCCGATGATGTGGACGACGCCCTGACGTCGATCGAACTCGTCGTAATATTCGATGCCGAACTCTTTCGCGTTGGCCGCCAGCGTCTCGACCTGCTGGCGGCTCTCCGGGTCGGCGATGCCCTGGCTGCGGTCGGTCGTCTGGATATTGTGGTCGACGACGGCGAGCGTCTTCTCCGGCGCGCGCACCTTGCGCCCCGCGATGCGCAAGCCCTCGAAGGCCTGCGGGCTCGTCACTTCATGGACAAGATGGCGGTCGATGTAGATGAGGCTCGAACCGCCCGGCGTCTCGATGACATGGTCGTCCCAGATCTTGTCGTACAACGTACGCGGCTTGGCCATGAACGGTCTCCGGCGCCGGTTGCCGGCGCGAATGGGGGGAGGTTAAGGTCGGGCCGCTATTTATGACGATTGGGACCAAGACGAAAGGGGGAGCGATGGACGGCGACCCTCCCGCCGAGGCCGTCCGCGCGACCCCGCCGATCCGGAGAGCTTCATGACCATCGCAGAGCGCTATGCGGACGAGCTTGTCGACCTTGCGAAATCCGACCGGAGCGTCTCGGACGGGCTTGTCCGATTCCAGCAGATCTTCGACGCCTACATGATCGAGACGCCGGGCGACTTCGTCGCTAAGCGCAAGGCGCTTCTGGATGCGTTTCAGGGGCGGCGCCCAGAAGGCGAACTGGCCGCCCTCATCGTCGACAAGCTCGGCGGCATGCCCTGATCCAACAGGACGCAGTTCCCAAAGGTGGCCAGCGCCAGCCCGCGCGCGGCGATCGGCCGCTCATATTGAAGCCTTTTTTCGTTCCATTGCCCGAGAATCGGCGTATGAGTGCCGTCAACCAAGCCCTGGGGGACAGGGGCGAGAAGGGGAGGACGCGCCGTCGTGCGGGCGACCGACATCAACGATCCGGATTATTTCCACAAGGTGGTCGACTGCCAGTGGGCCTGCCCGGCTCACACGCCCGTCCCCGAATACATCCGCCGGATCGCGCAGGGCGACTATCAGGGCGCCTACCTGATCAACTGGAAGTCGAACGTCTTCCCCGGCATCCTCGGCCGCACCTGCGACCGGCCATGCGAGCCGGCCTGCCGGCGCGGGCGGCTCGAGGAACAGCCGATCGCCATCTGCCGCCTGAAGCGCGTCGCCGCCGACCTCAAGGACGAGGTCTTGGGCCTCCTGCCGAAAGCCCCCCGGGAGCGCAACGGCAAGCGCGTCGCCTGCGTCGGCGCCGGCCCCGCCTCGCTCACTGTCGCCCGTGACCTCGCCGCGATCGGCTACGAGGTCGTGGTTTTCGACTCGGATTCGCGCGCCGGCGGGATGATGCGCAGCCAGATTCCCAAGTTCCGCCTGCCCGACGAGGTGATCGACGAGGAGGTCGGCTTTGCGCTCTCGACCGGCGGGACCTTCGTGGCCGCCCGCCGCATCTCCAGCCTCAAGGCGCTCCTCAGCGAGGGCTACGACGCCATCTTCGTCGGCTGTGGCGCGCCGCACGGGCGAGACCTCGACATTCCCGGCCGCGCCGAGGCGTTGCGCAACATCCGCATCGGCATCGAGTGGCTCGCGAGCGTGTTCTTCGGCCATACCCATACGATCGGCAAGCGCGTCGTGGTGCTCGGCGGCGGCAACACCGCAATGGACTGCTGCCGCAGCGCCCGGCGGCTCGGCGGCGAGGTCGTCAAGGTCGTGGTGCGCTCAGGCTATGCCGAGATGAAGGCCTCGCCGTGGGAGAAGGAGGACGCCGTCCACGAGGGCGTCGAGATCCTGAACTGGCTCGCGCCGAAGGCCTTTGCGCACGAGGCCGGCAAGCTGACCGGCGTGACGTTCGAAAAGGTCCGGCCCGAGAAGGACGAGCGCGGACGCCGCCAGCTCGTCCCGACCGGCGAGCCCGACGTTTTCATTCCTTGCGACGACGTGCTGATCGCAGTCGGCCAGGAGAACGCCTTTCCCTGGATCGAAAAGGATCTCGGGATGAAGCTCAATCGCGACGGGCATCCGGCGGTCGATCCCGTCACCTTCGCGTCCAGCCTGCCCGGCGTCTTCTTCGGCGGCGACGCGGCCTTCGGGCCGAAGAACATCATCACCGCGGTCGCGCACGGCCATGAGGCGGCGATCTCGATCGACGCCCATTGCCAGGCGACGGAGCCTCAGCGACCGTCCGCCGCCAATGACCAACCTCGTCAGCCAGAAGATGGGCCTGCACGAATGGTCCTATGACAGCGCCGTCACGCTCGAGCGGCGCCATGTCGTGCCGCAGGTCGAGCGCGCCGCGGCTTTGCGCAACCTGCGCACCGAAGTCGAGCTCGGCTTCACCCTCGAGCAGGCGCTCGGCGAAGCGCGGCGCTGCCTCAACTGCGACGTTCAGACCGTCTTCTCCGCCCCGGCCTGCATCGAATGCGACGCCTGCGTCGACGTCTGCCCGATCGACTGCATCTCCTTCGTGCCGAACGCGCCCGAGGAGGCGTTGCGCCGGTCGCTGAACGCGCCGGCGATCAACCTCGACCAGCCCATTTTCGTCTCCGAGCCGGTCAAGAGCCTGCGGGTGATGGTCAAGGACGAGGACCTCTGCCTGCACTGCGGCCTGTGCGCCGACCGCTGTCCGACCGGCGCCTGGGACATGCAGAAATTCGCCATCGAGATCGCCCAAGCGGGTTCATCATGCCAATCGAAGCCACGAACGATTTCGTAATCCGTTTCGCCAACGTCAACGGCTCCGGCTCGGCGAGCGCCAACCTCCTGTTCGCCCGGGCGATCCTGCGCATGGGCGTGCCGATCGCGCCGCGCAACATCTTCCCTTCCAACATCCAAGGGCTGCCGACCTGGTATGAGGTGAGGGTGAGCGAGCGGGGCTGGCTCGGCGCGCGCGGAGGCGCCGATCTCCTCGTGGCGATGAACCCGCAGACTTTCGCCCAGGACGTGGCCGCGCTCGCGCCCGGCGGCTATCTCTTCTACGATTCGACCCGGCCCCTGCCCTTGAAGATGAACCGGGGCGACATCGCCGTCATCGGCATGCCGCTGACCGAAATCTGCGCAACGCAATACTCCGAGCCGCGGCAGCGCCAGCTCTACCGCAACATGGTCTATGTGGGGGCGCTCGCCGCTTTGCTCGCCATCGACTTCGCCGTGCTCGAGGAGCTCGTCGCCGAACGGTTCAAGGGCAAGGAGAAGCTGATCGAGGCCAACGACCGCGCGCTCCGGCTCGGCTACGAGGACGCGCAGGCTCGCTTCGCCTGTCCGCTCGGCATCCGCGTCGAGCGCTCCGAAGTCGGTCGGCGACCGGATCCTGGTCGAGGGGAATTACGCGGCCGCGCTTGGCGCGCTCTACGGCGGCGCCACCGTCTGCGCCTGGTATCCGATTACGCCCTCGACCTCGGTCGCCGAGGCGTTCGAGCGCCTCGCCGCCCGCTACCGGGTCGATCCCGCGACGGGCAGAAAAACTTCGCGATCGTGCAGGCGGAGGACGAGATCGCGGCGATCGGCATGGTGGTCGGCGCAGGCTGGAACGGCGCCCGCGCCTTCACCGCAACCTCCGGCCCCGGCGTGTCGCTGATGCAGGAGTTCTTCGGCCTCGCCTATTTCGCCGAGGTGCCCGTGGTCGTCATCGACGTGCAACGAGGCGGCCCCTCGACCGGCATGCCGACCCGCACGCAGCAGTCCGACCTGCTGCTGTGCGCCTTCGCCTCGCACGGCGACACCAAGCACGTCCTTCTGATCCCGGACGGCCCCGGAGAGGCGTTCGAATTCTCAGGCCTGGCGTTCGACCTCGCCGAGCGGCTGCAGACGCCGGTGTTCGTCATGCTCGACCTCGACATCGGCATGAACTCGCACCTCAGCGCGCCGTTTCAGTGGGACGAGCAGCGGACTTACGACCGCGGCAAGGTGCTGAGCCCGAGGCAGCTCGAAAAATCCGCGGAGCTCGCCGAGTTCGGCCGCTACAAGGACGTCGACGGCGACGGCGTGCCCTACCGCACCCTGCCCGGCGCGCATCCGACGCTCGGCGCCTATTTCACCCGCGGCACCAGCCGCGACCGCTACGCCCGCTACACCGAGGACCCGGCGCCCTACGTCGACAACATGGAGCGTCTTGCGCTCAAGTTCGAGACGGCGCGCAAGCTTTTGCCCCGCCCGGTGGTGAAGCCCGCGGCTGAGCCGACCCCCATCGGCGTCGTCTACTTCGGCTCGACCGCCGCCGCCATGGATGAAGCGATCGCGCGACTTGCCGAGCGCGACGTTCCCGTCGACGCGCTGCGCATTCGCGCCTTCCCGCTCGGCGCAGAGCTGGCGGCGTTCGTCTCGGCTCACGAGCGCGTGTTCGTCGTCGAGCAGAACCGCGACGCCCAGATGCGCACCCTGATGGCGGCCGATCTCGCGCTCGATCCGGCGAAGCTCATATCCATCCTGCACTACGGCGGAGCCCCGATCACCGCGAGCGTCATCGCCGACGCCATCGTCGCGCGGCTCAAGCCTGCGAGCCCGCCCCTTTC
>CAWANA010000033.1:0-42643 GCA_963783275.1 uncultured Alphaproteobacteria bacterium | reverse complement strand
AACAGCAGTTCGCCCTTTGGCGGGTGGGCGAAAATCGCGCATCTTGTAGGGCATGACGCGCGATCCCCACGCCCTTTCGCCTCACCCTGCGGGTGAGCAACCTTTGGTTGTCGAGGGGGAGGCCGCGGAGGTCGAGGTCGACAGCTTCGTTGGGACGGTGCGGGTCGAGTGGGACCACGAGGCGGCGACGACGACGCTCGGTCAGCTTGCGTTTTTCATCGACTATCTGAAGACGGCGGGGCTGTTCGACGCCTTCGTCGCGGATTGCCCGCTGCGGTACGCGAGCCCCAACGCGCCGAAGAAGCGGGACGTCCTGGGCACGGCGATGCTGGCGATGCTGGCCGGGGCCAAGCGGTACGCGCATGTCGCGGCGGTGCGAGGGGACGGGGTGCTGCCGGAGTTGCTCGGCATGACGAAGGTCGTGAGCGAGGACGCGGTCCGACGCGCGTTCAAGATGATCGAGGAGACGGAAGGCGCGGCCTGGCTGCGCGGTCATCTGGCCTTTTGCGTGGAGCCGCTGCTCGCAGAGCCCTGGATCCTCGATGTCGACACGACGATCAAGCCGCTCTACGGCCATCAGGAGGGGGCGGTTCTCGGCTACAATCCGAAGAAGCCCGGACGGCCGAGCCATTGCTACCACACCTATTCGATGGCCTCGACGCGGCTGGTCTTCGACGTCGACGTCAGCCCCGGCGACGAGCACACGTCAAAACACAGTGCGCCCGGCCTGTGGGCGTTCCTCGACCGCACCCCGCCCGACCTGTGGCCGACGCTTCTGCGCGGCGACAGCGGCTTCGGCAACGAGGGCGTGATGCGCGAGGCCGAGGCGCGCCGGCTGCCCTATCTCTTCAAGCTGCGTCTGACCCGGAACGTCCGGCGCATGATCGAGAAGCTCTCCGGGCGCGACTGGGTCGCCGCGGGTCAGGGCTTCTGGGCCAAGGAGAGCGAGGTTCGGCTCGAGGGCTGGAGCCGGCAGCGGCGCGCCATCGTGCTCAGGCGGCCTCTGAAGGGGGCCGTGGGCCTTTCTTACCAGGACGAGACCGGGGCGGAGCAGCTCGCTTTCGCCGAGATCGGCGAGGCGACCGAGATCTACGAGTACTCGGTTCTGGTCACGTCGCTCGCCGAGGAGACGGAGACGTTCGGCCAGCTCTATCGCGACCGGGGGGACGACGAGAACATCTTCGACGAGATGAAGAACCAATGGGGCTGGGGCGGCTTCACCACGCACGACCTCGCGCGCTGCCGGCTCGCGGCGCGCCTGCTCGCGCTCGTTTACGACTGGTGGAACATCTTCGTCCGTCTCGCCGATCCCACTGCGCATCGCGAGGCGATCACCAGCCGGCCGCTGTTCCTGTCGGCCGTCGCGACGCGGACGCGCCATGCCCGGCAGACCACGATCCGGGTCGCCAGCTCTCACGCCAAGGCGAGGCCCGCGTCGCGCGCGCTCGCCGCCGTCGCAGGATTCCTGCGCGGCCTGACGAAAAATGCGGAGCAGTTGACCCGCCTGCAAACGTGGCGCGCCATCCTCTCGCGCGCCTTCCAGGCGTTCCTCAAAGGCCGCCTGCTGCGGGCGCCGCCGCGGCTCGCGCCGGCCTGATGCAACCAGAGCGCGAAAAATAGAAGCTCGTCTATCGCGATCCGACGAACTGCTGTTTCTAGGGTCATTGATTGCTTGAAGGCAACTCTGCGCAAAAGGACTTTGAACTCAAGGACGGCCTGGAAGGCCGCCGCCGGAGGCGGTGCGCATTCGCGCATCCTTGACTTCAAAGTCCTTTCGCGCCCCACTCCGCCAAGCACACAATGACGAGATCCAATGCCGCGCCGTCTCCTGTGCGCTGAACCTGGGCAAATCCTTGACATTGAGACGCCGGCGCGGTCCGCTCCGCCTTGCATTGCGTGAGTTGCTTCGCGCGACTTCGAGTGTCGCATCGTGCGAGGACCCGACGCAGAGCTGTGACCGGCCGAACGCCAGAGATGCGATACAAATGATAAGCCCCGCGTTCCAAGGTAGCTTGTTTACGAACGACTTTTTGTGCGAGTTGATCACCGGACTGCCAGAGTGGACTGCATTCGACGACAACGACGTCAAAGCGCTCGCCCGCGAATTGGGAGCGCTGTTCCAGAGCTTTCCCGTCGCTGGGCGCCCGAACGAGAGCCAAACCGAAGCCGGTCTTGTCTGGCCGGTGCTTCTCAGCTTGGGATGGATAGACAGCCTTCCACAGCAAAACCTTACGTTGCGCGGACGCGACGACGTACCGGACGGCCTGCTGTTCGAAAGCGCCGAAGCAAGGCGCTGGCGAACAGCTTTCATGAGGAGTGGAAGCGCTACGAATTCGGGCTCGTCATCGTCGAGTCGAAACGGTGGGGGCGTCCGCTCGACCGGCAGTCGGGCAGCCGCGGCGAGGAGACGGCGCCTTCCACCCAGATGCTGCGCTACCTGCGTAGGGTCGATGACATCACCGCGGGGAAGCTGCGTTGGGGCATTCTCACCAACGGTGGCCGCTGGCGGCTCTACTACCAGGGCGCGCGTTCCGTCTCCGAGCAGTTTTTCGAGATCGACCTCGCTGCCGTTCTCGGCGTCCCCGGTCACGACGGCGGCCTCTTTGCTCTGACGGCCGAAAACCGTGCGCACTGGCTCAAGGTCTTCGCGCTCATGTTTCGGCGCGAGGCGTTTATCCCCTCGCCCGCCGATCGGCGCACATTCCACCAGATCGCGCTCGACCAGGGCCGCTACTATGAAGAGCGGGTCGCGGGCGATCTTTCGAAACTGGTGTTCGGTTTCATTTTCCCGACGCTGGTGCAATCCATCGCCGCAGCGGCGCCGGCCGCGCCGTTGGACGAGGTGCGCGACGCCGCGCTGATCCTTCTCTACCGCCTGCTGTTCATTCTTTACGCCGAGGATCGCGGCCTGCTGCCGGTCAACGACCGGCGCTACGACCAGTACGGCTTGCGCGAAGTTCGCGGCGAGATCGGCCGTCGAAAGGATCATGCCGACGGATTCTCGGTGACCGCGGCCCGGTACTGGTCTGTTCTGGAAGAACTCTGCCGCGCAATCAATGACGGCGATCGGGCAATCGGACTCCCGCCTTACAACGGCGGGCTGTTCGACCCGAAGAGAACGCCGCTCCTGACCCAGATCCGTCTGGGCGATGCCGTGATGGCCGAGGTCATCGACGTCCTGTCGTTTGAAAAGTCGGAAACAGGCCGCAGGTACATCAACTATCGCGACCTCGGCGTCCAGCAGTTGGGCTCGATCTACGAGCGGCTGCTCGAACGGCGTGTGACGCGCAAGGACGGCGAAATTCAAGTTCAGCCCAACATTTTCGCCCGTAAGAGCGCGGGCGGCTACTACACCCCCGACGACCTCGTCAAACTCATCATCCGCGAGACCATCGATCCGATTGTCTCCACCCTCATGGAGGCTTTCAGCGCCAAAGCGAAGGAACTCGAAACGGTCGATTTGCCGGTGGACCGCAGGCACGGAATTCTGACCCACTTCGACCCGGCTGAGAAACTGCTCGAGGTGAAAATCTGCGATCCGGCCATGGGGTCGGGTCATTTTCTCGTCAGTCTCGTCGACTACCTCGCGGACCGCGTCATTTCCGCGATGGCGGACGCCGAGGGCGAAGTGTCGTTCGGCGACTACGTCTCCCCGCTCGTGCACCGCGTGGCTGCGATCCGCACGAGAATTCAGCGCAACGCCGACGAGCGGGGCTGGACCGTCAGCTACGACCAACTCGACGACCGGCACATCATCCGCCGCATGGTGCTCAAGCGCTGCGTCTACGGCGTCGACAAGAACCCGATGGCGGTGGAACTGGCGAAAGTCGCCCTCTGGCTCCACACGTTCACGGTCGGTGCGCCCTTGAGTTTTATCGACCACCATCTGCGCTGCGGCGATAGCCTTTTCGGCTCGTGGGTGCGCAAGGGGATCGACAAGGCCACCACGTTCGGCGCGCCGCTGTTCCTTCACGAGTCGCTGACCAAGGCGCTGCGCGCCGCCGCCAAGATGCAACTGATCGAGCAGTTGACTGACGTCGAGATCGCCGAGGCGCACCTCTCGAAAACCATGTTCGAGGAAGTCTGCGAGATGACCGAGCCGCTCGACGCCTTGCTTGCGTTCATTCATGCGCTTGACTGGCTCGACCTGCGCGGACCGGAGGACAAAGCCGCGTTGCAGGAATTCCTGACCGGGCAATTCGGCGACCCGGTGTTGCTCGCGATGGGCAAGCGGAAACCGACGGCGAAGCGCAACGGCGACAAAGGCACCGGCGAGCGCGCTGGCGTCAGGAACCAACTGCCGCCTGAAATCGTGTTCGGCCGTTTCGAGCAAATCTGGGCCGGCGCGCGGGAACTCGTATCCGAGGAACGCTTTCTCAATTGGCAGGTCGCCTTTCCCGGCGTGTGGTCCGACTGGGAAGAGGAGACCCTTACGGGCGGGTTCGATGCCGTCATCGGCAATCCTCCGTGGGAAAGGGTCAAATTTCAAAAAATCGAGTGGTTTGCGGAGCGAGACCTTACTATCGCAAAAGCACAGACGGCTGCAGAACGTAGACGACTGATCGCTCACCTTGAACAATCCAATGCATCGCTTTTCCAAGATTACGAGCGAGCGGCTAAGCGTGCCGAAGATATGAGCCGCATTGCTCGCAGGGGTGGCGAATATCCGTATTTGTCTGGTGGCGACACAAATCTAAACGCCCTGTTTATTGAACGTGCGCAGGCGCTGGTTAAATCAACCGGTCTGGTTGGCCTGTTGGTTCCCTCAGGCATAGCCTCAGATCAAAGTTCTTCTGATTTTTTCAAGAAAATGATGCAAGAATTACGAATATACAGCGTAATGGATTTCTTCAATAAGAAATATGACGGTACTTTATATTTTCCAGATGTCTACTATAGATTTAAGTTCTGTGCTTACATTTCTGGTGGCTCCGCGCTAAAATTTCCAGCGGCTACGTTTGGTTTCTTCTTGCGCGACGTTAGTGAAATCAGAGACCCAGATAGAGTCTTCCCGATATCATCCGAAGAAATAGGGCAGATCAATCCAAATTCGGGGACGGCACCCATTTTCCGTTCGCGTCGCGATTTAGCAGTGACGGCAGCAATATATCGACGTCTCCCAGTTTTATGCGATCGCTCTACCAAATTTCCTGTTTCAATATGGCCTATCCGTTACATGCGAATGTTGGATATGGCGAACGACTCTGGGTCGTTCGTTGACCCTCAGGCATTGACCAAGGCGGGCGCATATCCTGTAGGTAGCAATCTTTGGAAAAAGGGCGATGCTACCTATTTTCCCCTCTACGAGGGAAAAATGGTCCAAGCATACGATCACCGGGCTGCGGATATTACGCTGGCGCGAGGCAATTTGTTTCGGCCTGGACAGGGTGACGATTTGACGTTTGCATCGCACTGCGACCCGGGGCGCTTCCCGCTCCCCCGCTACTGGATCGACGGTACGAAAATCAATTGGACGGCACCAACGAAATGGTCGTTAGCAATCAAAGATATCACATCAGTAACTAATACCCGGACCTTTATTGCAGCTCTGATCCCATATTCTGGCGCTGGTCACACGCTCCCGCTTATCGTACCAATCGACAACGATGATTCAGCCTACCCCGAGGGCGCCTTATACCTTCTCGCGAATTTCAATGCTGTAATCCTTGATTATCTTGCCCGTCAGAAGGTCCACGGAAACCACCTTGCTTGGTATTTGATTGAGCAACTGCCGGTCGTTCGCAAAGAGACCTACCTACAGACCCGCTTTGGACAGAAGACCGCCTCCGACATCGTCCGCGCGGCCGTGCTGGAACTCACATACACCGCACACGACATGGCTCCGTTCGCCAGCGACATGGGTTACGTCGACGAGGCCCGCGAGGTGAAGCCGCCTTTCGTCTGGGACGAAGACCGTCGCCTGAAACTGCGCGCAAAGCTCGACGCGATCTATTTCCATCTTTACGGCGTCACCGACCGCGACGACGTGCGCTACATCTATTCGACCTTTCCGATCGTCGAGCGCGAGGAGATGGCGGCCTTTAACCGCTACCGCTCTCGCGACCTCTGCCTCGCGTATATGAACGCCCTGGCGGCGGGCGACCCGGACGCCGAAATCGACTTGTGAGCGCGCAGCCGACGGTCCGCCCCTCCCCCCCTCACGCGATCTTCACGTACTCGAAGTCGCCGGTCTGGCTGTTGATGCCGACGCGGGGCGGGGCGATCCAGCTCGCGTATTTGCCGGGCTCGCGGCAGGGCTTCATCAGCGAATCGATGAAGGTCATGTCGGCGTCGTTCGGCAGCCAGGCGCCGCTCTCGGCCTGCCATTGCTCCTCCGTCAGCACCTCGCCGGCCGGGCTGATGCGCTTGCCCGCGAACTCGCCGATCCTGCGGTTGAAGCCCTTGTGGGGCTGGGCGAACTTGAAGGCGATCCCGGCCTTCTCGATCACCTTGTTCCAGCGGTCGATGCCGCCCTGGCAGTCCTTGATGTAGTCGTCGAGCAGGCGCGCGTTGATCGCGCGCAAGCGCCGGCACGGCTTCCTCGACCAGCTTGCCGTCGACGACGCGCGTCACCGGATAGGTCGCGTCCGCGAGCACGTGGTCGTCGTCCTTGAGGTTCGCCTCGTTGAAGCGGCCCTTGAGCCCGGCGCTGAACGCCTCGGCGGCGTTGCTCGAGATCTCGCTGCCGAACAGGTCGCGGGTCACCGACATGTGGAAGTTGGCCTTGCGCTGCAGGAGCGGCAGGTCGACCACGCCGAGCTTGCGGACCGCCTCGACGTCGTTCGGGTCCTTGATCCCGGCCTTGACCATCGCCGCGCAGGTCGCCTCGATCGTGCGCTGCACGCCGGTCTCGCCGACGAACATGTGGTGCGCCTCTTCGGTCAGCATGAAGCGGCAGGTGCGCGACAGCGGATCGAAGCCGCTTTCGGCGAGCGCCGCGAGCTGCATCTTGCCGTCGCGGTCGGTGAAGTAGGTGAACATGAAGAAGCTACAGCCAGTCGGGCGTGCGCTCGTTGAAGGCGCCGAGGATGCGCGGATTGTCCGTCTGCCCGCTGCGGCGCTCGAGCAGCGCCTGCGCCTCCTCGCGGCCGTCCTTGCCGAAATATTTGACCAGCAGATAGACGATCGCCCACAGGTGGCGGCCCTCCTCGACGTTGACCTGGAAGAGGTTGCGCATGTCGTAGAGGCTCGGCGCGGTCGCGCCGAGATAGCGCTGCTGCTCGACCGAGGCGGGCTCGGTGTCGCCCTGGACGACGAGCAGCCGGCGCAGCGTCGCGCGATATTCGCCGGGAACGTCCTGCCAGGCGGGCTCGCCCTTGTGGCGGCCGAAGGGAATGGTGCGGCCCTCGACCTTCGGCGCGAGCAGCACGCCCCAGCGGTAGTCCGGCATCTTCACGTAGCCGAACTTCGCCCAGCCGGTCGGATCGACGCCGACGGCGGTGCGCAGATACACCTCCGAGGTCTGGAAGCCCTCGGGGCCCATGTCGTTCCACCAGTCGAGATACTTCGGCCGCCAGGTCTCGAGCGCGCGCTGGAGCTGCTTGTCGGAGGCGAGCGCGACGTTGTTGGGGATCTGATCGTCGGTGTTGATCTCGACGAAACGATCGCCCCGGATGGATTCCGGGGTCTCGGTCAGGGGTTCGGTGGAGCTCATGTTTCCTTCCCTTCATTTTTTGCGCGCGCGGGCGCCATCGTGGCCCCGGAATACCCATTATTCTGCAACATTGTCAAGCTTATGAGCATTATTTTTCATAATTACCGACCCAGAATTGCGATTGACGGCCATAATTAGGAATTATAATGCATCTTCATCTCTCGGGCTGAGGTCGAACAGGCTGGTCGCCTCGGATTCGAGCACCTCCTGCCCGATGCTGATTGAAGACCCGCCAGCGCCACCTCAATATGCCGAGGTCCGGCTGGCTGCGGGAGCGTCGCGTTTCCAGCACCTCCGCTTTCAGGGTGAGGATATCGCCCGCCCTCACCGGGTTCGGCCATTTGATGTAGGCGACGCCGGGCGAGGCGAAGAATTCGGATCCGGTCAGGATCGTGTCGACCGCGAGCCGCATGGCGATCGCGCAGGTGTGCCAGCCGCTCGCGATGATTCCGCCGAACGGCCCGTGGGCGGCCGCCTCCGGGTCGACGTGGAACCATTGCGGATCGTAGGCCTCGGCGAACCGCCGGAGCTCGTCCTCCCCGAGACGATAGGGACCGGCCTCGATGACCTGTCCGACATGGAATTCCGCGAATTTCATCGGTTCTCCCGGTTTGCGGTCGGCGCCCTTGTGGGCGAGATCAGCCGACCCCCCCGGCGCGCTCCGCGAGCGCGCCCCACGAGGCGGCTCCTACCGACCGCTCGACCCGGGCGGACGCCAAGACGTTGTTGCGCCTGATCGACTCGACCCCCATCCCGTTGGGACAAGTGTTCGACTGGGCCAAGTCCAACGGCCGCATCCGCGGCATGAAGGCCCATGTCGTCTACGATCCCGGGCGCGATCTGCCGCAAATCCTCGACATCACCCACGCCAACGTCAACGACGCCCAGATCGGCCGCGAGATCGAGATCGAGCCGGGCCTCACCTACGTCTTCGACAAGGGCTACTGCCATTACGGCTGGTGTACCGCCATCGCCGCGGCCGGGGCCTTCTTCGTCACCAGGCCCAAGAGCAACATTTTCCTGACCGTCGAGACCGAGCGGCAATACGGCCCCTCGCGCGGCCAAGGCTTCACCGTGATCGCCGATGAGGAGGTCGTGTTCTCGAGCAAAGGCTATTCCTAGCTCCCGGTCCGGCTGCGTCGCATCGAGGTTGTGCGTGACGAGGACAAAAAGACGATCGTCGTGATCAGCAACTCAGTACGTCTCCAGATGCAGCCGGCCGTCGCGCTTGAGCGCGGGGCCGACGATGTCCCAGTCGAGCCCGCCGTCGCGCGCGACGTCGCGCAGCGCGAGCACGACGCCCTCCTCCATCGCCTTGAGCCCGCACACGTAGAAGAAGGCGTTCGGGTCGGCGATCAGCGGCGCGAGATCCGCCGCGCGCGCGCGCATCAGATCCTGCACGTAGCGCTTGGGCTCGCCGGGCGTCCGGCTGAAGGCGAAGTTGATGTCGATGAAGTCCTTCGGCAGGTTGCCGAGCGGGCCGAAGTAGGGCAGCTCCTCCTTGGTGCGCGCGCCGAAGAACAGCATCAGCTTGCCGCCCTCGAACTTGCCCGACTTGCGCAGGCGCCGCCGCCATTCGGTCATCGCCCGCATCGGCGCGCTGCCGGTGCCGGTGCAGATCATCACGATCGAGCTTTTGGGATGGTTCGGCATCAGAAAGCTCGCGCCGAACGGGCCGGTCACCTCCACCTTGTCGCCGACCTCGAGGTCGCAGAGATAGTTGCTGGCGACGCCGCGCACCGGGCGGCCCTGATGGTCCTCGAGCACGCGCTTCACGGTGAGCGAGACGTTGTTGTAGCCGGGCCGCTCGCCGTTGCGCGGGCTCGCGATCGAATATTGCCGCGGATGGTGCGGGCGTCCCTCGGCGTCGAGCCCGGGCGGGACGATCCCGATCGACTGGCCCTTCGAGCACCGGAAACGGCATCGCGCCGAAATCGAGCACGATGTGATGGGTGTCGTAGTCCCGGCCGACTTCGCGTCACCCGCACGTTGCCGACGACCGTGGCCGTCACGAATCGTCTCCGCCGCGCGCGGCCCGTAGAGGTTGGCGTAAGGATGGGCGGCCGACCACGGCGGGATGACGGCGGCGTAGTCGGCGACCGCGAACGCCGCCCTCGCCTCGCCGTCGGCGGACGGGTGCGGCGCGGCTCGGCCGGCGCGTCGAGCGCCGGACACGCCCGCAGCGGAAAGCTCTTCGGCGGTCAGTTCGGCGGGCAAGGCGTCCCAGCCGAACTGCGCCTCGACGCTGTAGGCGTCGCGCGCGCGGCATGACGCGCCAGTTGTCGATGCTGCCGGTCGGGCAGGGCGGAATGCAGGCCATGCAGAGATTGCACGCTGCCGCGTCGACCACGTAGTTGCGCGCGTCGTGGGTGATCGCGCCGACCGGGCAGGTCGCCTCGCAGGTGTTGCAGCGGATGCAGATTTCCGGGTCGATCAGGTGCTGCCTGATGACCGCGGCGTCGACGTGCTCCATAACGCCTCCCGTCGGAGGGCGTCGTCCCGCGCGCAGCGAAGCATCCAGGTGGACGACGGGCGCTCCTCACTGCTGGACGGCCTCGTCGCGGCGCTCCCGCGAGACGGCCGCCCCGACATCCGCCTACACCCGGTTCCAGTCGAACGCGGCCTTCTCGCCCTTGCCGTAGACCTTGAGCGCGCCCTTCTCGCCGACCGCGTTCGGGCGCTGGAAGATCCAGTTCTGCCACGCGGTGAGGCGGCCGAAGATGCGGGTGGCCATCGTCTCGGGGCCGTCGAAGCGCAGGTTCGCCTCCATCGCGGTCAGCGCGTCGGGGCTCATCGACACGCGCTCCTCGATCGCGAGGCGGACCTCGTCCGCCCAGTCGATGTCGTCGGGCGCGCTGGTGGCGAGGCCGAGTTTCGAGCGCGGCCTCGGCGTCGAGCAGCCGTGCCGATCTTCGCCTTCAGCCGCCTCCAGCGCCGGCCTCTCGTCATAGAAGCGCCGGCCGAGCCGGCGTCTGGCCGCTCGCCATCGGGTAATCGCCGAAGTTCGCTGCGCTGAGCGCGATCTTGGGCGCGCGCGCCGGCTCGTCGGGCAGCGCGAGGTGGTAGATGCGGTCGCAGGCGAGCGCGAGTTCGAAGAGCGTGCCGGCGAAGCACGAGCCCTCCTCGACGAGCGCGAACAGGCTGCGCGAGGTGACGTCGAGCCGGCTGAAGGTGCGGCGCAGATAGCCGATCGTCTCGCGCACGAGCCAATGGTCTCTCGGTGCGCCTGCAAGCGTCGCGTCCATCGCGAGCGCGGCGGCCGGGTCGCCCTCGGTCCTGATCAGCCAGAGGCCGATGTCGAGCTCGTTGGTGCGCATCGACGAGGATCGCGTCCTCGAGCTCGCGCGCCAGCGCCAGCGGATACCAGGCCGCGCCCGCGGCCTCGATCGCGGCGATGTCCCGCGGCTGCGTCGCCCGCCGGGCCCTTGACGACGAAGGTCGCGGTGCGCGCGGCGCGGTCGATCGCGACCGCGACATGGGCATAGCGGAGCGCGTCGGGCTCGATGACGCGCTCGAGCGGCGTCAGCGCGACGCCCTTCGCGCCGTTCGGGCGGTCGCTCTGCGCGGCGAGCGCGAGCGCCCGCGCGCGCACGGCTTGGCCGCGAACTCGCGCGGGCTTGGCGATCGCGTCGACGAGGCGCCAGTCGACCGCCTTCTGCGCCGCGCACGCCCTCGCTGGTGGTGCAGAAGACGTCGGCGAGGTCGTGGCGCACGTGGCGCTTGTCGGTCAGGCGGGTCAGGCCGCCGGTGCCGGGCAGCACGCCGAGCAGCGGCACCTCCGGCAGGCTGACGGCGCTCGACCGGTCGTCGATCAGCAGGATCTCGTCGCAGGCGAGCGCCAGCTCGTAGCCGCCGCCGGCGCACGAGCCGTTGACCGCGGCGAGGAATTTCAGCCCGCTATGCTGCGGACGAGTCTTCCAGGCCGTTGCGGGTCTCGTTGGTGAACTTGCAGAAATTCACCTTCCAGGCATGGCTGGAGACGCCGAGCATGAAGATGTTGGCCCCCGAGCAGAACACGCGGTCCCGGGCGCTGGTGATCACGACCGTCCGCACCTCGGGATGCTCGAAGCGGATGCGGTTGACCGCGTCGTTGAGCTCGATGTCGACGCCGAGATCGTAGCTGTTGAGCTTCAGCTTGTAGCCGGGGCGCAGGCCGCCGTCCTCGTCGAAATCGGCTTTCAGCGTGGCGATCGGGCCCATCGAACGCGAGCGTCCAGTGCCGGTATCTTTCCGGCGCAGTCTGGTAGTCGACCGGGTCGGGACGGCTCATGGGCGCTCCTCGATAGGCAGTTTAGTGCATTGCCAGTTATGCATCATAATGCATATCCAGAGCGCGGGGCAAGCGGCCGTCTCGCCCGGAACGCTTGTGTCAAGCGTCATTGACATTGGCGCTTGCGTGCGGTGAGAGTCCGCGCGAATGACGGGATAGGCTTGAGGGTCGTCCTCAGACTTGTCCCTCGATTCGATGGCTGGACAGCGTGGCGATGCCGGGGATGACCGAGTGACCACGGAATCGAACCGCCCCGTCGCGCCGGCCTCCACGGCGGCGTATCCGGCCCCCTCGGCCGTGCTCGAACTCCTGAAGCCCATGACCTGGTTTCCGCCGATGTGGGCGTTCGCCTGCGGCGTGGTGTCGTCGGGCGCGCCGATCCTCGCGCATGGCTATACCGCGCTCGTCGGGTTGATTCTCGCGGGTCCGCTCGTGGTCGCCATGAGCCAGGCCTGCAACGACTGGTACGACCGCGACGTCGACGCCATCAACGAGCCGCAGCGGCCCATTCCCTCGGGGCGCATTCCCGGGCAGATGGGGTCTCTACATCGCCGTGCATCTGGACGGTCCTGGCCCTGCTGGTCGCCGCGACGCTCGGGACCTGGGTGCTGATCGCCGCCTTCGTCGGCGTTCTGCTCGCCTGGGCCTACAGCGCCCCGCCGCTTCGGCTGAAGCCCAATGGCTGGTGGGGCAATGCGGCCTGCGGGTTTTCCTATGAGAGCCTCGCGTGGATCACCGGCGCCGCGGTCATGCTGGGCGGCGCCCTTCCTCCGGTTCCGGTCCTGCTGATCGCCCTGCTCTATGGCGCAGGCGCGCACGGGATCATGACCCTGAACGACTTCAAGGCCATCAAGGGCGATCGGGAAATGGGCGATCCTCTCGCTGCCCGTCCAGCTCGGGCCGGATCGCGCCGCTCAGGTCGCCTGCGCCAGCATGGCGGCGCCGCAAATCGTCGTGATCGCGCTGCTCTTGGCCTGGGGACGGTTCGTCGAAGCCGGGATCGTCGCTCTGCTGCTGATCGTCCAACTGGTCATGATGCGGCGGTTCCTGAAGGCGCCGGTCGCGCAGGCCCTCTGGTACAGCGGTTTCGGCGTGCCGCTGTTCGTTCTCGGCATGATGGCGAGCGCGTTCGCCCTCCGCAGCTTCGCCGCGACGTAGGCTCAGAATCAACCGATTGACGGCCAGCGACTCCCAGCCCAACCAAACTATCAACCCCCCCGTCGGAATTGACCCTGAGCCTCGCGATTTGCCCCTCGCTTCCCGTGGACGGTATTTCCGGCGCAGTCCGGAGGGTCGACCAGGGGCTAACTCTGGCGCAGGTTAATCTATTCCTGTATCAAGACAGCTAGAACGTGCGGGAGGGGCCGCGAATCATGAACAAACCGCTCGGGGATCTGCTCAATCGCTCCAAATCGCTAGCCGACTATGCGACAAGCGTTCGCATCGGCCGAGAGAAGCTATTCGACTTCGCGGTCGACCAAGCGCTGGACAAGGCGCTGCCGGAGGGACTTCCTGATAATTTGACGGATATGATGAAAGATCAAGGTAAGTTCTTTCTAGTTTGGCTCGAAGCGTCAATCCTCTCATCTTCAGTGGGTCAGTCTATTCGCACGAGTGACGCGGCAAGAAAACTATTTGATTTGTCGCGCCGGGCGCCGACGATCCAAAAAATCCTCAAAGCGGTCGGGCAAAAGGGGCTTTTCGAACCGGTGCGAAGGTTGCTGCTGGTTGCAGACGCAAACAATATCGCCTTGGAAACCAGCGCCATGCGGATTGTCGACGATGCTTTCACACCCTATCAGGCGATGACACAGTGCCTTTGGATGGGAACCTTTGCTGAATTCCGAACCGGCTCTATCGTTACGGGAGCGGCAGACCCTAGAGGGCATTTTGGTATCTATATTCCTTCTCAGAATATACAACTGCGGGGCAGCTTCTTCGTCACGCGTATAACCTGTGAATTTCAAAATCGTCTCCAATAGAGGGCGGCGTTCCTCACGCCCTGACTGGCCTGTCGACGCAAATACTAGGACTTGCGCACTCCGCGCCCAAGGATGGGTTCGCGCAGACATCGATATTGTGATGCCGCTCCTGGGCAAGTCACACGAGGCGATCGGAGTTCGATTTCGACCCTCCGGCTGTTGATGCTGTCGACGCGCAGGGGCGTCACACCGCCAACCCCAGCGCCTCGCGCACCTCCGCGCGCAAGATCTGAAACGTCTCGAGAAGCGGCTGGGCGCTGGTGTCGACCTTGACATCCGCCTTGGAATAGAAGGCCGCCCGGCCCGCCAAAATCGACTTCAAATCCTCCATCGCCTCCGCGCTCGCGGCCATCGGGCGCATGTCGCCCTGGGCGGCGACGCGCGTCATGTGGTCTTCCGGATCGGCCTGCAGCCAGACGGTGGTGCAGTGGCGCAAGCAGCAGGTTGAAGCTGACGAGGTCCGACACCATGCCGCCGGCGGTCGCGATGACCGCCTCCGGATAGATCTGCACCGCCTCCTCGAGCGCGCGGCGCTCGTAGCGGCGGTAGGCGTTCTGGCCGTAGAGGCCGAGGATTTCCGAGGTCGAGCAGCCGGCCATCTTTTCGATCTCGCGGGTGAGCTCGACGAACGGGAAGTCGAGGTCCTCCGCAAGCATCCGCCCAAGCGTCGACTTGCCGGCGCCCCGCAGGCCGATCAGCGCGATCCGCGGCGAGCGGGCGCGCGCTTCGCCGGCGCCGGTTCCGAGGAGTTCGCCGACCGCGACGCGCACGCGGCGCAGCGTCGGCTCGTCGCGGTTCTCGAGCATCTCGCGGATGAGCAGCCATTCGGGCGACCGGGTCGTCACGTCGCCCAAAAGCTCCGCGAACGAGCAGTGCAGCGCGCGGGTGACCTGCAACAGGACCAGCACCGAGGCGTTGCCGACCCCGTATTCCAGATTGGCGAGATGCCGCTCGGACACGTCGGTCGCCGCCGCCAGCGCCTTGCGCGTCATGCCGCGCCGGGCCCTCAGCGCCCGCACCCGCTCGCCGAGCGCGATCAGAAAGGGGTCTTTGCGCTCGTCGCCTTCGGCCTCGACCCGCGCGGCGGACGGGTCGAGCGCGGCGATCGCGTCTACAGGTACTATAGTGCTTGACATGAAGGACTCGCGTCCATATCCAATTCGGTAAGCATAATATTGCATGATTCCGCACGCGGGCAAGCCCGCCGCCTGTGACACGATGACCCTGCCTCCGGAAACCCCGTCAGCGCCGATCGCGGACTTGACCGCGGCCCCGCCGCCAGCAAAGGGCGAAGGGAACATATTCGACTTGAATTCATGTCGCGCTAAGCGCCAATGAGACCAAACGGGGAGGAAACCATGAGCGTGAGCGTCGAACCGCCGCCGGAGGCGTTCAATTTCGCCGCGCATCTCCTGGAGACGAACGCCGGCCGCCCGGACAAGCTCGCCTTCATCGACGACGAGCGGCGGCTGACCTATCGCGAACTCGACGAGCGCGTCCGCCGCTTCGCCGCGGCGCTCGAGGGACGCCGGCGTCAAGCGCGAGGAGCGCGTGCTTCTGCTCATGCTCGATTCGTGCGACTGGCCGGTCGCTTTCCTCGGCGCGATCTTCGCCGGCGCCGTGCCGGTCGCGGTCAACACGCTGCTCACCGCCGACGACTACGCCTACATGCTCGAGCACGCGCGCGCGCAGGCCGCGATCGTCAGCGGCGCGGTGAAGCCGGCGCTGAAGGCCGCGCTGACCCAGTCCGACCACGAAGTCCACAAGGTGGTCGTCTCGCGCCCGACCCAGCCGCTCGAATTCGGCGAGGTCGAGTTCGAGGCGTTCCTCGACCGGCGCGCGCCGCTCGCGAGGGCCGCCGCGCACCCACGCCGACGATCCCGCTTTCTGGCTCTATTCGTCGGGCTCGACCGGCCGCCCCAAGGGAACCGTCCATTCGCACGCCAACCCGTACTGGACGGCCGAGCTCTACGGCAAGGCGATCCTGGACCTCCGCGAGGAGGACGTCTGCTTCTCGGCGGCGAAGCTGTTTTTCGCCTACGGCCTCGGCAACGCCCTGACCTTTCCGCTTGTCGGTCGGCGCGACCGTTCTCCTGATGGGCGAGCGGCCGACGCCGGAGGCGGTGTTCCGGCGCTGGCGCGGCGAGGTCGGCGGCGTGAAGCCCACCGTCTTCTACGGCGCGCCGACCGGCTTCGCCGGCATGCTGGCTTCGCCCAGCCTGCCCAAGCGCGAGGAGGTCGCGCTGCGTCTTGTGTCCTCGGCGGGCGAGGCGCTGCCGGCCGAGATCGGCGAGCGGTTCAAGCGGCATTTCGGCGTCGACATCGTCGACGGCATCGGCTCGACCGAGATGCTGCACATCTTCATCTCCAACCGGCCGGACAAGGTGCGCTACGGCACGACCGGCTGGCCGGTGCCGGGTTACGACATCGAGCTGCGCGGCGAAGGCGGCGGACACGTTCCCGGACGGCGAGCCGGGCGATCTCTATATCCACGGACCGTCGGCGGCGCTCATGTACTGGGGCAATCGCGAGAAGTCGCGCGAGACGTTTCAGGGCGGCTGGACCAAGGCCGGCGACAAGTACATCCGCAACGCCGACGGCTCCTACACCTACGCCGGCCGCACCGACGACATGCTCAAGGTCAGCGGCGTCTATGTCAGCCCGTTCGAGGTCGAGGCGACCCTCGTCCAGCACCCTGCGGTGCTGGAAGCCGCGGTGATCGGCGTGCCCGACGCCGAGGGGCTGACCAAGACCAAGGCCTTCGTCGTGCTGAAGCCCGGCGGCGAGGTCGACGATGCGGAGCTGAAAGCCTTCGTCAAGGACCGGCTCGCGCCCTACAAATATCCGCGGGTCGATCGAGTTCGTCGCGGAACTGCCGAAGACCGCGACCGGCAAGATCCAGCGGTTCAAGCTTGCGGGAGAGGGAGCGCGGAAACGCATGAGCGAGCCCTCCGTCCCCGCTGCGCCGCGCGCGGCCTCGACCATCCTGCTCCTGCGCGACAGGCCGTCGGGACTCGAGACCTTCATGGTGGTGCGCCGCCATGAGATCGACTTCGCCTCGGGCGCGCTGGTCTTCCCCGGCGGCCGAATGGAGGCCGCGGACGCCGAACTCGGCCGAAGCCTAGCGCCCTCCGACCCGCTCGCCGCCTTCAGGGTCGCGGCGATCCGCGAGGCTTTCGAGGAATGCGGCGTGCTGCTGGCGCGGGCCGAGGGGCGGGAAACGATTCGTCCCGACGGCTCGCCTGAGCGCGTTCGACCGCGCGGCGCCCTTCGCGGACCTGATGGCGCGCGAGAAACTCGTCCCGGCCCTCGACGCGCTCGTCCCCTTCGCCCACTGGATCACGCCGGACTTCGCGCCGAAGCGCTTCGATACGCATTTCTTCCTGGCGCTCGCACCCCATGACCATGCGCTCGCCCACGACGGGCGCGAGACGGTCGAACTCGGTCTGGATATCCCCCAGGCAAGCGCTCGCCGAGCATGGGCGCCGCTACAAGCTGCTGTTCCCGACCTATCGCAACCTCTGGAAGCTCGCCGCCCATGCGGACGCAGCCTCCGCGCTCGCCGCCGCGCGGGCCGCCCGCGTGGTGACCGTGCAGCCGGAAAAGACGATCGTCGACGGCGGCCCGGGCCTGAGAATTCCGGCGGAGGCCGGCTACGGCGGCGAGGCGTTCTCGGTGGTGGGGCTGCTGTGATTTGCTCATCCGCGCGCGCCCGAACGTGATCGGTCGTCAACCCGTTGGCGCCGGCATGGCGACGTCATCGGGCGAGATCGGCAGGAGTTCGCCTCGGAGCAGGCGTTCCACAGCCTCGCGGGCTGTCAGGCCCCCAAGGCGATCGACCACCCGTATTCCCGCCTGGGACAGCGCGCGAGCGGCCTTGACGCCGACAAATCCGGTCAGAAGGACGGTGGCGCCGGCTTCGCTCACGAGCGCCGCTGCGTCGACGCCGCGACTGCTTGTCCGATCCGCGCCGACGCCGTGGGACACGTAGTCGAAATCCATCGTCGTCGGGTCGACGATCAGGAAGCCAGGCGCCTGGCCGAACCTTGGAGCGACCGCCGCGTCGAGCCACGCCGCATGCGCCGACACAGCAACGCGCGTGAGCGGCGAACCGTCCGGGACCGCCGGGACGGTGTGAGCCTTGACCTCGACGCTCGCCGTGGCCTCGATCCGCAGGGCCAGGCCGCCGACCAGGGCTTGGGTCGCAATACGGCGCGCGGCGGCAAGGATGCGTCCGAACGTCTGGCGCGAGACGCCCATTTGCCGGGCGGCCTCAGCCTGCTCCAGACCGACAAGGTCGGTGAGCCGCAGCGCCTCCAGTCCGTCCAACGGCAGCGCGAGGCGGCGGAGCTCCTCGGGCGCCATGCCGACCGGCCAGAATTCCGTGATCCTGGGCGCCGGACTCACATAGCGCCGTTTGATCGGTCTCGACATGGCGACTTCTCTGGGCGAATGCCGATAAGGGGAGTCGCTCGGCTTCGCAAGCCGACTTAGCAACTCCAATCACAAAGCTTGAGGCAGACTTCATACAAGGGGCCGTCGTCGATCTCATCGGCGATAGTAGTCACTTCGAATTGGTCCTTTTCGATGCCTACCTGCCCTCGCCGGGCGCGGCTCCGTTCTCTCGCGCCCTCGCCTGATCGACGGCGCGTTTGAAGCCGTTCGCGTCGAGCGCGGCTGCGACCTTGAACGGGCCGATCAGAAACACCGGCGTGCCCTCCAGGCCCAGCGAGTCGGCCTCGTCGCGATTACGCTTGATCAGCGCGGTAATCTCGCCGTCGTGGGCTTTGAGATCGGCGTCCAGTTGCGTCATGTCGACGCCGGCCTTGTGGATCGCCTGGGCCATGCGGTCGCGACTATTGCGGCCGGGAAGGGCCATCAGGGCCGCGTGGGCCTGCGGGTACTTCCCCTGATACCTGGCGGCGAGCGCCATCCGGGCGCCCTCGACCGAGGACTCAGCGAGGATCGGCCAGTCCTTGTAGACGAGCCGGACGCCCCCGTCGGCGGCGACGACCTTGTCGAGCGCCGGCGTCGCCTTCTTGCAGAACGGGCAGTTGTAATCGAGGAAGGCGACGATCGTCACGTCGCCCTTGGGGTTGCCGCCAACGGGCGCATCGGGGTCGTTGAGAATGGCCTGGACGTCGATGGGACCGGCCGCGGCGAGAACGCGCGCGGAGAAAGAGGGCACGAAGAGCGCGGCGGCGGCAAAGGATAGGGCTGATCTTCGGTTCATTGAAACATTCTAATGTGTTAATGTATGATATTCAAGCGCCGAGTTTGGGGAAGGGACCAAATCGGAGACCCCGCGGAGTCAATGATTTGAGCCGTCAGTGTTGTGAGATTCGGCGTAACGGCGAGCGAATGTAACTGCCGGCGCGTGGCCGACACCCCCACCACCATGCTTCGCATGGTCCCCCTCCCCCGCTTGCGACGCGAAGCGGGGAGAGGGTTATTAGGCCGCGAGTTGCCGCAGCACGTAGGCCAGAATCCCGCCGTTGCGGAAATATTCGAGCTCGTCCAGCGTGTCGATGCGGCGACGTCAGCGGCACGGAGAATTCCTCGCCGTTCGAGCGCCGGATCTCGGCGTGCAACGTCTGGCGCGGCTTCAGGCCCTCGCTCAGGCCCCGGATCGTCACCGTTTCGTCGCCCTTCAGGCCCAGCGTCTGCCAGCTCGTCGCCGTCCTCGAACACCAGCGGCAGCACGCCCATGCCGACGAGGTTCGAGCGATGGATGCGCTCGAAACTCTGGGCGATGACGGCGCGGACGCCGAGGAGCTTGGTGCCCTTGGCCGCCCAGTCGCGCGAAGAGCCGGTGCCGTATTCCTTGCCGGCGAACACGACCAGCGGAACCTTTTCCGCCTCGTACTTCATCGCCGCGTCATAGATGGCGAGGCGCTCGCCGTCCGGCTGATGCAGCGTGAAGCCGCCCTCGACCACATTGCCCGCCTCGTCCTTCACCATCTGGTTCTTGATGCGGATGTTGGCGAAGGTGCCGCGCATCATCACTTCGTGGTTGCCGCGCCGCGTGCCGTACTGGTTGAAGTCGGCCGGCCGCACCTGATGCTCGGTCAGGTATTTTCCCGCCGGGCTCGCCGCCTTGATCGAGCCCGCGGGCGAAATGTGGTCGGTGGTGATCGAATCGAGGAAGAGCGCGAGCACGCGCGCGTTCTCGATGTCGGTGACCGGCACGGGCTCTTTCGTCAGGCCCTCGAAATAGGGCGGGTTCTGCACATAGGTCGAGCCCATGTCCCAGGCGTAGGTGAGGCCCGCCGGCGCCTTGACCCTGCGCCAGTTCGCGTCGCCGTCGAAGACGCTGGCGTATTTCGTCTTGAACATCTTCGCGGTGATCACCGAATCGACGAGCTGATGCACCTCCTCGGTCTTCGGCCAGATGTCGGCGAGATAGACGTCCTTGCCCTGCTTGTCCTTGCCGAGCGAATCGCGGGTGAGGTCGACGTTCATCGAGCCCGCGAGCGCGTAGGCGACGACCAGCGGGGGCGAGGCGAGATAGTTGGCGCGCACGTCCGGATTGACGCGGCCCTCGAAGTTGCGGTTGCCGCTGACAGGACCGAGGTCGCGACCAGATTGTGCTTCGCGATCGCGGCGGAAATCTCCGGCGCAAGCGGGCCGGAATTGCCGATGCAGGTGGTGCAGCCGAAGCCGACGATGTTGAAGCCGAGCTTGTCGAGCGGCTTCTGCAGCTCGGCCTCCTTGAGATAGTCCTGCACGACCTGGCTGCCCGGCGCGAGCGAGGTCTTCACCCACGGCTTGACGCGTCAGGCCCTTCGCGACCGCGTTGCGGGCGACGAGGCCCGCCGCCAGCATCACGCTCGGGTTCGAGGTGTTGGTGCAGGAGGTGATCGCGGCGATCACCACGTCGCCGTGGCCGAGGTCGTAGTTCGTCCCCTCGACCTTGTGGCGCTCGGCGAGCGCGTCGGGCTGCTTGAACTCGGTCGCCATCGCGTGCTCGAAGCCGCGCCTTGGCCTCGGCACAGCACCACGCGGTCCTGCGGACGCTTGGGGCCGGCGAGCGAGGGCGCGACCTCGCCGAGGTTGAGCTCGAGCGTGTCGGTGAAGACCGGATCGGGCGTCGCGCGGGTGCGGAAGGTCCCCTGCGCCTTGGCGTAGGCCTCGACCAGCGCGATGCGCGACGGCTTGCGGCCGGAGGACTTCAGATAATCGAGCGTCTGCGCGTCGATCGGGAAGAGCCCGCAGGTCGCGCCGTATTCCGGCGCCATGTTGGCGAGCGTCGCGCGGTCGGCGACCGACATGGCGTTGAGGCCGGGGCCGTAGAACTCGACGAACTTGCCGACCACGCCCTTCTTGCGCAGCATCTGGGTGACGGTCAGCACGAGATCGGTCGCGGTGACGCCGTCGCGCAGTTCGCCGTGCAGCTTGAAGCCGATCACCTCGGGCAGCAGCATCGAGAGCGGCTGGCCGAGCATGGCCGCCTCGGCCTCGATGCCGCCGACGCCCCAGCCGAGCACGGCGAGGCCGTTGACCATGGTGGTGTGGCTGTCGGTGCCGACCAGCGTGTCGGGATAGGCGACCTCGACCGTCCTGCCGTCCTTCTTCTCCTTCGCGGTCCAGACCGTCTGGGCGAGATATTCGAGATTGACCTGGTGGCAGATGCCGGTGCCGGGCGGCACGACCGAGAAATTGGAGAAGGCCTGCTGGCCCCACTTCAGGAAGCGGTAGCGCTCCTGGTTCTGCTCGTATTCGCGCGCCACGTTCTGGCCGAGCGACTTCGCGGTGCCGACGTAGTCGACCACGACCGAATGGTCGATGACGAGGTCGACGGGCACGAGCGGGTTGATCTTGCTCGGGATCGCCGCCGAGCGCGGTCATCGCGTCGCGCATGGCGGCGAGATCGACGACCGCGGGCACGCCGGTGAAGTCCTGCATCAGCACGCGCGCCGGGCGGAAAGCGATCTCGTGCTCGGCCTTGCCCTTGTTGTTCAGCCAGGCCGCGACCGCCTCGATGTCCGCCTTCGTGACGGTGCGGCCGTCCTCGTTGCGCAGCAGGTTCTCGAGCACGATCTTCAGCGAGAACGGCAGCGACGAGACGCGCCTCGAGGCCGTTCTTCTCGGCCGCCTTCAGGGAAAAATAGTCGTAGGTTTTCGCCCCCACGGTCAAGGACTTGCGGCACTTGAAACTGTCGAGGCTGGCCATGCGGGCGCTCCGAAAAAGCGGGGAGGAGGATCGGCGGCTTATAGAAAACATTCCGGAAGGCGCGCTACACAAACTATCGTCGAACGGGGCGGCCATGAGCGGCGCTTTCCTTGGAGAATCAATGCGTCTCAGGGCATGGGACCTGTCGATGGAGCGCGGCGGGCGGCGGCTGTTTTCGAACCTCGGCTTCGAGGCGGAGGCGGGCTCGGCGCTGATCGTGACCGGGCCGAACGGGGCGGGAAAGTCGAGCCTGCTCAGGGGGCTTTGCGGTTTTCTGCCGTTCCAGTCCGGCGGCTTCGCCCTCGAGGGCGGCGACGACGAGCGCACGGTCGGCGAGCAGGCGCATTACCTCGGCCACGCCGACGCGCTGAAAGGCGCGCTGACCGCGGGCGAGAACCTCGCCTTCTGGGCGGGGGCGCTCGGCGGCGATTCGCGCCGCGAGGCCGGCCGTTCGGCGCTCGCCCGGGTCGGCCTCGCGCATGTGATCGACTTTCCCGCGCGCGCGCTCTCGGCCGGGCAGAAGCGGCGCGTCGCGCTCGCAAGGCTGCTGGTCGCCCGGCGGCCGCTGTGGCTGCTCGACGAGCCGACGACCGCGCTCGACGCCGCCGCTCAAGGCGCCTTCGCCGCGATCATGCAGGGCGTTCATGGACGACGGCGGCATCGTCGTCGCCGCGACCCACGCGCCGCTGGGGCTCAAGGGCGCGCGGGAGTTGAGGCTCGGGGCGGCGGAAGGGGTCGCGGCGTGAGGGAGGGCTTTGCCGTTGGCGTGGCCTTGGCGATTGGCCGCGCGCATCCCTTCCCCAGCTTCGCTGGGGAAGGTGGCCGAAGGCCGGATGGGGTGTGGCCCGCTGCTTCGGCCTTAGCCAGATTGCGCCACCGTCACCGCGAGATTTCACCCGACCTGACCTGCTTTCCGCACCCCATCCGGCCTTCGGCCACCTTCCCCGCTTCGCGGAGAAGGGGAACCGGCGCAGCGGCGCCATGACCCCCGCCCTCGCCCTCTTCGCGCGCGAATGGCGCATCGCGCGCCGCATCGGCGGCGGGGCGTCGGTCGGCGCCGTGTTCTTCCTGATCCTGGTCGCGATCATGCCGTTCGCGATCGGGCCCGACCTCAACCTGCTCGCCCGGCTCGGGCCGGCGATCCTCTGGATCGCGGCGCTGCTCTGCGACGCTGCTCGGCCTCGACCGCCTCTTCCAGGCCGATCACGACGACGGGTCGCTCGACGTGCTGATCAACGGCCCGCTGCCGCTGGAAATCGTGACGCTGGTCAAATGCGCCGCCTACTGGACGACGAGCGCGCTGCCGCTGATCGTCATCTCGCCGATCTTCGGCCTCATGCTCGGCATGCCGCCGACCCCGCTTGCGCTGGTCGCCGCGACGCTCGCCGCCGGCACGCCGGCGCTGACCATGATCGGGGCGATCGGCTCGGCGCTGACCGTGTCGCTGCGGCGCGGCGGACTGCTGATGGCGGTGCTGGTGCTGCCGCTGACGATTCCCGTGCTGATCTTCGGCGTCGCGGCGGCCTCCGCCGCGAGCGGGGGCGTCGGCGCCGTTCCTGACGCCGTTCCTGATGCTCTGCGCGATCTCGCTGTTCGCCATCGCCGCCGCGCCGTTTGCGGCGGCGGCCGCCTTGACGCATGTGAGGGAATAGCCGCGCCGTTGCGCAGTGTTTTCGCAACCCGGGAGGAGAGACTTGACTGAGACCGACGCGCTTCCCACGGCCGGCTCGATCTCGGCCCGCATCGACCGGCTGCCGGCGACGCGCACGATCTGGACCATGCTCGCGCTGCTCGGCTTCGGCATGTTCTTCGAGCTCTACGACCTCCTGTTCACCGCCTATGTCGCGCCGAGCCTCGTCAAGTCGGGCGTGCTGACCGCCAATACCGCGGGCCTGTTCGGGACGACGGGCGTCGCGAGCTTCATCGCGGCGCTGTTCACCGGCCTCTTCGTCGGCACGATCCTCTGCGGCTTCCTCGCCGACCGCTTCGGGCGCCGGGCGATCTTCACCTGGTCGCTCCTCTGGTACTCGGCCGCCAACGTCATGGTGGCGCTGCAGACCGACGCCTTCGGCCTCAACCTCTGGCGGTTCGTCTCCGGCGTCGGGCTCGGCCTCGAGATGGTGACGATCGGCGCCTATGTGAGCGAGCTCGCGCCCAAGGGGCTGCAGGGGCCGCGCCTTCGCCCTCAACCAGGCGATCGGCTTCACCTGCGTGCCGATCATCTCGTTCCTCGCCTACATGCTCGTGCCGACCGCGCCGTTCGGGATCGACGGGCTGGCGCTGGGTGGTGCTGATCGGCGCGCTGGCCGCGCCCGTCGTCGTCGTCCTGCGCCGCGGCCTGCCCGAAAGCCCGCGCTGGCTCGCCAAGCACGGACGGCTCGCGGAAGCCGACGCCGTCGCTGACGGCGCTCGAAGCGAAGGTCGAGGCCGAATACGGCAAGCCGCTGCCGCCGCCCGGGCCCGACGAGCCGGTCGACCACGCGAGCACGTTTCATGGATCTCTGGGTCCCGGGCGTGCGCGGGCGCGTGATCCTGATGAGCGTCTTCAACATCTTTCAGACGATCGGCTTCTACGGCTTCTCGAACTGGGTCCCCTCGCTGCTCGTCAAGCAGGGGATCACCGTCTCGACCAGCCTCGGCTATACGACCGTCATCGCGCTCGCCGCGCCGGTCGGCCCGCTGATCGGCTTCTTCGCTCGGCGACCGGTTCGAGCGCAAATGGATCATCGTCGCCGCGGCCTTCGTGATCCTCGTCGCGGGGCTCGTGTTCGGGCAGGCGAGCACGGCGGCGCTGATCATCGCGATGGGCGTGATGCTGACGCTCTCGAACAACATCCTGTCCTACAGCTTCCACGCCTATCAGCAGGAGCTGTTCCCGACCGGCATCCGGGCGCGCGCCGCGGGCTTCGTCTATTCGTGGAGCCGGCTCTCGGTGATCTTCAGCTCGTTCCTCATCGCCTTCATCCTGAACGCGCTTCGGCGCGCCCGGCGTGTTCGTCTTCATCGCCGCGCGCGATGGCGATCGTGATGGCGACGATCGGGATTTTCGGGCCGCGCACGACCAACCTGGCGCTGGAGACGATCGCGCATTGAGGCGCTGGTCGCGGCCGTAGGGCGCGCTCGTTGAGCGGCGCCGGGCCGGGTCAGCGACGCCGGCCCTTCCAGCGCGCGGCCGCCGCCTACTCCGCCGCCATCCGCACCGGCTCGTTCTCGTAGACGAGGTCGAAGCGGTCGGCGTTCATCACCTTGTTCCAGGCCGCGACGAAGTCGCTCGACGAACTTCTCGCCCGCGTCCGCCGACCCGTAGACCTCGGCGAGCGCGCGCAGTTGCGAGTGCGAGCCGAAGATCAGGTCGACGCGCGTGCCGGTCCACTTCACCGCCTTCGTCTTGCGGTCGACGCCCTCGTAGACGCCCTCGGCGCCGGCCTTCGGCCGCCATTCCGTCGCTCATGTCGAGCAGGTTGACGAAGAAGTCGTTGGTCAGCGCGCCCGGCCGCTTGGTGAAGACGCCGTGCGGCGGACTTGCCGGCGTTGGCGCCGAGCACCCGCAGGCCGCCGACGAGGACGGTCATCTCCGGCGCCGTCAGCGTCAGGAGCTGCGCCTTGTCCACCAGCGCCTCCTCGGGCGCCATGAACTGCTTGCCGCTGCGGTAGAATTGCGGAAGCCGTCGGCGACCGGCTCGAGCGCGCGCGAAGGATTGGACGTCGGTCTCCTCCTGCGACGCGTCCATCCGCCCCGGCGTGAACGGGACCTTCACGTCGTGCCCGCCGTCCTTCGCCGCCTTCTCGATCGCCGCCGCGCCGCCGAGCACGATCAGGTCGGCGAGCGACGACCTTCTTGCCGCCGCTGCGCGCGCGTTGAACTCCTTCTGGATCGCTTCGAGCTTCTGCAAGCACCTTGGCGAGCGCGGCCGGCTGGTTGACCTCCCAGTCCTTCTGGGGCGCGAGGCGGATGCGCGCGCCGTTCGCGCCGCCGCGCTTGTCGGAGCCGCGGAAGGTCGAGGCCGACGCCCAGGCGGTCGAGACGAGCTCGGGAACCGTCAGGCCGGACGCGAGGATCTTCGCCTTCAGCGCCGCGATGTCGGCATCGTCGATCAGCGGATGGTCGAGCGGCGGGAATCGGGTCCTGCCAGATCAGCGTCTCCTTCGGAACGAGCGGGCCGAGATAGCGCACGATCGGCCCCATGTCGCGGTGGGTCAGCTTGAACCAGGCGCGGGCGAAAGCGTCGGCGAACTGGTCCGGATGCTCGTAGAACCGCCGCGAGATCTTTTCGTAGGCCGGGTCGAACCGCAGCGACAGGTCGGTCGTCAGCATGGTCGGCACATGCTTCTTCGACGGGTCGAAGGCGTCCGGGATCGTCTCGGCGGGCGCCCTTCGCCTTCCACTGCTAGGCGCCGGCGGGGCTCTTCGTCAGCTCCCATTCGTAGCTTGAACAGGTTGTCGAAGAAGTGGTTGCTCCACTTCGTCGGCGTCTGCGACCAGGTGACCTCCGGGCCGCCGGTGATGGCGTCGGGCCCGATGCCCGTCCCGTGCTTGCTCTTCCAGCCGAGGCCCTGATCCTCGATGGCGCCGCCTTCCGGCACGGCCCCGACGAAGGACGGATCGCCGGCGCCGTGGGTCTTGCCGAAGGTGTGGCCGCCGGCGATCAGCGCGACCGTCTCCTCGTCGTCCATCGCCATGCGCAGGAAGGTTTCGCGGATGTCCTTCGCCGCCGCGACCGGGTCCGGCTTGCCGTTCGGCCCTTCCGGATTGACGTAGATCAGGCCCATCTGCACCGCCCCGAGCGGATTCTGGAGCTGCGCGCTCGCCGCTGTAGCGCTCGTCGCCGAGCCACGTCCCCTCCGGGCCCCAGTAGAGCTCCTCGGGCTCCCAGGTGTCCGCGCGGCCGCCGCCGAAGCCGAAGGTCTTGAAGCCCATCGATTCGAGCGCGACGTTGCCGGCGAGAATCATCAGGTCGGCCCACGAGAGTCTTCTGGCCGTATTTCTGCTTGATCGGCCACAGCAGCCGGCGCGCCTTGTCGAGGTTGGCGTTGTCCGGCCAGCTGTTCAGCGGCGCGAAGCGCTGCTGCCCGCCGCCCGCCCCGCCGCGCCCGTCGGCGATGCGGTAAGTGCCGGCGCTGTGCCAGGCCATGCGGATGAACAGTCCGCCGTAGTGACCGAAGTCGGCCGGCCACCAATCCTGCGAATTGGTCATCAGGGCGTGCAGATCCGCTGACCACCGCGTTCAGATCGAGGGTCTTGAATTCCTTGGCGTAGTCGAAGTCCTCACCCATCGGATCGGACTGGGCCGAGTGCTGATGCAGGACCTGAATGTTCAGCTGGTTCGGCCACCAGTCCCGATTGGTGCGGCCGCGAACTCCGCCCGCGACAGGGCACTTGCTTTCGCTTGTCATGACAGCGCTCCTCCAAAATTGTAATCGTCTTGGCCTAGGCTACGTGTCGGAAGTGATCGTCAGAAACAAATTTTCACCGGCGGCTTTTTATCGCTCTTTTCGATTGAAAAGTCAGGTCGACTGTCGCTGGGAAAAACGGCGTTTTCCAGACGGCCTACCGCCTTCCGGCGGCGCCGCCGTCGCGCCCCGCCGCGGCGATCGCTTGTCCCAAGGCGGGAACGAATTTTTCCTTTGAACGTTTTCATCGCTGGCGGCAGGCAAAGGGGCAGGTCGGTTTGCGTCAACGGACGGTTGCACCCGAAGAGGAAGAAGACGCCACGCCTGTCGATCAGCATCGGCTGGTCGCCACCGCGTCGCTGGGGGTTCTTGCGGTTCTCGCCGTCGGCGCCGCGCTGTTCGTCGATGCGCGACCTTCTTATCCCGATCGTCACCGGTTTCGTTGTGGGGATGATGCTGTCTCCGATCGTCAAGGCGCTCGAGGCGCGAAAGATGCCGCGCATCCTGGCGGCCGCGCTGATCGTTCTCGCGACGGCGCTCCTGGTCGCGCTCGTCATCGCGCTGATCGCCGCGCCTCTCACGGAAATCGCGGCCAACTTCCCCGAGATCGGCGCGAAGCTGCACAGTTTCGACAGCGTGCTGGCTTTCTTGCGCCATGTCCAGACCTCGCTCGGAATCGACGCGAACAGCGCCTCGGTCTCGCTTCCCGCGCCGAACATTTCCTGGCTTCCGACCACCTTCAACTTTGTGACGCCGCCGCTCACCGGCTTTCTCTATTTCCTGATCGTGCTGATGCTGTTCCTGTCGTGGTGGCCGGACCTGCGGCGCGAGCTGGTCATGACTTTCGCGCAGCCGCGACTCGCGTCTGACAGTCCTGAAAATCCTCAACGAAATGGAGGCCTCGCTCGCGTCCTACCTGGTGATCGTCGCCTGCATCAATCTGGCGGTCGGCGCGGCGGCCGGGACGATCGCGGCGTTCACGCGGCTTCCGTTTCCTGTCGGGTGGGGCGCGCTCGCGGCGACGCTCAACTTCATTCCGATCGTCGGGCCGATCGCGATGATCGCGGTATTCGCGGTCGTCGGCGTCGTCACGGCGCCGAGTCTGGGCCTGGGTCTTCTCCCGGCCGGGCTCTTACCGCTGGTCATTCTTGCCGAGGGCCAGTTCATCACGCCCGCCATCATCGGCCGCAGGCTCGAGATCAACGCCCTCGCGGTGATCCTGTCGCTGATGTTCTGGACCTGGATGTGGGGACCGATGGGCGCCTTTCTCTCCTCGCCGCTGCTGATCGTCGGACTGATCCTGCGCGACCATCTCCGCCCGGACGCGCGCGGGTGAGACGCGCGCCGCGGCTCATGCGGATTCGCGGCGGACCGGCGGAAGCGGACCGAGTTCCGCCGCCGATCCGTCAGGCTACAAGACGCCGAGGAGCGCGAGGATGAGAAGGATGATGAGAATTGCGCCCAATCCGCCGGCCGGATAGTAGCCCCATCCGGCGCTGTAGGGCCAGGTCGGCAACGAGCCGACGAGCAGCAGAATGACGATGATGAGGAGAATGAGACGCATTCGGGCTTGCCTCGCCTGCGTAAATGAACTAGCGGCTTCGCAACAACGCCCGCACGGCCTTTCCGTTCCCGAGTTCGTTGAGTCATGCGACAGTTCGCTCACATTCTTTCCATCTCGACGAGCCGCCGCGGCCTCGTCGACGTCACCCCGGCGGTGTCGGCCTGGGTCGGCGATCGCCGGCTCCAGACGGGGCTCGTGACGCTTCTTTTGTCGCCACACGTCCGCGTCGCTGGTCATTCAGGAGAACGCCGCGCCCGAAGTGCGCACCGACCTCGAGGCCTATTTCGACCGTACTCGCGCCGGAAGGCGCACGCCTCTACGCGCACGACGACGAGGGGCCGGACGACATGCCGGCTCACATCCGCGCCGCGCTGACCGGCGTGCAGCTCTCGATTCCGCTGATCGGCGGGCGGCTCGCGCTCGGGACCTGGCAGGGGATCTATCTGTTCGAGCATCGCCGCGCGCCGCATCGGCGCGAGATCGCGATGCATATCATCGGGGAGTGACGCGGCGGGCCCAATGGGAACCTCTGTCATTCCAACGCGTTTGCAGGACGCCAAGGAGGGTCGCCATGTCGCCCGAACCCATCTCGACGTCTCCGAAAGCGTTTGCCCGGCGCATGGCCGAGGACGCGCCGGGGCATGGACACGGAATGAGTCGCAACCGGACGCCGAAATCCGACAAGGGTTTGCCCCACGAGGAGAAGCGCGACGAAAAGCAGCCGTACTCGCGCGAGGTCGAAGACTACTCGGGCGGCGTAACCCAGACTCCTGAGAGCCGGACAGAAAGGGATTGCGACGAATCGCCCCGTGCAGGACACCTGAGGTCCTGCGCGGCGTGATGCGCCGGCGCAGCGGCTAACGAGTCAGGAAGCGCGGTCGAGTGGGGCAGGATTGATCCGGCCTGACGAGGCGCGGACGGTCCGCGCCTCGCGTGACAGTTCAGCTCCGGCTGGCCGTCCAGCGGCCGCCGTACTTGAACTCGGGAGCCGACTTGAGCTGGTCCTTGGTGGCGTTCATCGCCGCGCGCCAGGTCTTTTGACTTGTCGTCATACTTGATCGACACGGCGCCCGGATCGACCGCGACATAGTGCGTCCCCATGCCGAGGAATCCGCCGACCGAGACGATGTAGCCTTTGACCGACTGAGTCGGGGCCGAGAACGATGTCCTGGATCTTGCCGATATCGTTGTTTTGGCCGTTGTAGACGTCGAGCCCGACGACGTTCCCGCTCAGCATCGCCGTGTCCGGGACCGAAATGAAGCTCGGGCCCTTGCTCGGCGCATCGGCCGGCGTGGTGGCGTGCTGGGTCATAGGCGGATTGGCCTGATCGGCCGGCGGCGTGTTCGCGGGCGTCGAGGTCGACGCATTCTGCGCCAAGGCCGCGGCGGCGAAGAACGGAACAACCGCTGCGGCGAAGAGAAATTTACGCATGAGTCCTGCTCCTTTTCGAGTTGACGAACGGTTTCTGGAGAACGCGGTTCCTGAGTTCGAGTTCCGTGGTCCTAGGCCATAAGGAGCGGGAGCTGTATGCGACTTGCGCCATTCGCGGATATGCTGGCCGGCCAGCATTGACTGCAGCGGTTCGGCGGATGCGCACACCGGCGGAATCGCGGACGGAGCCGCTTACGCGACCTCGATTTGACGCAGCGAGGCTGCTTGTCGCAAAGTGGCTTTCACTACAGGCGCGATTCGTGCCGTATTTTCTGAGGTGCGCGGATGGTTCAACGAGAACGACGCATAGAGGAAATCGCTTACCTTCTGTGGGAGCAGGAGGGACGGCCGGATGGCCAAGCGGAGCGTTTCTGGCACGCGGCGGAAACGCAGTTCGAGGCGGAGGTTGCGCGCGCCGAATTGTCGGCCGCCGTCGCGGAAGCGAAGTCTGAGAGTGCGGCGCCCAAGAAACGCGAGCCCGCCAAGGCGAACGCTGGCTCCGAAGAGGTCGAAAAGCCCGCTCGGACCGCCAAACCGAAGCCGGTGAAGGCCCCAGCGCCTGCGGTCGCCTTCAAAGCGGTCGTCAGCGAACCCCCGGCCAAACCGGCCGCCAAGCGCACGACGGTCACGAAGAGCAAGCCCACGCCCTGACGCGAGGCCCGGTTGGCGCCTTCGACGCGCAGACCGGCCTTGCTTGCTTTTGCGGCCGTGACGAGCGTCTATGCCGCTCGAAGGTGTGGCGCTTCGATTTTCATGCGCGCCGCCGGTCTGCGTCGGATTTTCTCACGCAGTCGCTTTGGCGACCTGGAGGGCGACCGCCCGCCAGTCGCTCTTGCCTCGAGAAGCGGCGCCCAAGGCGCGCATCTCGAAGGACGCGCGTTGAATTTGCATGCGGCCGGCGGCTTCGCCCTACGATCGCCTTCGCGGCGGCTTACGCGGCCTTCAGCATCGCCGCAGGAAGCGCGCCGATCGTCATTGAAGGACAAGAATCGCCGGCGCCATTACGCCCGGGATCGCTGCGCACGCGAAGGATCGAAGCACGATGTCGAATAAAGGATACACGAGGCGATACGCTCTCAGCTTCATCGCCGCGGCCCTCATGTTCGCGCCCGTCATGTCGCGCGCCGCGAATACCTATTCGGTCGACAGATGGCCACAGGACGTCGACACCATTCCCTGCAGCGCCTGGACCCACTACCCGGATGGAACCTGGGCTCTCAACGGCTACGTGAAAATCAGCGCTTCGATCCTCGACAACGTCGGCTTCAAGGGCGACAGCACCGCCCGCCTGCTCGATAAGACTTGCGGGAAGAAGTAACCGTCCGAGGAACTGCCTATCAACTCCGCGCGCCTCGTGGAGCGGCGCCGTAGGCGTCCCGCGATGGCGGATGCGGAGCCTCAGCGCTGACCTGCGTCAGACCGCGACGACTCCGCTGACGATCATGTCGATCACCTGTCGCTTGGCGCGGTCGAAGGCGGCGTCGTCGAGCGGGCGACCGCCGTTCAGCGTCGTCATTTCGTGCGCCGCGTTGGCGTACTGCTGGGTCGTCGCCCAGATCATGTAGAACAGCACCTTGGGCTCGATCGGCTTCAGCTTCCCGGCGCGGATCCACCGCCTCACGGAGGTTCCGCGCGAGGCGACCCAGTCGGTCAGCGTCGTGTCGAGAAAATCCTGGATGATCGGCGCGCCGCGCATGATCTCGGCCGACCAGATGCGCGAGGCGAGCGGCATCATGCGGGCTAGGTCCATCTTGGCGCCGATATAGGCGGAAAGCGCCTCGCGCGGATCGTCGCTCGCATCGAACGAGGCGGCGGCCGCAAGCCATGCCGTCAGCACCCGCCCGACGACGGCGCGATAGAGCGCCTCCTTGGTCGCGAAGTAATAGTGCAGGTTGGCCTTCGGAACGCCGGCGCGCCGCGCGATCGCCGCCGTGGTGGCGCCGGCGAAGCCCTGTTCGGCGAAAATCTCCTCCGCCGCCTCGAGCAGCGTCCGCTCGTTTTCCTCGCGGATGGCCGGGCGCGCCTTGCGCTCCGCCGGGCGTCCGTCGCGTACGGTTTCCGGGGGCAGCGCCCCGCCTTCGCGGCTGCGAAAAAGATGGTCCATGGGCGCCGTTTTGGTGAGCGTTTCGCCTAAGGTTACGTCATTTGACCATTTGGTCAAACTTATACTAGCGTTTGTCAAATCCGCGTGGAGTCCGCTTATGTCCGATCTGTCCAACGTTCGCATCAACGGAGCCCGTCTCTGGGACTCGCTGATGGAAATGGCGAAGATCGGCGGCACGCCGAAGGGCGGGTGCAAGAGACTGACGCTGACCGACGTCGACAAACAAGGCCGCGAGCTGTTTCGCAGATGGTGCGAAGCCGCCGGCTGCGCGGTCAGCATCGACGAGATGGGCAACATGTTCGCGCGACGCGCGGGCGAGGACGACAGTCTGCCCCCCGTCATTATCGGCAGCCACCTCGACACCCAGCCGACCGGAGGCAAGTTCGACGGCGTGCTCGGCGTGCTCGGCGCGCTCGAGGTCGTCCGCTCGCTCAACGACCTCAAGATCAAGACGCGCCATCCGATCGAGGTTGCGAACTGGACCAACGAGGAAGGCTCGCGCTACGCCCCGGCGATGGTGTCCTCGGGCGTGTTCGCCGGCGTCTACACCAAGGAGTTCGCCTATGCGCGCGTCGACCAGGAGGGCAAGACGCTCGGCGAAGAGCTTGAAACGCATCGGCTTCAAGGGCGACGCGCCGGTCGGCGGGCGTCCGGTCCACGCCTATTTCGAGCTGCACATCGAGCAGGGCCCGATCCTCGAGGCCGAGGGGTACGACGTTGGCGTCGTCACGCACGGCCAGGGTCAGCGTTGGTACGAGATTCGCTTGACCGGGTTCGAGAGCCATGCCGGTTCGACCCCGATGCCGCGCCGCAAGGACGCGCTGCTCGGCGCGGCGCGGATCGTGGAGCTCGTCAACAGCATCGGCCTCTCGAAGGCGCCGCTCGGCGTCTCGACCGTCGGGATGCTCAATCCCTATCCCAATTCGCGCAACGTGATCCCCGGTGAAGTGTTCATGACCGTCGATTTCCGCCATCCGATCGACGCCACGCTGTCGGAGATGGACGCGGCGCTGAAAGTCGGCGTCGAGGAGATCGCCAAGGCGATCGGCCTCGCCTACGACCTCAAGCAGGTCTTCTACTACGAGCCGGTCCCCTTCGACCCGGCCTGCGTCGAAGCCGTGCGGCGCGGGGCCGAGCGCTTCGGCTACTCGCACCGCGACATCGTCTCGGGCGCCGGCCACGACGCCTGCTACATGGCGCGCATCACGCCGACCTCGATGATCTTCACGCCCTGCGTCGACGGGGTGAGCCATAACGAGAGCGAGGACATCAAGCCGGACTGGGCGACGGACGGCGCCAACGTGCTGATGCATGCGGCGCTCGAGAAGGCCGAGATCGTCGCCTGAATTCTGAATCGTCGCGCCACGCGCGGAGCCGAACGGGAGAGGAGCTCATGTCGATCGTCATCAAAGGCGGAACGGTGGTCAACGCCGACCGCAGCTATCACGGCCGACGTCAAGGTCGAAGGCGAGACCATCGTCGAGATCGGCGACAATCTTTCGGGCGACAGCACGCTCGACGCGGGAGAGTGTTACGTGATCCCGGGCGGCGTCGATCCGCATACCCATCTCGACATGCCCTTCATGGGCTCCAATTCCGCCGACAATTTCGAGAGCGGCTCCAAGGCCGGCGTGTCCGGCGGCACCACCATGGTGGTCGACTTCTGCATCCCGAACCGCAACCAGCCGCTGATGGAGGCTCTCGCCGACTGGAACGAGCGCTCCAAGAACGCCGTCGCCGATTATTCCTACCATATGGCCATCACCTACTGGAACGATCAGGTTCGCGAGGACATGGCCAAGGTGGTCAAGGCGGGCGTGACGACCTTCAAGCATTTCATGGCCTACAAGGGCTCGCTGATGGTCAACGACGAGGAGATGTTCGCCTCGTTCTCGCGCTGCGCCGAGCTCGGCGCCATGCCGCTCGTCCACGCCGAGAACGGCGACCTCGTCGCTCGCCTTGCAGCGCTACTATCTCTCCAAGGGGATCACCGGCCCGGAAGGCCACGCCCTGTCGCGTCCGCCGGACGTCGAGGGCGAGGCGACCAACCGCGCCATCATGCTCGCCGATCAGGCCGGCGTGCCGATCTATATCGTGCACACCTCCTGCATTCCGGCGCATGAGGCGATCGCGCGGGCTCGCGCGCTCGGAAAGCGCGTCTACGGCGAGCCGCTGATCCAGCATCTCGTGCTCGACGAGAGCGAGTACTACAACAAGGACTGGAAGCACGCGGCGCGGCGCGTCATGTCGCCGCCGTTCCGCGACAAGCTCAATCAGGACGATCTCTGGAACGGCCTGCGCGCAGGCTCGCTCCAGGTGGTCGCGACCGACCACTGCTCCTTCACCACCAAGCAGAAGGAGCTCGGCTTCGGCGACTTCACCAAGATCCCGAACGGCACCGGCGGTCTCGAGGACCGCATGCCGGTGTTATGGACCTACGGCGTCGAGACCGGCCGGCTGACCCCGAACGAGTTCGTCGCCGTGACCTCGACCAACAGCGCCAAGATCCTCAACATGTATCCGCCGCAAGGGCCTGATCGCCCCGGGCGCCGACGCCGACATCGCCGTCTGGGACCCCAAGGCCAACAAGACGATCTCGGCCAAGACCCAGCAATCGGTGATCGACTACAACGTGTTCGAGGGCATGAAGGTCACCGGGCTGCCTCGCTATACGCTGTCGCGCGGCGAGGTGGTGTTCCGCGACGGCCGGGTGCAGGCGGAGATCGGCCGCGGCCGTTTCATCGGCCGCCAGCCCTTCCCGGCGGACGCCCGCGCGCTCAAGCGCTACAAGGAGTTCACCGCTCCCCGCGCAGTCGCGCGGTAGGACGGGCGATGGAAGCGGCGTCGATCCAGAAGCCGAGCGACGACGCCGGTTCGGCGTCGCCATCCGAGGCCGCGATCGAGATCAGCGACGTGTCGCTGCGTTTCGAAACGCGCGACGGGCCGGTCGAGGCGCTGAGCCACGTGAGCCTGAAAGTGGCGCGCGGCGAGTTCGTCTCGTTCATCGGCCCGTCGGGCTGCGGCAAGACGACGCTTTTGCGCGCCGTCGCCGACCTCGAGTCGCCGACCGAGGGCGACATCCGGGTCGACGGCATGAGCGCGGAGGAGGCGCGGCTCAAGCGCTGCTACGGCTACGTCTTCCAGGCGCCCGCGCTCTACCCGTGGCGGACGGTGGCGCGCAACATCGCGCTGCCGCTCGAGATCATGGGCTACTCCAAGGCCGAGCGCGCCGCCCGGGTCGAGAAGGGCCTGAAGCTCGTCAATCTCGAAGGCTTCGGCGCCAAGCACCCCTGGCAACTGTCCGGCGGCATGCAGCAGCGCGCCTCGATCGCGCGCGCCCTGTCGTTCGACCCCGACATTCTCCTGATGGACGAACCGTTCGGCGCGCTCGACGAGATCGTGCGCGACATGCTGAACCAGCAGCTTCTGCAACTGTGGGAGATGACCGGCAAGACGGTGCTGTTCGTCACCCATTCGATTCCCGAGGCGGTGTTCCTGTCGACCCACGTCGTCGTCATGTCGCCGCGCCCCGGGCGGATTACCGACATCATCGAATGCAACTTTCCCCGCGATCGGCAGCTGGAAATCCGCGAAACGCCCGGATTCCTGGCGATCGCCAATCGCGTGCGGCATGGGCTGCGCGCGGGGCACTCGTATGACGGATAGCTCTCTCGTTTCTCCGGGTTGGCCCTTTGGCCCTTCCCGGCAAGGGTGAAAGACTTGGCGCGCCCCCGGACCTCAGTCCTCAGAATCCTCACCGTCCTTGTCGCCGGCGCCGGTGCGACTGCGAGCGCGCTCGCTTTCCCGAACCCGACGCAGGTGAGCACGGCGTGTACCGCGCGGGTCAACGCAGCCGCGCTTCAAGCGATCGAGCGGACCAATCCCCTCGGCCAGATTACGGTCTTCGGCGATCCGACGGCGCCCGATTCGAACGTGTTGCGAGTGACGGTCCGGGTCTTCGGCGCGTCGGACCGAGATCTATGCCGTCGATCTCAAGATCGACGACGCGTGTCACGTCCTTTCGGCGAGCACGCGCCTCGAACTCGAGCCCTTGGTGCTGTCGGTGAAATCCGTCCTCCCCATCACGACCGTCGTCCTCGCCGTCCTTGCGATCTGGTACGCCTTCGCGGTCTGGATGAACGCGCCGCTGCAGCGCGACGCCTACGCCAACGCGGGCCGCGCCGACTATTCCGCACAGGACCTGATCGTCGCTTCGCTCAACATGGAGCGGCCGAAGCTGCCTGGGCCGCACCAGGTCGCGGGAGAGATGTACAGGCTGATCGTCGCAACCCCGCCGACCTCGAAGCGCAGCCTCGTCTATCACGGCGCCGATCACGCTCGAGGAGACGCTGATCGGCTTCCTGATCGGCGCCGTCGCTCGGCATCGGCCTTGCCGTCGTCATCGTGTCGACGCGCTGGCTCGACCGCTCGCTGACGCCGTGGCTGGTCGCCTCGCAAACCGTGCCGATCATCGCGCTCGCGCCGATGATCGTCGTCATCCTGAACCAGTTCGACATCACCGGCATTGCGCCGAAGGCGGCGATCGCGGCTTATCTGTCGTTCTTCCCGGTGACCGTCGGCATGGTCAAGGGCTTCCGCTCGCCCGACCCGCTGCAACTCGACCTCATGCGCACCTATTCGGCGTCGCAGACGCCAGACGTTCCTGAAGCTGCGCGCGCCTGCGAGCGCGCCGTTCTTCTTCGCCAGCATGAAGATCGGCGCGGCGGCGGCGCTGGTCGGCGCGATCGTCGCCGAAGTCACCAAGAGCGAGGACGGCGGCCTGGGCGCCCGCCTGCTGGCCGGCTCCTATTATGGCCAGACGGTGCAGATCTGGGCCGCCCTGTTCGCCGCCGCGGCGCTGTCGGCTGCGCTGGTCGGGGTCATCGGCCTTGTGGGCCGCCTTGCCCAGCATCGCATGGGATTCGTCCGATGATCGATCGCCCGATGATCGATCGCCGCCTGGCCGACCTCGTGCCGCCGTTCCTGTTCGGCCTCGTGGTGCTGGCGCTGTGGGAGCTCGTCGTGCGCGCCGCGCATGTCCCGACCATCATCCTGCCGACGCCCTCGGCGATCGCGGCTGCGATTCTTCACCTCGATCCCGACGCTGGCGGCCGACTTCTGGCAGACGGTCAAGGGCCTCATGATGGGCTATGTCATCGGCTCGGGCTCGGGCCTGATCGTCGCCATCCTGGTCGACCGGTCGCTGTTCCTGCAGCGCGGCCTCCTGCCGCTCGGCAATCTGGTCTCGGCGCTGCCGATCGTCGGCGATCGCCCCGATCATGGTGATGTGGTTCGGCTTCGACTGGCCGTCGAAGGCGGCCGTCGTCGTGGTCATGACCTTCTTCCCGATGCTGGTGAACGCGGTCGCCGGGCTCGAAAGCGCAAGCGCGATGGAAAAGGACCTGATGAAGACCTATGGGGCGAGCTACTGGCAGACGCTCTTGGCGCTGCGCCTGCCCGCGGCGCTGCCGTTCGTCTTCAACGCCCTCAAGATCAACACGACGCTCGCCATGATCGGCGCGATCGTCGCCGAGTTCTTCGGCACGCCGACCGTCGGCATGGGCTTTCGCATCTCGACCGAGGTCGGCCACCTCGGCATCGACATGGTCTGGGCGACGATCCTCGTCGCCGCCCTCGCCGGATCGGCTTTCTATGGGCTCGTCGCCTGGCTCGAACGCCGGGCGACGTTCTGGCACGCCTCGTTCCGCGCGCAGGGAGGCCTGAGCTTCGCGCCGCGGGGATGGTCGATACGCGGCGACGGGGAAATTATGGTTTATAGACGGAGGGTCCGACAATGAAGAAGACTGTTAACGGGTCTGATCGGCGCTGGCGGCGATGCTCGCGGCGGGCGCGGCGCATGCCGACGACAAGGTGACGCTGCAGCTCAAGTGGGTCACGCAGGCGCAGTTCGCCGGCTATTACGTCGCCAAGGACAAGGGCTTCTACAAGCAGGAGGGCCTCGACGTGACGATCAAGCCGGGCGGTCCGGACGTCGCGCCCGAGCAGGTGCTGGCGGGCGGCGGCGCCGACGTCGTCGTCGACTGGATGCCGGCGGCGCTGGCGGCGCGCGAGAAGGGCGCGGCCGATGGTCAACATCGCCCAGCCGTTCAAGCACTCCGGCCTCGAGCTCACCTGCCGCGCGGACACCGGGCATCAAGACCCCGGCCGACCTCAAGGACCGCACGCTCGGCGTCTGGTTCTACGGCAACGAATATCCGTTCCTGAACTGGATGGGCAAGCTGCAGCCTCAAGACCGACGGCTCGCCCGGCGGCGTCAAGGTGGTCAAGCAGGGCTTCAACGTCGACCCGCTGATCCAGAAGCAGGCCGACTGCATCTCGACCATGACCTACAACGAGTACTGGCAGGTGATCGACGCCGGCTACAAGCCCGAGCAGCTCGTCGTGTTCAAGTACGAGGACCAGGGCGTCTCGACGCTCGAGGACGGCCTCTACGTGATGGAGGACAAGCTCAAGGACCCGGCCTTCGTCGACAAGATGGCGCGCTTCGTCAAGGCGTCGATGGAGGGCTGGAAATACGCCCAGGCGCATCCCGAGGAAGCGGTGAAGATCGTGCTCGACAACGACGCGACCGGCGCCCAGACCGAGCACCACCAGACGCAGATGCTGAGCGAGATCAACAAGCTCACCGCCGGCTCCGACGGCAGGCTCGACAAGGCCGACTACGACCGGACGGTGAAGACGCTGCTCACCGGCGGCTCGGACCCGGTCATTTCCAAGGAGCCGGTCGGCGCCTACACGACCGCCGATCACCGACAAGGCGCTCGGCAAGTAAGGCGGCCCGCCTGGCTCTTCCCGTTCGCGGCGAGATCACAAACAAAAGGCCCCGCAGCCGGATGGCGCGGGGCCTAAAGCTTAAGCTTTATCGAGAGGACCAGCTCGTCGTCAGGTCATCCTCGCCGAAGAGCGAAGAGATCGCTCACGCGGCCTGGAGGTTTCCCGCCGAGCTCTTGCCCGACTTGTTGTCGCGCACGAGTTCGAACTGGATCTTCTGGCCTTCGTTCAGGGTCTGCAAGCCGGCGCGCTCGACGGCGGAAATGTGCACGAACACATCCGGGCCGCCGTTGTCAGGCTGAATGAAGCCGAAGCCCTTGGTGGCGTTGAACCATTTGACTGTACCAACCGTCATGACGATTTTCCTTTCAATCGTATGTAAGTGTTCGCACGTGAACTCCATGTTCACGAGCGAAAGGGTCGAAATTGAAGGGAAGTGTCGTCGATGCGCCGAGGCGCAAAAGAGAGAACTTGGCCGTCCAAAATCCAGAGCGTCTTAGCCCTGGATTATGTTGAATGCAAGGCTGGCGACAGCGTTTTTGCGAATCACGTTTGTATGCGCCATGAGCGCCAATGATGGACGAGCGGTTCGGCTACGACGAAGAGCGGACCCAGGTCATTGGAATGGCTCACGCCACCCGCCCCTCCCGGAACGCCTCGACCGTCTGCATCACCCCGCGCAGCTCGGCGAGTCCCTTGAGGCGGCCGATGAAGGAATAGCCGGGATTGGAGCGCTTCAGGCGGTCGTCGCCGAGCAGATGCCCGTGGTCGGGACGCATCGGGATCTCGGCGTCCGCGCGGCCCTCCTCGCGCCGTCGTTGCTCTTCCGTCATCAGCGCGGCGACGAGCGCGACGAGGTCGGTGTCGCCGGCCAGATGGTCGGCCTCGAAGAACGAGCCGTCCGGCTCGTGCGCGACGTTGCGCAGATGGGCGAAATGGATGCGCGGCCCGAATTCGCGCGCCATCGCCACGAGGTCGTTCTTCGGGTTCGAGCCGAACGAGCCGGCGCAGAGCGTAAGGCCGCAGGCCGGAGACGGCACGGCGTCGAACAGCTTGCGCACATCCTCCGCGGTCGAGAGCACGCGCGGCAGGCCGAAGATCGGGAACGCCGGATCGTCCGGATGGATCGCGAGCCGCGACCCCCTCCTCCTCCGCGACCTCGGCGATCTCGCGCACGAAGGCGATGAGATTGGCGCGCATGTCCTCGACCCCGACGTCCCGGTAGCGCGCGAGCGCGTCGCGAAAACCGGCGCGGTCGTAAGCGAAGTCGCGCGCCGGCAGCCAGTCGATCAGCGCGCGTTCGAGCTTCTCCTTCGCCTCAGGGGTCATCGCCTCGAAACGCGCCTTCGCCGCCGCGATCCTTCGGGCCGGGTAATCCGCCTCCGCGCCGTCGCGTTCGAGGATGAAGAGGTCGTAGGCGGCGAAATCGACCGCGTCGAAGCGCAGCGCCGAACCGCCGTTCGGCAGGCGCCAATCGAGGCTGGTGCGCGTCCAGTCGGTGATCGCCATGAAATTGTAGCAGAAGACCTTGACGCCCGCGCGGGCGGCGTTGCGCAGCGACTGCTTGTAGGTCTCGATCTTCGCACGGAAGTCGCCGTCGCGCGTCTTGATTGCCTCGCCGACCCCGATGCTCTCGACCACTGTCCACTGAAGCCCGGCGCGCTCGATCTCGGCCCGCCGCGCCGCGATCTCCTCCTCGGGCCAGACCTCGCCCTGATTGCGGTGATGGAGCGCCGTGACGACGCCGACCGCGCCGGCTTGCGCGACGTTCTCGAGACTGACCGGATCGTCCGGCCCGAACCAGCGCCAGGTTTGCAGCATGCGGGGGCCTCCTCGCCGCTACCCTATGACCGGAGGCGCCCCGCCGGCAATCCTGCGCAACTCATGCGATGACGGGCTCCCCTTCCCCAGCAAGCCGGGGCAGGGATCCGCGCTCCTAGACCTTGCGCCCGATCGCGAGAAACTTCTCGGCGCGCGCGCTCGCGGATCTGGTCGGGGCTCATGTTCTGCATCGCCCTCAGCGCATCGCCGATCGCCCGGCCGGTCGCGGCGATGGCCGCCTCCGGATCGCGGTGGGCGCCGCCGAGCGGCTCGGAGACGATCACGTCGACGATGCCGAACTTGAGCAGGTCCTGCGCGGTGATCTTCATGCCCGTCGCCGCCTCCTGCGCCTTGGAGGAATCCCGCCACAGGATCGAGGCGGCGGCCTCGGGCGAGGCGACGGTGTAGATCGCGTGCTCGAGCATCAGCACCTTGTTGGCGGTGGCGATGGCGATCGCCCCGCCCGAGCCGCCCTCGCCGATGATGATCGCGACATTGGGAACGCCGAGCGCAAGGCAGGCGTCGGTCGAGCGGGCGATCGCCTCGGCCTGGCCGCGTTCCTCGGCGTCGACGCCGGGAAAGGCCCCGGCGGTGTCGACCAGCGCGATCACCGGCAGTTCGAAGCGGTCGGCGAGCTCCATCAGCCGCACGGCCTTGCGGTAGCCTTCCGGGCGCGCCATGCCGAAATTGTGCCGGAGGCGGCTCTCGGTGTCGTAGCCCTTCTCCTGGCCGATCACGACGACCGACGCGCCGTCGAACCGGCCGAGGCCGCCGACGATCGCCTCGTCCTCGCCGAAATAGCGGTCGCCGGCGAGCGGGGTGAAATCGGCGATCAGCCCCTTGAGATAGTCGGCGCAGCGCGGCCGGCCCTGCACCCGGGCGACCTGGGTCTTCTGCCAGGGCGTGAGGGTCGCGTAGAGGTCCGACAGCGCCTTCTCGGACTTCGCCTCGAGCTTCGCGATCTCCTCGGCGAGCGCCGGCGACTCGCCGTTGGCGACGACCGCCCGCAGTTCGTCGATGCGGGCGTCGATGTCGGCGACCGGCTGCTCGAAACTGAGATAGGTGCGCATCACAACCTTAATGGCCCGCCGCCCCGGTCCGAGCGGCGCGGGAAACTGGCCGCGACGACGCGGGAAGTCAAGGCGGCGAGGGCCCCGTACGGCGACCCTTGTCGGGCGGGGTCCAAAGGGCGCTCGTCGGCCCCCGGCTGTGCGCGCGCCCGGCGGGTCTTGCATCCGTCCGCATGATGCGGCAAAAGGAGGCCTTCGTAGGAGTGTAGCTCAATTGGTAGAGCACCGGTCTCCAAAACCGGGGGTTGGGGGTTCGAGTCCCTCCTCTCCTGCCAGTGCGTAAAAGCTCTTAAGCGGGCGTAGTTCAATGGTAGAACGGAAGCTTCCCAAGCTTCATACGAGGGTTCGATTCCCTTCGCCCGCTCCAACACTTAGCTAGATCATCTGTAA
>CAWANA010000032.1:0-90087 GCA_963783275.1 uncultured Alphaproteobacteria bacterium | reverse complement strand
TCCCGAATTGGGCGCTTTTTGATTTAACCTGCTGGCTGGATGGAGGCCAGCAGGAATGGCCGGACCTTATTCTCAGGATTTACGGGACCGTGTGATTGACGCCGTCCTGCACGGGGGCATGAGCCGCCGGGGCGCTGCGGAGCGCTTTGGGATCAGCGACTCCGTTGCGATCAAGTGGCTTGAGCGTTTCGAGCGGACGGGCTCGCGGATCGCCGGACAGATGGGCGGCCACAAGCCTCTGAAACTTGAGCCTCATCGTGGGTTCCTCGAAACCTGTCTTGCCGAGAAGCCCGACGTCACGCTTCAGGCGCTGTGCAACCGGTTGCTGGCGGAGCGGAGCGTCAAGGCCGACACCTCGTTGATGAGCCGCTTCCTTCGCCGCATGGGCTTGACGCCCAAAAAAAGACGCTCGTGGCGCGCGAGCAGGACCGTGCGGACGTGAAGCGGCACAGGGTCCGGTGGCGCAAGCACCAGCAGCGCGTGGATCCTTCTCGGCTCGTCTTCATCGACGAGACCTGGACCAAAACCAACATGACCCGCCTCTACGGCTGGGCGAAACGCGGCAGCAGGCTGGTCGACAAGGTCCCGCACGGACACTGGAAGACCTCGACGTTCCTGGCCGCGCTCCGGTGCGATCGGGTCGAGGCGCCCTGTCTCTTCGACGGGCCGATCAACGGCGAGCGCTTCCTCGCCTACGTCAAGGAGTTCCTGATTCCAACCCTCAAACCCAATGACATCGTCGTGGCCGACAATCTCGGGTCGCACAAAGGCAAAGCCGTGCGCCAGGCCATCCGAGCCGCCGGCGCCCGCCTCATGTTCCTCCCCAAATACTCGCCCGACCTCAACCCGATCGAACAGCTCTTCGCCAAGCTCAAAGCCCTCGTCCGAAAAGCCGAGCCGAGAACCTTCGACGCGGTCTCCGACGCCCTCAAGAACGCCATCGCCAAAGTCCCGCCAAGCGAATGCGCAAACTATCTCCAGCACGCCGGCTATGCCTACGCCTAAACGCCGAACGCTCTAGTGCGCCCGGCGTCGTAGTCGGAGAACCATTCGTGCTGCTTGCCGTCGATTTCGATCACGAGCTTGCCCGCGTGGCAGTAGAAGTCGACGACAAAGCGATCGAAGGGAGCCTGCCGGCGAAATTTCGCCCCACGAAGTCGCGACCCGCGCAACCGTTCCCACAAGATCTCCTCAGCGCGCGTCATCTGCTGTCGCAAGGCCCGGGCGAACTGTCGGTCGGTCCCCTCACCCCTGCCCCTCTCCCGACGGGAGAGGGGTTGCGCCTCAGCTTGCCGGCGTGACCTCGGCGGCGATTCGCTCACCAAATTCGGCCTCCGCCGTCGCGAGCTCGTAGCTCGTCTGGAGGTTGAGCCAGAAGCGCGCGCTGTTGCCGAAGTAGCGGCCAAGTCGTATCGCCGTCTCCGGCGACACGCCGCGCTTGCCGTTCAGGATGGAGGGGATGCGGCCAGAGGGCGTGCGCAGGGCCAGCGCCAAAGCGTTGGCCGAAAGGTTCCGGGCCGCCATCTCGCGACGAAGCAGGCGACCGGGATGAATGGGCTTCATCGTCTGTCCTCAATGATAGTCAACAATTTCCACCTCCCAAGCGTCGCCATCCGCGAAGCGGAAGCAGATGCGCCACGGGCCGCTTATCGTTATGGCCCACTGGCCTTTTCGCGCGCCCGCGAGTTTGTGCAAACCCAAGGACTTGAGCGGACTGAGGTCGTCCAGCGAGGTTGCCGCATCGAGCGCTGCAAGCAGATCCTCCGCAGTTTCGGAGGATCTGCGCCGACGAACGCTACGTCGTGCTGCTTAGGTTACCAGCGCCGCGTTGTTGCCCTTCCGCGCACTGTGCTTGATGAGCGCCTTCTCGAACTCGCCCACCGCAAATTCATGACTCGCTTCGTTCTTAGCAAGCTTCTGAGGGTCAAAGCGCGCCATATCCAGAACAAGCCTGTAGGCGCCAGCGATGTCCTTAAAGTAGGCGTCCAAGAATCTGAACGGATCAGTGGCCCAAACGACCCGTTGCCCATCGATCTTGATCAGGCCTTTAAGGCCATAGACCAACGGCATAATCAGCCCATCGGGATAGCGGTAGTAGACCGGACTGTTAGTGAATGCAGTGGTCGGTTGTATTGCGACATACGCGGTTTTATCTTTAGCTGATTGCCTTTTTACGGGATCATATATCTTTACAATTGTGCTGGAGCCAAACCTGTAGCCATTGGCGTTATAGGCCTCTGGAAAGTCGGCATATATTTTGTCATATAATTTGGGGAGATCAGCTAGAATGTCAAAGCAGCTGGCAACAGTGTCGTTTACGAGTTCATGCACCGGACCTTCGCGAGGTTCGGACACGCCAGGGTTGAACATCAGCTTATCGAATTGCTTTGAACATTCTCCCTTATTACGGTATATATTCTGAGGCGTTACCGAAATATCTAGCGGCAGAAGTTTGGCCTCATTCGCTGCGTTAAGTGGGATCCAGGCGAGCGCTAGAAGATCCCGCACTTTAATTGGTCGAGTTTCACTGCTCTCCCACTCATTGCTTTTCCATTCGACCCTACTTGCGATTGCAGGATCGAGCCGCGCTTTGATATCATCGTAGAAACCCAGCTTATTTGACTTCGTTTCCTGTGTTAGCTGAGCATTGTTGTTTCGAGCGGCGCAGATATCAAGCACCGACATTTCGAATTTTTGAACCGAATTGACGTCGTCAGCATCGGACGGAACGAGCAGCTCCACAGGGACCAAGAAGTCAAACTTCTCTTTCACGGTATCAAGCTCCTGCCGGTACTCCTCCCAAAGGTCCTTCATATCATCCCACAAGACAGCGCTGGTTATCTTTCGCTCGTCTGCCACCTCGGAAATCATATGCAGTCCGATCGCTAGCATGTTGTGCCCGCCATCGAGAATTCCCTCAGAGGCTGGATCCTCAAAGCGTAACTCGAATCGGTTTCGCTGCAGCGCCTCGTAGCTTGACGTGCCGAGAAGGATCCCTTTCGACTTGAAGGGAAATAGTTCCGGCGTCCGCTCAAGCGATTCCATTATCGCCTGTGTTACAGCACCGGTCTTCGCCGCTCTCGGGTTGGCCTCAAGTGAAAGATGGTCAAAAAGGGGATACAGATCCCTGCCTCGCACGAAGCCGGTGTAGCGTTTGATACCGGCAATCGAGTTCTGCAGACCCTGCGGAGGTCAGCCTTTCTTCGTCTCGCCCGCTGGGTTGCTCAGCGACGAGGGCAAACTTAATGATCAATTTTGCTGTATCAGTCACTTTCCAGTCCTTCATCATTGAAGAGACTGGTTTCAGCTCATCGCGCACACAGACTGTGTGCGAGCCTGTCGGCACGAAGCCGGCGCGTCTCGCCGCTTTTCAGCGGCACAAAAAACCGAAACCATCTCAGGTTTCTTCGCAGCCTCTATCCAGAGGCGCGCACAAAGTGCGCCAACAAACGCACCAAGTCAACATCGTCTATTTCGAACCGTGGGACAAATTTACTGGCTCGCCCGCCTCCTCCGCGTCCCTCCCCCCTTCGGCCGCGCCTCCCCGCCCCCAAGATTGTGGGGCCCCATGTCCTCGTCCGCCGGCTTGTGCGGCCGGTGCGCCGGCATGTTGGCGGCGCGGCCGTATTTGCGGGTCCCGGCGTAGGCGCCGGCGGTCGCCTCGACGTCGGTCTGCCGCGCCAGCGGGTCGTCGCCGACGGCCAGCTCGACCGCCTGCAGGCGCTTGATCTCGTCGCGCAGCCGCGCCGCCTCCTCGAATTCGAGGTTGCCGGCCGCCGTCTTCATCCGCTTTTCCAGGTCCGCGATCGTGGCGTGGAGGTTGTGGCCGATGGTCGCGCCGGCGGCCAGGCCGATGTCGACGGTGACGTGGTCGGCCTCCGCGACCGAGCCCAGAATGTCCTGGATGCCGCGCTTGATCGTCGCGGGCGTGATGCCGTTCGCCGCGTTGTACTCGGTCTGCTTCTCCCGCCTGCGCCGCGTCTCCTCCATCGCCCGCTCCATCGAGCCGGTGATGATGATCGGCGTAGAGGACCACCTTGCCGTCGACGTTGCGCGCGGCGCGGCCGATCGTCTGCACCAGCGACGTCTCGGAGCGCAGAAAGCCCTCCTTGTCGGCGTCGAGGATCGCGACCAGCGCGCATTCCGGGATGTCGAGCCCTTCGCGCAAAAGGTTGATGCCGACCAGCACGTCGAAGGCGCCGAGCCGCAGGTCGCGGATGATCTCGATCCGCTCGATGGTGTCGATGTCGGAGTGCATGTAGCGCACCCGCACGCCGTTCTCGTGCAGGTATTCGGTCAGGTCCTCGGCCATGCGCTTGGTCAGCACGGTGACGAGCGAGCGATAGCCGCGCTGCGCCACCTCCTTCACTTCGGACAGCAGATCGTCGACCTGCGAGCGCGCCGGGCGCACCTCGACCGGCGGGTCGATCAGGCCGGTCGGGCGGATCACCTGCTCGACGAAGACGCCGCCGGTCTGCTCCAGCTCCCAGTGGCCGGGCGTCGCCGAGACGGAGACGGTCTGCGGCCGCATCGCGTCCCATTCCTCGAAGCGCAGCGGCCGGTTGTCCATGCAGGAGGGCAGGCGGAAGCCGTATTCGGCCAGCGTCGCCTTGCGGCGGTAGTCGCCGCGGTACATGCCGCCGATCTGCGGGATCGTCACGTGGCTCTCGTCGGCGAAGATCAGCGCATTGTCGGGCAGGTATTCGAACAGGGTCGGCGGCGGCTCGCCGGGCCGGCGGCCGGTGAGATAGCGCGAATAGTTCTCGATGCCGGCGCAGGAGCCGGTCGCCTCCATCATTTCGAGGTCGAACATGGTGCGCTGCTCGAGCCGCTGCGCCTCGAGCAGCCGGCCTTGCGCGTGCAGCTCGTCGAGCCGGATCTTCAGCTCGTGCTTGATGCCGGCGAGCGACTGCAGCAGCGTCGGGCGCGGCGTGACATAGTGCGAATTGGCGTAGATCTTCACGAATTCGAGGTCGGCGGTCTTCTGGCCGGTCAGCGGGTCGAATTCGGCGATCGTCTCGACCTCGTCGCCGAAGAAGCCGACGCGCCAGGCGCGGTCCTCGTAGTGCGCGGGAAAAATCTCGATCGTGTCGCCGCGCACGCGAAACACGCCGCGGGAGAAGTCGCCGAGCGAGCGCTTGTATTGCAGCGCGACCAGGTCGGCGATCAGCTGGCGCTGGTCGATCTTGTCGCCGAGCTTCAGCGAGAAGGTCATGGCGGTGTAGGTCTCGACCGAGCCGATGCCGTAGATGCACGACACCGAGGCGACGATGATGACGTCGTCGCGCTCCAGCACCGCGCGGGTGGCGGCGTGGCGCATCCGGTCGATCTGCTCGTTGATGTCGGATTCCTTCTCGATATAGGTGTCGGTGCGCGGGACGTAGGCCTCCGGCTGGTAATAGTCGTAGTAGGAGACGAAATACTCGACCGCGTTGTCGGGAAAGAAGCTCTTGAACTCGCCGTAGAGCTGCGCCGCCAGCGTCTTGTTGGGCGCGAGGATCAGCGCCGGCCGCTGGGTCGCCTCGATCACCTTGGCCATGGTGAAGGTCTTGCCCGAGCCGGTGACGCCGAGCAGCACCTGGTCGCGCTCGTTGGCCGCGACGCCCTTGACCAGCTCCTCGATCGCGGGCGGCTGGTCGCCCTTGGGCTCGTACTCGGACATGATGCGGAACGCTCGGCCGCCTTCCGACTTGTCCGGCCGCGGCGGCCGATGCGGCGTCCACGCGGGACGGTTGCGGATGTTGGGGTCGCCGAGTTCGAGCAGCGTTTTCAGCGATTCGATGGTGGCGGTCGCGCCGGAGAGGCCGCGCGGGTGGTTGTCGGGGCCGGGGGCCTCGAATCTGCGCTGCGGCGCCTCGCCAAAGCCGTCTCCGAAGCCTTGCGTCTTGCCTTCGACCAGCGCGGGATTGAGCAGCGCGGCGAGATGGTCGCCGAGCGGCTGCAACTCGGGCCGCGACGCTTTTCCACGCGAGGCGCGGGCGGGTTTCTCGGGGGCGGGTTTTTTGGGGGCGGGCATGAGCGGAATATGGGGCGAATCGGCGGACGGGGGAAGGGCGCACCCCCCTCTCCCGTTCGGGAGCGGGGGCCGGGGGTGAGGGAACCGCCCATTCAGGGGCTGCTCAATTCATAAACGTCTGGACCATCACTTTATCCCGACGGCTCGCTTTTAAACATATATTATATGTATAAAAGGGGCGTGTTCTGGAAGCCGAGCGAATCGAAAATGGCGCCGCAAACCCTTGGAACGGCGAGAAACCGAATGGCAAATGGCAGGGGTGGCGAGCCCTACGCCTCCAGCGCCTGGTCGAGGTCGCGGATCAGGTCGTCCGCCGTCTCCAGCCCGATCGACAGGCGGATGACGTCGTCGCCCGCGCCCGCGGCGACGCGCTGGTCTTCGGTCAGCTGGCGGTGGGTGGTCGAGGCCGGATGGAGGATCAGGCTGCGGGTGTCGCCGATGTTGGCGAGATGGGAGAACAGCCGGATGGTCTCGACCAGCCGGACGCCCGCCTGCGTAGCCGCCCTTGACGCCGAAGGTGAAAACCGCGCCCGCCCCTTTGGGCAGGTACTTTTGCGCCAGCGCGAAATAGGGGCTGGCCGGCAGACCGGCGTAGGACACCCAGGCGACCTTCGGATGGGCCGCCAGGAATTCCGCGACCTTTTGCGCATTGGCGACATGCCGCTCCATCCGGACGTGCAGGGTCTCGACGCCGGTGATGGTCAGGAACGCGTTCATCGGCGCGAGCGCCGGGCCGAAGTCCCGCAACGCAACCGCCCGCGCCTTGGTGGTGAAGGCGAAGTCGCCAAAATTCTCGAAAAACTTGAGCCCGTGATAGGCGGGCTCAGGATCGGTCAGCGACGGGAAACGGCCGCCCTGCGACCAGTCGAACCTTCCCGAACTCGACCACGACGCCGCCCATCGCATTGCCATGGCCCGACAGGAACTTGGTGGTCGAATGGACGACGATGTCGGCGCCGTGCTCGATCGGCCGGCAGAGGTAGGGCGTGGCCAGCGTGTTGTCGACGATCAGCGGCAGGCCGGCCTCGTGCGCAACCGCGGCCACGGCCGCGATGTCCACCACCACGCCGCCCGGGTTGGCGAGGCTCTCAATGAAGATCGCCTTGCAGCGCGGCGTCAGCGCCTTGCGGAAATTCTCCGGGTCGGCCGGGTCGACGAAATGGCAGGTCCAGCCGAGCTTCTTGAACGACAGGCCGAACTGGGTGAGCGAGCCGCCGTAGAGCGCGCGCGAGGCGACGAATTCATCGCCCGGCCCCATCAGGGTGAAGAAGGTCAGGAACTGCGCCGCATGGCCCGATCCCGCGGCGACCGCCGCGCGGCCGCCCTCGAGGCTGGCGATCCGCTCCTCGAGCACGGCGACGGTCGGGTTGGTCAGCCGCGAATAGATGTAGCCGAAATTATGCAGGTTGAAGAGCGAGGCGGCGTGGTCGACGTCCTCGAAGACGTAGGCGGTGGTCTGATAGATCGGCGTCGCGCGCGCGCCGGTGGTGGGGTCGGGCGAAGCGCCGGCGTGGATCGCGCGGGTCTCGAAGCCGTAGGCGAGATTTTTCGGCGGGGCCGGCCGCGCCTTCACCCGCCGCGGCAGCGGCGGCGCCGGAGCGCGGTTGCGGATGATGCCGCTGTTGACGCCGCTCCACGACAACTCGCCCCCTAACCGGCCGAACTCGATCTTCGGGCAGCGGTTCATGATCACTTCGATCCCGGCCGCCTCGGCGACCTTCGCCGCCTCGTCGTGGCGCACGCCGAGCTGCATCCACAGCACTTTGGCGCCGACCGCGATCGTCTCGGCGACCACGGCAGGCGCTTCCGACGAGGCGCGAAACATGTCGACCATGTCGATCGGGTCCGGGATGTCGCCGAGCGCGGCATAGACCGTCTCGCCGAGCAGCGTCTGCCCCGCGACCGCCGGATTGACCGGGATCACGCGGTAGCCCTTGCCCTGCAGATACTTCATCACGAAGTAGCTCGGCCGGTTCCAGTTCGGCGACGCGCCGACCATGGCGATCGTCTTCACCCGCTCGAGGATCGAGCGGATCGTTGCGTCCGGATAGGGAATCGCTTCAAGGCCGGGCATGGCGAACTCGCTGGGAAGGGTGACCATCCTTACCCGAAAGCTGCGCGGCTTTCATGCCGGACTTGCGACCGCGCCTGCAGGCGCAGGCCGCCGCACGGGAACCCGCTCGCCTCTCCGCCGTTAACCCGGGAAGCCGATTGTCGCGGTCGCTCGTCCGGACGCGCCGCCTAACGCGCGGAGCGCGGCGAACGCGCCCTCACCGAAAAGCGGAGGTGTACGATGAGCGAGTTCGACGGCCGCCCGAGGCTTGCGGCCCGTGCTTGACGATCGTCAATCAGAAACGGCTCCTGCCGGAGACCAGGACTCCGGAGCGGCGGACCGCAGCGAGCACGCCCCCCAGGGGCTTCGCGAGACCCGACCGGACGGCGACCGGCCTTCGCCTCGTCCTCAAGGGCCTGCGGAGGGTGAGCCACGGAAGAAGAGCGAGGTCGACCAGCCCGAGCCCAAAGGGGACCGATCGGAGAAGGATGGCAAGCAACCGGAGGGGGACGGAGAAAAGCCGGAAGAGAAGAAGCCGCGGCGACGCGGCCTCATCATTCTGGGCGGCGCGTTGGTCCTGGCGATCGGCGTCCCTGCTGGATACCTCTATTGGGAGAACGGCTCGCATTTCGAATCGACCGACGACGCCTTTATCGCCGCGCGCCAGTTTGCCGTCGCGCCTAAGGTGGCCGGCTATGTCGCGTCCGTTCCGGTGACCGACAACGAGCACGTCAGCGCGGGCGAGGTGATCGCGCGGATCGACGACCGCGACTACCGCGTCGCGCTCGACCAGGCGAACGCGCAGGTCGCCGCCGCGCAGGACAACGTCGCCAACATCGACGCGCAGATCGCCGTGCAGGAAGCGCAGGTTGGGGAGGCCAACGCGCAGATCGAATCGGCGCAGGCGGCGCTGGTGTTTGCCCAGGAGCAGGCCGCCCGGTTTCAGGAGCTGGTGAAGACGGGCGCCGGCACGGTGCAGAACGCGCAGCAATACAGCTCCGGCCTCCGCCAGCAGGAGGCGTCGGTCCTGACCGCCAAGGCTTCGCTGGCCGCGGCTCAACGACAAGTCGGCGCGCTGAAGGCGCAGCGCAAGAGCGCCGAGGCCAGCGTCACTCAGGCGGACGCTCAGCGGGACCAGGCGCAGCTCAACCTGTCCTACACCATCGTCGTCGCCGATCAGCCCGGACGCGTCGCCAACCTCACCGCCGCGGTCGGTCAGTATGCGACCGTCGGAACGGCGCTCGCGATGTTCGTTCCGGACGACATCTGGGTCACCGCAAACTTCAAGGAGACGCAGCTCGACGCCATGCGGCCCGGGCAACCCGTCACCATGACGATCGACGCCTACCCTGAGCGGACCATCTATGGCCATGTCGCGAGCGTCCAGCCCGGGTCGGGCACGGCCTTTTCGTTGCTGCCCGCGGAAAACGCGACCGGGAATTACGTGAAGATCGTCCAGCGCGTCCCGGTCAAGATCGTCCTGGACAACCCGCCGCCGGACATCACCCTGGGGCCGGGCATGTCGGTCGTGCCGACGGTCCGGATTAATCCCGCGCCTTCCCTTTATGAAAAATGGATCAAGGGTCGTTTGCCGTCGTGGCTCGGAGGCAAGGGGTGAGCGCTGCGGCGGAAACGCGGACCCACGCCTCCTCAGCGGGCGCTGTCGGAGCGAGTCCCTGGCTCATCGCGTTCCTGGTGGCGCTCGCCGCCTTCATGGAGGTGCTCGACACCACCGTCGCCAATGTCGTCTTGCCTTACATCGCCGGCGGAATGGGGGTCAGCACGGACGAGGCCTCATGGGTGGTGACAACCTATCTGGTCGCCAACGCCGTGAGTCTGACGGCGAGCCCGTTCCTTGCCCGGCGCCTCGGACGCAAGATATTCTTCCTCGCCTGCCTCGGCCTTTTCACCCTCAGCTCGCTCCTCTGCGCGCAGGCCTGGAATCTCGACACGCTTCTCCTGTTTCGGATCCTGCAGGGCCTGGCCGGCGGCGGCATGGTGCCGGTCTCGCAATCCATTCTGGCGGACTCCTTCCCGCCCAACAAGCGCGGTCAGGCCTTTGCGCTGTTCGGCATCGCCGTTGTCGTCGGTCCCGTGGTCGGGCCGACGCTCGGCGGGTGGCTTGCCGACAATATCTCCTGGCGCTGGTGTTTCTTGATCAACTTTCCCGTCGGCCTCGCCACAATGGCGGCCATCGCGGCTGTCCTGCCCGCCGACAAGCCGAGCGCGGGGGCTCGCCAACGCTTCGACGTGATTGGATTCCTGCTGGTCGCCACTTTCCTCGGCGCGCTCGAAGTCGTGCTCGATCGCGGGCTCGAAGACGACTGGTTCGGCTCCAGCTTCATCGTCGCTATGACCGCCGTTACGGCGGTCGCTTTTGTGGCGATGATTCCGTGGGAGTTGAGCCGGACCGACCCCATGGTCGATGTGCGCATGGTCGGCTCGCGCCAGTTCGGCGCCGCGTTCCTGGTGATGGGCGCGACCGGCGCCATCCTCTACGCGACCACGCAGTTCATGCCGCTGCTTTTGCAGACGAACTTCGGCTACACCGCGACCTGGGCGGGTCTGGCGCTGTCGCCGGGCGGACTGGTCACCATGGTCATGATGTTCGTGATCGGCAACGTATCCAGCAGGATACAGCCCAAATACCTGATCATGACCGGTTGCCTCATCATCGCGGCTTCGATGTACGGGCTGACCGACGTCTACGGAGACCTCAACTTCTGGTTTTTCGCCCGGTCGCGCATGTATCTCGGGATCGGGTTGCCGCTGATCTTCATCCCGATCATCGCCGCCTCTTACGACGGGATCCCGCCGAACCGAATCGACATGGCCTCGGCCCTGATCAACGCCGCGCGCAATACCGGCGGATCGATCGGCGTTTCGATCGCCTCCAACGTGCTCGCCCATCGCGAGCAATTTCATCAGGCTCGGCTGGCGGAGAGCACGATCCCCGCAAGCGTCCAGTATCAGGACGCCCTGCAGCAGGTGTCGCGATATTTTCAGGTGCAGGGAAGCGCCGCGGCTCAGGCGCAGCAGCAGGCTGTGGGCTGGATCGGACAGGAGTTGGCGCTCCAGGCCTCCTACCTTGCTTACATGGACGTCTTCTGGGTCCTGATGATCCTCGCGCTCCTCACTGCGCCGCTCGCCCTGACCCTGCGAAAGGCCAAGCTCGGCGGTCCGGCGCCCGCGGCGCATTGAGCGCCGCAGTCGCTTGAATCCGCGGGCCTGAGCCGTCCGGCGACTCTCAAAGCGTGACGGCGGCGCCCTGTGATGCGGCCGTGAGGGCGGTCCGGAACGTCCTGGTCAGCGCGAGTAGAACTCGATGACGAGGTTCGGCTCCATGTGCGTCGGATAGGGAACCTCGGACAGGTTCGGGATGCGGGTCATCTTGGCTGTCCCCTTGGCGGGATCGACCTCGATGTAGTCCGGCACCTCGCGCTCGGCGAGCGCCTGGGCCTCGATCACCAGGGCGAGCTGCTTGGAGGCTTCCTTGATCTCGATCAGGTCGCCGACCTTCACCTGATAGGAGGCGATGTTGACCCGCCGTCCGTTCACCTTGATGTGGCCGTGGTTGATGAACTGGCGGGCGGCGAATACGGTCGGCACGAACTTGGCGCGGTAGATCGCCGCGTCGAGCCGACGCTCCAAAAGACCGATCAGGTTGGCGCTCGAGTCGCCCTTCATCCGGAGCGCCTCGACATAATACTTATGGAACTGGCGCTCGGAAATGTTCCCGTAATAGCCCTTGACCTTCTGCTTGGCCTTGAGCTGGGTGCCGAAGTCGGTGGCCTTGCCCTTGCGGCGTTGGCCATGCTGGCCGGGGCCGTACTCCCGCTTGTTGAATGGACTCCGGGGACGGCCCCAGATGTTCTCACCCATGCGGCGATCAATCTTGTACTTTGCTTGTGCGCGCTTCGTCATCGCGGTTCCTCTGCGATTATTCGACAAGTTCAAGTGAGGAACGCGCCCTCCTCTGCGCCTTTCAAGGGCGCCGACAGGTCCAAGCCGAGCCAGGCCGCGACCACGGGTGCGTCAAACGACGAATGCGCCCTCCAGGAGAAGAGCGCGCTCGCCGCGAGCCTCCTAGGGGAAGGCTGGGACCCTGTCAACGGCCTTCCAGCGCGCCTACAGCGCGCCCCTGGGGGCGTCCTCCGGTCCATCGCGGGACTTGTATGCGAATATTGCATACGCATCGATCAGGGTCGCTCAGAAACGCTCTCATTCAGCGCGATTATGACGCATTCGAAAGCGGTTCGCGTCGCTACGGGCGCCATGCCCCGCTAAATTCGCATGGCATGCTGCAGCGCACTGTTGACTTTTGCGTCGCAGCGAGATACAAATGTTCATGTCTAAGGGATGAGGCGATTAGCGGCGTTCAACGTTCGGCGCTGTGACCAGGGGGGGCGGTTTAGCAAAAGGGAACCGCCAAATGCTGTTCAATATCGTTCGCTTCATGCGTGAACGCCGGACCTACTGGAACGTCATTCACGAACTGTCCACTTATACCGACCGCGAGTTGCACGACATCGGCATCGATCGCGCCGATATCCACGAGATCGCGCGGTTGGCCGCCAAGGAAGCCAAGGCGTAAGAGTTGCAAAGCGCACAATCTGGGGCGGCGCCGCATGGCGCCGCCAGATCTCAGACGCGATTGTAAACGTCCTCGATACGGACGATGTCATCCTCACCCAAATAGCTTCCCGTCTGGACCTCGATCAGTTCGAGGTCGATCTTGCCGGGATTGGTCAGCCGGTGATCGGAGCCGATCGGCAAATAGATCGACTCGTTTTCGTGCACGAGTTGTACGACCCCGTTCAACGTCACCTCCGCGGCCCCGCGCACCACGATCCAGTGTTCGGCGCGGTGATAGTGCTTCTGCAGCGACAGCCGGCCGCTCGGCCGCACCACGATCCGTTTGACCTGGTAGCGCGGGCCCCGGTCGATGCTCTGATAATAGCCCCAGGGACGGTACATGCGGCGGTGCTGGGTCGCCTCCGGCTGGTTCTCGGCCTTCAACCGCTCAACCAGATCTTTGACCTTGGCCGTCTGCGCCTTATCGGCGACCAGGATCGCATCGCCGGTCGCTACGACGATTACGTTATCGAGGCCGATCACCGTGGTCAGGTGTTCTTCCGAGCGGACGAGTAAGTTCGAGGAATCAATCGCCACGGCCCGGCCACGCAGGCTGTTGCCGTTGGCGTCCTGCGGGCTCAGCCGCCAGACCGTCGACCACTGTCCGACGTCCGACCACCCGACGTCCGCCTCCAGCACCGCCGCCCGGCGCGTTCGCTCCATCACCGCGTAATCGATCGAGGTCCGTGGCGCCTGGGCGAAGGCTTCGCGGTCCAGAACGATAAATCCGAGATCCTCCTTGGCCAAGGCGACGGCCTCGGCGGTGGCCGCGGCGATTTTGGGCTCGAATCGGTTCAGCTCGTCCAGCATGATGTCCGCTCGGAAAACGAAGTTGCCGGAATTCCACAAGTAGCCTGCCTCGATGAAAGTCTTCGCGTGCGCCTCGTCCGGCTTTTCGACAAAGCGTTTGACCCGGCGGACTTTCGAGTCCGCGGCGAGCGGTTCGCCGGGATGGATGTACCCGTAGCCGGTAGCCGGATGATCCGGCGTCACGCCGAAGGTGACGATCTCGCCGGCCTCCGCCGATGCGGCCGCGAGTACGCAAAGCTCTACGAACCGTGTCTCGTTCTGGAACACGTGGTCGGCGGCGAGGACCGCGACGATCGTCTGGGGATCGCGGGCCGCAGCCCACGCCGCCGCCGCGCCGACCGCGGCCGCGCTGTCGCGCCGCTCGGGCTCGAGCAGGACCGTCGCCTCCGCATTCACCTCCTTGAGCTGCTCGGCGACCCGAAAGCGATAGTTGAAGTTGGTGATGACGACTGGCCGTTCGAACACCTCCGCGTCCCCGACCACGGTGATGATCGACTGGAAAGTCGAGCGATCGCCGATCAGCGGGATGAACTGTTTGGGCAAGCTCTCGCGCGATTCCGGCCAGACCCGGGTGCCCGACCCGCCACACATGATCACAGGAAGAATTTTGGCCATTGCGTCCTCTGAACGTCATGTTCCGGCTACACCGCCGGCGCCCTCGCGCCTGACAACCGCCGGTTCTCTACTCCTTCCGGGAGAAGGAAGCATCCTGCTCCGCGGGTCCGAAGAGAGCCATGCCTAGTCCCGCCACCGCTAGAGCGGCGGCAAACGCGCCGAACGCCACGGGCAGGGAAAGCGCCTGAGCGATCGCGCCGGTCGCCAGCGGCGCCGGCAACCTGGTCAGCGTGCTGAACAGTGAGGCCGAGGATAGGCCGACGGCAGGCCGGCCGGGCGTTTGTCGCGCGGCCAAGGCGAACGTGCAGGGCACGATCGCGCCTGTGCCGACGCCGATCAGGGCGAATCCGGCGACGCTGACGGGAAAGCCCGCATTTGCCGCCGTCAGCGCGAAGCCGAGCGCCGCCAGACCGAAAGAGGCGACGACGATGCGCTGGTCGCTGATCCACAGCCGGACTACGTCGGCGTTGAAGCGCAGCGTCGCCTGACAGAGGGCGAAAAACCCGCCGCCGAGCCCGGCGAAGGCTGCGAGTCGGGGCGCCTCGTCGCGCAGGAGAAGCGACGACCACACGAGCGCCGCGGTTTCCGCGGCGATCGACGCGCCGACGACGAGGCCGAGGGCGATCAGCGCTGGCGCGAAGGAAATGCCGCGCGTCTTCTGTCGCGCCGCCACTGGCGCGGGCGTGGCCGGCTCCCCGCCCGCGGCGCGGTCATAGGCGAGCGCAGCCGCTATCAAACCGGCGGCGGCGAGCAATCCGGCCGCCCAGGGCGCGCGGCTCGCCAGGATCAGGCTTCCCAGCACCGCGCCCACGGCAAACCCCACAGAGGCCGCGGCGTGCAGGCGCGCGAGAATCGGCTTGCCGGCCCGGCGTTCGATCCGCGCCCCTTCCGCATTCATGGTCACGTCGACCACGCCGCCGAGAAAGCCCGAGAGGACAAGGAAGCCCGCGACCGCGGCGCCGCTCCAGGCCTCGAGAACGCCGCAGAGCGCGGCGCCGAACAGGCACGCGCTGACGACAAGCACGCGCCTTGGGCCAAATCGATGGGCGAGTGTCCCGCCGGCCGTCATGGCCACGAGATAGGCTCCGGTGTAGACGGTCAGGACCACGCCGAACGCCGCCGGATCGACTCCCGCCCGCGTCAGGATCGCGCCGGAGGCGCCGCCCCACAATCCGACGCCGAGGCCGAGCGCAAAGAAGACCCCGGCCACTGCCGCGTGGACGTCCATAAGCACTCTCCTGTCGAGGGACTCTGCGTCGGCGGCTCAAAAATCGGTGGGCGCGCCGCCCTCGGCCTTGCGGCGCGCAACAAAGGCCTCCAGGGCCTCGCGCCGTTCCGGCTCGAACGGCGGCGGCCGATAGGCGGCCAGTCGTTCTGCGACGATGCGCTCGGCGGCATCGACCGCGGTCGGCGACCCTGCCTCGCGCCAGGTCTCGTAATTGCGCCAATCCGAGATCATCGGCGCAAAGAACGCGGTCCGGTAGCGCGACTGGGTGTGCTGGGCGCCGAAGAAATGGCCGCCCGGCCCCACTTCCCGCATCGCCTCGAGCGCTAGCTCCGCGTCGTCGACGCGCATTGGCTTCAGGAATTCCGCGACCATGGCGAGAAGGTCCGCATCGAGCGCCATTTTCTCGAACGACGCCTGCAAGCCGCCTTCCATCCAGCCCGCCCCATGCATCAGCATGTTGACCCCGCCCATGATCGCGCCCCACAGCGAGAACACGCTCTCGTAGGCCGCCTGGGCGTCAAGCGCATTGGCGGCGTTCGCGTTCGAGGACCGATAGGGCAAGCCGAGCCGGCGCGCGAGCTGACCGCCGACGATCGCCGTCTTCATGTACTCCGGCGTGCCGAACGCCGGCGCGCCCGACTTCATGTCGACGTTTGAGGTGAAGCCGCCGTAGACGAAGGGCGCACCCGGCCGCACGATCTGCACGAGAGCGAGCCCCGCCAGCGCCTCGGCGTGCTGCTGGGCGAGCGCGCCGGCGAGCGTCACCGGCGCCATGGCGCCGGCGAGCGTGAACGGCGTCAGCACGACCACCTGATTGCGGCGCGCCATCTGGATGATCCCCTCGAGCATCGGCGTATCGAGCCGGAGCGGCGAGGACGAGTTGATCACCGTGAACAGCGACGGCTCGCGCTCGAGCGTCTCGTCGTCGATCCCGCGCGCGATCTTGATCATCTCGATGGCGTCGAGGTTGCGCTCGCGCCCAAGACTGTAAGCATGGATCGGCTTGTCCGACAGAGTCAGCATGGCGCTGAGCGCGTCGAGATGGCGAACGGAGGCATGCACGTCGACCGGTTCGACCGGATAGCCGCCCCAGAAGTGGATCGCGTCGAAGCCCTGCCCGAGACGTAAAAAGTTCCGATAGTCGGCGATCGTTCCGGGCCTCCGCCCGCCCGCGCGGTCGAAGGCGTTGGGGGCGCTCGCCACCGAACCGAAGGCGACATGGCGTCCGCCGATCGTGAGGTGGCGCGCTGGATTGCGAGCGTGCAGGGTGAACTCGCGCGGAGCGCGGCCGATCTGCGCCTCGATCAGCGCGGGGTCGAAGCGCACCCGATTCGATCCCGGGTCGACGTCGGCGCCGGCCTCTTTCAGCATCGCTCGCGCGCCGTCGTGCAGGAAATCGATCCCGATCTCCTTCAAGACGGTCAGCGCGGTCCGATGGATGGATTCGATTTCGTCCCTCGACAGGAGGTCGAGCGGCGGGAAGGGCGCTGCGGGCTGAGCAGCCAGACCGGATGTCTCGAAGGCCGAGCCGCGTTCGGCGCCGCGGCGGCGGCGGCGGCCGGAGTCCTGCGGCGGATCTTCAGCGGACATGGAGCTTCCAGGGGTAAGGACCGTAGCGGCGGTTCGCTCTTCAGCCTAACGGCGGCGAACCCCCCGGCCTCACGCGAAAATGGCATCGCGACATGCCAAATTGAACGACTATTTAGCCGCCCTCAGCTTCGGTGGTTCGCTCCGCGCGGGGTCCGGCTCCGCGCTCCTGCCCGCTGCGAACCGCGCGATCAGCCACGACCGGAACAGCGCGACCGCCTCGTTGCTCAAATCCTCGGGATGGGTCGTGAGGTAATAGCCGTATCCCTCGTCGAGCCACACGTCGAACGGCTGGACAAGCCGCCCGGCCTTGATCTCCTCGTGAAACAGCCGCGGATCGATGAGCGCTACGCCGTCGCCGCTCATCGCATATTGCGCCGCGAGCTGCTGGGTGTCGAACACGAGGCCGCGATCGACCGGGAGGTCCGGCCGGCCGATCGAGCGCACGAACATCTCCCAGAAGAAGTGGCGCGGCCGTCCGTCGATCTTGATGTGCAGGAGATCGCTGCCGGCGATGAGTCGCGCCGGGTCGCTGACATCGACCGTCTCCAGTAGCTTCGGGCTGCACATCGGCGTCGCGCGCACCATCCACAGGAGATCGTGGATCGCGTCCGTGACGCGCGGCTCGGAGTAGACGATGGCGATGTCGACGTCGCCGTCGACCTCGGGGCCGGTGCTGGGCTTCGACACGATCTCGAGCGAAATGCCCGCGTTCTCGGAGCGGAAGTCGCGCAGGATCGGAATCGCCAGACGATGGGCGAAGGACGTCGGCAGGGCGACCTTCAACACCCGCTTCGGCCGTCCCTTCTCCTTGATGACCTCGCCGAGCGCCTGGTCGATGCGGTCGAACGACTTCGTCACCACCGGCAAAATGTGCCGCCCCGCCTCCGTGAGGACGAGTTGCTGCGGTCGCCGTTCGAACAAGGACACGCCGAGAAAGTTCTCGAGGACGATCACATGGCGGCTTACCGCGCTCTGCGCGACCGTCAGGCTATTGGCCGCCGCCGTGAAGCTCAGGTGCTGCCCTGCCGCCTCGAAGGCCCTCAGCGCATTCAATGGCAACCATTTGCGATCCATTCGTCCTCCCCGCGCCGCACTTGTTCGGACCTCGTCGAAGGCCTTGGCCTGCGCGCGCGATGAAGTAATTTTCTTAGCCTATTTCAAGGGAGTCCTACAATACGCCCGCGCCCGCGAACCGTGCGGGACGACCGCGGGATCAAGAATGCGCACAGGAATCTTCACCGCGGCGCGGCGTGCGCGCTCGTAGGCGCAGAGACGCTACCGATAGCTCGTCCAGATCGTCTTGAAGTCCACGTACTTGTCGATCGCATGCGGCGAGCGGTCGCGGCCGAAGCCCGACTGCTTGAAGCCGCCGAACGGCGTCGTGAGCGACGAGCGGTCGTAGGTGTTGACCCAGACGGCGCCGGCGCGGATCGCGCGGGTGAGCCGATGCGCGACGCGCATGTCACGCGTCCACACCGCGGCGGCGAGGCCATAGATCGTGTCGTTCGCGAGCCGTACAGCCTCGGTCTCGGTCTCGAAGGATATGACCACGACGACCGGGCCGAAGATCTCCTCCTGTGCGATCCGCATGCTGTTCGTCGCATCGTCCAGGATCGTCGGCTCGACATAAAAACCGCCGGTCTCGGCGAGCGCCCGCCCGCCGCCTTGCGCAAGCCGCGCGCCTTCCTGGAGGCCGAGCGCTATATAGTCGAGGGCGCGCCGCATCTGCCGCTCCTCGACCATCGCGCCGAGTTGGGCGGCGGGGTCGAACGGATGGCCCAGCGGGATCTGCTCCCGCTGCACGGCGGCGATCTTTTCGACAAGCTTCGCGCGTATCGAGGCGTGCGCCAGCACGCGCGATCCCGCATGGCAGGTTTCGCCCTGATTGTAATAGATGCCCCAGGCGATCGCTTCCGCCGCGGCGTCGAGATCGGCGTCGGGCATGACGACGTGCGGCGACTTCCCGCCGCATTCGAGCGCGACGCGCTTCATGTTGCTCTGGCCCGCATAGACCATCATCAGCTTGCCGACCTCGGTCGAGCCGGTGAAGGCGATCATGTCGACGTCCGGGTGAAGCGCCAGCGGCTTGCCGGCCTTCTCGCCAGAACCCGGCACGATATTGAGGACGCCGTCGGGCAGGCCCGCTTGTCTGGCGAGCCGCCCCAGGACGAGCGAGGCGAGCGGAGACTGCTCGGCGGGCTTCAGCACGACCGAATTGCCCGAGACCAGCGCGGGGCCAAGTTTCCAGGCGGCGATGATCAGCGGGTAGTTCCACGGCACGATCGCCCCGACGACGCCGAGCGGCTCCTTGCGCACCATCGCGACGTCATTTGCGCCCAGCGGCGCAACCTCGTCGTAGAGCTTGTCGGCGAGCTCGGCGTAGTACTGGATGCAATTGGCGCAGGAGGGGACATCCACCGTCAGGCTGTTCGCGATCACCTTGCCGACGTCGAGCGTCTCGAGCAGCGCGAGCTCCTCGACGTTGTCTCGGATGAGCTCGGCGAACCGCAGCAGGACCTTCTTCTTCGCCTGGGGATCGGCGTCGCGCCAGACGCCGCTCTCGAACGCGGCGCGGGCCGCTTTAACCGCGCGGTCGACGTCGGCCGCGCCGCAGTCGGCGACATGCGCGAAGACCTTTCCGTCGATCGGCGAAATTCTGGCGAAGGTCGCGCCGTCGAGGGCTGGGACGTAGGCGCCGTCGATGAAGGCGCGGCCCTCGATCTTGAGCGCGGCTGCGCGCGCGGTCCAGCCTTCGCGGGTGTTGGGTCGGTCGAGCATGAGAGCGAACCTCCGCGTTGGGCGTGCAAGAGCGCGGACCATGGCTGCGAAAACGCTCGGAAAGAAACAGGCTTTTTCCTATGACGGGATGCCCGGCGGGCATGATCCCCAGTCAGCGGGGTCAAACAGCCCCATTTCGACCTTGATGGCGTGAATAAGTCCTATCGCCCGGAAGAGTCTCTCGCAGAGCGCGGGCGCAGAGAACCTGGGCCGCGGTTCCGTCGTATGAACCGGCATAGCGGCCGAACGTCGGAGCCAGGACCGGAGAGACGGATTTTGACTGCGCTCGCTTTCGAGAGGACCGCGCCGGGCCGCTACACGCTGCTCGCGATCTGGCTCCACTGGCTGGTGGCGGTCCTGATCTTCGCCAATACGGCTTTGATTCTGAGCGTCGATACTTGGCCCGACGACTGGGTCCGGCCGGTGATCGACATGCATAAATCGATCGGGATCACGGTTCTCGGACTGGTCGTCCTGCGCATCCTCTGGCGGCTCGGGCACCCGCCGCCGCCGCTGCCGGAGACCTATCGGCCCTGGGAGCGCGTCGTCTCCTACGCGGCGCACGGGCTTCTCTATTGTGTTATTCTCGCGCTGCCGCTCTCCGGCTGGATGCACGATTCCGCCTGGAAGGACGCGGCCGCGCATCCGATGCGGCTCTACGGGCTCATGCCCTGGCCCCGGATCGGGTTCATCGAGAGCCTCGAACCGGCGTTCAAGGAACGGATGCACAGCGTGCTGTTCTCGGTGCACGTCGCCATCGCCTGGGCGCTTTACGCGCTGCTGGCGCTTCATGTCGCCGGCGCGCTCAAGCACGAATTTTTCGACCGCGAGCGCGAAATCGCTCGAATGTGGCCGGCGCCGAAGGCTGATGGGGACCGGCGATGACAGACCTCGGCGTCCAGGCGAAAGCGCGGCCGGCGGAACTCGGCGCCCGCTCCATCGCCCGAGATTTCGAGTCTCGCGCTGTCCTTTCGCCAGCACTCGCCCCGGCTCAACCCGAAGCGCGCGACTTTCGCGGGCGTCGCGCTCTACGCCGCGATCGTGGCGCTGTGGCTCGCCGCCATGACCAAGGCCCTTTTCGGCGACGGCCTCATCGCCTGGTCCGTGGGCGTGGTCTATATCGCCTACGACGTCGTCCTGCTCGCGTTCGTCGCCTGGCAGGCGCGCGCGATCTGGCGGCAAGACGAGGCGCACGCGCCGGACGCGGCGGCGAGGCGGCCGACGATCGGCGTCATCGTCGCCGCCTATGACGAAGCGCCTGCGCTGGCGGCGACGCTCGGCGCGCTCATGAACCAGACCGACGCGCCGGACGCGATCTGGCTCGCGGACGACGGATCGCACGACGGCAGCGACGCGGTTCTCGCCGAACGCTATGGCCTCGGGGCTCCACCGCGCGGAAGCCTCAGCCTGCCGAGTCCCGCCGCGCCGACGCTGCGATGGCTTCGGCTCGAGCATCGCGGCAAGGCGCACGCGCTGAACGCCGCGCTCACGCACGCGGATACCGAGGTGGTGATCACGGTGGACGCCGATACGCTGCTCGAGCCCGACGCGATCGCCGTCGTTCGCCGCGCCTTCGCCAATGACCAAAACCTCGTGGTCGGCGGCGGGGTGCTGAAGCCGCGCTGCGCGGGCGGCGGGTTCGCCTTCATCCTGCAGGAATTCCAGACTTACGAATATGTCCGCAATTTTCTCGGCCGCCACGCCTGGTCGAGGCTCGAGAGCCTGCTCCTGATCTCCGGCGCTTTCGCTGCATTCCGCCGCGAAGCGGTCGTGGAAGTCGGCGGCTTCGATCCGGAATGCTGGGTCGAGGACTACGAGTTGATCCATCGCCTCCACCGCTACGCCGCCGATCGCGGCCTGGGATGGCGCGTCCGCATCCTGGGCGACGCCGTCGCGAGCACAGACGCCCCCGCGGGCCTCATCCCGTTCCTGCGCCAACGCCGCCGCTGGTTCGGCGGCTTCCTGCAGACCCAGTGGTGGAACCGCGACATGATGGGCGCGCCGCGCTTCCGCGCGCTCGGTCTCGCCATGATGCCGGTCAAGGCGCTCGACACGCTGCAGCCGATCTATGGCCTGACCGCGTTTGCGCTGCTGATCGCTTTCCTCGTCACGGGCCGCGGCGGCGCCTTCGCCCCGGCCCTGGGATTGTTGATCGCCTGGGTCGGCATCGAGGCGGCGAACATGGCGCTTCTGCTCGCCGCCTATCGCCGTTGGACGGACGGCCGGGCCTCGCCGAGCTTCTCACGCGCGGTTCTCTGCCTCGCGCTCGAACCCTTCACGTTCCAGATCCTCCGTCATCTGGGAGCGGTGTGGGGCTGGATCGCGGCGATGAGCGGCGCGGCAGTCTGGGAGCGGTCCTCCGCGCTTCGCCGAGGCGCGGGCGGGGCAATGTCCTAGCCGCCAATTGAAAGCGCTCCTTCCTCGCTTTGTGAAAGAAGCGGGGAAAAGGGGCCCGCCGGCATCGAGAGGACGAGCCTGCCGCCTATTCCTCGAACCGTTCGCTCGTTCCCGCCGCGCCCCGCGGCGCGATCGCCGGGTCGGGCGCCTGCGCCGGCAAGCCCGGATCGCGGAAGCGGTTGACGATCGGGTAGCGCCGGTCGCGGCCGAAATTCTTCGGGCCGACCTTGACGCCCGGCGCCGACTGCCGGCGCTTGTATTCGGCGAGATAGAGGAGCTTTTCGATCCTGCGCACCGTCTCCGGGTCGTAGCCTTCGGCGACGATGTCGGCGACCCGCATCTCCTTCTCGACCAGCCCGTGCAGGATGCCGTCGAGCACCGGATAGGGCGGCAGCGAATCCTCGTCCTTCTGGTTCTCGCGCAATTCCGCCGATCGGCGGCTTCGACGAGGATGTTTTCGGGGATCACCTCGCCGTCGGGCCCGAGCGCGCCGACCGGCTTCCAGCGGTTGCGCAAGCGCGCCGAGGCGGAACACCTCCATCTTGTAGAGGTCCTTGATCGGATTGAAGCCGCCGTTCATGTCGCCGTAGAGCGTGGCGTAGCCGACCGACATTTCCGACTTGTTGCCGGTCGTGACCACCATCGCGCCGGACTTGTTGGAGATCGCCATCAGGATCACGCCGCGGGCGCGGCTCTGGATGTTCTCTTCGGTGATGTCGCGGGCGCGGCCCGCGAACATTTTGGCGAGCGCATGCTCGACCCCTTCGACCGGCTCGGCGATCGGCACGATGTCGTAGCGGACGCCGAGCGCCTCGGCGCAGGCCGCGGCGTCCGAGAGCGACTCGTTCGAGGTGAAGCGGTAGGGCAGCATGACGGCGTGGACGCGCGCCGCGCCCAGCGCGTCGACCGCCATCGCCGCGCAGAGCGCCGAATTGACGCCGCCCGAAAGACCGAGCACGACGCCGGGAAAGCGGTTGTTCTCGACATAGTCGCGCAGGCCCATGACGCAGGCGGCGTAATCCGCCTCGTCGCCCTCCTCGACCACCTCTTTCGGGCCCTCGACGCAGGCCCAGCCCTTGGCGCCGCGCTCCCAGACGGTGCGCGCGACCATCGGCCGGAACGCCGGAAGCTGGACGGCGAGGCTGCGGTCGGCGTTCAGCGCGAAGGACGCGCCCTCGAACACGACCTCGTCCTGTCCGCCGACCATGTTGAGATAGAGGAGCGGCAGCCCGCTCTCGACCACGCGCGCGACCGCGACGTTGTGGCGGATCGCGAGCTTGTCGCGCTCGTAAGGCGAGGCGTTGGGGACGAGCAGGATTTCGCCCCCCGTTTCGAGGATGCACTCGACCGGGTCCGGCCCCCAGATGTCCTCGCAGATCGGAACGCCGATGCGCACGCCCTTGAACACGATCGGCCCCGGCGAGGGACCGGGCGCGAACACCCGCTTCTCGTCGAAGACGCCGTAGTTCGGCAGGTCGACCTTGAACCGGACCGCCTCGATCCGCCCGCCGTCGAGGAGCGCGATGGCGTTGTGGAGCTTGCCCTTCTCGACCCACGGCAGGCCGACCAGCACCGCGGGGCCGCCGTCCGCCGTCTCGCGCGCAAGCGTCTTCGCAGGCCGCTCGGCACGCTTCCTGAAAGGCGGGCTTCAGCACCAGATCCTCGGGCGGATAGCCGGCGAGAAAGAGCTCGGGCGTCATCACGATGTCCGCCCCGAAGGCGGCGGCCTCGGCGCGCGCGCGTCTCAGCCGCTCCGCATTGGCGGCGATGTCGCCGACGATGGCGGGAATCTGCGCGAGCGCGATGACGAGGCGGTTTGCGGGGGCGGGCATGGGCGCGACTTTGCCCGAGGGGATGGCGGCGCGCAATCGATAGGAGGGGAGGCGTCTGGCCGCCCGACGCCACCGATGATGGGTTTAGGGGCGCGCGAGACGCGCCCTCCGGCCTACCCCTCCTTCACAACCGAAATATCCGGCGCCGCCGGATTCTTCATGCCGACCACGTGATAGCCGGCGTCGACGTGCAAAATCTCGCCGGTCACGCCGCGCGACATCGGCGAGAGCAGATAAACCGCCGTTTCGCCGACCTCTTCGATGGTCACCGTGCGGCGCAGCGGCGCGTTGTACTCGTTCCACTTGAGGATGTAGCGGAAGTCGCCGATGCCCGACGCCGCCAGCGTCTTGATCGGACCGGCGGAAATGGCGTTGACGCGGATCGCCTTCTCGCCGAGGTCGGCCGCGAGATAGCGGACGCTCGCCTCGAGCGCCGCCTTGGCGACGCCCATGACGTTATAGTGCGGCATCCATTTCTCGGCGCCGTAATAGGTCAGCGTCAGCATCGCGCCGCCGTTCGGCATCAGCTTCTCGGCCCGCTGGGCGATCGCGGTGAACGAATAGCAGGAGATCGCCAGCGACTTGGTGAAATTGTCCTCGGTCGTCTCGATGTAGCGCCCGGTCAGCTGGTCCTTGTCGGAAAAGGCGATGCAGTGGACGACGAAATCGATCGCGCCCCAGACCTTCTCGGCTTCCGCGAACACCGCGTCGATCGTCGCCCCGTCGGTGACGTCGCAATGGCCGAGCACCTTCGCGTCGAGTTCCTGGGCGAGCGGACGGACGCGCTTCTCCAGCGCCTCGCCCTGGAAAGTGAACGCCAATTCGGCGCCGGCGGCGCGGGCGGCGCGCGCAATTCCCCAGGCGATGGAACGGGTGTTGGCGACGCCGAGGATGATCCCGCGCTTTCCGCTGAGGACGCCCGTCGCCGCGGCGGCCGGATGTGTTGGCTCCATCAAACCCTCGCTTTTCGCTCCGTATCGCGGCAGCAACGATTCGCATCCCTTACCGTCGCAGGCCGCGCAAGGGAAGGCAACGCCAGGACTTCCCCCGTCACAAAATGTGTGGGATCGCACACATCAGCGGCTTCGAGCGCGCCGCCAAACAGCCGGCTTGGGCCGCGATGCGCACTCAGGCAGAGCGCGGGTCATAGGGCTTGCGTTCGCGCCATTTCCGCATGAGCTCGGTCAGTTCCGGATCCTCGGCGTTCGGCAGCACGATCCGGACGGTCGCCAGAAGATCGCCCGCGGCCGCATCGCCCGCCGCCGGCAGGCCCTTGCCCCGCAACCTCATCACCCGGCCTCCGCTCATGCCGGGCGCAATCGACATCTCCAGTTCGCCGCCGAGCGTCGGCACGCGCACCTTGCCGCCGAGCACCGCGTCGTACAGCGTGATCGGGAGATCGAGCCTGAGGTCGCGCCCATCCGCCTTGAAGGTCGGATGAGGCGCGTAGCGGATCGTGACGATCACGTCGCCCGCGGGACCGCCGCGGACGCCCGGATGGCCTTGTCCGCGCAGCCGGATCGACTTCCCCTCCTCGATGCCGGCGGGTACGCTGGCGTCGAGCGTCCGGCCGGTCGGCAGGGCGACCCGGACCGAGCCGCCGGCAGCGATCGTGGCCAGGGGAACGGCCACGGCGACCGCGACGTCCTCGCCCTTTGTCGCCTGTTGCGCCCGGGGCCGGCCGCGCCGGGCGCCGCCGCCGAACAGTTCGGACAGGATGTCCTGGTCGATTCCGGCAGACGCGCCGCCTGTCCCGAAATCGAAGCCGCCGAAGCCGCCGCCCGCGCCCGGCTGGCGCCCGAATCCGCCAAAGCCTTCGAACTGCGGCGCACGGGGCTTGCCGTCCGCGTCGATCTCGCCGCGATCGAAGGCGCCGCGCTTTTTCTCGTCGCCGAGAATTTCGTAAGCCGATCCGACCTCGGCGAACCGCTCCTTGGCGCGCGGCTCCTTGCTCTGGTCGGGGTGGTATTTCTTTGCGAGCTTGCGGAACGCGGACTTGATCTCCGCCGCGTTAGCCGTCTTCGGCAAGCCGAGAACGTCATAAGGATTACGCATCATGAGCCCATTCTATCGCGCCCGCCTTGTTTAAAGCACGGTCGCCGATGTCTCCCAGACTTTTATTTGGCCCCTGTCCGGCCGGCCTGCAAGGCTGGCCGACGCGAGGGCGGTCGGCGCTGATTCGGCAAGCTTCCCCGAGCCGCGCGCGGTTGTCGATCCCGGAAGAGGGGATTAAGACGCAATCCTCAGGGATTTGTTCCCGCGAAACGAGGAGCAGCAGAGCCGTGGATGATGGCATTCCGGACGACTTCACCGAAGCCGAAGACCCGTTCGCGCTGTTCGATCTTTGGTTGAAGGACGCTTCGGCCAGCGAAATCAACGATCCCGAGGCGATGACGCTGGCGACCGTCGACGAGTCCGGCCTCCCGGACGCGCGGATGGTGCTGTGCAAGGGCGCCGACGCGCGCGGCCTCGCCTTCTACGGCAATGTCGAGAGCGCCAAGGGCCGCGAACTCACGGCTCGTCCGAAGGCGGCGGCTCTGTTCCACTGGAAGTCGCTTCGGCGGCAGGCTCGGTTTCGTGGGGACGTGAGCCCGCTCACGGACGCCGAGAACGACGCCTATTTCGCTTCGCGGCCGCGCCGGAGCCAAGTCGGCGCCTGGGCCAGCCAGCAGTCGCGTCCGCTCGAATCGCGCGCGGCTCTGGAGGCGTCGGTCGCATCCTATGAAAAGCGGTTCGGCGAGAGCGACATCCCGCGCCCGGCTTATTGGCGCGGCTGGCGGCTCGCGCCGCTTCAGATCGAGTTCTGGCATGACGGCGCGTTCCGCCTGCATGACCGCATCCTGTTCAGCCGCGCCGATCTCGACGCGCCGTGGGAGCGGCGCCGGCTCTTTCCGTGAAGAAAGCATGACCTGGTCCGCCGCCCAATATGTGAAATTCGAAGAGCGAGCGAACCCGCCCGGTGGTGGACCTCGTCGCCCGCTTGCCCGTTTCCGGCGTGCGTCGCGCCGCGGACATCGGATGCGGTCCCGGGAATTCGACCGAGGTTCTGCGCGCCCGCTACCCCGACGCCGAGATCGTCGGGATCGACAGCTCCGCCGACATGATCGCGGCGGCGCGGAAGCGCCTTCCCGACATCGCTTTCGAAATCGCCGATATCGTCGGCTGGGGCGGCGTGGGCTACGACGTCATCCTCGCCAATGCGGTCATCCAGTGGATTCCCGGTCACGAGAGCCTGCTGCCGGCGTTGATCGCGAGACTCGCTCCCGGCGGCGCGCTCGCCGTGCAGACCCCCGACAATCTCGACGAGCCCTCGCACGTTCTCATGCGCGAGGTCGCCGCTGCCGGGCCCTGGGCGGAAAACCTCGCCGACGCGGCCAAGGCGCGCGCGGCGCGGCGCGACCCCGACTGGTATTACCGGCTCCTTCGCCGCCATGCCTCGCGGGTCGACATCTGGCGCACGACCTATTTCCACCCGCTCGCGGGGGCTGCAAGCGGTTGTCGAATGGGTGAAGGGCACGGGCCTGCGGCCCTTTCTCGACCCGCTCGACGCGAGCGAGCGCGAGGCCTATCTCGCAGCTTACCAGGCCGCGATCGCCGACGCCTATCCGGCGGAAGCCGACGGCGTCGTCGTGCTGCCGTTTCCGAGACTGTTCTTCGTCGCGACCCGATAAGCCGCCCAAAGCCCGCTTTATCATCCCGGCGCGAAGCGTGGGATCGAGGCGTCGAAGGTCGTTCCTCGCCGTGAAGACTTTCGAGGACTGGCAAGCGGACGCCAATCCCCCACTCGGAACCGGCCAGCGCCAACGAAAAAGGGGCCGCGATCGAGCACGGCCCCTTTCCCCCTCTTTGCCTACCACCACTAGTTAGGCGTGAACAGACTAACACATTGAGATTGCGCAAAAAACCAACCGCTAGGTTGCAAAGCAACATTGTTGCGGGCCGCTTTGAAACGTCAACGGATTTTGTCGGCGCACCTGCTCCCATCGCGGGAACGATCGGTCCCAGCCGACGTTGTGAGCGCATCCAGGAGCTGACGCAGGGGCGGGGCGCCGACGCCTGCGTCGACGCCGTCGGGATCGAGGCCTCGCCGACCGCCAGCGCCGATTCGATGCTGGACGCCGCAAAGGCCGCGACCTTCCTCGGGACCGATCGTCCCCACGTTCTGCGACAGTCGATCCAGTGCTGCCGTAACTTCGGCGTCGTCTCGATCGTCGGCGTGTACGGCGGCTATCTCGACGCCATCCCCATGGGCTCCGCGATCAACCGCGGACTGACCTTCCGGATGGCGCAGACACCCGTCCAGCGCTACCTGCCGCAGCTCCTTCAGCGGATCGAGAAGGGCGAGATCGACCCCTCGGCCTGGAGCTCGCCCGATACGCGACGACAAAGGGGTAGACCTGATCGTCGCGGCCGACTGACGTCGCCAAGGCCGGGTTCGAGGCCATGCTGAGGGGCGAAGGCGACGTCGTCAGCGGTTGGATGAACAAGCTGCAAACGGCCATCGCGAACGTCACGCCCTCGGGAATGCTGGCCGAACGGCGCCGCCAGCAGGCCGAGCCCGGCTCGGCCGGGCGGTAACCGCGCGATCGGCGTGAGCACGCCGCTCGCCGTGTGGGCGCCAGACGAGACGCGCCGTTGGAGGCGCGGCGGCAATTCGGCAGCGGCTCCGTTGCGGGATGCGAAATTCCGATGCGGGAGGGGAACCGGGCGGCTCCGATCCGATTGATAAGAGCGGCGCGGACGAGCCGCCCACGCCGCTCGCGGAAGGAATGAGGATGCAGATTGCCCCGTCGATGAAGGTCGTTCGGATCGAAGGATTCGGCGGGCCGGAAGTTCTGATTGAAGAGACCGTCGAGGTCCCGACGCCGCGCGCCGGGGAGTTGCTGGTCAAGAACCGCGCTGCCGGCGTCAATCCCGTCGATTACAAGATTTCGCGCCGGGCTTTATCCAGCGGTTCGACAAAGCCAGCTGCCCTACGTGCTCGGTCGGGACGTTTCTGGCATCGTCGTCCAGCGCGGCGCCGGGACGACGCGCTTCGCCAACGGCGACGCCGTGATCGCGATGCCGCGGATCGACCGCGGAAGCTACGCCGAATATGTCGTGGTGAGGGAGGACGAGGCCGCCCCGAAGCCGAATGCGCTCGACCCGGTCGCGGCGGGCGCGACGCCGCTTGCCGCGCTCACGGCATGGCAGGGCCTCTTTCGTCACGGCGGCCTTCAAAGCGGACAAAGCGTTCTCATTCATCGGCGGAACGGGGGGCGTCGGCCATTTCGCGGTGCAGTTCGCCAAGGCCCGGGGCGCGCATGTCGCGACCACCGTGTCGGGACGCAACGCGGCGTTCGCGCGTCAGCTCGGGGCCGACCAGGTCATCGACTACGAGATGCAGCGTTTCGAGGACGAGGTCGCAAACCTCGACATGGTGTTCGACCTCATCGGCGGCGAAACCCAGGATCGCTCGTGGTCGGTCCTGAAGCGCGGCGGGATTTTGGTGTCTTCGCTAGCCCAGCCGTCGCAAGAGAAAGCGGCGGAGCGCGGCGTGCGGGCGTTGCGTTTCACTGCCGAGGAAAGCGGCGCGGATCTGGACGAGATCGGCGGCCTGATCGATTCCGGAAAGGTGAAGCCAGCGATCGCGAGGACCTTCCCGCTTGAGGAAGCGGCGGCGGCGCAGCAGTTCCTGGAGAAAGAACATCCGGCGGGAAAGGTCGTCCTGATCGTGAACTGAAGCGCCCACGCTGAGGCAAGCGATGGACGCAGGGAGACGCACATGCAGCCCACCTGGAAGCCGCACGAGAAGCACGGCGAATTGACCGCCAAGAGCGACTTGCCCGACAGCGTGTTCGCGTTTCCCGGGCAGCGAAAGGAGCCGATGACCGATGCAAGCCACGTGCGAAACGCCATCGCCCGCTTCGATCAGACGACCGGCGTGGAGGACGCGGACCGGGATCTGGCCTTCTTGAATATCAAGAAGGCTGCGGAGTTCTACGGCGTCGAAATGAACGAGACGGACTGGAGAGAGCTCGGAAAGGCGCCCCGCACCGGGAGGACGGCCGAGGATCGCCAGAAGTCCGCGCGCAAGGCCGCGGAGACGCGCAAGAAGAACGGACGCCGATCGCGCAGCGCCTGACGCGTCTCGAGGCAACGCGAGCATCCCCCGGATCGCGGGCGCTCCGCGCCGGCGTCCAACCCATTCATCCATCGAGTTGATAATTCAAGCAAAGCCAGGGGTGCGCTGCACTACGTAGTGTTCCCAATAGAACAGTGCGATCATTTCCATCTAGAGGATTTACACATATCTTTGCATGCGGATACCCGATAGCTTTATGGTTAACTTCGATCAAGAAATCCGGGGCGAGAAGGACGCTTGTTATTGAAATCGGCTGGATCAAAGGAGGCGATTCCGGTGAATACATACGATTTTGAAGTGATCAAAGGAGAAGAGGTCTTGGCGGCCGAGCGGTCGGTGCCGCTCTACAGCCCCAAGGCCGCGTGGCCGAAGGTCGTGAGCCTGGCGAAAAGCCTCGGTCTGACCGGCTGCCGGATCCGCGTGAAGGAACAAGGCCAGACGATCATCCTCATCGGCGCCGCCGCCGCCCTGCAGCATCCCCACTTCGATTTCTACGACCCGGCGTGAGCTTCGGTCCAGCGAAATGCGCGGACGGAGCGGTCTCTGTGACTTCGGGAATGGCTGGTGCTGCAAGAGAGGATTGAACTCTCGACCTCTCCCTTACCAAGGGAGTGCTCTACCACTGAGCTACTGCAGCTTCCGGGCGCTTGACGCGCGCCTCAAAGAGCGACGGGCTTTTGCCACAGGCGGCGCCGCATGGCAAGCCGACGGGCGCTCGCCGACGCTATTCGCTCTCCGCGCCTTCGATCGAGCGGCGATGCTTCGCCAATCTCCGCCCCGGCGAAATCCATGAACGCGCGGACCCGCGCCGAGCGGCGGAGATCGGAATGGGTGAGGATCCACAAGCCCAGGTCCCAGTCCTCGCAGGATCCGGCCGAGCCGCGTCAGACCCGGGTTCGGTTCGCCGAGGAAGCAGGGCAGCGGGCAGACGCCGAAGCCGTGCACGGCCATCTCGAGCAGGGAATGGACCGAGTTGACGCGCGCGCCGAGGCGCTCCGGCCGGACGTTCGCTTCGATCCACCGGCGCGCCGAGGGGGGTCCGAAATCGTCGGCGAATCCGATGAAGGGCAGCGTGTCGATCGCGTCGGGCCCGATCCGATCGGCGAGGTCGCGGCGGCAGTAGACGCCCCAGCGCACCGTGCAGATGCGCCGGCCGACCAGCGTTTCGGGCGGGTCGTTGGTCACCCGGATCGCGACGTCGGCGTCGCGCCGCGACAGGTTGAGCTCCCGCTCCGACAGGATCAGGTCGATCACGACGCCCGGGTTCTGCACCTGAAACTGCGCCAGGATCGCGGGCATGAAGCGCTGGCCGATCGCTTCGACGGTCGTCACCGTGAGCCGCCCGGTCGGCTTGATGTCGCGGCCCGCGACCCGCCGCTCGAACTCCACGATCGAAATCCGCCATCCGGTTGGCGAGCGCGATCATCTCTTCGCCGGCGGCGGTCGGGTGGTAGCCGGCGCGCGAGCGCTCGAACAGCGGCGCGCCCACCGCCCGCTCGAGCGCCGCCGAGCCTGCGAAACACGGTCGAGTGATTGAGCCCGAGGATCGCCGCCGCGCCCGCCAGCGAACGCGTGTCGGCGATCGCCTTGACCAGTCGGAATTCGTCCCAGCTCAAAGCTGCGTCCATCAGCGCGTATTCGGTTGCCGTCCCGCCGCCGCCATGCGCCTCGAGCCGCGAGTTCGCAAGACCGCGCGTCGCAAGCCCGACTCTCAGCGAATCGCCCGGCACCGCATCGATTCCGCGACTCGCTCGCGGCCGTTCAGCCGTCCCGCGGCGCCGCGGCGCGGCGCAGCCGGTCGTTGATCGCCGCGCCGAGCCCGCGCGCGGGGATCGGCGCGACCGCGATCGCGCGACGCGCCGGATGCGTCGAGCGCCCGCAGATGGGCGAACAGATTCGCCGCCGCCTCGACGAGGTCGCCGGACGGCGAAAGATCGAGGCGCGCGCCGCGCGGCGCGCCGGCCAGCACGCCGCCGAAATCGAGCGCCGCCTCGTCGCCCGCCGATCGTCGACCGCCCCCAGCCGCAGCCGGCGCGTTCGGCGCATAATGCGAGGCGAGTTGCCCCGGCGCGTTGGGCGCGCTGCGCGCCGCGACCGGCGGATCGGCCAGCCGGCGCCCGAGCGCGGCCTCGATCGCCTCCTGCGCGAGGCTCGCCCGGACGCAGCAGCGTCGGCCCGCCCTCGAGACAGGCGACGATGGTCGATTCGAGGCCATGCCGCGAAGGCCCGGCGTCGAGGATCCAGTCGATCCGGCCGTCGAGATCGGCGAGGACATGGTCGGCGGTCGTCGGACTGACGTGGCCGGAGCGGTTGGCCGAGGGCGCCGCCAGCGGCCGCCCGGCCGCCTCGATCAGCGCGCGGGCCGACCGGATGATCCGGGACGCGGAGCGCGAGCGTGTCGAGCCCCGCGCGGGCGAGCAGGCTGACCCGGCAGGTCGGCGCGACCGGCAGCACCAGCGTCAGCGGCCCCGGCCAGAAGGCGCGCGCGAGCCGCTCGGCGTCGGCGTCGAACCGGGCGTGCTCGCGCGCCGCGTCGACGCCGAGCGACATGCGCGATCAGCGGATTGAAGGCCGGCCGCCCCTTGGCCGCATAGATCGCCGCGACCGCTGCGTCCGAGGTCGCGTCGGCCGCGAGGCCGTAGACGGTCTCGGTCGGCATGGCGACGAGGCCGCCCGCGCGCAGGCACGCCGCCGCGGCGGCGATCGCTTCGGGCGTCGCCTGGACCCGGCGCGTCGTTCGGCGTTGAGCCGTCAAATGATCTTCCTGTCGCGTGTTGCGCGAATTTCGTCTATGTTTAAACGGTTTCGCCTTTGCTCTATCAAGCCGGCGCGTCGACGCCGAATAGCCAACGCGGAGGAGCCGCCCATGACCTATCGATCCCCGGTCGCCGACATCCTGTTCTCGCTCAAGGCCGTCGCCGGCCTGCCGGAGCTGATCGGCGAGAGGCTGGACGGGGAATTCGATCTGGACACGATCGCCTCCGTCATCGCGGAGGCCGGGCGTTTCGCGACCGAGGAGATCGCGCCGCTCAACCGCACCGCCGACACGGTCGGCGCGCATTACGAGAACGGCGTCGTGACCACGCCTCCGGGCTTCGCCGACGCCTACCGCCGCTGGGCCGAGGCCGGCTGGGGCGGCGTCTCGGCGCCGGCCGAGTTCGGCGGCATGGGCCTGCCGCATCTCGTCAACGTCGCCTGCACCGAGATCTGGAACGGCGCCTCGATGGCCTTCGCGCTCTGCCCGCTGCTCACCGAGGGCGCGATCGGCGCGCTGAAGACCTACGGCTCGCGCGAGCTGCTCGACACCTATCTCGAGGCCGATGATCTCCGGCCGCTGGACCGGCACGATGAACCTGACCGAGCCGCAGGCCGGGCTCCGACCTCAACGCCGTCCGGACGCGGGCCGAGCGCGCCGACGACGGAACCTACCGCCTGTTCGGCCAAAAGATCTTCATCACCTACGGCGAGCACGACATGGCCGAGAACATCGTCCATCTCGTTCTCGCCCGGCTGCCCGGCGCGCCCGCCGGCACGCGCGGCCTTTCGCTGTTCCTCGCGCCGAAATTCCTCGTCAAGCCGGACGGAGCGCTCGGCGCGCGCAACGACCTGCGCTGCGCCAGCATCGAGCACAAGCTCGGCATCCACGGCTCGCCGACCTGCGTGATGATCTATCGGCGAGAACGAGGGCGCGAAGGCCTGGCTGGTCGGCGAGGAGAACCGCGGCCTCGCCGCCATGTTCGTGATGATGAACGCGGCGCGGCTCGCGGTCGGCACGCAGGGCGTCGCCATCGCCGAGCGCGCCTACCAGCAGGCGCTCGCCTTCGCCCGCGACCGCCGGCAGGGCCGCAGCGCCGAAGGGCGGCGACGGCATGGCGCCGATCATCGAGCACCCCGACGTGCAGCGCATGCTGATGACGATGAAGGCCTACGTCCACGCGGCGCGCGGCATCTGCCACCTGACCGCCGCCGCGCTCGACCTCGCGAGCCACGGGCGGACCGAGGAGGAGCGCGCGGCCGGCGCCAATCGCGCGGCGCTGCTCACCCCGATCGCCAAGGCGTTCTCGACCGACCTCGGCGACGAGGCGACCTCGATCGGCGTCCAGATCCACGGCGGCATGGGCTTCATCGAGGAGACCGGGCGCCGCCCAGCACATGCGCGATTCCCGCATCGCCGCGATCTACGAAGGCGCCAACGGCATTCACGGCATCGACCTCGTGCTGCGCAAGCTGCCGCTCGCCGGCGGCGCGACCGTCCGCAACGAGATCGCGCTGGATCCGCGACGTCGCCCGGGCGGTGTCGGAGCGCGGCGGCGCCGCCTTCGGCGCGACCGCCGCGCGGCTCGTCCGAGGCCGCGGACGCGCTCGACGAGTCGACCCGCGCCATGCAGAACTGGCTCGCGGAGCGACAGCGAATTCGGCGCTCGCCGGCGCCTCGCCCTATCTGCGCCTGTTCGGCCTGACGCTCGGCGGCGCCTGCCTCGCCAAGGCGGGCCTCGCGGCGGCGGAGCTCGCGGCGAGCGGCAATTCGAGCGAGCTCGCCCGCGTCGGCGCTCGCCCGCTTCTACGCCGAGAAGCTGCTGCCGGTCGCGCCGGGCCTGAACCGCGATCATCGCCTCGGGCGCCGCGTCGCTGCGCGCCTACGAGACGGTGTCTGGCGGACGCGATATGAGCGCGGGCGTCGAGGTTCTCCGCGAGGGGGCGGTCCTCGTCGCCGCCTTCGCGCAGGCCCGAGAAGAAGAACGCCATCACCGGCGCGATGTACGAAGCGCTGATCGGGGCCTTCGACGAGGCGGAGCGCGACGCCGGGCATCGGCGCTCTCGTGCTGGCCGGGCGCGGCGGCGTCTTCACCGCCGGCAACGACATCGCCGACTTTCTCTCGGTCGCCGCGGCCGGCGGGCGTGACCCCGGCGGCTTTTCCCGCCTCGCGGTTCGTCAGCCGGCTCGCCGACTTCGAAAAGCCGCTGATCGCCGCCGTCGACGGCCTGGCGGTCGGCGTCGGGACGACGCTGTGCTTCCATTGCGACCTCGTCTATGCGTCGCCGGCCGCGCGGTTCCACATGCCGTTCGTCAATCTCGGCCTCGTTCCCGAGGCCGGATCCTCGCTGCTTGCGCCGCAGCGCTTCGGCCGGGCCAAGGCTGCGGAACTCCTCCTGCTCGCCGAACCGTTCGACGCCGAGGCGGCGCTCGAGCTCGGCTTCGTCAACGCCATCGTTCCGGCGGATGCGCTTCTCGCCCACGCCGTCGGCAAAGCAGCCGCGCTCGCGGCCAAGCCGCGCGCGGCGCTCATGACGACGCGCCGGCTCCTGCGCGGCGACCTGAGCGCGCTCAAGGCCCGGATCGCCGAGGAGGGCGAAGCGTTCCGCCGCGGCGCTCGCTTCGCCCGAAGCGCGCGCCGCGTTCATGGCCTTCATGGCGCAAGGCCGGAAATAAACGGCGGCGGCCGCCCGTCGCCGTCAGCCGCCGTAGCGGCTGGCGAGATCGGACGTGAGCCTCGCGGTCTCGGCGAGATAGCGTTCGATGACGGCGTTGGCGGACGGTCCGCACGCGCGATAGCTCGTGGCGTAGTCCCGGAAGCCCTTGTTGTAGGCGCCGGCGAGCCGATCGCGGCGCTGCGCGTCGGCGGACTCGGCGTCGAGGAGCGCGGCCATCCTGGCTCGGAAGTCGGCGCTGTCGCCCTGACCGCAGAGATCGCGCAGATAGGCGAGCGCCCCCATCATCTCGGCGAGCCTGATGAGTTGCGGCTCGTAGGGCGGCGGCGGAGCCGGAGGGGGCGTCGCGACGGCCGGCGCTGCCGAGCCGGGAGCGGACGGAGCGGGAGCAGCCTTGGGCGCCGGCGCCTCCGCGGCGCCCGCAAGGCCCGCTCGCGCCAGGATAAGCGCACAGGCGAAGCCGATCGCCGCAACCCATCTCACCGGCTTGCGCTTTCGATGCGCCGCGCCGCCGCGATCACGTCCCAAAGCTCCGGCGTCGTGAGGAGCGAGGCTGTGTCCTCGGGCTCGATCCAGGCGACGGCGTCGATTTCCTTGCTGATGCGCGCCTCGCCGCGGGTCCAGCGGCCGACGAACGACGCAATCACGAAATGCGCGCGCACCCGGCCGCCTTCCCGGACGATCGGCTCGATATGCCGGTTGAAGCCGATGATTGCGCACTCGACGCCGACTTCTTCGTAAAGCTCGCGCGAGGCGGCCTCGACCAAAGTCTCGCCGACCTCGACCACCCCGCCCGGCAGCGAAAACCTGCCAGCCATCGGCGGCCGCGCCCGGCGTCCCACCAGCACCAGGCCCTCGCGGAACACCGCGACCGACACGGCGAGGATCGGGCGAGCCGGATAGAGCCGGTCCTCGGGCCCGTCGTCAGCCATAACGGCGGCCTCCGAGCGCATGTCCGGCGTGGACGATGCGCGTGCGCCCGGAAGCATGGGCATTGAGCGGCGAACGGGCGACGGGAGGCGAGGTCATGGGCTTTCGTAAGGCGCGATCGGCCGCCTGCATACCACGAAGCGTACGCCGACGCGCGGGCTCTCGCTCTTGTCACCACGCCGCCCGGCTGTCACCTTGGCGCCCTCGAATCTCCTCCGGCGACAGGCGGTTTTTTCATGGCCATGCTCGTGTTCGGCCTCATAATCTTTCTCGGCCTCCACTCGACCCGCATCTTCGCCGAAAGTGGACGAGAGCGGGCGATGGCGCGGCTGGGCGAAGGACCGTGGAAGGGCGTCTACAGCCTCCTGTCGCTCGCCGGCTTTGTCATGATCGTTTGGGGCTTCGGGCAGGCGCGCTGGGCTGCGCCGATGATCTGGAGCCCGCCAATCTGGACGCGGCACATCGCGCTGCTGCTGATGCTGTTCAGCATGATCCTCCTCGGCGCCTATGGCCTCAAGAAAAGCCACATCGCGGTCGCCGTCCATCACCCGATGCTGTGGGCCGTCGTCGTCTGGTCCGCCGCCCATCTCCTCGCCAACGGCTCGGCGGCGGACGTCGTGCTGTTCGGCGCGTTCCTCGCGTGGGCGCTTCTGGACCTTTCCAGCAATTACGCCCGCGATCGGGAGAACGCGGTCGTCTATCCCGCGCCGAACTGGGGCGCGACGGCTCGGCGCGATCGTCGTCGGCGTCGTCCTCTGGGTCGCGCTCCTTGGCGGCCTCCATCTCTGGCTGTTCGGCGTCTCGCCGCTGGCGATGTAGCCCTAAGCGAACTGTCCCGCCGGCGCGTCGAGCCAGGGCTCAAGTCCGTTAATCTGTCTTAGGTCATGGACTGGCCCATGAGGATGTTCGGCGCAGCCTGTCGACGCTTCCAGCTTGCGATTTTTCTTCGCAGCTTGAGGCTCTTTGGCTTTGGCGGCTTGGTCGGCCGGCGGCAGGGTTTGACGGGGAGGTTGGGTGGGTCGCTGAGGCGTGTCGCGGCGCGCAGCTTGTTGAAGGCGAACTTGCGCACGAGCGCCATGTTTTGAGCGCCATGGCCTTTGCGCACGCGCGACAGGTCTTCCTGAAAGGTCACGTCGAGCGTCCAGTGGAGCGTGTTCTCGATGCCCCAGTGACCGCGGATGGTCTGTCCGAACGCGGTCGCGGAACGCGTGCTGGACGTGATGTAGTAGCGAACGTCGAACCGGGAGCGATCCTTCAGTTCGGTCCTGGCTTCGACCCTGACGATCGCGCGCGCGTCGACGAAACGCACTTCGCCGGGAAAGCGCCGGTCGCCGTCGAGCCAATCGACCTGCCGCAACACCGAGACGGTTCGGGTCTCGATGCGGCCATGGCCCTTGTCGACATCGACGTCGATTTCGACCTGGCCCTTGTCGGCGGCTTCGAAGGCGGCCTCGATGTCGTCCTGCAGGGTCGGCTGATTGCCTTTGACGGCGAGCAGATAGTCGGCTCCGGCGTCGCGTATGGATTGGGCGATGTGAGGATTGCAGGCGATGGCGTCGATGGTGACCACGGCGCCTTCGAGGCTGCGGCCGGCCGCGAGTTTTTCCAGCAACAGAGGGATGGCGGTCGTTTCGTTGGTCTTGTCGTCGACCGCCTCCTGTCCGAGAACCAGACCGCTGCGAGCGGCGAAGGCGGAAACCAGATGCAGCGCGGCCCGTCCCTTGGCCCGGTCATGGCTGCGGCGCACAGTCTTGCCGTCGATCGCGATCGCGTCGAGCGGCTCGGGCCAGCAGGCGCGAACCCAGTCCGTGAAGCAGGCGGCGAACAGGTTCGGATCGATCCGGTTCATCATGATGTTGAGCCAGCGCCCCGAGGGCACGCCCCAGTCGAACGGCAGGAACCGCTGCAAGAACCCGAGATGGGCCTGTCCCCAATCGGAGATGGCCTCGAAGCTGTCGCACTCGGCGATCGTGGCGCAGACGCACACCAGCAGGATCTCGTCCAGCCTGTGAGCCACGCTTTCCGGACTTCTCCTGTCCTCGATCCGGGAAAAGCAGTCCAGCAGAAGCCGCAACCCGGAGGGTCGGGCTCGAGCGAGCGTCACGGCCGGCTCAACCCGAGCCCATGAAGTCGGCCCCGCGCAACTCGTTCGCCGTTACACCCGAGTCGGCCCTGCGCGTCGAGCGACCACATTGAATCGACTCGGCGACGCGCCCATACTGGCATGCCAGCGCGCCGCCCGACCGCGATGCGGCTTCGAGGAGAGGTTCGACCATGGCAGACAATCCCAAGACCGGCGTCTTCAAGACCGGCCGCGACGCGGGCAAGGCCAAGCGCGCGCTCCGCTCGCGGCTGTGGTTCGACAATCCCGACAATCCGGGGATGACGGCGCTCTATCTCGAGCGCTATCTCAATTTCGGCCTCACGCCCGCGGAATTGCGTTCGGGCAAGCCGATCATCGGCATCGCGCAGACAGGCTCCGACCTCTCGCCCTGCAACCGGCATCATCTGGATCTCGCCAAGCGCGTGCGCGACGGGATCGTCGCTGCGGGCGGCGTGCCGTTCGAGTTTCCCGTCCATCCGATCCAGGAGACCGGCAAGCGGCCGACCGCGGCGCTCGACCGCAATCTCGCCTACCTGGGGCTGGTCGAGATCCTGATGGGCTATTTCCTCGACGGCGTAGTGCTGACGACCGGCTGCGACAAGACCACGCCGGCCTGCGTCATGGCGGCGGCGACGGTGAACATTCCGGCGATCGTGCTGTCGGGCGGCCCGATGCTGAACGGCTGGCGCCACGGCGAACGGACGGGGTCCGGCACCGTCGTCTGGCAGGCGCGCTCCGACCTCGCCGAAGGCAAGATCGACTACGAAGAGTTCATGGCGCTCGTGACGTCCTCGGCGCCGTCGATCGGACATTGCAACACCATGGGCACGGCCTCGACGATGAATGCGCTCGCCGAGGCGCTCGGCATGAGCCTGCCGGGCTGCGCCGCAATTCCTGCGCCCTACCGCGAGCGCGGCCAGATCGCCTACGAGACCGGCCTTCGCATTGTCGAGATGGTGTGGGAGGACCTGAAGCCTTCGGACATCCTCACCCGCGAGGCGTTCGAGAACGCCATCGTCGTCAACAGCGCGATCGGCGGCTCGACCAACGCGCCGATCCACATCAACGCGATCGCCCGCCATATCGGGGTCCCGCTGACCATCGACGACTGGGAGACGGTCGGGCGCACGGTTCCGCTCCTCGTCAACCTGCAGCCCGCGGGCAAATATCTCGGCGAGGAGTTCCACCGCGCCGGCGGGGTTCCCTCGGTGGTGCACGAATTGATGAAGCGCAAGGTCGTGCGGGAGCAGGCGTTGACCGTGAACGGCAAGACGATCGGCGAGAATTGCGCGAAGAGCGCCTCGAGCGATCCGGACGTCATCTATCCGATCGACAGGCCGATGAAAGAGGACGCGGGCTTCCTCGTCCTCAGGGGCAACCTGTTCGACGACGCGATCATGAAGACGAGCGTGATCGACGACGAGTTCCGCAAGCGCTTCCTTTCGAACCCCGACGACCCCGAGGCTTTCGAGGGCCGCGCGATCGTATTCGACGGACCCGAGGATTATCATCACCGCATCGACGAGCCGTCGCTCGCGATCGACGAGCACTGCATCCTCTTCATCCGCGGCACGGGGCCGATCGGCTATCCGGGCGGGGCGGAAGTGGTGAACATGCAGCCGCCGGCCGCGCTGATCAAGAAGGGCGTCCACGCGCTTCCCTGCGTCGGCGACGGTCGCCAGTCGGGCACGTCGGGCTCGCCCTCGATCCTCAACGCCTCTCCCGAGGCGGCGGCCGGAGGAGGGCTGGCGCTGATCAAGACCGGCGACCGGGTGCGGATCGACTTGGGGAAGCGGCAGGCCAACATCCTGATCTCCGACGACGAACTGAACCTTCGCCGGGCGGATTTGCAGAAAGCTGGCGGCTACGCCTACCCCAAGAGCCAGACGCCCTGGCAGCAGATCCAGCGCGAGATGGTGGCGCAGTTCGACGAGGGCATGGTGCTGAAGCCGGCGATTGCCTACCAGCGGCTGGCGCAGACGACGGGAGTTCCACGGGACAATCATTGACGCTCTGCAATTAGAAGCGGACCTCGTGGAAGTTCCGATCGACGAACGGATTGGTCGACTCGCAGTCGAGTGCTTTGCGCGCTACGGCAAGGGCCGACACCCGGCTCAGCTCAACTTCGGCGACTGCCTTTCCTACGCCTGCGCGAAGGCGCACGACGCAATTCTGCTTTTCAAGGGTGACAATTTCGCGCAAACCGACATCAACGCCGGTTGAACAACCATCCGCCGAAATTTCTTGGAAGTGACCGCATGACGTCCTCAAATACCGAGCAACCCATCGGGCCCCAGGTCGATGTCCACCCCGCGGGCCGGCCCCAGCCCGTGACGCTCAGCGGCCGCCGGGTGACGCTGACGCCGCTCGACGCCCGCAAGCACGCCGTCTCGCTCTACGACGGCTCGAACGGAGACGCGGACCGGGAGCGCGTCTGGACCTATCTGTCCGACGGACCCTACGCCAACCTGCAGGACTTCCGCCTGAGCCTCGAAGCCAAGGCGCGCTCCGAGGATCCGCTGTTCTTCGCCGTGATCGACAAGGCCTCGGGACGGGCGCTCGGCTACCAGACGCTGATGCGGTTCGACGCGGCCAACCGCGTGCTCGAAGTCGGCAACGTCATGTACGCGCCTGCGCTCCAGCGGACCGCCGGAGCGACCGAGGCGCAGTACCTTTTCGCGACCTATGTCTTCGACACGCTCGGCGTCCGCCGCTACGAATGGAAGTGCAACGCCCTCAACGCGCCGTCGCGCCGCGCCGCCGAACGCCTGGGCTTCTCATTCGAGGGAGATCTTCCGCCAGCACATGATCGTCAAGGGCCGCAATCGCGACACCGCCTGGTACGCGATGCTTGACGGCGAATGGCCTGGGCGCAAGGCCGCCTTCGAGCGCTGGCTGCGGCTCGACAATTTCGACGACGCCGGCCGGCAGAGGGAAAGCCTGTCGAGCCTGATGGCGCGCGGCGCCGGCCTGTGAACGCGGTCGGCTGGGCTGAAATCGCAGGATGACGGAGTTTATACACAATTTTTTTGTTTTATATGGGCCTGACGCCGTCGCGCCGCCCACGCGGTGGCCCGGAAATTCCGCCGCAAGGTCTTGAAAAGGCTCCAAACGGACTCGGGCCGGCCGGCCGTTGGGCGTCAAACCCCCGCCGGCCGGCGCAGGTCCAGGGTCAGCGGGAACTCCGGATGGGTCGCCTCCGGCGGCGGCTCGTAGAGGCCGGGAGAATGGCCGCGCGGCTCGAACCGGGCGAGCCGGCGCGCCTCGGCCTCGTTGCTGTTGACCGGGAAGGTGTCGTAGTTGCGGCCGCCCGGATGGGCGACGTGATAGACGCAGCCGCCGAGCGCCCGCCCGCTCCAGCTGTCGAAGATGTCGAAGACGAGCGGCGCATGGACCGGAATGACCGGATGCATGGCCATCGCCGGCTGCCACGCCTTGAAGCGAACCGCCGCTACCGAGACCCCCTCGGTCGCCGTTTGGCGCAAAGGAACGCGACGCCGGTTGCAGGCGACGACATAGCGCGAGGGATCGGCGGTCGTGAGCTTGACCTGCAGACGTTCGGTCGAGCTGTCGGTGTAGCGCGCCGTGCCGCCGATCGCGCCGGTCTCGCCAAGCACGTGCCACGGCTCCAGCGCCTGACGGATTTCGAGCTGAGCGCCGTCGTATTCGACCTCGCCGCAGAACGGGAAGCGGAACTCGGCCTGAGCCTCATACCAGTCGGAGCGGAAGTCAAAGCCGTGCGCCTTCAGGTCGGCGAGCACGTCGAGAAAGTCCTCCCAGACATAGTGGCCGAGCATGAACCGGTCATGCAGCGAAGAGCCCCAGCGCGGCAGGGAACCCTCGACCGGCGAGCGCCATAGCCGCGCGAGAATGGCGCGGACGAGCAACTGCTGGGCGAGGCTCATGCGCGGGTCCGGCGGCATCTCGAAGCCGCGGAACTCGACAAGGCCCAGGCGCCCGGTCGGACCGTCGGGCGAATAGAGCTTGTCGATGCAGATCTCCGCCCGATGGGTGTTGCCCGTCACGTCGGTGAGAATGTTGCGCATCAGCCGGTCGAGAAGCCACGGCGGCGGCGTGGCGCCGGCGCCGGGCTTCGGAATTTGGGCGAGCGCGATCTCGAGCTCGTAGAGGCTGTCGTGGCGCGCCTCGTCGATGCGGGGCGCCTGGCTGGTCGGGCCGATGAACAGGCCTGAGAACAGATAGCTGAGGCTCGGCCGCCGGAGCCAGTAGGTCACGAGGCTCTTCAACAGGTCCGGTCGCCGCAAAAAAGGACTGTCGAGCGCGGTCGCCCCGCCCACCACGACGTGGTTGCCCCCGCCGGTGCCCGAATGCTTGCCGTCGATCATGAATTTGTCGGCGCCGAGCCGCGATTGCCGCGCCTCCTCGTAGAGCGCTTGCGTGTGGGTCACGCATTCGCGCCAGTTCTGGGCCGGATGAATGTTGACCTCGATGACGCCCGGGTCGGGCGCGACGCGGATGACGTTGAGCCGTGGGTCGACCGGCGGCGGATAGCCCTCGATATGGAGCGGAAGCCCGAGGCCCTCCGCCGCTGTCTCGACCGCGGCGATCAGTTCGAGATAATCCTCGAGCCGCTCGACCGGCGGCATGAACACGCACAGGCGCCCGTCACGCGCTTCGACCGAGATTGCGGTCCGCACCGCGCCGCTGATGTCGCCGAGCGTCTGCTCGACGCGCTCCTGCGCGGCCGACCCGGACTCCGGCGCCGCGAAGGAGGCCTTCTGCTGCGCGCGTCCCCGGACCGCCTGAACCTCCGGCAGCGGCTGGCGCGGTTCGGTCGGATCGGCCTCAAAAACGTACGGAAACGAGGCCGGCGGCACGTAGGGCAGGGTTCCAAGCGGCAGGCGGTAGCCGACAGGACTGTCGCCCGGCACGAGATAGAGCAGGCCGCGGCGCGTCTTCCATTTCTCGCTGCGCCAGTGCGACCCGCTCGCCTGCGCCTGCCAGCGCTGGATCGGCAGAACGAAGCCCGATGGTTCGGTGAGGCCGCGGCCAAAAACCCGGGCGATGCGCTGGCGCTCTTCCGGGTCCTTCAGCTTCGAGTTCTCGGGCGTGACGTTTTCGGGGAGGTTGCCCTCCTTGACGATCCACTCGGCCGGATCCTCGTAGGCCGGGGCGATGTAATCCTGCGCGACGCCAAGCTCGGTTGCGATCCCGGCGAGCAGCGCCTCAGCTTGTTCCTTGCCGGCGCCGGTGTCGCGGCGCTCGGGCGCGATCAGGGCGGCGTCGCGCCAGACGGGGTTGCCGTCGCGCCGCCAGTAGAGCGAGAAGGTCCAGCGCGGCAATGTCTCGCCGGGGTACCATTTGCCTTGCCCGTAGTGCAGAAAACCTCCTGGCGCGAAACGGTCGCGCAGGCGGCGGATGAGCTGGTCGGCGAGCGTCCGCTTGGTCGGCCCGACGGCGTCGGTGTTCCATTCGGCCGATTTGTAATCGTCGATCGAGACGAAGGTCGGCTCGCCGCCCATCGTCAGGCGCACGTCCTCGGCCTGAAGAATCCGGTCGACCTCCTCGCCGAGCCGATCGAGAGCGCCCCACGACGCCTCGGAAAACGGCTTGGTGATCCGCGGGTGCTCCGAGACGCGCTTGACGTTCATGTCGAAGGCGAAGTCGACATTGGCGAAACTGGCGAGCCCGCTGATCGGCGCGGCGTTGCGATAGTGGGGGGTTGCTGCGAGCGGAATGTGGCTCTCGCCCGCCAGGAGGCCCGAGGTCGGGTCGAGACCGATCCAGCCTGCGCCGGGCAGATAGACTTCCGCCCACGCATGAAGATCGGTGAAGTCATGGTCGGTGCCCGGCGGCCCGTCGAGCGCGATGAGATCGGGCTTGAGCTGGATGAGATAGCCCGAGACGAAGCGGGCCGCGAAGCCGAGATTGCGCAGGATCTGGACGAGCAGCCAGCTCGAATCGCGGCACGAGCCCGAGGCGAGCGCGAACGTCTCCTCCGGAGACTGGACGCCCGGCTCCATGCGGATCAGGTACTTGATCTGGTGCGACAAATGGCGGTTGAGGTCGACGACGAAGTCGACGGTGCGCGTCTGCGACCGGTCGAGGTTTTCGAGAAACGCCTGGAGGCGCGGACCGGCGGGCTCCGGCGTCCGGTATATGACGAGGTCGGGCTTGAGGTCCTCGCCGTAATCGAACGGCCAGTGTTCGGCGGCCTCCTCGACGAAAAAATCGAACGGATTGTACACCGTCATATCGGCGACGACGTCGACCTCGATCTTGAACTCTGTCACGAGCTCCGGAAAGACGTACCGGGCGAGCCAGTTGCCGTACGGGTCCTGCTGGTGGTTCACGAAATGCCCGGCCGGCGACACCTTCAGGGAATGCGAGATGACGCGGGTGCGGCTGTGAGGCGCGGGCCGGAGCCTGATGATCTGCGGGCCCAGCGACACTGGCCGGTCGTATCGGTAATGCGTCAGGTGATGGATCGCGGCGCGAATGGACATGGGCTTTGGCGAACTCCTCGCGGGTCGTTGCAGCCTTTCACAATCCGCTGCGCTGCACAATCATGGCCCTGTAGGGCGGCGTCGCGGACGCCGCCAGGCGCGGTCATCGACTGTCATCGACCGCGCCCTACAACGCCGTCTCGGCGTTCTCGCGATCGGCCTCGACAAATCCGCAGGCCGCGAGCGCCTCCCGCATATGGGCCGGGACGGGCGCCTCGACCACGATCGGGGCTCCCGATTTGGCGAGCGGCACGACGATCTTGCGGGCAAGCAACTGCAGCGAGACGTCCGCGCGCTCCCCATAAACGGAATCGCCGAGGATCGGCCAGCCCTGCGCCGCGCAATGGACGCGCAATTGATGGGTGCGTCCGGTTTTCGGCTCCAGTTCCAGCCAGGCGATCGGCGCGCCGCGCCACGCCCCGCGTCCTCTGACGCGCCACAGGGTCAGCGCCGGCTGGCCGTTCGGATCGACCTTCATCCACCAGCCGCGCTTGTCATCGAGACGGCCGAGGGCCAGGTCGATCGACCCGGCGTCCGGGTCCGGCGCCCCAGCCACGACTGCCCAGTAGGTCTTGGCGATCTTGCCCTGCTTGAAGAGAAGTCCAAGCTTCTCCAGGGCCTTGTGGTGACGCCCGAGCACAAGGCAACCGGCCGTCTCGCGGTCGAGCCTGTGAGCGAGGGCCGGATTCCTTGGCAATCCGAACCGCAAGGCCTCGAAATCGTCTTCGAGACTCATCCCGCCCTTCGGGCCGCGATGGACCGCCAGGCCCGCCGGTTTGTCGAGGACGAGCATCAATCCGTCGCGATAGAGCAGCCGCGCTCTTGTTTCTTCGGGCGTCATGAGGACATAGGTAGCCGGAGAAACCCCGCCCGCATAGGGAAGGGAAGGCGACGAGCGAATTCAATCGGCACAAGGCGTGACCGCCCCCGTCACGACGCTGACGCGTGGTCTCCTCACCCGTTTCACGGGTAGGATGGCGTCAGCGCCCGTGGCTCCCTCCCTTGGGGCCTCGCCTCGGCCAAAAGGACTGTAGAGCGTTGAGCGAAGACGGCGACAAGACAGCGAAACCCAGATTCATCCGCCGCTTATTCGGCGGGGGCGTCGCTGAACCGATCCCGGAGGCCGCGCCTGCGCCGGAAGCGCCGCCGGCCGCCGGGACCTTGCCCGAACCCGAGCCGACGTCCGAGGCCGAGGCGCTGGTCGAGCCCGAGTGGGCGACCGTGGCCGAGCCTGACCCTGACCCCGGCCACGAGCGGGGCTTCCTCCGCCGCCTGTTCGGCGGCGGCGCGTCTCAGCCGTCCCCCGAGACGTCCCCCGAGCCGGAACCGCCTCTGTCAGCGGCCGAGCCTTTGCCAGAAACCGAGGCGTCTCCAGCGGCCGTGACGACCGTGGCGGAGCCTGCGCCGGCCACGATGAAAAGAACCTGGTTTCAGCGCCTGCGGTCCGGCCTGTCGCTGTCGTCGAACAGCATCGGCCGCGGCATCACCGACATCTTCACCAAGCGCAAGCTCGACGCCGAGTTCGCTCGACGACCTCGAGGATATCCTGATCCAGGCCGACCTCGGCCTCCCCGCCGCCACCCGCATCCGGGAGGCGATCGGGCGCGGGCGCTTCGAGAAGGGAATCGATGCCGATGCGGTGAGAGCGGTGCTGGCGGACGAGGTCGAACGCGCGCTCGCGCCGGTCGCCCGCCCGCTCGTCATCGATCCGTCGAAGCGGCCGTTCGTCATTCTGGTGGTCGGCGTCAACGGCTCCGGCAAGACGACGACCATTGGAAAGCTCGCGGCCCAGCTCCGCGGAGAAGGCAAGACGATCGTGCTGGCGGCCGGCGACACGTTTCGCGCCGCCGCGATCGAGCAGGCGCGCGTCTGGGCGCGGCGCACCGGGTCCGACCTCGTAGAGCGCGAGCAGGGCGCCGACGCGGCCGGTCTCGCCTTTGACGCGCTCACCCGCGCCCGCGAGCTCAACGCCGACGTCGTGCTGATGGACACCGCCGGGCGCCTGCAGAACCGGGCGGAGCTGATGGGTGAACTGGAAAAAATCATCCGGGTGATGAAGAAGGTCGAACCGGAGGCGCCCCACGCGGTGCTGCTGGTGCTCGACGCCACCGTGGGGCAGAACGCACTGAATCAGGTCGAGATCTTCGGCCGAACCGCGGGAGTGACGGGCCTCGTCATGACCAAGCTCGACGGGACCGCGCGCGGCGGCATCCTGGTCGCGATCGCCGACAAGTTCACGCTGCCGGTGCATTACATCGGCGTCGGCGAGGGGGTCGACGACCTCGAACCCTTCGCCGCCCGCGACTTCGCGGAGGCGATCGCCGGGCTCGACCATACCGGGCTGGATCACACTGGTGCGGAGCGATGACGGAGACGAAAGTGAGCGAAAGGACTGCCCAGCCACCCCGCAAGGCGCTGAATCCGATCGTTAAGCTTTTGCTGGAGCTGGGGCCTCTGGCGCTGTTCTTTCTCGCCAATTCGAAACCTCAGCTATTTCACGGACTTGTCGACGCGGTTCTGCCCGTTAGCTTTCCCCCTGAGAAGGCCGGTATGCTGACGGCGACTGCCGTCCTGATTCCCGCAACTTTCATCGCGCTGATTATCTCTTTCGCACTCACGCGTCGCCTTCCTGTCATGCCGGTGCTCACCGCCGGAATGGTGCTGATCTTTGGCGCGCTGACGCTATGGCTACAAGACAAGATTTTTATCGAAATCAAGCTGACCGTCATCTACTGCTTGTTCGCCACGGCGCTGCTCGGTTCGATGGCGCTGGGTAAACTGATCCTGCCGATCGTATTCGATGCTGCGTTCCACCTCGACGCTGCTGGCTGGCGTATATTGACGATACGCTGGGGACTATTCTTCTTTTCACTCGCGGCTCTCAATGAGATCTTACGTCACGTGCTGACGTGGGACCAATGGGTCGCTTTTAAGACCTTTGGTGTCCTTCCACTGACGCTGGCCTTTGCTTTGGCGCAAGCCCCCCTGATAATACGTCACGAGACAAAGGAGGATGCGTTCCCTGACGAAATGTGAGACTTTTGCGTCAGGAGGTACTCTCCTCGCTGAAGCGGGACGAGGGGAATGGCGTGCAGGGGTTCGCGCGTGGCGCCCGCGCTCAATAGTCCACCCGAGTCAGATAGAGACCATGCGCCGGAGCGACCTGGCCGCAGCGGCTTCGGTCGGCGGCGTCGAGCGCGGCCTCGAGGTCTGCGGGCGTCCAGCGTCCCGTCCCGACGTCGATCAGCGATCCCACCATCGAGCGCACCTGCCGGTGCAGGAACGACAGCGCGGAGACCTCGAACGTGATCGCGGCGCCGTCGCGGATGACGTCGAGGCGATCGAGCGTGCGGATCGGCGATTTCGCCTGGCACTGGACATCGCGGAAGGTGGTGAAATCGTGCCGGCCGATCAGGACCCGCGCGGCCTCGCGCATCGCGTCCGCGTCAAGCGCCGGCTTCACCCGCCAGGCGCGGCCGCGATCGACGGTCAGCGGCGCGCGGCGGTTGACCACCCAATAGAGGTAGTGGCGCGCCCGAGCGGAATGGCGCGCGTCGAAATCGTCCGCGACCGGCTCGACGCCGATGACCGCCACGGCGTGCGGAGCGCAACGGGCGTTGAGCCCCTCGCTCAGCCGGAACGGCGCCCAGGCGCGCTCGAGATCGACATGGGCGACCTGCCCGGTCGCATGCACGCCGGCGTCGGTGCGTCCCGCGCCGTGGACGACCGTCTTTTCGCCGGTCATGGCGAACACGGCCTCCTCCAGAACCTGCTGCACCGAGACGCCGTTCGCCTGCCGCTGCCAGCCGACGAACGGCGCGCCGTCATATTCGAGGATGAGCTTGAAGCGGGGCATTGAGGACGGATCTGACGGGCATCGGGCTTCTTACCCGAGCCGCCGCTCCGCGGAAATGCCTGCGGCCGGCGGCCGTCGTCCCTTCATCTGCCGGCTCGCGTTGGCGTGGATTTTCGTCCCGTCCAGTCCGATCGTGCCCATCTTCTTCGGCGAGAAGCCGAAGCCAGAGATGCTCGGCGCCCTCATCCAAACCGCAAAGAGCGAAGCTTCGTTTCGCGAATTGCGATGGCGCCGCCGTCGGCTGCGCCTGGCCGCGGTCAAAATCCAGCCTTGACGCCCTTTCTGGTTGTCGCCCGGATGGCGCCACCCTTGCGTTGATCCGATCGAACGGTTTTTGAAGGAGATGCGCCATGACATTGGAGAGTTCAGTGCGGTTTTCTGTTGTTCAGATCAAGGATGGTCCTTGGATCGTGGTCGACCAGGCCTGCGACAGGCGGATGGTGGCGAGTTGCCCTCACGCCGGCGCCGCGAAGATGATCGTCGCGCTGATGAACGGGCAGATTTCTCAGGCTGTGGAGAGCCGTGAAGAGGCGATTGCCGGACTGAACCGCCTCTGCTGACGTGCGGTCCCCGCCGCCCGCTTCGGGCGGCGGGCGCTCTGGGGCATTTTTTCAAAGGAACTTGATTGGGCGTCGAAAACTTGCCGCCATCCCTGGCTGAGTTGTCGAGCCGCCTGGTCAGTTCGACCGAACCGGCCTTGGCGCGAAAGATCTTCTGGTCCTCGACGCAAAGGCGCCGCTTAAGCCATGCCTCCCAGGTTCTTGGGAAAACACGACGTCATCGATAATCTGCATAGTCTTATCGACGTGCTGTTTCCAAGACATTGGCTGATAACTGGCAATATTTGTTCGGACGCCTAGTGACATATTGCTTTTCGGATTTATCATCGTTTCGATCGCCGAGATCCAGGCCCGACCGTCGATGGGATCGGCATATAAAGCGAAAGCGCCGCCCACTTCGCGGTGGGCGGGAATGTCTGAGGCAATGACCGGGGTCCCGGTTGCCAGGGTCTCAACGATCGGGAGCCCAAAGCCCTCCGCAAAGGAGGGGGCGACCAAGGCCGCAGCGTTCGCCATCAGGGCAGCGAGGCCCGCGTCGGTGAGGTCCGAGGCCTCGGCGACGAATGGCGCCAGCGTGCGCGATCTCTCGAGCACGTCGACGATGTTCTCGTTTTCCCAGCCGCGGCGCCCTGCGACGACCAGGCGCGGCGCGTTTTCCCCCATTCCTTCGACTAGCCGGCGCCAGACTTCCAGTAGAAACAAGAGATTCTTCCGCGGCTCAATCGTGCCGACACACAGGAAGTAAGGCGTCGTGCACCGGATAGCCGTTTTTTCCGGTTCGTCGCAAAACGCTTTCTCAATTCCGAGAGGCACGACCTCGATCCGGGGCTCACCGGCCCCCCGGTCGTTCAGCGCTCTGCGGACGGCGAGCCGCGACTGCTCGGAATTCACAATGACGAGCGAGGCGAACTTCGACACGGTCATGAGCCGCTTGACATGGCGCACGTCGGCGCCGGGAGAGCAGAACTCCGGATATTCAATCGGAATCGCGTCATGAATAAAGAAGACGGAGGCTATTTGCCGTTTTGCGAGCCAATTGAAACTTCGAGCCCGGTCAAGTTGCGTGTGAGAGCAGTGGAAATACACCGTGTCGCATTCGACGCCGTTTAGCCAGCGCTGCAAACGCGTTTTTGCGCGAATTAGATCGCGGGCGGGAAAGAAGTCGGCCTCGCGCAGGAACGAGCGAGCCTTGTCCGGCAGGACAAACCGCGCAGCGCGTTTGGCCCCAGCACTGAAAGGAGCCTCAAGCCAGAGCTTCAAGCTCTGAAAGACCCGGTCGGTCGACTCATCCTCGCCAAGATTCCAGGCGCGCTCGACCCGAGCAAGAACGTCCAACGCCCGGGATCTTCTCAATGCGCCTGTGAACAGGGGCGTCGTGAGCACGCCAATGGCCTCGTCGGCGCCGAGCAACTCCCTTGCATAAGCGTATTCAACGCGGTCGATCCCCGTCGGCGCGGTTCGGAACATGCGGATGGAAAGCCGAGTCATATCTAAAAGCAGTTTCATCCTTGGTCCCGTACACGCACATCCCAATGTTGACCCTGTCAACTTGCAACGAGCAGCCGCTTGCGCCGCTCTAAAATCGTTACCCTTGCGCCTGAATCCTAGAAGCCGCAAATCTTATTTTCAGCCCCGAGTAGTATCGCAAAGCGGTGATTGCCGACCCGCCGCACTTGGGCTTCCTATCGGTTTTGAATATCTTGGGAGGTTTCCGAAGTTACGCTTGCCTTTGAGTTGTCGATGTCTAAAAAGATGGCCCGCAGGCGATCCTTTGCGGCTGGGGCAATCGTCGAATGGCGGCCTTCTTTTTTGTCGGCGCCCCTTTTGGGCCATTTTTCAAGGCGCTTGTCAAAGACATCGAGCGGCGTGGCGGAGTTGTCTGGCGTGCCGTTAGCCATGGCGGGGAAGTTCTGGACACGCCCCGACGCTGCCGCGCACCCTATCGCGGGTCGAGCGAAGATTGGCCGGCGTTTGTGCGCGAGGTCCTCGTCACGCGTGCGATCGACGCGGTGGTGACCTTCAATGACACGCTGCCGCGTCATCGGGCGGCGCTCGACGCCGCCGAGCGGCTCGGCCGGCACAGTTTCGTGCTGGAGAACGGCTACCTGCGGCCGCACTGGGTTACGCTCGAGCGCGACGGGGTGAACGGCTTCTCTCGCTTGCCGCGCGATCCCGCGGTCTATCTCGATCCGATCTATCGTGAGGCCGAACCGGTTGGCCATCAGCGGTTCGAGGCCCGGCTCAGGCCCCACGTGTTCAATACGACGCGGCATTTCGCGGCAGCCGTGGCGGCGGCGCCGGTCCTTGGTTTCGACACCCGCTATTACGGGCATTCGATCTTCCGCCAGGCCGCCGGCTATATCGGAGAATACGCCTGGCGTCTGGCTCACGACGAATTGGCGAAGCTCGACGCCGTGTCCGCACTCGCAGCCAAAGGACGACGGGTGTTTCTCTGCCTCATGCAGAAGCCCGGCGACGGACAGTTGGTGGTTCACTCCCGTCACGGCGGCAACGAAGCGTTCTTGCGGGAGGTCTTGACCTCGTTCTCCGTCCACGCGCCGGATGACGCGATCCTGGTCATCAAACAGCACCCGCTCGATTACGCGATCGAACGCTCTTACGCCTTCGTCGACAGGATGGTCCGGCAGCTTCGGCTCGAGGGTCGAGCATTGTACTTGCGAAAGACCAGCATCGACAAGATCATGCCGCTAACATTCGGAGTGCTGACCATCAACAGCACCGCCGGGCTGGCGACGATCATCGACGAGAAGCCGGTCATTTGCGTCGGGCGGTCATTTTACGACATCGAGGGCCTGACCTTCCAGGGGTCGATCGACGCCTTCTGGCGCGAGGCGCAGGCCCCCGACCCGAACCTTGTCCGGGGCTTCGTGGCCTTCCTCAAGTCCACGTCTCAGATCAACGGCGGTTTCCACAGCCGGGACGGATTGACCCTCCTCACGCCACGACTCGCCGAGACGCTCGTGATCGGAGCCGCTGCGGCCGCAGCGAAGTCCGCGCGGAGCCTTCCCTCCTCTTCGGAAAGGCAGTCGTATTTACACGCTGCGACAGTTATCTAGAACAGAATAAAGGCCTTGCTGGTCGACCCTTTTTCGACCCTCGCGCCCGCCCGCGTGCGCTCGCGCCTCCACCCTCCCGTAGAGCAGCGGGCTCAGAACAGGGTCAGTTGCGCCCCGGCCTCGTTCGCCGACAGGTTCGGCTTGACGAAGAGGTCGGTGCGGAGTCGGATCGGCGTCTCGTTGTAGCCGAGCCGCTGCTCGGCCATCTCGAACCGCCGGCCGATCATCCAGGCGTAGGGGCCGGAACCCGCCATCCGCCGGCCCCACTCGGCCTCGTAGTCCTTGCCGCTCGCGCATCGACTGCACGAGCGACACGGAACGCTTGAGCCGGTCGGGAAAATGGACCTGCAGCCATTCGCGAAACATGTCGCGCAACTCGAGCGGCAGGCGCAGAACGATATAGCCGCGCCTCGCGCGCGCCGGCGGCCGAGGCGCGGGTCAAGATCGTCTCGATCTCGGCGTCGTTCACCGCGGGGATGACCGGCGCGATCATGACGCCCGCCGGCACGCCGGCGTCGTTGAGCCGGGCGATCGCCTCGATCCGCTTTTCCGGGGTGGGCGCGCGCGGCTCCATCTTGCGCGCCAGCGCGCGGTCGAGCGTCGTCACCGACAGGAACACCTTGACGAGCCCGTCGCGCGCCATGTCGCTCAGGATGTCGAGGTCGCGCAGAACGAGATTCGACTTCGTGACGATGCTCGCCGGGTGGCGGGCGCGGCGCAGCGTCTCCAGCACCGAACGGGTGATGCGATATTGCCGCTCGATCGGCTGATAGGGGTCGGTGTTGGTCCCGAGCGCGATCGGCGCGGGGGCGTATTTCGGCGCCGCAAGCTCGCGTTCGAGCGCCGCCGCGACGCCCTGCTTGGCGAACAGCTTGCTCTCGAAATCGAGCCCGGCCGACAGGCCCATATAGGCGTGGGTGGGCCGGGCGAAGCAGTAGAAGCAGCCGTGCTCGCAGCCGCGATAGGGGTTGATCGACCGGTCGAACGAGATGTCGGGCGACGTGTTGCGGGTGATGACGCTCCTCGGCTTCTCCCAGGTCACCTCGGTGACGAGCGGCTCGGGCGCCTCGTCGCGCGTCCAGCCGTCGTCGAAGTCCTCGCGAGCCTGAATCTCGAAGCGCCCGGAGGCGTTGGTCGCGGCGCCGCGGCCGCGCCGCCGCTCGCCGGCGAGACGATGCGTTCGGCGATCGCCGCGGGCTGATGACGCCGATCGGAAAGCAGGGAGGCTTTGGTCGCGCTCATGGTGTCGTTCCGTTGGAACAAAACATGAACATATAGATAGGCCGGCCGCCGGCGATCCGTCAAGACGTCCCGAAAGGAAACAGCGGGCGGACGAGACCCCTATGCCGCTCGCCAGTTCCCGTGGAAGCCGAACGGAACGCGCCGCGGCAGCTTTGCCATCCCAATCGGCCCCGCTTCGATCGCGCCGGCGTCGAAGACCACGAAATCGCTGCGGTCCTCCGCGCCGCGATAGACGACGGCGACGAACCCACCCATCGCCTTCCGGCGCATCGGCCGAGCGCGGCGCGAACACCGGCTCGCCCGGCGCGTCGCCCTCGGCGAATTTATAGGTCGTCCGTTTTGCCCGTCTTCAGGTCGACGTGGGCGATGCAGTCGAACCCGCCCGCCTCACGCCTGCCGGAGCGTCCGGCGAACCAGCCGTGCCGATAGCCCAGGCCCGCGCGCCGCTCGTCGAAGCGCGGAAACTCGCCCGGCAGATCGTCGAGCGGCTCCCGCTTGATCGTGTTCGACGCTCCGGCGAGGTCGAAGGTCCAGCGCACGAGCCGCGCGGACGTCGCGCTCCGGCATCGAACCGTCCGCGTTCGGAAAGAGCGGCGCGACCGGGTACTCCATCACGTCGGCGAAAATCGTGTCGCCCTCTTCCCAGGCGTTCATCGGATGGAAGACGTAGCAGGCCTCGGTCGTGAACCAGCGCATGCTCTCGACGCCGGCGTCGCGCGCCATCACGCCGATGTGCGAGCCCTTGTCCGGCTCCCAGGCGAAAGCCGGGCCGCCGCGCATCGCGCGCTGAAGGTCGCCGGTCAGCGGCAGGATCGGGAAAGAGCGCATGGCGGCGCGTGACCAGAAAATCATGCACCATGCTCGAGAACGGCGCCTCGAAATTGTCGCGCCGCGTCACCCGGCCTTTCGCGTCGGTCACGCCGTACGACATGGTCTTCGTGAACCACCCGGCGCCGACCGAATAGCCGAACCAGACCATCTCGCCGGTTTCGGGGTCGATCTTCGGATGCGCGGTGACGCGGCCCCCGTAGGGCTCGACATAGCCGCGGGACTCGAGGCTCGCGGGATCGAGTTCGAACGGCTTGTGCCCCTCCTCGAGCGCCAGCAAGCGACCCGCGTGCCAGACGATGTTGGTGTTGGCGACGCCGCTGTCCTTGCCCATGACCGACGGGTCGGCCGCCCTCGGGTCGAACCCGCCGAACAGCGCCTTGCCGGCCGCGTGCTCCAGCTCCCATTTCGGCGTGCGGACATAGCGGTTGCGATAGGCGACCTTGCCGTCTTCGACGAAGAAGGCGTGGATCATGCCGTCGCCGGTGAACCAGTGGTAATGGCCCCGCGGCTCGAACTGGGGATTGGGCCCGTTGCGATAGAAGACGCCCCTGAGGTCGGACGGAAATTCGCCCACGACCTCGAGTTCGAAGTCGTCCTCGCTGCGCACCGGCGCGAAATTGCCGGCGAGATAGGGATTGGTCGAAGGCGATGCGTCCATGATCCCATGTCTCCCAACGCAATTGCTTCACGGGCGCTTTGGCGCAGAATGCCATCCCCAGGCGACCCGCGCTTTTCGCGCAATCAAGGAGACGACAATGCAAAGGCGGAAATTGGGCGCGGCCGGACCGGAGGTCGGCGCCATCGGCCTCGGCTGCATGGGCATGTCGGATTTCTACGGCCCCGCCGACCGCGCCGAGAGCATCGCCACCATCCACGCCGCGCTCGACGCCGGCGCGACCCTGATCGACACCGGCGACTTCTACGGGCAGGGCCACAACGAGATGCTGATCGCCGAGGCGCTGAAGGGCCGCCGGCGCGAAGATTATCAGCTCAGCGTGAAATTCGGCGCGCTGCGCGATCCTGCGATGAATTTCATCGGCTACGACGCGCGGCCGGAGGCGGTGAAGAACTTCCTCACCTATTCGCTGAAACGGCTCGGCGTCGACTATCTCGACATCTACCGTCCCGCGCGGCTCGACCCGGCCGTGCCGATCGAGGACACGGTCGGCGCGATCGCGGAGATGGTGAAGGCGGGCTATGTCCGCGCGATCGGGCTTTCGGAGGTCGGCGCCGGCACGATCCGGCGCGCGGCCGCGGTCCATCCGATCGCCGACCTCCAGATCGAATATTCGCTGATCGTGCGGCTGATCGAGGCCGACATTCTGCCCGCCTGCCGCGAGCTCGGAATCGGAATCACCGCCTATGGCGTGCTGGCGCGCGGGCTGATCTCCGGCCACTGGACGAAAGAGCGGTCGAGCGGGCGCGACTTTCGCGCCTTCTCGTCACGCTTCTCCGGCGACAATCTCGCGCACAACCTCGCCCTCGTCGAAGCTCTGCGCAAGCTCGCCGACGCGCGCGGCGCGAGCGTCGCCGCGATGGCGGTCGCCTGGGTGATGGCGCAGGGGCGCGACATCGTGCCCCTCGTCGGCGCGCGCAAGCGCCAGCAATGGGCCGAATCGGGCGCAGCGGACGGACTCCTGCTCACCGAACTCGATCTCGCCGAGATCGAAGCCGCCATTCCGAAAGGCGCGGCCCGCGGCGACCGCTACCCCGCCCAGGCGATGGCGCACCTCGACAGCGAGAAGCGGACGTGACCCTCAAAAGGGCGCGCGCGCCCGGGCGTAGTCGCGGGTGACGTCGCCGACGAGATTGATCGAGTCGGGATCGAGCGTGCGCACCGCCGCGCCGGGAAGGAAGTCCAGGCCCTTGAGGTCGGTCCAGATCACGTTGGGGCTCGTGGTCAGCTCGAAGAAATAGAGCTTGTTGGTCGTGTCGGAGACGGTGCGGTATTCAGTGTTATAGACCCCAAAACTCTTGTAGGGCGCGCCGAACGGCACGGAGACGTTGCGCATGATCGCCAGCACTGAGGCGACCCCCTCGCGCTCGGTCTTCGGCGTCGGGACCATCGACAGATAGTAGGAGGCGCGCTGGAAGCGGTCGCGCGGATTGACGTTGCCGGGCAGCGGGGTATCGCTCGAGGGCTTGGAAAAATCCTGCGCCTTCAGAAGCTCGAGCTGCTGGTCGTAGCTCGGGTCGTTGGTCATGACGCGATAATCGCGGCCGTGATGCACGACCGGCTTGCCGTCGATGTATTCGATGATCGCCGAGTCGCCGCTCGCGTCCTCGAGCGCAAGATGGACGTTGGCCTTGTGGCCGTGCGACTCGACCGGAAGAACCTGGATTTTCGCAAGCAGGTCGAGCGCTTCCGGGACGCTGGCGGCATTGTCGAGCGCATATTGCGCCCAAAGTCCGGCGTGGACGCCGGGCAGCGCCTTGTCGCGGGCGCCGAAGTCGGTCGCGTTGAGGTAGAGCATGTGGACCGCGAGTCCGTGCTCGTTCAGGCCATCGGCGGCGCCGAGCCCGTAGAGCGTCGTGACCAGGCTGCCGTATTTCGACGTCCAGATCATCGGATTGGGGTCGTTGAGGCTCTGCCCGCCGAGCTTGCCGCCGTCGTGCTTGAGGCCGCGCGGCAGCACGGTGAGGATCGGTTCGGTCGATTCGGGCCAATCCATGGTGCGCCCGACCAGGATCGCCGGTCCGCCCCCGTTCCACAGCACCCGCGTGCAGGCGAAACTCTGCGCCGCGCCGAGGATCGAGACGGCGGCGACCGCGCCGGCGACCGCGCGCTTCAAGATCATGTCCATGGGGAATGCTCCGGGGCAAAAAAGAAGCGGCCCGTTTGGGCCGCTCGTTGTTTCTTAGGGACGGCTGCTAACCCGTCGTCATTGCGAAAACGTGTCGCAGGACGAGACCTGCCCGCTCTTCAGCCCGGCCGTCAGCCACTTCGCCCGCTGCGCCGACGAGCCGTGGGTGAAGCTGTCGGGCACGGCGTAGCCGCGCGCCGCCGTCTGCAGGCGGTCGTCGCCGATCGCCTGCGCGGTCGCGAGCGCCTTCTCGACGTCGCCCTGCTCGAGGATCTGCCACTTCTGGTTGGCGTTGGCCGCCCAGACGCCGGCGAAGCAGTCGGCCTGCAATTCGACGCGCACCGAGATGGCGTTGGCCTGCGTCTGGCTCACCCGCTGCTTGTAGTTGTCGGCCTTGTCGAGAATGCCGAGCAGATCCTGCACGTGATGGCCGACCTCGTGGGCCACGACATAGGCGTAGGCGAAGTCGCCGCCGCCGCCGTATTTGGTCTTCATGTCGCGGAAGAACGAGGTGTCGAGATAGACCTTCTTGTCGATCGGGCAGTAGAACGGGCCCATCGCCGCCTGCGCGCCGCCGCACCCCGACCGGGTCGCGCCGTCATAGATGACCAGCGTCGCCGGCTGTATACTGAACGCCGGTCTGCTGCGGCAGCACGGTTCCCCACACCGCCTCGGTCGTGCCCATCACGTGCGAGAGAAATTTTCGCGTCGGATCGTTGGGATCGACCGCCGGGCCGGTCGTCGCCGGCTGCGTCGACTCGCCATTGTTCATGTGGCGCGAAACCATCTCGGCGCCGCCCATCAGCACCGCTGGGTTGATGCCGGTGAAATAGCTGATCGCGAACACCGCGATGATGCCGACGATGCCGAGGCCTCCCTTGCCCACCATGCCGCCGCGCTGGCCGCGGCGATCCTCGATGTTCTGCGAAACGGGTGTGTTGTCGTACTGCATCGATGGACCCCCGAAGGCGCGCTCCCTGCGCCGTCCGGCTCGTCGCAGCGGCGCTCTCGGACGCCCTTGTAGCAGAGCCCGCGAGACCTGAGTAGTAAGGGGCGAAAGAAACGAAAAGCACGCCGCCGTGAAAAAGCGGCCGGCGCGGGAACAAGAGCGGCGGCGCGCCGGCGCGCCGTCCGCGTGCTAAGGACGATTGAGGCCGGCGCGCAGGGCGCGCGCGAGGGAATTGGACGCGGAAGGACTGAAGATCCGGAGATGGGGCCGAGCGATCGCAATCTGGACGCCGAGACGGCCGCCGGCGCCCTCCTATGGTGGGCGGCGGCGGGCGTCGACTTCACCGTCGGCGACGCGCCCTCCGACCTGTTCGCCGCGCCGCCCGTTGTCCCCGAGCGGCGCGATGTGGGTATGGCGGCGCACCCGATCGCGCCCGCGCCGCCCGTGAGCCGGCCAACCCCGTCGGACGTCCGAAGCGCGTCAGGCTGCTGCGGGGCCGGGCGCGAGGCTTTTGGGCGCGACCGCTCAGATGGCGGCGGCCGAGATCGCCGCGTCGGCGATCGACCTGCCGAGCCTCGCCGCTGCGCTCGAGCGCTTCGACGGCTGCGCGCTCAAGAAGACCGCGACGCAGCTCGTCTTTTCCGACGGCGTTCCGGGATCGCGCGTCATGCTGGTCGGCGAGGGTCCGGGCGGAGACGAGGACCGGATCGGCCGTCCGTTCGTCGGGCGCGCCGGGCAATTGCTGGACAGGATGCTCGCCGCGATCGGGCTCGACCGTCGCCAGGTCTACATCGCCAATGTCGTCCCCTGGCGGCCGCCGGGGAACCGCACCCCGACGCCCGAGGAGACGCAGGCGTGCCTGCCGTTCATCCGGCGGCAGATCGAGCTCGCCGATCCGGAGATTCTGGTCTGCCTCGGCGCCCTCTCCGCCCAGACGCTGCTCGGGGTCAAGAGCGGGATCACCCGGGCGCGGGGCTCCTGGATGACCTATCAGCGCAACGACGGCCGCCCGATCCGGGCGATCCCCATGCTCCATCCCGCCTACCTTCTGCGCCAGCCCGCCCAGAAGCGCGCCGCCTGGACCGACATGCGCGCGCTCGCCGCGGCGCTGGCGGGCGCGCCCCGCCCGAACGGAGAGAACGGAGAGGGGCGGGTCTGAGGGAATCTCCCCAGCGAGCCCAGACGGGCGCGGGGTTAAGCGGAGCGCTCCGCGGTCCACCGGTGGGCGCTCGCATCCGGAACCCTGGGCCGCGGAACTCGCCCTCCGATGCGCCGCGAATGTTCGTTTCTCGGCCCATCAGCCTCCGTTTAGGGGACCGCGGTCGAGGCGCTCCATCATGTGAATTGGATTGGGTCACGAACGCGCGCCGCTGCTGGCGGCGCCGGCCCTCGGTCATTGCAATTCGGGCTCGCACTGACGTGCGCGGCGTTATCTTGGTCAATGTTAGCTTCGTACTTACCGAATTGCTGCAAATTAACACGTACTTGAATACTGGTGAGCGGTTGTTTACGTATTCCGCTTGCCTATGTGAACGCATCTAAATAACGAGTACTGTTTACATGCCAGTAAAATCGGCTTGCCGTTCTTTATTGCTGTCAACCAAGGTGTGAACTAACGTATATATTCATCTCGCTGACGATTACAATGTTTTCATAAGAGCCTGGTTGTTGATATGCGTCATGTTTTTGCATACGCCTGTAAAGATTGGTGCCCGTATGTTTCGCTGCATATGCTCGAATGCGGTCTATATCGATCCAACGGAGTACCGACTACTCCATCTTTATTGGACTAGCGCGTTCCGCGCGGACGTGTAATAAGGCCACAACGATTGAGTTGTGGGAGGACAGACCCGTACTTCACGGTGCGAGGGATAATTTATAGATACGTGAACTGTCCTATTATTTGCGGACTGTTTTCCTATACATCCAGCGAACAGACTTGTCATACCGGAGCCGCGCCTTCGGCCCATTCCGAGGCGAGCGGCAGGCGGCTCCTCCTGAATTCCAGCCTTCCAGTCTCGGGCTGGATCCGGGGCGGCGGAGACCGCCAGAACTAGCAGTCGGGTGATGCTAATGAAGAAGACCCTGATCGCGTTCGTCAGCGCCGCGGCGTTGACTCTTGCCGGTGCGCCGGCTTTCGCTTACAGCAGCCACGGTAGTAGCAGTGGCGGCGGCAACGGCGGCGGCGGCGGCAACGGCAGCGGCGGCGGAACCACGAGCTCCGGAAACAACTCGAACGCTAACTCTTCCGGCCACAACTCGTCGGCGAATGCGGGCGGCTCGGCCGGGGCCTCGGCAGACGGCGGCGGCGGCGGCAACGGCGGCGGCGGCGGCAACGGCGGCGGCGGTAACGGCGGCAGCGGCGGCAGCGGCGGCGGAGGCGGAGGCGGAGGCGGAGGCGGGTCGTCGTCGTCCGGGGCCAACGGCTCGTCTTCGACCTCTGGCAACGGCTCGGCAAGCACGTCCGGCAACGCGAGCGGCAGCGGCAGCGGCAGCGGCGGCGGCGGCGGCGGCGGCGGCGGCGGCGGCAACAGCAGCAGCGGCCACTGATCGTCCTCGATCGCGATCGAAGCCCCGCAAGCGTTCTGGGATCGCGATTGGAACCCCGCCAGCCAAGAGGCTGGCGGGGTTTTCCTGTTCGCAGCGGCGCGCGGGCGCCCCCGCTCGAAGGGCGGGAGCCTGTCCCATACGAAGTCCTGCGAGAGACCCGGAGCCCGGTCCTTCGCGGCGACAGCCGGGCGAACGGGGATCGGCCGCCATAGCGGCGGATCGACCGGCTGCGGCGATGCTGCGGCGCCGTTAAGCTTCGTCCTAAAGCGCCAAGCGATCAATACCTCTAGAGATGTGGTCAACAGTACGCTACGCTATCCGCTTGAATTCGCTGATTTCCGCGCTCCGGTTTAATTATTTTTCACATTGTCATGTCTTCGCAGGTGCAGTATTGATGAATTGTCCTGGCCGCGCGGTCGAGCCGACCTGTTCACAATTCTCTCAGGCTGGTCAGGGCGCAATGAAGTTATGACTTATTCAGACGCGGTGGAACAATCGATAGGTTGGCGCAGCAGGGCCAAGGGTCTCGCAGACATGCAAAAAGCAATAACCCTCGGCTCCTCTCGGGGTCAGAGCGATAGTTGCGGTGTTTCATCATGCGAGTGGGCCACCCGCAAGTGCGGGCGTCATTCAGACACATAGGGAAGGAATTGCGAGATGTCCGAGTGGAAAGTTTATTACCGGGATGACCTTGATCAGGACAGGACCTCGCGGAGCATTGCAAGCAAAGAGGACGCGCTGGCGCAAGCGAGGACCCTTCATCGCCGGCAGCGCGCCGAAATCTACCGCATCGAAGGTCCGGACGGCGACCTTGTGCGCAAAGAGGAAATCATGCGTTGGGTTTCAGCCCACGCGCACTAGCTTTCGATCGGAGATGGCGCGATGGCGAATGTTCGCACGGAAGTCGCAAACGCACTCCACTGGACCCTCGCGATCCCCCGCGACCGGGTGACCGCCGACGTGGACGACGGCGTGGTAACGCTGCACGGCGTCGTTGAGAGGGCCTATCAAAGAGCCCACGCCGAGGCCGTCGCACGCCAGGTGCCCGGCGTGACGGGAGTTCGGAACGAAATCTCCGTGGGTTCCGCGGAGGATCTCCGACTGCCGGGTCTATATCACTGACGTGATTTGATATTTGAGATCTTCGTTTGAGCCGCCGGGCGTTGCTCGCCCTTCGGGCGCGGCTCACTGGCGCGCGTCGGTCCCGATCGGACGCTTGCCCGTTGTGAATAAATCCTGGCGAGACGGCTGATCTGCGATCAGATTTGTAATGTGCGCCATCCCGACCAAGCTGCCCACGCTCGCGCGGTGCAGCGTCGGGCGCCTCGCTCGTGGAGCGTTCAAACAAGTTCTTCCCAAATTCCGCATTATGTGATACCGCTCTTCAGATGGTCGGAATAGTTTGCCGTTCTGGATGGCTGCGGGCGATCCCTTTTCGAGGCTGTGGCCGGGGTCCGGCCCCGCGGCAGCGCCAAGTCTTGCAAAGCCCTGATCCAACCGGGAAAGACCTCCGCGCCCTTACTCGGATCGGCGCAAATGTCACAATGTTGCGCGTTTTGGGTAACCGGAGCAGATTTCCGGGCAGTGTGGGGGAGTCAAGAGATGGAAAGTGTGATTTAAGCTTGGGATGTCACCCGGCTCGATTGATTCGCTTGATGGTATGGGCGCGACCGAACTGGTTGGGCTGGTTCGCCGCCTGATCGGCGAGGTTGAGCGGCTTCGGGAAGAAAACGAGAAGCTGAACGCGACGGTGACGGCGCTCCGACTGGAGAACCAGCAACTGAAGGACGAGATCCGGCGTCTGAAGGGCTTGCCGCCGCGGCCGCCGTTCAAGCCGTCGGGCATGGAAAAGGCGACGGATCGACCGGGGGCGGATCGACCGAACGAGGCGGACAGGCCGTCGCCGCGTCGTCGCGGTCCGGGCGTGTCGAAGCTGAGCATCGACCGCACGGTGACGCTGACGGCGTCGGCGCCGGAAGGCTCGCGCCACAAGGGCTACGAAGAGATCATCGTTCAGGATATCGCGTTCAAGCCGGACGTGACGCTTTATCGGCGCGAGCGCTGGACGACGCCGGACGGGCGGACGGTGACGGCCGATCTTCCGACGGGCGTGGTGGGCGGATGCGGCCCGCATCTGCATCGTTTAGTGCTGGTGCTGCATTTTCAGGGCCAGATGACCTGCGAGCGGATCGTGGCGGTGCTGACTGCCGCCGGCCTTTCGATCTCGAAGCGCCAGGTGGTGCGGCTTTTGACCGCGAAGCTGGACACGTTCCGCGCCGAGGAGGAAGCCGCGTTCAGCGCCGGACTTCGCGCCTCGGCTTGCGTCAGCGTCGACGACACCGGAGCGCGCCACGCCGGCAAGGCCTGCTACACGACGCAGTTCGGCTCCGACCGCTTCACGGCGTTCCGCACCGGGCCGAAAAGTCGCGTCTCGCCTTCCTGCGCAACCTCCTGGGCGGGACGGCGCGCTACGCCATCAACGCGGCGGCGACAGCCTATATGCGCTCCGCCAATCTGGCCCACGGCGTGATCGAAGCGCTGGGCGGCGCAGACGTCCTCGAATTCGCCTGCGAGGCCGACTGGCGCGCGCATTTGCGCGCCCTCGGCCTGACCGGGTTGCGCGTATCCCCCGATCCGGTGCGGGTCGCCAGCGAAGGGGCGCTCTGGGGCGCCATCTGCGCCGAGGATCGGCTGGCCTGCGCCGTCATCCTCTCCGACGACGCCGGGCAGTTCCGCGTCGGCGACCACGCCCTGTGCTGGGTTCACGCCGAACGCCTCGTCCACAAGCTCGTTCCCGCCAACGACCGGCAGCGCAACGCCGTCGAGGTCACGCGGCGAATGATCTGGTGGTTCTATCGTCAGCTCAAGGCGTTCAAGCTCGCCCCGAGCCCCGAGCGCGCCGCCGAACTCTCGGCCCGCTTCGACCGCATCTTCAAACGCCGTACGGGATATGCGACGCTCGACAGGCTGCTCAAGCGCCTTCTCGCCAACAAGCCTGAACTCCTGCGCGTGCTCGAGCGGCCGGAGATCCCCCTCAACACCAACGCATCCGAAAACGACATTCGCATCGTCGTCACCAAGCGAAAAGTCTCAGGAGGAACCGTCAGCGAAAAAGGACGCGCCGCCCGCGACGTCATGCTTGGCCTCGCCAAGACCTGCGCCAAGCTCAAAATCTCGTTCTTCGATTACCTCGGCGCCCGCCTCGGCATTCCCGGACACGACGTCCCGACCATCGAAAGCCTGATCGCAAGCGCTCCAACTTGATCGACCCCGCCCGGAAATCTGCCCCGATTACCGTTTTGGCGCCTAACCCTTTGGAATCGCCCGCACGAAAAAATCGCCGCGCTGACCCGTCGGACGTTCCTCGGGCATCCGCTCCAGAGACGTCACGCCCGGAAAAAACGCCGCAAGCCGTTGAAAACCCTCAAAACGGAACTGGAATTGGCGCCGGCCTCTCAATGGGCGGTCAGAAGTTGCCCGCGCCGCTCCGGGCTGAAGCGGATGACGATGACGATGGCGACCGCGATGATTCCCGCCATCAGCGCCAGCGCAAAGGCGTAGTTCCCGTCGTTGGCTTCGGCGATCTTGGCCTGGAACGGGCCGTTGTAGGAGGCGAGGAAGTTGCCGGCCTGGTAGACGAAGGCGGGGATTGTGGCGCGCGCCGCGCCGGGCGCGAGCTCGTTGAGATGGGCGGGAATGACGCCCCACGCGCCTTGCACGGCGATCTGCATGACGAAGGCGCCAAGCGCCAGCATCCCGGGAGTCGTGGAATAGGCCCAGAACGGCAACGCCGGAAGGGCGAGCAGGGCGGCGATGGTGATCGCGTTGATCCGTCCGATCTTTTCCGAGACATGGCCGAAGGTCAGACCGCCGACGATCGCGCCGATGTTGGCGATGATGGCGATCCAGCTGACCGTCGCCGGATCGAAATGGTGCTGCTTCTGCAGGAAGGTCGGGTAGAGGTCCTGCGTGCCGTGGCTGAACAGGTTGAAGCACATCATCAAGAGGATCATGTAGAGGACGAGACCCTTGTGCTGGGCGACGGTCTCCCACAGCGGCGGCTTCACGTGCTTCTGCGACGCCTCGAACGCCGGCGACTCTGGCACCGCGGCCCGGATGAACAGGACGACGAAGGCCGGCAGGATGCTGAGCAGGAACATCGCCCGCCAGTCGAAGGTGTAGTCGCCGAAGACCTTGCCGTAGAGAAGGCCGTAGGCGATCGCCGCCAGGATGAACCCGCTCGGATAGCCGCATTGCAGGATGCCCGACACCGTCCCGCGCATGTTGGGCGGGATCGACTCCATCGCGAGCGAGCTGCCGAGGCCCCACTCGCCCCCCATGGCGATGCCGAACAGCGCGCGCAGAATCGAGGAAGACGGTGAGGTTCGGCGAGAAGGCCGCAGCGGCGCCGAGGATCGAATAGCACAAGATGTCCAGCATCAGCGCGGGCTTCCGCCCCCACGTGTCGCCGATCCGGCCGAAGATGTAAGCGCCCACGAAGCGCATCGCCAGCGTCAGGAACAGCGCATAGGCGACGGCCGAGACTTCGACGCCGAACTCCTTGGCGATGTCCTTGATGACGAAGGTCAGCACGAAAAAGTCGAACGCGTCGAGCGTCCAGCCGAGATAGGCCGCGAAGATCGTCCGGATTTGTGGCCCTGTCAGGTTCATGAGCGCCCTCCCGCGGCGTCCGGGACTGGACGCCGTCAATTTTTTGTCACCTTAGCGCGAGGACTCGACCGCCGCCAAGTCAGCCGTTCGGCTGCGGCGCCTCGACAGCGGCGCGGCGGGGTTTTAAGAGCCGATGCCGGGCGGTCGGCCCATGATGAGATCGAGCGCGGGATGATCATCGCCATCGACGGCCCGGCGGCGTCGGGCAAGGGCACCATCGCCCGGCGCCTCGCCGCGCGCTACGGTCTGCCGCATCTCGATACCGGGCTCCTCTATCGTGCGACCGCGGCGGCGCTGATCGGCGCGGACCGCGACCTCTACGACGAGGGCGCCGCGGTTGCGGCGGCGAGGGGGCTCGGCCTCACCGATTTCGACGAGGCGGTGCTGCGCAGCTCGCGAGATGGGCGAGGCGGCGTCGGTCGTCGCCGCCATGCCTGGCGTTCGCGAGGCTTTGCTCGAGGCCCAGCGCGCCTTCGCCGCCAGACCGGGAGGCGCTGTTCTCGACGGCCGCGACATCGGCACGGTCGTTGCGCCGCGCGCGGACGTGAAAATCTTCGTGACCGCCAGCGCCCCCGCCCGCGCTCAGCGGCGCGCCCTCGAACTGGCGCAGCGCGGCGAACGGGCGGATTACGACGCCATCTTGGCCGATATCCTGAAGCGCGACGCGCGCGATTCCGGGCGGACCGCCGCGCCGCTGCGCGCCGCGGCGGACGCCTCAAGGCTCGACACGACCCACCTGAGCATCGAGGCCGCTTTCGTCGAGGCGGAGCGGATCGTCGAGGCGGCGCGTGTCGGCGCTTAGGGCGGTGCGGGCCCGCCGCACGCAGCCGGCGCGAGCTCAGGCGGCGGCGCCGGACAGGCGGTGGTGCGTAGCGCGCAGCCGGGCGATCGCGCCTTCGATTTCCTCGCGCTGCCGCTCGAGGTGGCCGATCTGGTTGACGATCTGTTGCGGTTGCAACCGCTCCTCGAGGTCCGGCCGAGTCGTTCGCGCCCTTGCCGCCGATCAGGTCGCTGATCTCGGAAAGCGTGAAGCCAAGCTTTTTTCCTCGGAGAATCATGTCCAGCCGCACCCGGTCGGCGGCGCGATAATAGCGGGCGTTTCCCTCGCGGCGGGGCTTGATGAGGCCGCGATCCTCGTAGAAGCGCAGCGTCCGAAGGCTGACCCCGTACAACCTGGACATCTGGCTGATCGTCATTTCCTCCTGTCCCGACATCGGAGGCGGGATCGGCCTTGCTTTCCATCGCGCTCGAAGATGCGGTGGCCGCATAACTCAGGGAAGACAACCTGCTCATGACCTCTCCTTTCGTCGGCGCCGTTGGGTTCGCGCCGGGTCGATTCGCGCGTCGCGCGCAATTCGGCGCGACTATGCCACATCGAGAGCGAGTTGCAACTAACAGTTGCGTGATGCAACCTGACGTCCCAAATTTTCAGGCTGCGTGAACGCGGCGTCAGAACGGCCCTTAACCGTTTCTTCACCGTGCCGATCGAATGATCCCCGCGGAGGCGGCGCGTCCGGCGCGCGCCACATCGCAAACGCCTGCGGCGGTCGAGGGCATGAGCAAGAGCACGGCGTGGGGTCTAGCAAGCGTCAGCCCGGGCGCCCGGCGCCTTGCCGAACAGGCCGCCAGCCGCGCCGGCGTCACGCTTGAAGAATGGCTCGATCGGGCGATCGCCGGAGCTTGCCGAGGAAGGTCCGTCCGCCAAAGGAGGGCTTCCAAAGGCTTCGCCCCGAAGGCGCGTCCGCCAGGGACCTGCAGGAACGTTTGAGAGCGTCCGCCGGAACGGTGGAGCGGCGCGCAAGGCCCGGCGACGACGCCATGGCAAACCCTCGCGAGCCGATCGGTTCGCCCCTAAGTCCGGCGAGTGTCAGCCGAACCGAACATCGGCCGAATAAGCTGCCGAGCAGTGAGGATTCGGCGACCTTGGTGCGCAACAGCGGACAACGCCGTTGCGCCGCCGGAAGGCAAGCTGGACCCGCAGACTGAAGCAGGGCGGATCCGCACTCGCCTCTCCGTCGCGCAGGCGGGACGCTTTCCGGAGGAGATCGCTTCGCCGGCCGCATTCGACCTGGAGTCCGCGATCTCGCAGATCGCATCGCGGCGACGCGCGCTTGACGCTCAGCAGGCGCGCGAGGTGGAACCGACGCCGCGCAATCTGGCGGATTCGCATGTCGAGGACGAGGCCCGCGCCCGCCGGCCGAATGCAGGCCAAAGGCGGCGGTCGAGGTTTCGACCACACCGACCGATTCGCTGAAGCTCGGCCTCCACGTCCTGTCCGGTAAGCTCGATGCTCTGCAGTCGTGAATGGTCGGGCGGAAGAGCGAGCGACCGGGACCTAGCGACCTTGCGGGATCAAATGGCTGACGTCAGACGCAGCCTCTCGGACCTCGCGCGGCGCGAAGCCGTCATCGCGCTGACGGATTCCTTGAGAGGACCTGGCGCAGCAACTCTCCGGACTGGCTCGAGAGGAGCGGGACGAACCCCTCCTGCTCGCCCCGCTGGACACGATCGCCCAAGCGCTACGTGAGGTCCTCAGCGCCTACGATCCGAAGGCCCTAGCGGGGATGACCTCGAGCGCAGAACCGAGTTCGTCGCCGCGAGAATAGACGCTTTGGCTGACGCGATGGTCCGCCCGGAGGCCTTCGACGCCGTTCGGCGGCAGATGCAAGAGGTGCATGACCTTCTCCTCGCAGCCGCCCGGCGCAGCATTCCCATAGAGCGCATCGAGGGTCAGATCTCCAGACTCGTCGATCGGGTAGAGGCGTGGTCTCAGCCCCGGCCGGATCTGCGCGCCGTCGAGTCCGCGGGGCGGCGAATCGATGCGGCTTTGCAGCAGTCGGAAAGGACGGCCACGCGCATCGAGGCGTCGCTGGATGCGCTCAATGCGAAACTCGATTCCACGGGCGAGGAGGCGCTTGCGGCCCTCATCCGCGACCTGAAGGCCAGGTTCGAGGCCGCAGAGAGCAGGAATCGCGAGCGCACGCCGATCGAACCGATCCTGTCGAAAATCGTAGAAAAACTCAATCGCTCGGCGGAACCGGATACGGAGAGGGAGATCGGTGCGCTGCGGTCGATCGATCATGAGCTCAAGTCGCTGAGAGCGAGCCGTCGAGGCAGAGCGCGGCGCCCGCACTCGATCGGTTGGCCGAAGATGTCGCGCAAAGGCTCGAAGGCAGTTTCGCCGATCAGGCGACAAGCGTCTCGATTTCCGAGCAATTCGCAGAACTCAATGACCGAACTCGATAACCTGACCGGTCGTCTCGGCGAAGCCGGCGGGCTTGAGCGCGCCGCGCGAGATCTGGTGGAGAAGCTTCAAGACAAGGACCACACGTCCGAACGGGCAGCGGCCAACGCGGAAGTCGCCGAAAGCCTGTCCGCGTTTCGACAGGAACGGACGGAAGCCGAGCGGCGGACCGAAGCGCTTTTGCAAGGCATTCGGGACGTCCTCGACAGGTTGATCGACCGTCTTCCCGGCGACGACCACGGCCAGCCGAGGGCAGCCCTGGTCGACCCCGAGAACGACGGTCGGGGCGCAGCCGCGCGAGCCGTCAGTTCCGGGCTTGCCGTCTCGGCGGCTTCGCGCCGCGTCCCCGGGGACGGGGCGGGAGCGGGCGGCGGGCGGCGAGAACGCGTCGACCTCGGACGACGAGTTCCTGCTCGAGCCGGGCGCCGGCGCGCCCGAGCATCTCCGGGCCGCGTCCGACCTTGCTGAGGCGAGCAGTTCGCGGACCAACCCCGCGGTTTCCGCGCATATCGCGGCGGCCCGCCGCGCCGCTCAATCGGCGCTCGCCGAGGCCGACGACGCAAAGTCTTCGACCCCTTGGCCGCGCGTCGAAAAGAGTGTGCAACACGCAAGACGCTTTTACGTCCAGCACAAGCGGACGCTCCTCCTCACGGCAGTGCTGGTCCTGGCTCTGAGCGCGGTCGCTCGCATGATGGGCGCTCATGCGCCGCTCCTGCAAGAGTCGGAGGGGAAAGGGGCCACGACGAGACCAGCCGCAACACTGGTCCTTCCGCCCAAGCTCTCAGGCGACGGCCGGGCGGCGGCCAGTGGAACCGCCGTGGTCGACGGCACGCCCATCGGGTCGATCGCCCGGAGCCCGGGCAATAACGACAGCAGTCCCGGAAACGGCCCGGTGACGCCTGACCTCACGGCCGCGATCCCGAGCGGCGCGCCCCCATCCCTGCGCGAGGCGGTCCTGGCCGGATCCCCGTTAGCGCAATACGACTTGGCGCAGCGTCTTCTCGAAGGACGCGGATTGTCCCAGGATCCAGGCGACCGCCGCATTCTGGCTCGAGCGTGCGGCGTCCGCGGGCTTCGCTCCGGCCGAATTCCGGCTCGGCGCATTGTATCAGAGGGGTGTCGGCGTTGAACGCGATCTGGCCTCCGCCAAGCGCTGGTACTTGGCCGCGGCCCGACTGGGAAACGCCAGGGCGGCGCACAACCTCGGCGTGATGGACGCGGAGCCAGTCGGCGAGAAAGCCGACTACGCCGAGGCGGCGAGATGGTTCCGGCGCGCCGCGGAAATGGGCGTCCGCGACAGTCAGTTCAATCTCGCAGTCCTCTACGCGCGCGGGCTCGGCGTCGACCAGGATCTTCGCCAGTCGTGGATGTGGTTCTCGCTCGCCGCCGCGCAGGGCGATTCGGAAGCGGCGCGCAAGCGCGACGAAGTCGCCGCAAAGATGGACCCGGAGGCGCTCGCGGCGGCGGCGGACCAGTTGTCGAAATTCAAGGCGATCGAACCCGATCCGGCCGCCAACGATGTCGCCGCGGCGCCCGGGAATTCGGCCGACAAGGCGCCTTCGATCCCGGCGGCGCCGCCGCCGCCCGCGACGCGGGAGCAGGGGTCGGGGTTATAGCGCACCGCGCCCAGTAAAGAGGCAGGCGCCTCCGCGTCCCGAGCCGGTTTCGTGCGTTTTCAAGGCGTTGTAGCGGATTTTCGTAATCGGGGCAGATTTCCGGGCGGGGTCGATCAAGTTGGAGCGCTTGCGATCAGGCTTTCGATGGTCGGGACGTCGTGTCCGGGAATGCCGAGGCGGGCGCCGAGGTAATCGAAGAACGAGATTTTGAGCTTGGCGCAGGTCTTGGCGAGGCCAAGCATGACGTCGCGGGCGGCGCGTCCTTTTTCGCTGACGGTTCCTCCTGAGACCTTTCGCTTGGTGACGACGATGCGAATGTCGTTTTCGGATGCGTTGGTGTTGAGGGGGATCTCCGGCCGCTCGAGCACGCGCAGGAGTTCAGGCTTGTTGGCGAGAAGGCGCTTGAGCAGCCTGTCGAGCGTCGCATATCCCGTACGGCGTTTGAAGATGCGGTCGAAGCGGGCCGAGAGTTCGGCGGCGCGCTCGGGGCTCGGGGCGAGCTTGAACGCCTTGAGCTGACGATAGAACCACCAGATCATTCGCCGCGTGACCTCGACGGCGTTGCGCTGCCGGTCGTTGGCGGGAACGAGCTTGTGGACGAGGCGTTCGGCGTGAACCCAGCACAGGGCGTGGTCGCCGACGCGGAACTGCCCGGCGTCGTCGGAGAGGATGACGGCGCAGGCCAGCCGATCCTCGGCGCAGATGGCGCCCCAGAGCGCCCCTTCGCTGGCGACCCGCACCGGATCGGGGGATACGCGCAACCCGGTCAGGCCGAGGGCGCGCAAATGCGCGCGCCAGTCGGCCTCGCAGGCGAATTCGAGGACGTCTGCGCCGCCCAGCGCTTCGATCACGCCGTGGGCCAGATTGGCGGAGCGCATATAGGCTGTCGCCGCCGCGTTGATGGCGTAGCGCGCCGTCCCGCCCAGGAGGTTGCGCAGGAAGGCGAGACGCGACTTGTTCGGCCCGGTGCGGAACGCCGTGAAGCGGTCGGAGCCGAACTGCGTCGTGTAGCAGGCCTTGCCGGCGTGGCGCGCTCCGGTGTCGTCGACGCTGACGCAAGCCGAGGCGCGAAGTCCGGCGCTGAACGCGGCTTCCTCCTCGGCGCGGAACGTGTCCAGCTTCGCGGTCAAAAGCCGCACCACCTGGCGCTTCGAGATCGAAAGGCCGGCGGCAGTCAGCACCGCCACGATCCGCTCGCAGGTCATCTGGCCCTGAAAATGCAGCACCAGCACTAAACGATGCAGATGCGGGCCGCATCCGCCCACCACGCCCGTCGGAAGATCGGCCGTCACCGTCCGCCCGTCCGGCGTCGTCCAGCGCTCGCGCCGATAAAGCGTCACGTCCGGCTTGAACGCGATATCCTGAACGATGATCTCTTCGTAGCCCTTGTGGCGCGAGCCTTCCGGCGCCGACGCCGTCAGCGTCACCGTGCGGTCGATGCTCAGCTTCGACACGCCCGGACCGCGACGACGCGGCGACGGCCTGTCCGCCTCGTTCGGTCGATCCGCCCCCGGTCGATCCGTCGCCTTTTCCATGCCCGACGGCTTGAACGGCGGCCGCGGCGGCAAGCCCTTCAGACGCCGGATCTCGTCCTTCAGTTGCTGGTTCTCCAGTCGGAGCGCCGTCACCGTCGCGTTCAGCTTCTCGTTTTCTTCCCGAAGCCGCTCAACCTCGCCGATCAGGCGGCGAACCAGCCCAACCAGTTCGGTCGCGCCCATACCATCAAGCGAATCAATCGAGCCGGGTGACATCCCAAGCTTGAATCACACTTTCCATCTCTTGACTCCCCCACACTGCCCGGAAATCTGCTCCGGTTACGGATTTTCCGGGCGCGTGTAACACCCCACGGCGCTGTGAAAGCAGCTGGCGCCTCAAGTATGTTGATATATCAACTTCGGTTCGCCGGCCTTGCAGTAGAAGGGCCGCACAAAGCCTCATCGAAACCGGGTGGCTCTGCGCAACCTTCACTCTGCCGGCGTCACCACCACCGCGATGTGCGCATCCTTGACGTTGCTGAACTGCACATCGACCGGACGAGGCGGAAGGTCGAACTTCACGCTCTTGCGGGCGCCCTCGCAGCCGAGCGCGCCGGAAAACCCGCTCGGGCGGAGGAACGCCCCGTTGTCGATCACGTCGATCCACCCCTCAGAGGCGATGGTCAACTTATACTGGCCAGGCCTGACGGGAGCGGGGAGGGTGAAGTGCCCGGCGAACGACGGAGTGACTTTCGGCGGCCGCTCCGGCGCATGCGGCAAGCCCGCTTCGGTGAACGGCGCGAGTTCGAGGGTCATCGCCGCGTCATAGCGGAGCGCGCCGCCGTCGGCGACGGTCGGCTTCGTCGCTTCGGCCAGAGCGGCGCGCTCGCGATCGACAGGCCATCGGAACCCCCGCAGCCGGTCGGCTCATCAGCCAGGGCTAGAGCCGGAGACGCAAGCAACGCCGCCCCGGCGATGAGGCGTCGCAACGTCATTGCGAGGTTACCGTCGCGGGAGCTCCTCAGAGCCTCGGGACTTGCGCCGTGCAACAGGCTGACGGCGGCCTGCAATTGTGTGTCTTTCGCCTTGTCCGGCGGAACGTAGGCGTCCGATCCCTTCTCCTCATCGGTTCCGTTCTTGAGGTGGCCGAGCAGCGAGGCCTCTCCAAGGCTCGAGACCTTGCCCTTCAGATCATCCGGGATGTTCTCGACCACCATGACATCCGGCTCGATACCCTTCGCCTGGATCGAGCGGCCGGATGGCGTATAATAGCGCGCGGTCGTCAGTTTCAGCGCGCCTTCGTCGCCGAGCGGCAGGATCGTCTGCACCGATCCCTTGCCGAACGAGCGCGTGCCGATCAGGGTCGCGCGTTTGAGGTCCTGGAGCGCGCCCGAGACGATCTCGGAGGCCGAGGCCGATCCGCCGTTGATCAGCACCACCAGCGGCTTGCCCTCCGACAAGTTGACGCCGGGGCGGGCGCTGTACCCCTGCTGCTCTTCGGCGTTGCGGCCTCGCGTCGTGACAATCGGGCCGCCGTCGACGAAAGCGTTGGTGATTTCGACCGCCTGATTGAGCAGGCCGCCCGGATTGTTGCGCAAATCGAGGATGTAGCCCTTGAGCTTGGCCTCGCCGGGATCGCTGCGGAAATGATCGAAGGCCCTGCGCACCCCGTCGTATGCCTCCTGATTGAACTGCGTGATGCGGATATATCCGATGTCGCCGCTTTCGACATGCGAGCGGACCGACTGGACATGAATGATTTCGCGGACGATCGCGTACTCCTTCGCATCCTTGTTCGAACCGCGCTGAATGAGGAGCCGGACGCTCGATTTCGCCGGACCGCGCATCTTGTCGACGGCTTCCTTGAGAGTGAGCCCCTTGACCGGCGTTTCGTCGATCTTCGTGATGAGGTCGCCGGACATGAGCCCGGCCCGCGCCGCCGGAGTGTCGTCGATCGGGCTGACCACTTTGACGAGTCCGTCCTCCATCATGACTTCGAGCCCGAGGCCGCCGAACTCTTCGCCCTTCATGCTGGTCTGGAAATCCTGCAGCGCTTTGGGATCGAAGTAGGTCGAATGCGGGTCGAGCGAAGCCAGCATGCCGTCGATCGCGCCGCGTACGAGCTTGTCGTCGTCCGGCTTCTCGGCGTAGTTGCTGCGAACCTTGTCAAAAACCTCGGTGAACAGCGCCACGCCGCTGCTCCCGTTGGTGGTCGCGGCGCTGAGGACGCCGTGCGAAACTCCGGTGAGCGCAGCGCCGGCGAGAAGGCCGACGACGAGGTAAGAGACGCCTCTCGGCATGGCTTTCACTTCGCTCCCCGGATCATGTCGGACACCTTCAGTTGGGCTTGGCTGCGTCGCCAGGCGCCGACGGCGTCGCCTCGTCGGGCTTGACGGCCTCGACGTTGGGCTTGCCGGCGTCTGTGTCGACCGACGCCGCCTGGGCGGGCTTTTCGCCGTGGAGCAAGCCGATCGCCGCCTTCAGCTGCTTGTCGTCCTTCTCTTCCGGCGGCACATAGGCTTGCGACGCCGAGGTGTCCTCTTCGCCGTTGGCCAGATGCCCCTTGAGGGAGGCCTCGCCCTTCATGTCGTCCTTGCCCTTGAGATCGGCGGGAACGTCTTCGAGCACCTTGTAGTCGGGCTCGATGCCCTTGGCCTGGATCGAGCGGCCCGAGGGCGTGTAGTAGCGCGCGGTCGTCAGGCGCAACGCGCCGTCCTGGCCGAGCGGCATGATGGTCTGCACCGAGCCCTTGCCGAACGAGCGCGTCCCGATCAGCGACGCGCGCTTGTGATCCTGCAGAGCGCCCGACACGATCTCGGAGGCCGACGCCGAACCGCCGTTGATCAGCACGACCAGCGGCTTGCCGCCCGAAAGGTCGCCGCCCGGACGGGCGTCGAACCTTTGTGTCTCGTCCGGCGTCCGCCCGCGGGTCGATACGATCTCGCCCCGGTCGATGAAGGAATTGACCACCGCGATCGACTGGTCGAGCAGGCCGCCCGGATTGTTGCGCAAATCGAGAATGTAGCCTTTGAACTTGTCCGCCGGAATCTCGGTCTTCAGCTTGTCCATCGCCTCCTTCAGGCCGTCCGCCGTCTGCTCGGTGAACTGCGTGATGCGGATATAGCCGATGTCGCCGTCCTCGACATGCGAGCGCACCGACTGGACCCGGATCAGCTCCCGCACGACGGTATAGTCCTTGACCTCTTTCTTGGGACCGCGGACGATCTTGAGCTTGACCGGCGAATTGATCGCGCCGCGCATCTTCTCGACCGCCTGGTCGAGGGTCAGGCCCTGCGTCGGCGTGTCGTCGATCGCGGTGATGATGTCGCCCGACAGAATTCCTGCCTTGGACGCGGGCGTATCGTCGATCGGGGTGACGACCTTGATCAGGCCGTCCTCCTGGGTCACCTCGATGCCGAGGCCGCCGAACTCGCCCTTGGTCTGGACCTGCATGTCCTGGAACGCCTTCGCGTCCATGTAGCTCGAATGCGGATCGAGGGACGACAGCATGCCGTTGATCGCGGCCTCGATCAGCTTGGCCTCGTCGGGCTTTTCGACATAGTCGTTGCGAATCTTGTCGAACACGTCGCCGAACAGGTTGAGCTGACGATAGGTGTCGGCGGCGGCCGCGTTGGCGGCTGGGCTGAGGTAGGCGAGCGTCTGCGGCGCCGCGAACGTGACCGCCGCGCCGAGAACGACGCCCAAACCCAAGAGACCTGCATTCCGATTCATCCGCGCGCCTTTTCGATGTCTGCCTTCGCCCACCACGGCCCCGGATCGATCGCCGTTCCGTCTTTTCTCAGTTCGATATAGAGAACAGGTTGGGCAGCGCCAACACCCGCGGCCGCCGCCATCTTCAGAGATCCGTCGCCCACCACGCCGACAGGCTCTCCGGACAGGACAGCTTCGCCGCGCGATACGTAAGTGCGCTCCATTCCCGCCAAGAGGACATAATATCCTTCGCCTGCGTCGATTATCAAGAGTCGTCCATAGCTTCTATAGGGACCCGAGTAGAGGACCGACCCGTCGGCCGGCGCCGAAACGACCGCTCCGGCCAGAGTCGCGACCAGGATTCCATGCTCAGTGCCGCCGAGGCCGTCGGAAGAACCGAAAGCCTTCAGGATCGTGCCTGCGACCGGCAGCGGCAAGCGTCCCTTGGCGCCGGAGAAGGCCGTCTCCGGGCGCAGACGAACAGGCTGAACATCCTGCGCTTTCTCCGCCTTGGCCTCGATGTCGCGCGCTGCATGCTCGTCCGCCGCGCGAGCCGCCTGCTCCTGCGCCTTGCGCTGCGCCTCCTCGGCGTCGATCCGGGCGATCAGGTCTTTGAGCGTCGCGGCCTGGTTGGCGAGGTCGGCCGACCGCTTCTGCTGGGAGCCAAGCGCGGACTCGGCCGAGGACAGAGAATCCTTGCGCGCATCGACCAGCGCCGAGAGGCGCGCCTTCTCGCCTGACAGGGAAGCGATGGCCCTGGCGAGGCCTTCGCGCTCCTCCGCGATCGACGCGCGGGTCGCCGTGAGATCGTCGATGTCGTGGACGAGCCGCGCGGTTTCGGCGTTCAGATTGGCGGTCATCGCGCTGAGCAGGGTCGCGGCCCGCACCGCCTCCGCCATGTCGCCCGATCGCACCAGGATCGCCGGCGGCGGATTTGCGCCCATACGTTGGAGGGCGGCCAGAACCTCGACGATCGCGCCGCGGCGCGCCTGCAACGAGCGGCTGAGCGCGGCGGCTCTGTCGTTGAGGCCGGTGAGGCGCTGGTCGGCGGCGGCGACGCCGCGTTCGGCGTCCTGCACGCGGCCGGTCGTCGCGATCAGCGCATCCATCAGACGCGCCTTGTCCATCCGAATCGATTCGATCTCCGCCTGAATGCTGCGGCGCTGCTCCTCGGACGCCCGGATCGTGTCCTCGACGCCGCGCAGTTCCGTCTCCTTGCCGGCTTTCCTGCTGGCTTCTCGACGGACTTTTGCCGATTCGGACGTCGGCGCCGCCGGTCCGGCCGGGTCCGCCAGCGCGGGCGCGCAGCCGAGCGCGGCGCCCAAGGCCGCGGCGCAAAGCGCGGATCGCGCAGCTCGGCTTCCATTCACCCACATGACGCGTCCCAATCATTAAATCTGGCCCGAATCGCGGCGATTATGCGCGGTGATAGGGATGGCCGGCCAAAATCGACAAGGCGCGGTAAAGCTGCTCGCCAGCCATGACTCGAACGAGCTGGTGCGGCCAGGTCATCGCTCCGAAGCTGATTACCCTCTGCGCCTTCGCCCGCAGCGAAGGCGACAGGCCGTCCGGACCGCCGATCGCCACCACGTAGGCGCTTTGCGCCGCGTCGCGAACCTGCTGCGATGTCGGCCGCCCACACCTCGCTCGTCGGCGAAGCGCCTCGCTCGTCCAGCACGACCAGCGCGTCGCCGGGGACCGAGCGTCTTGAGAATGGCCGCGGCTTCCTCCTCGCGCCGGTCTTCGGCCCGCCGCGCTCGCGACTCGTCGATCTCCCGGAGTTCGACGTCGGCGACCCCAACCGATCGCGCCATCGCCTTCAATCGCGTGAAATAGCGCTCGAACAGCTCGCGTTCGGGACCGGCCTTCAGGCGGCCGATGCAAATCAACGTGATGCGCAAGGCGCCGGCTCGCCCGATCCGTCAGCCGCTTCGGGCTTCGCCGGGCCGGTCCGCGCCCCAGATCTTCTCGAGGTTGTAGAACTGGCGCACATCCGGTCGGAAAATATGGACGATCGCGTCGCGGGCGTCCAAAAGCACCCAGTCGCAGAGGGGCAAGCCCTCGACCTTCGGCGTCGGGAACCCGGCGTCCCGGCAGGCCTTCATCACCCGATCGGCGATCGCCCCGACGTGCGTGCTGGACCGGCCGGACGCGACGATCATCCGATCGGCGATCGTCGTCTTCCCCCGAAGATCGATCGAGACGATGTTCTCCGCCTTGGCGTCGTCGAGGCTTGTGAGAATGATCTGGGACAGCGGATCGAGCGTCGGGGCGCCGGCCGCAGGCCCTTCGGCCCTCCGGGCGGCGTTCGAAGGAGGCGTGAGTGTCAGCGTCGCGGTCCTCTCGGCGCGACGTCAATTCGTCGCGCGCTCGGACTCCTAGATTATTGAAAGCCGCAGGGCTTTCAAGCCTCAAACCGGGTTCAGACCGTCAAAACGATCTTGCCGACATGCGCGCTGCTCGTCCATTCGCGCATGCGCCCTGGCGGCCTCGTCGAGCGGGAACACCGAATCGATCACCGGCTTGCACCGGCCGGCTTCCAGAAGCGGCCAGACTTTGGTCAACAAAGCCTCGGCGATGACCGCCTTGTCCGCCGCCGACCGCGGACGCAGCGTGGAGCCGGTATGAATGAGTCGCTTCTGCATCAGCGGCCTCAGGTCGACCTTCGGCCTTGGGCCGCGCAGGAAGGCGATCTGGACGATCCGCCCGTCCATCGCCGCGGCCGCGTAATTGCGCCCCACATAGTCGCCGCCGACCATGTCCAGAATGACGTTCGCGCCGCGGCCGCCGGTCGCCGCCAGCGTTCGCGCGACGAAATCGTCCGAGCGGTAGTTGACGCCGACGTCGGCGCCGAGCCGCTCGCATGCGGCGGCCTTTTCGTCGCTGCCGGCCGTCGCGATCACCGTCGCGCCGAACGCCTTGGCGAGCTGAATCGCCGTCGTCCCGATGCCGGACGTTCCGCCGTGGACGAGCAGGGTTTCGCCGGCCTTGAGCCCGCCGCGGTCGAAGACGTTGGTCCAGACCGTGAAATAGGTCTCCGGAATCGCCGCCGCCTCGATCGCCGACAGTCCGGCCGGAAGCGGGAGCGCGTTCGATTCGTGCGCGACGCAATATTCCGCGTAACCGCCGCCGGGGACGAGCGCCGTCACCCGCGCGCCTTCGGCGTGGCGGGTTGCGCCCTCGCCGCGCGCGAAAACGGTCCCCGCGACCTCGAGCCCGAGGATGTCGCTCGCGCCCGGCGGCGGCGCATAAAGGCCCATGCGCTGCAGGACGTCCGGCCGGTTGACGCCCGCCGCCTCGACCCTGATCAGGATCTCGCCGGCCTGCGGTACGGGAACGCGGGCGCGTCTCGACCGCCAGAACGTCCGGACCGCCGGGCCGCACGGCCGCTACCGCGCGCATAATCTCCTGCTGGTCGGTCATCTCGCGATCTCCTGAGTGAGCGCCGCCTTGTCGGCGAACGACCGCGCGCCGTCAACATGCGGCCGGCGACAGGATCGCCGTGCGAGCAGTCTCGTTTTCGTCCAGGAAGCGGTGGGGTGGACTTTGGTGGAGCTGAGGGGATTCGAACCCCTGACCTCTGCAGTGCGATTGCAGCGCTCTCCCATCTGAGCTACAGCCCCGTCGCGCGGCTCTTTACTTGCGCGCCCTGGTCGTGTCAACGGCGTCGGGGCGAGGCCCGTCTTCGGCGTTCATCGTGAGCGGCGGGGTCGCGGAGCTTCAGGGGAATCCATGCGCGCCATCCTCGACATCATCCTCATCGTCCTGAACCTCTACACGCTGGGTCGTCATCCTCGGCGCCATCCTGTCCTGGCTGATCGCGTTCGGCGTCGTCAACATACGCAACGATCTCGTTCGCTCCGCCTGGAACCTGTTCCTCGCGCTCACCGAGCCGTTCCTGCGCCCGATCCGCAATTTCCTGCCCAGCACCGGCGGCATCGACCTTGTCGCCGATCGTCCTCCTGCTCGGAGTCATGCTCGTCGAGCGGATCATCGTCTATTACATCTATCCCAACGTGTTCTGAGCTCCATGACCGCCTCTTCCGCAACCAAGACCGCCGCCGGCCGGTTCTTCGAGGACTTCCGCATCGGCGACACGATCCGCCACGCGACGCCGCGCACGCTTGCGCGACGGCGACGCCTCGCTCTATTCGGCGCTCTATGGCGCGCGCTTCGCGCCCCAGAGCGCGGACACTTTCGCCCAAGCGATCGGCTACCCCGAGAGCCCGATCGACGACCTGCTCGCCTTTCACGTCGTGTTCGGCAAGACCGTTCCGGACGTCTCGCTCAACGCGGTCGCCAATCTCGGCTACGCCGACTGCCGCTTCCTGAAGGCGGTTTATCCCGGGCGACACGCTGTCCTCGACCTCCGAGGTGATCGGGCTCAAGGAGAACTCGAACAAGCAGAGCGGCGTCGTCTATGTGCGCTCGCGGGGGGTCGACCAACACGGCGAGACGGTGATCGACTATGTCCGCTGGGTGATGGTGCGCAAGCGCGACCACCACGCGCCGGCGCCGGACGCGGTCGTGCCGCACGCTGCCCGAGGCGGTCGCCGTGGCGGACCTCGGCGTCGGCGTGCCCCGCAATCGACCGGGCGGCGTTCGACACGGCGCTCAGCGGCTCGCCGCACCGGTTCGAGGACTACGCCGCCGGCGAGCGGATCGATCATGTCGACGGGGTCACCGTCGAGGAGGCCGAGCACATGATCGCGACGCGCCTCTACCAGAACACCGCCAAGGTCCATTTCAATCAGCACAGCGAGGGGCAGGGCCGGTTCGGCCGCCGGCTGATCTATGGCGGCCACGTGATCTCGCTCGCCCGGGCGCTGAGCTTCAACGGGCTCGCCAACGCCTTCCACATCGCCGCGATCAACGGCGGACGGCATGTCGCGCCGCTGTTCGCCGGCGACACCGTGTTCGCCTGGAGCGAAATCCTTGAAACCTCGGCTCTGCCGGGCCGCGACGACGTCGGCGCCTTGCGCGTCCGCACGGTCGCGACCAAGAACCGCCCCTGCGCCGACTTCCCGTTGCGCGAGGGCGACGGCTACGAGCCGAACGTCATCCTCGATCTCGACTATTGGGCGCTCGCGCCGCGCAGGCCCTGATGCGCCTGCCGGCCGACGCCACGCTGATCGTCGTCGACATGCAGGAGGCGATCGACGATCCGCGCTGGGGCCCGCGCAACAACCCGGACGCCGAGAACAATATCGCGCGGCTGATCGCGCGCTGGCGGATGGAGGGGCTCCCGCTGGTCCATATCCGGCACAATTCCGGTCGAGCCGGGTTCGCCCTATGCGCCGGGCGCGCCCGGGCATCGGTTCAAGGCTTGCGCCGCGCCGCGCGACGGCGAGCGGGTGGTCGGCAAATCCGCCAACAGCGCCTTCATCCGTCCCCGACCTCGAGGCCGAGCTCGACGCCATCGGGGCGACGACGCTGGTGATCTGCGGCGTCTTGACGTCGAACTCGGTCGAGGCGACGGCGCGCCACGCCGGCAACCTCGGCTACCAGACGTTCGTGGTCGGCGACGCGTGCTGGGACGTCGACAAGCTCGACCTCCGGGGCAGGCGCTGGCCGGCGGAGGACGTGCACGCGCTTTCGCTCGCCCATCTTCACGGGCGAGTACGCGACCGTCGTCGACACGGAAGCGGCCCTGCAAGCGGCGGCGAACGCGAAAGCGCGGCAGCGACGGCGAGGCGACGACCGCAAATAGCTTCTCCGCCAACTCTTGCGTCGATAGATGGGTCGGCGTATCGGTTCACGCGAATCCTGTGTTTGAATTCGCGGGGAAGCCCTCCTTTGCCCGGAGGGGGTTCGACCCGCTTGCGAGCCGTCTGGAGCGTCCGACCGTCGGATGAGTAACAATCCCCCCGATCCAGCCCAGCCCTACCGCGGCCTGATCGCCGGCTACACCGACGCGATCCGCGCCCAGGACTTCAAGGCCAACATCGCCATCCTGTTTGCGGCTTTCATGATGGGCCCGATCCTCTACAACTATCCGAAGTTTCCGACCTATTTGCCGGTCCCGTTCGTCCTGCTGCCGTTCCTGATCGTCTATTTCTGCCTTTTCCTGGTGCTCATCCCTCGCTACCCGAAACGCGGATCAAAGCACTTCATCGTCTCGCGCACCGCGGCCGCGGAGGACTTCGAGAACCTCACCCAGGATGAGGACGAACTCGGGCAGCTCAGGCTCCGCTGCGCCGTTCTGTCCGAGCTCCTGTGGTGGAAGACGCTCTACATCAACATCAGCTTCATCTTGTCGATCGTGTGCATCTTCATCACGATCGCCGTGCTGTTCTATGTCTGGTACGGGTGATAGGGAGAATCAGGTCCGTCCATGGCCGCCGACAAAAATACCCCACTCCTCCGCAACCTGTTCGCTGCCTACAGCGACACGATCCGCCTCAGCGACGTCAAGGCTCTTTATGGCGTGCTGTTCGTCGCGATCATGATGGGCACGGTCGTCCAGTACAAGGATCTCTATCCCGCGTATCTCAGTCTGCCGATCGTGCTCCTGCCGTTCATGTTCATTTTCGTGAACCTGCTGGTGTCGCTCTATCCGCGCTTTCCGCTCGCAGGACGGGCGCGCTTCCCAGTTCGGCGCCGGATGGAGCCCGACGATTTCGACTTCCTCAGCGATACGGAGGCCGACGTCGCGACCCTGCCCGAGCGATGCGCGATGTTTTCCCGCATGCTCTGGTGGAAGAACATCACGCTGCAGATGGCCTACGTCGCGTCGATGGCGTCCATGGTGGCGGCTGGGATCCTGCTGTTCATCGCCCACAATTGAGGGGCAAGGTCACGCCGCTCAGCGCGCCTTTGCGACATTGTCCTGGTCATGACGCCGCTCGATCTCCGCGACAATCGCGCCGAGCATCGTGTTGATCTCGAAATCCTTGGGCGTGTAAACGGCCGCGACGCCCGCGGCGCGCAACCGCTCGGCGTCGGCTGGCGGAATGATGCCCCCGACGATCACCGGCACGCGTTCGAGGCCGGCCGCGCGCATCAGCGCCAGCACCTCTTCGGTGAGGGCAATGTGGGAACCGGACAGAATAGACAGCCCGACGCAGTGGACGCCTTCCTTTGCGCGCTCGACGATGTCGGCGGGGGTTAGGCGTATGCCGTCGTAGACCGCCTCCATGCCGGCGTCGGTAGCCCGCGCGGCGATCTGCTCGGCGCCGTTGGAATGGCCGTCGAGGCCGGGTTTGCCGAGCAGAAACTTGATCCGGCGTCCGAGCTTGAGCGATACGCGCTCGACCTCCGCGCGCAACGGATCGAGGCCCTCCGCCGACTGGCGGGCCCTCGGCGAAACGCCGGTCGGGGCGCGGAACTCGCCGAACTCCGCCCGGAGCGCGTCGCCCCATTCCCCTGTGGTGGCGCCGGCCTTCGCCGCCTCGATCGACGGGGGCATGATGTTCGCTCCGGTCGCCGCCGCCGCCCTGAGCGCCCTCAGCGCCTCGCGCACCCGCGCCTCGTCCCGCTCGGCTCGCCAGGCCTTCAGCCTTGCGACCTGCTCGCCCTCCGCCTCGCCCGAGGGAACCATGATCGAATTCTTGCCCGCCGTCAGGGGCGACGGCTCGGAATTGGTGAAGCCGTTCACGCCCACCACGATCTGTTCGCCCCGTTCGATCGCTTCGATCCGCCGGGTGTTGGATTCGACGAGCTTCGCCTTCAGCGCCCCCGTCTCGATCGCCTTGACCGCGCCGCCCATCGCGTCGATCGCGGCGATCTCGGCGAGCGCCTCGCCCTTCAGCTTGGCGACAAGCGCGGCAATCTCCTTGCTGCCGTCGAAAATGTCGCCGAACTCCAGAAGATCGGTCTCGTAGGCCATGATCTGCTGCAGGCGCAGGGACCACTGCTGGTCGAACGGGCGCGGAAGGCCGAGCGCCTCGTTCCACGCCGGCAATTGCACGGCGCGGGCGCGAGCGTTCTTCGACAGCACCACCGACATCATCTCGATCAGGATGCGATAGGCGTTGTTCTCCGGCTGCTGCTCGGTGAGGCCAAGCGAATTGACCTGCACGCCGTAGCGGAAGCGCCGCTTAGACGGATCTTTCACGCCGAACCGGTCGCGGGTGATCTCATCCCACAACTCGACGAAGGCGCGCATCTTGGCGAGTTCGGTAATGAAGCGCATGCCGGCGTTGACGAAGAACGACATGCTCCCGACGACGTTCGCGAAAGCCTTCTCGTCGACCTCGCCCGCCTGCCGGACGCGCTCGAGCACGGCGATGGCGGTGGCGAGCGCGTAGGAGAGTTCCTGGACCGGGGTCGCGCCCGCTTCCTGCAGATGGTAGGAGCAGACGTTCATCGGATTCCATTTCGGCGCCTCGCGGGCGCAGAACAGGATCATGTCCTTGGTCAGTCTGAGCGACGGGTCCGGCGGGAACACATAGGAGCCGCGCGCCAGATATTCCTTGATGATGTCGTTCTGGGTCGTGCCTTGAAGCTGGGTGCGCGGCGCCCCTTGCTCGTCCGCGACGGCGATATAGAGAGCCAGCAGCCACGGCGCGGTGGCGTTGATGGTCATCGAGGTGTTCATCGAGGCGATCGGAATCTCCTCGAACAGCGCGCGCATGTCGCCGATGTGGGAGATCGCGACGCCGACCTTTCCGACCTCGCCGCGGGCCAGGATGTGGTCGCTGTCATAACCCGTCTGGGTCGGCAGATCGAAGGCGATCGAGAGGCCGGTCTGGCCCTTGGCGAGGTTCTGGCGGTAGAGCTTGTTCGACTCGCGCGCCGTCGAATGTCCGGCATATGTGCGGAAGATCCATGGTTTGTCTCGCCGCGCCGCCTGGACCTGCCCGTCCGTCTCCGCCATTGCGTCACCTTTTTGCGCCGTCCTGTCTGCGCTGAAGCTCGAGCGCGCGGCGTGCGTATTTTGTGCGCAGCACAATCGCAGAAAAACACGGTCGCGCGCCACATTCTTGATTCGCCTCGACCTCCAGCCGGGGGCGGCAAATCGTCGTAGGCGGACGCCGTTCGCTGCCCGGAGTGCGGCAGAAAGAGGGATTGATTTTCGCGGTTCGACGCGTAATGCTTGATTGTGCGGCGCAATATCGGGGCGGTCGGTTTGCGCTCCGTCGCTAGAACGTCGCGTCTTGAGGAAGCCCATGAACACTCGCGCCGCCGACAAAGATCTGTCGGCCGAAGCTCCGGTCAAAGATCTCTACGAGATCGGCGAAATCCCCCCGCTCGGTCATGTGCCGAAGTCGATGTATGCGTGGGCGGTGCGCAAGGAACGCCATGGCCCCCCGGAAGAGTCGATGAAGATCGAGGTGGTGCCGACCTGGCCGCTCGACAGCCATGACGTGCTCGTTCTGGTGATGGCGGCCGGCGTCAATTACAACGGCGTCTGGGCGGCGCTCGGCGAGCCGGTCTCGGTGCTCGACGTGCACAAGAACCCCTACCACATCGCCGGCTCCGACGCCTCGGGCATCGTCTGGGCGGTCGGCTCCAAGGTCAAGCGCTGGAAGGTCGGCGACGAGGTCGTCGTTCACTGCAATCAGGACGACGGCGACGACGAGGAATGCAATGGCGGCGACCCGATGTTCTCGGCCTCGCAGCGGATCTGGGGCTACGAGACGCCCGACGGCTCCTTCGCCCAGTTCTGCCGGGTTCAGGACCGCCAGTTGATGGAGCGGCCGAAGCACCTGACCTGGGAAGAGGCCGCGTCCTACACGCTGACGCTCGCAACCGCGTACCGCATGTTGTTCGGTCACGAGCCGCACCGGCTTCGTCCGAGCGACAACGTGCTCGTGTGGGGCGCGTCGGGCGGCCTCGGCGTGTTCGGCGTCCAGCTCTGCGCCGCCGCCGGCGCCAACGCGATCGGCGTCATCTCGGACGAGAGCAAGCGCGAGTACGTCATGTCGCTCGGCGCCAAGGGCGTGATCAACCGGAAGAACTTCAAGTGCTGGGGCCAGCTGCCGAAAGTGAACACGCCTGAATACAGCGCCTACATGGCGGAGGCGCGAAAGTTCGGCAAGGCGATCTGGGACATCACCGGCAAGAAGGATGTCGACGTGGTGTTCGAGCATCCCGGAGAAGCGACCTTCCCGACCTCCTGCTTCGTGGTCAAGCGCGGCGGAATGGTGGTTTTCTGCGCCGGCACCAGCGGTTTCAACATCACCTTCGACGCGCGATTCGTCTGGATGCGGCAAAAGCGGATCCAGGGTTCGCATTTCGCAAACCTCAAGCAGGCCTCGGCCGCCAACAAGTTCGTGCTCGACCGGCGCATCGACCCTTGCATGTCGGAGGTGTTCCCCTGGGCGGAGATTCCGGTCGCCCACACCAAGATGTGGAAAAACGAGCACGCGCCGGGCAATATGGCGGTCCTGGTCAACGCGCCGACCACCGGCCTCCGCTCGTTCGAGGACGTGATCGAGGCCGGCCGGAAGAAAGTGGCCTAACCCACGCGGAACTCGCGCGCCGATTGCCTTCGACTCCCTGACCCGGTAAAGCGGCGTCGCGCGCCCGAACCGGGGGCGGGGCTGTGTCTGCTTGTGTTCGCCGGGCCCGGCGCCCGGGCGTTCGCAAAGCCGGTGATGGACGAGAGGGCATGGGCGCGATTCAGGACAGCGAACGCCTGAAACGGGAGGCGGCCAGACAGGCGCTCGGTCTCGTCGAGCCGGGCATGCGGCTCGGCCTCGGCACCGGCACGACCGCACGCCATTTCGTCGACCTTCTGGGCGAGAAAGTTTCGGGCGGGCTAAAGGTCCGTTGCGTCGCGACCTCGGAGGCGACGCTTGCCCAGGCGAACGGCCTCGGCATCCCGATGACGACGCTCGACGACATGCCCGAACTCGACCTGACGGTCGACGGCGCGGACGAGATCGATCCGGAACTCAGGCTCATCAAGGGTGGCGGCGGCGCCCTCTTGCGGGAGAAGATCGTCGCGGCGGCTTCGGCGCGCATGGCGGTGATCGCCGACGCTTCAAAGCTCGTGCCGCGTCTCGGCGCCTTTCCGCTTCCGGTCGAGGTCGTTCCCTTCGGCCTGACGGCGACGCGGCGCCACATCGAGGACGCCCTTTCAGGACTCGGTCTCGCGGGTCCGATTCGCCTTCGAGGCGATCCGGCCCCCTTCGTCACCGACGGTGGACATTTGATCTTCGACTGTCTGCTCGGCGCGATCCCGGACCCGGAGCGCCTCGGCGAGGCGCTGTTGCGAATTCCCGGCGTCGTCGAGCATGGATTGTTCATAGGCTACGCGCGTGTCGCCTTCGTCGCCGGCGCGCAGGCCGTCGAGACGTACGGCCAGATCTGAATTCAGACAGGAGCTTCAGCATGCCCGCCAAGCGAACGCTTACGGCCCTCATCCTCGGTTGCGCGGTCCTCATCGGGCCGGCGGGTTACGCCGCCGACACGACCCCCGCCGCTCCGGCCACCCCCGCCGCCGCTACCGCGGTTCCCGCACCGCCTTCGCAGGCGGCGATCAACGCTGCCGACCAGCTTTTGATCGACATGGGCGTCAAGCAGAGTATCGCCAAGACGGTCCCGGCGATGATGCAGGAACTCGAGACCAACGTCACGACCACGCACCCGGAGATTCGCGACAGCCTCAGGCAGACCTTGACCGCCATCAAACCGGAGTTCGACAAGTCGGCGCAGCTCACCTACGAGAAGGTCGAGGCGCTGCTCGCGCTCGCCCTGTCCGAGAAAGAGATCGTGGAGATCGCCACGTTCTTCGACAGCCCGACCGGCAAGAAGTACCTTGCGTTGCAGCCGGTGTTCTTCCAGCAGCTTCAGGAGATGCTCGGACCCTGGCAGCAGTCGTTGTCGACCGACATCGTGACCAAGGCGCGCGAGGAGATGAAGAAGAAGGGCTTCGATTTCTAGGACGGGCGCGAATGGCCTTCGACGTCGACTTCTTCGTCATCGGCGCCGGCTCGGGCGGCGTGCGCGCGGCGCGCATCGCCGCAGGGCATGGCGCAAGGACGATCGTGGCCGAGGAGAGCCGGATCGGCGGGACCTGCGTCATCCGCGGCTGCGTCCCGAAGAAGCTCTACGTCTATGCCAGCCGCTTCGCCGACGAGTTCGCCGACGCCGCTGGGTTCGGCTGGCGGGTCGGCGAGACCACCTTCGACTGGCCGAGCCTCGTCGCGGCCAAGGAGAAGGAGATTTCTCGCCTTTCGGCCGCCTATCGCGCCAATCTCAGGTCGTCCGGCGCGGAGCTGATCGAGGAGCGGGCGACGATCGTCGGGCCGCAGAGGGTGCGGCTCTCTGGCGGACGGGAAATCTCCGCGCGGCATGTGCTGGTCGCGACCGGCTCGCGGCCGACGCTCCCGCCGGGCCTCGAAGGGATCGAGCACGCGATCACCTCCAACGAGGCCTTCGACCTCAAGGTCTTTCCGAAGCGGCTCCTGGTGGTCGGCGGCGGCTACATCGCGGTCGAGTTCGCCTCGCTCTTCCAGCGGCTGGGCGCCGAGGTGACCGAAGTGCTGCGCGGGCCGAACGTGCTGCGCGGTTTCGACGAGGACATGCGCGCAGGCGTCCGCGACGCGATGATCCGCGCAGGCGTCGCCTTCCGTTTTGGAACGTCGCCGACCCGGATCGAGAAGCGCGCCGATGGCGCGCTCGCGTGTCACGCTGTCCGACGGGACCGCGCTCGATGTCGACCAGGCGCTCGTGGCGACCGGCCGCCACCCCTACACGGAGGGGCTCGGCCTGGAGAGCGTCGGCGTGAAGCTCGACGCCGCTCGGGGGGATTGTGGTCGACGGCGACCTCACCAGCAGCGTCCCTTGGCTCCATGCGGTCGGCGACGTCAGCAACCACGTCAACCTGACGCCGGTCGCGATCCGCGAAGGCCATGTCCTCGCCGACCGCCTGTTCGGCCGGGGACCGAAGCCGTTCCGCTACGACACGATCGCGAGCGTCGTGTTCGGCACGCCGGAACTCGGCGCAGTCGGCATGACGGAAGCCGAGGCGGTGGCGCGCCTGGAAAAATTCGACATCTACGAGGCCAATTTCCGCCCGATGAAGGCGACGCTGTCGGGCAGCGGCGAACGCGCGATCATGAAGCTGATCGTCGACGGCGAAGACGCAGAAGGTGCTCGGCGCGCATATTCTGGCCGAGAACGCCGGCGAAATGATCCAGCTCATTGCGGTGGCGATGACGCTCGGCGCGACCAAGGCCGATTTCGACGCCACCATGGCGGTGCATCCGACCGCGGCCGAGGAGCTGGTGACCATGCGCACCCCCTCCCGCCGCTACCACGGCGGCGAGTGGATGGCGTGAGAGCGGGTCAAGCGCGCGCGGCTCCAAGGACCGGTTCGCGCCGGTTTATCGGCGGCGCGGCGGCGTGGACTTCGGACCGGCGCAGCCAGTAATACGGATTCCGGCTGATTGACTCGACGGGGTAGATTTACGTTGGCTTTTTCTGCTGATAGATAGGGTAGCCATGATTCGCGGGGGGCGGGCATGGCGCACGTGGCCAATCATTTGAGCGTTGAGGCGTTGGAGGCGCGGTACGAGGCCTGCGAGGACGTTATGTCATCGCGGCATTTTCAGACGATCTGGCTTTTGGCGAAGGGGCATTCGACCGGCGAGGTTGCCGCGATGACCTCATTTGGCCAGCGCTGGATTGAGCAGCTTCTGGAGCGCTACAACGCCTTTGGGCCTTCGGCCTTGGGGGATCTGCGTCGGGGCAACGGCGCGCCGGCGAGAGTTCTGAGGCCCGAACTGTTGCAACGTCTGCGCGTCCGTTTGGGCGAGCCTCCGCCCGACGGCGGGGTGTGGACGAGCGGCAAGGTCGCGCGCTGGATGGCGGCCGAGTTGGGCTTGGCCTCGGTGGCGCCGCAACGCGGCTGGGAGGCGTTGCGAGCGATCAATTGGTCGATCCAGAAGCCACGGCCACGCAATCCGAAGGCGGCGACGCCGGCGGAGCAAGAGGCCTTCAAAAAAAAGTCGCCGAAGTCGTCGCCGAGGAAGCCGCGCTCCACCCCGACACGCCGATCGAGGCTTTCGCGACCGACGAGCACCGGCTCGGCCTGAAGCCAGTGACGCGGCGGGTCTGGGCGCCGGTCGGCGAGCGGCCGATCGCGCACGGCCACCATCGCTTCGAATGGCTCTATGTGACGGCGTTCGTGTCTCCGGCCACCGGCGAAAGCTTCTGGTACATCTCGAACGGCGTATCCAAGCCATTCTTCGAGGCGCTGCTGCGCCTGTTCGCGGAAGAAGCCGGCGCGGGTCGCGACCGGCGCATCGTTCTTGTGCTCGACAACGCCGGTTGGCACGGCGAGGCCGGCCTTGCCGTGCCGGACGGCCTGCGCCTCCTGTTCCAGCCCGCCTACACTCCCGAAGTGCAGCCGGCCGAAACGCTATGGACCCTGGTCGACGAACCCGTCGTCAACAAGCACATCCCCACCCTCGAGGCTCTCGACGAAATCATCTCGATGCGCTGCGCAGCTCTCGCCACCGACCGCGAAAAGATCAAAGGCCAGGCCGGCTTCCACTGGTGGCCCAAAATCGCGAACCCGAAGTAATCACCCGGAAACC
>CAWANA010000031.1:0-85413 GCA_963783275.1 uncultured Alphaproteobacteria bacterium | reverse complement strand
AGCCTGTCGGACTTAACGGCAGGGCCGACGTTTCGGCGAGACAGGCGCCGATTGCGGTTGTAGAATTGGGGGCGCTGATTCTCTCCTTCCACCGCTTGGGGCGCATGGACAATTTCCGGACAATTGATCGGCAGACGGGTTATCTGCTTCCGCCTTCGGTCGACGAGTGGCTTCCGGAGAAGCACTTGGCCCGCTTTGTCGTGGAAGTGATTGACGGTTTCGACCTGGGCCGGATGAGCGGGGCCTACCGAGGCTCGGGTTCGGCTTCGTATCATCCCCGGATGGTGTTGGGCCTGTTGGTTTACGGTTACGCGACGGGGGTTTTCTCCAGCCGGAAGCTGGAGCGGGCGACCTACAACTCGGTGGCGTTCCGGTTCATCGCGGCCAACGATCATCCCGACCACGACACGATCGCCGCGTTTCGGCGGCGGTTCTTGAAGGACATCGAGAAGCTGTTCGTCGAGGTTCTTCAGTTGGCGCGCGAGATGGGCGTGCTGAAGATGGGCACGATCGGGCTGGACGGGACGAAGATCCACGCCAACGCGAGCCGGCACAGCGCGCTTTCCTACGAGCATGCCGGGAAGATCGAGGCGCAACTGAAGGCCGAGGTCGCCGATCTGCTGGCGCGGGCCGAGGCTGCGGACAAGTCGGATGTTCCCGATGGGATGTCGATCCCCGACGAACTGGCGCGGCGCGAGGAGCGTCTGCGCAAGATCGCCGAGGCGCGCGCGACCATGGAGGCGCGGGCCAAGGAACGGCATGCGCGCGAGATGGCCGAACACGAAGCCAAAATGGCGGCGCGCGAGGCGAAGATCGCGGCGACGGGCAAGAAGCCCGGAGGCAAGCCGCCGGCGCCGCCGGTCGAAGGGCCGGCGCCGACCGATCAGGTCAATCTGACCGACGCGGAGTCGCGCATCATGCCGGTGGCGGGCGGCGGCTTCGACCAGTGCTACAACGCGCAAGCGGCTGTTGCCGCCGGCAGCCTTCTGGTGGTGGCGATCGACGTGGTTCAGGCGCCCAACGACAAGCAGCAGGTGGAGCCGACGCTGGAGAAGATCGCCGCGTTGCCCGAAGGCCTGGGCAAGGTCGACCATCTGCTGGCCGACACCGGCTATTTCAGCGCGGGCAACGTCGACGCCTGCGAGAAGGCCGGCGTCGAGCCGGTGATCGCGATGGGCCGCCAGCCGCATCACCCGCCTCTGAGCGAGCGGTTCGGGACGGCGCCGGACACTCCGAAGAACCCGACGCCGGTCGAGGCGATGGCGCATCGGCTGAAGACGCCGGAAGGCCGAGCGCTCTACGCCTTGCGCAAGCAGACGCCCGAGCCGGTGTTCGGCATCATCAAATCCGTGCTGGGATTCCGTCAGTTTTCCCTGCGCGGGCTCGAAAACGTGCGAGGCGAGTGGAGCCTCGTGACCATGGCCTGGAACCTGAAGCGGATGTTCGCCCTCGCCCCGGCGTGAGAGGCGCGCCACTGGACGAAACGCGCTGCAAACGCGCCAATCGGACCCGCCAGCGCAGCCTCTGGACGCTGCCAGCGGCCGATCAGAGGAAGATCGACCGCGAACGCTTGTAAAAACTGCGCCCGCCGTGCGCCGCCGCAACATTCCAGGACCTCAGTCCGACAGGCTGCGAGGTCGCCGACCTGCCGCTCGATGAACGCCGCGTCGATCGCGACCGTCTCGCCGGACCGGTCGGCGGCGGTGAAGCTCACCTCGTCGAGCACGCGCTCCATCACCGTCTGCAGCCGCCGCGCGCCGATGTTCTCGACCGAGCCGTTGACCTTGGCGGCGACGCGGCGCGATCGCCGCGATCGCGTCGTCGGTGAACTCGAGCGTCGACGCCCTCGGTCTGCATCAGCGCCACGTATTGCTTGATCAGGCTCGCCTCGGTGTCGGTCAGGATGCGGCTGAAATCGTCCTCGGTCAGCGACTTGAGCTCGACGCGGATCGGCAGGCGGCCCTGCAGTTCGGGCAGGAGGTCGGAGGGCTTGGCGATGTGGAAGGCGCCCGAGGCGATGAACAGGATGTGGTCGGTCTTGACCGCGCCGTGCTTGGTCGCGACCGTCGTGCCCTCGATCAGCGGCAGCAGGTCGCGCTGCACGCCCTCGCGCGACACGTCGGCGCCGCCGCGCCCCTCGCGGGCGCAGATCTTGTCGATCTCGTCGAGGAACACGATGCCGTTGCTCTCGACCTCGGCGATCGCGTCGCGCACGATCGCGTCCTGGTCGAGCAGCTTGTCGGCCTCCGCCGCGACCAGCGGCTCGCGCGCCTCGCGCGACGGTCATGCGCTTGCGGCTTCGTGCGCTGGCCCTTGCCGAAGATGTCGGCGAGGTTGATCGCGCCGATCGAGGCGCCGGGCATGTTGGGCAATTCGAACATCGGCATGCCGCGAGCCGCTCTGCGGCAGCTCGACCTCGATCTCCTTGTCGTCGAGCTCGCCCGCGCGCAGCTTGCGCGCGGAACGCCTCGCGCGTCGCCGGCGGACGACGTCGCGCCGACCAGCGCGTCGAGCAGCCGCTCCTCGGCCGCGAGCTCGGCCTTGGCCTCGATGTCCTTGCGCTTGCGCGCCTTGACGAGCGCCGATGCCGACCTCGACGAGGTCGCGCACGATCTGCTCGACGTCGCGCCCGACATAGCCGACCTCGGTGAACTTGGTCGCCTCGACCTTGAGGAACGGCGCGCCGGCGAGCTTGGCGAGGCGGCGCGCGATCTCGGTCTTGCCGCAGCCGGTCGGGCCGATCATCAGGATGTTCTTCGGCATGACCTCCTCGCGCATCGGCGAGACGAGGCGCAGGCGGCGCCAGCGGTTGCGCAGCGCGATGGCGACCGCGCGCTTGGCCTCGCCCTGGCCGACGATGTAGCGGTCGAGTTCGGAGACGATCTCGCGCGGGCGAGAGTTCCGTCATGAGGTCAGAGGCTTTCGACGATCAGATTGTCGTTGGTGTAGACGCAGATGTCGGCGGCGATCCGCATCGAGCGGCGCACGATCTCCTCGGCGTCGAGCTCGCATCGGCAGCAGCGCGCGGGCGGCGGCGAGCGCGTAATTGCCGCCCGAGCCGATCGCCATCGCCGAGCCGTTCTCGTCCGCCTCCGGCTCGAGCACGTCGCCGACGCCCGAGATGCGTGAAGCCCGACGTCCTTGTCGGCGACGAGCAGCATCGCCTCGAGGCGGCGCAGGTAGCGGTCGGTGCGCCAGTCCTTGGCCGAGCTCGACGCAGGCGCGCGCGAGCTGGCCGGGATATTGCTCGAGCTTGGCCTCGAGCCGCTCGAACAGGGTGAAGGCGTCGGCGGTCGCGCCGGCGAAGCCGGCGATCACCTCGCCCTTGGCGAGCCGGCGCACCTTGCGCGCGTTCGCCTTGACGACCGTCTGGCCCATGCTGACCTGGCCGTCGCCGCCGATGACGACCCGGCCGCCCTTGCGCACCATCAGGATCGTCGTCGCGTGCCACCCGGGCAAGCGGGCGGCGGTCTCGTTTCGCATCGGTCTCGATCGTCCTTCGGTTCGGCAGGCGCCGCATGTATGGGCGCGCGCCGCGGCGCGCGAGCGCAAGGGCGCAAGCGGGCGCCGGCCTCGCCGCCGGCCCGGGTCAGTTGAACGCGTCGACCCAGATCGGATTGGTCCAGGCGCGCCGCCCGCGCGCGTCGATGACGACGATGCGGAACCATTTGTCCGCGCCGGGATCGACCCAGGCCTGCCGCTGCGCTTCGGCGACCTCGAGCGTCGCCTCGGTGAGATGCCGGCCGACGCGCGCAGATCGCGCGCGAAGTGCCGGTGACCAGCGCGATCGCATCGACCGGGCGAGCACTCGACCCGGACCTCGTCGCGGCTGACCTCGACGTCGAGGAGGCGCGGCCCCTGGCTCGAATAGAACTCGCCGGCCTTCAGCGCCGCGAGCAGCGCCTCGGGATCGAGGCTTTCCGCCTTGACCTCGACGAAGCCGCCGAAGGCGTCGTAGATCGCCGTGGCGGAAATGCGCGTCGTCGGTGGCGATCGGCGGTCAGCCGCCGGCCCTCGTTGAGAACTGGTCGAGCAGATAGAAGCCGTCGCCGCGATCGGTCTCGACCGCGCAGCCGTGATTGTAGATCTCGACCGCGTGCGCGGCGGCCAGCGCGCGCCCGTCGCTCGATCGTCAGCTGCGACCAGGCGGGATGGGCGATGGCGACGAAGGCGCCCGCCGCGCGCGCCCGCGCCGCGAGCTGCGGGCCGGTCTCGTCCGGCGTCGGCGGCGGCGAAATCGAGCGGCAGGCCGGTCGGCGAGGATGTGCCAGAGTTCGCCGACGTCCGTGCGCCATGGCGTGCACCTCGGCGCCGATCAGCGTCGTGAAATTGTTGGAGCGGAAGCGCGCGCGTGTCGGCGATCGGCCAGTCGAAGCGCGCGAGGAAATGGTCGGACAGCTGCGAGGAAATCGTAGCCCGCGCGCTTGTAGGCCGTCGACGACCTGCTCGGGCGTCAGCGCGCCGTCGGAGAGGTTCGAATGCGTGTGCAGATTGCCGCGCCAGAACCGGCCCGGCGTCGAGAAAGGGGGCATGCGCATCGTCCAGGTCTCTCCGCCTCACGCGGGCGAGACAGCAGGTTTTCACGATGGATTGATGAAGGTCGCGGGTCCGGACGGCCCCGACGAGCCGGGCTGCCGACCCTCTCCCCTCTCAGGTCCGACGGGGAGAGGTCGGCTTTCGCTCGGCGCGTCCCGTGGCATAAGGGCGGCCCGCAAGAGTCCGTAGGTTCCGCGCGCGCATGATCCGCCTCGACAACATCTCCAAGCAGAACGGCCAGCATCTCCTGTTCATCGAGGCCTCGGCGGCGCTGATGAAGGGCGAGAAGGTCGGGCTCGTCGGTCCCAACGGCGCCGGCAAGACCACGCTCTTCCGCATGATCACCGGCGAGGAGGCGCCCGACGAGGGGCAGGTCTCGGTCGATCGCGGCGTCACCATCGGCTATTTCAGCCAGGACGTCGGCGAGATGGCGGGCCGCAGCGCGGTCGCCGAGGTGATGGACGGCGCCGGCCCGGTGAGCGAGGCCGCCGCCGGAGCTCGCCGAGCTCGAGGCCGCGATGGCCGATCCCGAGCAGGCCGACGACATGGACGCGATCATCGAGCGCTTCGGCGAGGCGCAGGACCGCTTCGAGGAGCTCGGCGGCTACGCGCTCGAGGGGCGCGCGCGCGAGATCCTGGCCGGCCTCGGCTTCACCGAGGAGATGATGGACGGCGACGTCGGCGCGCTGTCGGGCGGCTGGAAGATGCGCGTCGCGCTCGCCCGCATCCTGCTCATGCGCCCCGACGCCATGCTGCTCGACGAGCCGACCAACCACCTCGACCTCGAGAGCCTGATCTGGCTCGAGCAGTTCCTCAAGGGCTACGACGGCGCGCTCGCTGATGACCTCGCACGACCGCGAGTTCATGAACCGCATCGTCAACAAGATCGTCGAGATCGACGGCGGCGTCGCTCACCACCTATTCCGGCGACTACGAGTTCTACGAGCAGCAGCGCGCCGAGGACGAGAAGCAGCAGCAGGCGCAGTTCGAGCGCCAGCAGGCGATGCTGGCCAAGGAGATCAAGTTCATCGAGCGCTTCAAGGCGCGCGCCTCGCACGCGGCGCAGGTGCAGAGCCGGGTGAAGAAGCTCGACAAGATCGAGCGGGTCGAGCCGCCCCGGCGCCGCCAGACGGTCGCAGTTCGAGTTTCGCCCGGCGCCGCGCTCGCGGCGAGGACGTGGCGAGCCTGAAGGCCGTGCACAAGCGCTACGGCGCAAAGGTCATCTACGACGGGCTCGATTTCCAGGTGCGGCGCAGGGAGCGCTGGTGCGTGATGGGCGTCAACGGCGCCGGCAAGTCGACGCTGCTCAAGCTGGTCGCCGGCGCGACCGAGCCGGACGAGGGCGCGGTCGCGCTCGGGGCGAGCGTCAAGATGGGCTACTTCGCCCAGCACGCGATGGACCTGCTCGACGGCGACCGCACCGTGTTCCAGTCGCTGGAGGATTCGTTCCCGCAGGCCGGCCAGGGCTCGCTGCGCACGCTCGCCGGCTGCTTCGGCTTCTCCGGCGACGACGTCGAGAAGAAGTGCCGCGTGCTGTCGGGCGGCGAGAAGGCGCGCCTGGTGATGGCCAAGATGCTGTTCGACCCGCCGAACTTCCTGGTGCTCGACGAGCCGACCAACCACCTCGACATCGTGACCAAGGAGATGCTGATCGGGGCGCTGTCGCAATACGAGGGCACGATGCTGTTCGTCTCGCACGACCGCCATTTCCTCGCCGCGCTCTCGAACCGCGTGCTGGAGCTGACGCCGGAGGGCGTCCATCAATACGGCGGCGGCTACAGCGAATATGTCGCCCGCACCGGCCACGAGGCGCCGGGGCTGCGAGCTTAGCGCTCGCTGGGGCCAAAGTGGACGGGACGGCATACAGCCGTTGACACTGCGTGTACGCTTGCCTACATGTGGGACAGCGATTATACCGATAACTCCGGTATTCAGACGCTGAGCATCTCGGCGCCGGAGGCGTCGACCTGGCTCATGATGCTCGCCGGGTTCGCGGGACTGGGTTTCGCCGCATTTGGCCGGGGCCAAAAGGCATGGATCGCCGGTCCTGCGGCGTAATTTCGGCTCTCCAACACTTTGAAAGGGCCGCCCGGCGGCTCTTTTTTGGTTCAAGCCTCGAGCATAGGTCGGGAAAGTCCGCCACGACAGCCCGCCGTCGAGCGGGACCATTGAATCGGAAGCGCCGAACGCCTGCTCCGGGTCGACCCCGACCCCACCATCCTCCGCAAACCTCGCCTTCCAAACGGGAACCCGGCCCCAACTCGCAACCCGCGCGCCGGCGCCCTATATGTCGTGACATTGACATGACGGGCGGCCCCGCCCCGTCGCCGCGCGCCCCAAACCTTCCGGACCCTCGATGACCGTTCACACCCCCGCCTCGCAGGTCGCTCATTTCACCCTGAAGAACGGCCTCGAGGTCGTGGTCATTCCGGACCATCGCGCGCCGGTCGTCACCCACATGGTCTGGTACCGCAACGGCGCGGCCGACGATCCGCCGGGGAAGTCCGGCATCGCCCACTTCCTCGAACACCTGATGTTCAAGGGCACCGCCGCCCATCCCAAGGGCGAGTTCTCCGAATACATCTCCTCGATCGGCGGGCAGGAGAACGCCTTCACCGGGCCGGACTTCACCGCCTATTTCCAGCAGGTCGCCAAGGAACACCTGAAGACCTGCATGGAATTCGAGGCCGACCGGATGACCGGCCTCGTGCTCACCGACGACGTCGTCGCGCCCGAGCGCGACGTGGTGCTCGAGGAGCGGCGCATGCATTGCGACACCGATCCGGGCGCGCAGCTCGGCGAAGCGGTGCAGGCGACCCTTTTCACCCATCACCCCTACGGCGTGCCGATCATCGGCTGGGGCCATGAGATCGAGGGCCTGAATCGCGAGGACGCGCTGACCTATTACCACCGGTTCTACACGCCCGAGAACGCCATTCTGGTGGTCGCCGGCGACGCCGACCCCGACGAAACCCTGAAGCTAGCCGAGGCGACCTACGGCAAGGTGGCGCCGCGCGGCGCGCCGCCGGTGCGCCTCCGCCCGTCCGAACCGCCGACGGTCGCCGACCGCCTGGTCACGGTGCGCGACGAGAAGGTGCAGCAGCCGAACTGGCAGCGCCATTATCTCGTCCCGTCCTGCCGCACCGCGGCCCCGGGCGAGTCGGAGGCGCTCGACGTGCTCGGCCACCTGATCGGCGGCGGACAGACGAGCCTGCTCTATCGCGAGCTCGTGATGGAGGAGAAGCTCGCCGTCTCCGCCTGGGCCTATTATCACGGCACGGCGCTCGACCAGAGCCGGTTCATCGCAAACGCCACCCCGGCGCCGGGCGTCGCGCTCGAGGCGATCGACAACGCTTTCGACCGAATCCTGGCGAAATTCCTCGCCGACGGGGTCGACGAGGCCGCGCTCGAACGCGCCAAGACGCGCCTCGTCGCCGACGCGACTTATGCGCGCGACAGCCAGTCCGACCTCGCCCGATGGTACGGCTCCTCGCTCGCGCTCGGCCAGACGATCGGCGAGGTCGAAGGCTGGCCCGCCAAGATTGAGGCGGTTGACGCCGCTGCGGTTCTCGAACGTTGCGCGCAAATGGCTCGACCGCAAGCCTGCCGTGACCGGACATCTCCTGCCGCTCGAAGCCGAGGCCGCCTGAACCGGCCCCGGCTCAAACGCCCATTCGGAAACGCCCCATGCAAAAACATGTCTCTGTCTCGTCGCCCAAATCCGCCGTCAATGTCCGGCCGATCGTCAGCCCGCGCGGGCTGACGTTCTGGCTGGTCGAGTCCCATGCGGTTCCGGTGGTCTCGCTCGAATTCGCCATGCGCGGCGGCGCGACCCAGGACCCGGCGGACAAGGCGGGCCTGAGCATGCTGCTGGCGGGCATGCTCGACGAAGGCGCGGGCGACCTCAATTCGCAGGCTTTCCAGCGGGCGCTCGACGAGAAGGCGGTCGAGATCCACTTCCGCAACGACCGGGAGCACGTGTCGGGGCGGATGCGCACCCTCGTCAAGAACCTCGACCGCGCCGCGGAGCTGCTGTCGCTCGCGCTGAACGCGCCGCGCTTCGACGAGGAGCCGTTCTTGCGGGTGCGCGAGCACGCCAACGCCCGCCTGCGCCATGACGCCAACGATCCGGCGACGGTCGCCGGCCGCTCCTGGCGCGCGCACGCCTTTGCCGGCCACCCCTACGGCCTCGCCTCCGAGGGGACGATCGAGACGCTCGCCGCGATCGAGCGCGCCGACCTCGCCAAAATGGCGCGGCGGGTGATCGCGCGCGATCGTCTCGTGATCGCGGTCGTCGGCGCGATCGACGAGCCGGGCGCCTCCGCGCTGGTCGACAAGGTGTTCGCCGAATTGCCGGCGAAGGGCGACCTGAAGCCGATTGCCGAGGCGGCGTTCTCCGGGCTTGGACAGGTTGATACGATTGCGCTCGACGTGCCGCAGTCGACCATCCGCTTCGGCCGGCCGGGCCTAAAGCGCGACGATCCCGATTTCATTCCGAGCCTGGTCGCGGCGCATGTGCTCGGCGGCCACGGCAACATGACGTCCAGGCTGTTCCGCGAGGTGCGCGAGAAGCGCGGCCTCGCCTACACCGTGTTCGGCGCCTTCTACGCGCTCGACCATGGCGGCTTCTTCTACGGCGGCACCACGACCAAGAACGAACGCGCGAAGGAAAGCTTCGACGTCGCCTCGGCCGAGATCCGCGATGTCGCGCTGAACGGGCTCAACGAGGAGGAGCTGGAGAAGGGCAAGACCTATCTGATCGGCTCGTATCCCCTGCGCTTCGACACCTCCGCCAAGATCGCGGCCCAGCTCGTGCAGATCCAGCTCGAAGGCCGCGCGCCCGACTGGCTCGTCGAGCGCAACCTTCAGATCGGCGCGGTGTCGATGGCCGACATCAAGCGCGCCGCCGCCCGCGCGTTCGGCGACGGCGCGCTGTACACGACGGTGGTGGGGAAGCCCGAGGGATTCTGACGATCGCCTCGCCCAATCGACGTGCGACGCCCCTCGGATCCCTAACAGAAAGGCGGCCTCTCGACGGCCCCTGAGGACCTGATTGGCGTGAGGTTCAGGCGGCGACGGTTGCTTTCGCGTCTTTCGCCTTGGAGTGGCTGGCGAAGCCCAGGCCGCCGAAGCCGATAAGCATCATCGCCCAAACGCTGGATTCGGGGACGCCGTTGGAATTGTTCATCGTCGTAAAATCGACGACGGCTGTTCCGCCAGTGTTTTGGGTGACGCCGCTGAAATTGATATAGAGTTCGCCGCCGGAAACATACGCATCGACCGGCACGATCGTGCTCGAATTGTCTATAACGGCCGTCGCGATCTGAGGACCTGAAAGGACATCGAGTACAAATCCGTTGAACGGATCTGCCCAGAAAGGAAGACCAGAATCCAAAGCATCGGTGATCAGGATCTGGTTGTCCGTAACCTGGACCTGCCAAGACTCGTTGTAGTCCGGACTAGCGACGTATGAATTGACCGGATACTCGACGCTATTTGTCACAAGCACGGGGCCCGGATCCGCGTAGATCGTCGAGGCGTCGGGATCGCGGGCGGTGACGTCGATTGTGGACCCCAGCAAGCCCGCGTGGGCGAGCGTGGGGAACAAAACCGACGCCGCGGCGGCGATAATATGCGAAGCTTTCATGTTCTAGCGCCCCCGTTGTATGTTTACACATGGCGGCGTTAGATTCCTGACGTCAAGGGGAAGCGCAATAATTACGCAGATATTTTGAAAAGAACGATCCGGTCGCGGTTCTTCGCGGTCAAGGCTTGTCGACGCTCACGCTCCTCGCTGGAACTCGCCCTTCACCGCGCCGTAGAGCGCCTTGAACCGCTCGCGCTGTTTTGCGAACGCCTCCGCCAAGCCGGGATCGGGCTCGGTCACGTCGGCGATCTCGGGCGGCTTGCAGAGCGCCTCGGGCGCCTCCCCGGTCGCCGCCAATCGCGCGAGGCGAGCGGCCCCGTAGGCTGGGCCGGTCTCGCCGCCCTTCATGCGCACGACCGTGAACCCGGTCGCGGCGGCGATCATTTTGCGTCCACAGCGCGCTCTTCGCCCCGCCGCCGATCAGGCTCACGCGATCGATCGACGCGCCGGCGGCGGCGAGGCAGTCGCGCGCCTCGGCGAGCGTCAGCGCGACCCCCTCCATGACCGCGCGGGCGACCTCGGCGCGGCCGGTCGTCTCGCTCATGCCGAACAGCACGCCCCGCGCATAAGGGTCGTCGAGCGGCGTCCGCTCGCCCGAGAGATAGGGCAGGAAGAGGAGCGCGCCCGGCCCGCGATAGCCCTCCGCCGCCTCGCGTTCGAGCGCGTCGGGCGTCGAGCCCAGGAGGCGCGCGGCGAAGGCCAGCGCCCCGGCGCCGTTCAGCATGGCCGCCATCGCGTACCAGCGGCCGGGCAGGGCGTGGGCGAAGCTGTGGACGAGCTTTTCCGGCGCGCTGAGATAGGTTTCGGTCGCGACGATCAGCTGCGTCGCGGTGCCGAGCGAAATGAACGCCTCGCCCGGCGCGATCGCGCCGAGGCCGACCGCGCCGACGCGCGGCGTCGCCCCCGCCCGCCGCGATCACGACGCCGTGCGGCAAGCCCAAGGCCTCGGCGGCGGCGGGACGCAAGGTCCCGACCGCGTCCGACCCTTCGTGCAGCGAGCGGCGCCCAGCCGGGATCGGCGCCGCAGGCGGCGAACGCCTCTTCCGACCATCGCCGGGCCGCCTCGTCGAGCAGCCACTGGCCCGCCGCGTCGCTCATGTCCGTGCCGCGCTCGCCGGTGAGCGCGAGGCGCAAAATAGTCCTTCGGCGCCAGCACGCAATCGATCCGGCCCATAAGCTCGGGCTCGTTGCGCTTGAGCCACAGGAGCTTCGGCCCGGTGAAGCCCGGGCATCGGCTTCACGCCGACGACGCTGGCCAGATGGGGAAAGTCGCGGGCGAGTTCGGCCGCCTCCGCATGGGCGCGGCCGTCGTTGTGCAGGATCGCCGGCCGCACCGGGCGGTCCGAGCGGTCGATCAGAACTGCGCCGTGCATCTGCCCGGAAAAGCCGATCGCCTTCAGGGCGGCGAGCGCTTTTGGGGCGGCGGCGCGAACGCTCGGCGATCGCGCCGGCCATCGCCGCACGCCAGACTTCAGGGTCCTGCTCGGACCAGCCGGGACGCGGGCGGTCCGGGAGATAGGCACGCGAGGCGCCGGCGACCGCCTCGCCGGCCTCGTCGACCAGCAGGGCCTTCAGCCCCGACGTTCCGCAATCGAGCCCGAGATACATGAGGCTGAGGATGCGCCTCCCGCGGCGCCTTCGCAAATATCGCGCGTCAGGCGCAGCTTCGCCTCGGCTCCGCCCAGGTCGGATTTCCGGGCGACGCTCGGGCGCCGGGCGGGCGCGTCCTCGGCTTTCAGCTTCGGCGCGCGTTCGAGAATGTGGCGAAGGCCGCAAAGGATCGGCATGTCCGCGCCGCGGATCGCGCGATCGAGGCCTCGCCAGTCGCCCTCGCCAGCTCGGCGCTCGAAATCCTGCACCAAACGGGCGGCCACAAGTCCGCTCGGCAGGCTGCGGCTTTCCGCGTCCTGGAAAAACCGTCGGGCGAAGTCGCCCCCGATGGAGGCGACGGCGGCGTGCGCGACATGCGGATTGGAGCAGGTCTGCACGATTTCGCGTACGTTCATGCGACGCCTCCCTGGCTCATCTCGCCCACATCCTCCCGCTGGGCGGAATTCTATATCAGTAAGTCTTTAAACTCACAATGGCGCGCCGAATAATTACATCTGCTTTATATTTCCAGTTCATGACGTGAACGCGATCGGCGCAAAGATCTCGAACGTTTTTGTCATAGAAGTTTGTTGCACTGCGAAGTTCTGGGGCAATACGGTCGCACCGGAGAAGCTCGTCGCAAGCGCCGACCGGGACGGTTCGGCCGTTGGGTGCGAATGCGTGATCGGCCGGCGAGAAGGCGCGAGCGCTGCCGTCAGCGCTCCTTCGCGGGCGCGTCCTTCGCCGCTCCGCGCCCGAAGATGTCGGCGAGCAGCAACCGGTTGCATTCGCCGAAGCGCCAGAAGCGAATGGCGAATAGGACGGCGATCGCCTTGATCCGTTGTTCGGTCGTATCGAGCTTCTTCGTCGTCGCCGCGGTCGCCCAATGCACAAACGGCGACGCGGCGACGGCCACGCTGAAGACCGCCCATTTGGCGCGCCCATTCGGCTTCTCGATCGCCTCGGCATAGGCCTCGCGGGTGATCCTTCGCATCTTCTTCGTGAGTTCCGACCAGTCGCGCCGGGCGGGGTGCGAGACGACGACGTCCGGCGCGTAGCGCCAGCGGTATCCGGCCGCGACGGCGCGCCGGCCCCAGTCCCGATCCTCGCCGACCTTGGGCCGGAAACCGCCGACGCGGTCGAAAATATCGCGTGGCGCGAACATGTTGGCGGTGACGGTGAACCCCTCTTCCTCGATGTACCGCTTGACGTTGAAGGCAAAGACCCGCTCGAACGCTTCGACCGCCGTCGGGTTCGCCGGGTCCTCGACATCGACCTCGACTTGTCCGCCCACGAGTTCAGCCGTCGACGCCGCCGCGAGGCCGCGTTCGAGCCAGGTCGGGGCTGGACGGCAATCCGAGTCGATGAACGCCAGGATCTTGCCGCGCGAGGCTCGCGACGGCTGCGTTGCGCGCGGCGCCCGCCCCCTGAATGGGCGCCGCGACCACCCGCGCGACGTCGCCGCAAACGCGCTTGACCTCATCGAGTCCGCAACGCGAATTGTTGTCGGCTACGACGACCTCGAATTGATCGCGGGGCAGGGTCTGGGCGGCGAGCATCGCAATGCAGCGCTCGAGGTTCGCCAGGTCGTTGTAGTGGGGCATTATAACCGAAACCGCCAAGCGCTGCGGTTCGTCGGTCGCAGAATCCGACAGGCTGATCGCGGAGGGTTCGTTCGCCATAGGGCCCCGAGAAGCATTCGCCGACATTGCGACGCCCGCGCGAGTATCATAGAAGCGCCGCCGCGGACAACGGGCCGACCCGGAGGCCGTGGCGCCGCGGCATTCTGCGCCGGGCAGCGAGAGCTTGCGAAATTGTTCTCGCAATTGCGCGCCAAAGCGCGCAAATCGTCGCGAGCGAGTCAGGGGCGCGGTCCGAGCGGTGCGGTTTTCTCTTCTCAATGTCGTGCGGCAGGCCCTCGCCGAGAACGAGGGCTGGCCGGAGCAGTGGCGCAGCCCGGAGCCGAAGCCGGCCTACGACGTCGTCATCGTCGGCGGCGGCGGGCATGGGCTCGGCGACCGCCTACTACCTCGCCAAGGAGCACGGCCTGACCAATGTCGCCGTGCTGGAGAAGGGCTGGCTCGGCGGCGGCAACACCGGCCGCAACACCACGATCATCCGCTCGAACTACCTCTGGGAGGAGTCGGCGGCGCTCTACGAGCACGCGCTGAAGCTGTGGGAGGGCCTGTCGCAGGAGCTGAACTACAACGTGATGTATTCGGCGCGCGGCGTGATGATGCTCGCCCACAACGTCGCACGACGTGCAGGTCGTCAAGCGCCACGTCCACGCCAACCGCCTCGCCGGCGTCGACAACGAATGGCTGACGCCCGAAGAGGCCAAGGCCTTCTGCCCGATCCTCAACATTTCGCCGCGACATCCGCTATCCGATCGTCGGCGCGGCGCTGCAGCGGCGCGGCGGCACGGCGCGGCACGACGCCGTCGCCTGGGGCTATGCGCGCGCGGCGTCGGCGCGCGGCGTCGACATCATCCAGAATTGCGAGGTGACGGCGATCCGCCGCGACGCCTCCGGCGCGGTCTCGGGCGTCGAGACGACGCGCGGGCCGATCGCCGCGAAGAAGGTCGGCGTCGTCGCCGCCGGCCACACCTCGGTGCGTGATGGCGATGGCCGGCGTCCGCATGCCGCTCGAGAGCTATCCGCTGCAGGCGCTGGTCTCCGAGCCGGTCAAGCCGATGATGCCCTGCGTCGTCATGTCGAACACGATCCACGCCTACATGTCGCAGTCCGACAAGGGCGAGATGGTGATCGGCGCGGGCACGGACGCCTACAATTCCTATTCCCAGACCGGCGGCCTGCACATCGCCAACCATACGCTCGAGGCGATCTGCGAGCTCTTTCCCGCGGTCCGCCGCCTGCGCATGCTGCGCAACTGGGGCGGCATCGTCGACGTGACGCCCGACCGCTCGCCGATCATCGGCCTGACGCCGGTTCCCGGCCTCTTCGTCAATTGCGGCTGGGGCACCGGCGGCTTCAAGGCGACGCCGGGCTCGGGCCATGTGTTCGCCCACACGATCGCGCGGGGCGAGCCGCATCCGCTCGCCGCGCCCTTCGCGCTCGACCGCTTCCGCGCCGGCCGGCTGATCGACGAAGCCGCCGCCGCGGCGGTCGCGCATTGAGCGCCTGACCATGCTGCTGATCCCCTGTCCCTATTGCGGCATGGAGCGGCCGGAGATCGAGTTCCGCCACGGCGGCGAGGCCCATGTCGCCCGGCCCGCCGACCCCGCCGCGCGTCAGCGACGAGGCCTGGGCGCGAATACCTCTATTTCCGCTCGAACCCGAAGGGCGTGCTCGCCGAGCGCTGGCGCCACGTCGCTCGGCTGCGGCCGGTTCTTCAACGTCCTGCGCGACACGGTCAGCGACCGGATTCTCGCGGCCTACAAGGCCGGCGAGCCGCGGCCCGAGGTCGCCGGCGAGGCCGGCGCGCATGAGCCAGCCCTTCCGCGTCGCCGGCGGCGCCGCGATCGACCGCGCGCGCCCGATCTCGCTTCACCTTCGACGGCGTCGCCTACGCCGGCTACGAGGGCGACACGCTCGCCTCGGCGCTGCTCGCCAACGGCGTCCGGCTCGTCGGCCGCTCGTACAAGTATCACCGCCCGCGCGGGATCCTGTCGCGCCGGGCCCGAGGAGCCGAACGCGCTCGTCGGCGTCGCGCGCGGGCCCGGCCGCTTCACGCCGAACCTGCGCGCGACCGAGGTCGAGCTCTACGACGGCCTCGTCGCGACGAGCCAGAACCGCTGGCCGTCGCTCCGCTTCGACGTCGGCGCGGTCAACGACGTCTTCGCGCCGCTGTTCGGCGCCGGCTTCTACTACAAGACCTTCATGGGCCCGGACTGGCTCGGCCCGAACTGGGCCTGGAAGCACGTCTACGAGCCGATCGTCCGCCGCGCCGCCGGCCTCGGGACCGCGCCGACCGAGCCCGATCCCGATCGCTACGCCCGCTTCTTCGACCATTGCGACGTGCTCGTCGTCGGCGCGGGGCCGGCGGGTCTCGCCGCCGCGCCGCGCGGCGGCCGAAAGCGGCGCCGACGTCGTCCTCTGCGACGAGAACCCTGCGCCGGGCGGCTCGCTGCTCGCCGAGACCCGGGCGGCGATCGAGGGCCGGCCTGCGCGCGAATGGCTGGCTGCGACGCTCGAGGCGTTGCGCTCGGCGCCCAACGTCCGCCTGATGCCGCGCACGCAGGCCTTCGGCTACTACGCGCAGAACTTCGTCGGCCTTGAGCGAGCGCCTGCCGGAGCCCGCGCTCGATCGCCGATCCCGGACCTGCCGCGCGAACGGCTTTGGCAGATGCGCGCGAAGGAGGTCGTGCTGGCGGCCGGCGCGATCGAGCGCCCGCTCGTGTTCGCCGACAACGACCGGCCGGGGATCATGCTGGCGGACGCGGCGCGGCGCTATCTCAACCAGTACGGCGTCAAGGTCGGCGAGCGCGTCGTCGTCGTCACCGCGCATGACGACGCCTATCGCGCCGCGCTCGACCTCAAGCGACGCCGGCGTCGCGGTCGACCTGATCGCGGATCTGCGCGACGAGGCGGTCGGGCCGCTTCCGGACGCGGCGCGCGCCGCCGGCATCAAGGTTGCGGTGAAGACCTCCATCCACGAAATCGAGGGACGCACGCGCATCGAGGCGGTGCGGCTCGCCGCCCATCCCGGCGGCATGCGCACGGCTCGCCTGCGACGCGCTGATCATGTCGGGCGGCTGGACGCCGTCCGTTCATCTGTTCTCGCAGTCGCGCGGGAAGCTCGTCTATGACGAGGCGCTGCAGGTCTTCCGGCCGGGCGTGTCCGTTCAGCGCGAGCGCTCCGCCGGCGCCTGCAACGCGGCGTTCGCCCTCGCCGATGCGCTCGCCGAGGGCGATGCGGCGGGCCGCGCGGCGGCGGCGCAAGCGGGCTTCATTCCGCCCGCGCAGCGCGCCTTCGCGGTCGAGGGCGCGCCTCGGGCGTCGGGCGGAGACCTCGGCGCGCCGCTGCACGTGCTCGGCGACCGGCGGATCAAGGCCTTCGTCGACTTCCAGAACGACGTCTGCGTCAAGGACGTCGCGCTCGCGGTCCAGGAGGGCTTTGCGCTCGATCGAGCACGTCAAGCGCTACACGACCACCGGCATGGCGACCGACCAGGGCAAGCTCTCCAACATGAACGCGCTTGCGATCGCCGCGGCGGTCCAGGAAAAGTCGATCCCCGAGGTGGGCCTCACGACCTTCCGCCCGCCCTATACGCCGGTGACCTTCGGCGCCTTCGCCGGCCCGGCGCGGGGCGAGCTGTTCGATCCCATCCGCAAAACGCCGATCCACGACTGGGCGGCGGAGCGAGGCGCGGCGTTCGAGGACGTGGGCCTATGGAAGCGCGCCTGGTATTTCCCGCGAGACGGCGAGACGATGCGGGAAGCGGTCGCGCGCGAATGCCGCACGGTTCGCGCTTCGGTCGGCCTGTTCGACGCCTCGACGCTCGGCAAGATCGAGGTCGTCGGCCCGGACGCCGCGGTCTTTCTCGAGCGCATGTACGTCAACGCGTTCCGAGAAGCTCGCAGTCGGCCGCTGCCGCTACGGCCTCATGCTGACGGAGACCGGCTTCGTTCTCGACGACGGCGTGATCGCGCGGCTGGCGCCGGACCGGTTCCATGTGACGACGACGACCGGCGGCGCGCCGCGCGTGCTCGCCCACATGGAGGACTATCTCCAGACGGAGTTCATCGAACCTGAAGGTCTGGCTCGACCTCGACCACCGAGCACTGGGCGACCATCGCCGTGCAGGGCCCGAAGGCGCGCGAGATCCCTTTTGCCGCTGGTCGAAGGCGTCGATCTCGCGAACGACGCCTTCCCGCACATGAGCGTGCGAGACGCGACAAGTCTGCGGCGTTCCCGGCGCGGCTCATGCGGATGAGTTTTTCCGGCGAGCTCGGCTACGAGATCAACGTCGGCTCCGGCTTACGGCCTCGACGTCTGGAAGGCGGCGTTCGCCGAGGTCGAAAAGCACGGCGGCTCCGCCTACGGCACCGAGGCGATGCACGTGCTGCGCGCCGAGAAGGGCTATGTGATCGTCGGGCAGGAGACCGATGGAACGACCACGCTCGCCGATCTCGGCCTCGAGGGGATGATCGGCAAGGCCAAGGGCGACTTCGTCGGCAAGCGGTCGCTTGCGCTGCCCGACCTCGCGCGAGACGGCCGCAAGCAGCTTGTCGGCCTCCTGACGGAGGATCCGGCGGTCGTGCTCGAAGAGGGCGCGCAGGTGACCGAGAGCGCGAGACCTGCCGATCGGCTCGCCCGCGCTCGGTCACGTCACCTCGTCCTATCGCAGCGAGACGCTCGGGCGATCGATCGCGCTCGCGCTCGTCGCGGGCGGCCGGTCGCGCATGGGCGCGAGGCTCTACGCCTCGGCGCCGGGCGGCGGCGCCGTCGCAGCACGGATCGCCGCTCCGTGTTTCTCCGACCCGGAGGGCGCGCGCCTCCATGTCTAAGCCCGGTTACTCGATCGGCGCCTGGCGGCGAGGCGGAGGGGCGGCGTCTCGCCGCCCAACGGCGCGCGAGAGGCGCGCCCTCCTGTCGACTGCGGAAGGCGCGCGCCTCCATGTCTAGCGTTTTTCCCGCAAGTCCCTGGCTCAGGCCCCGCAGTCCGCTCGACGATACGCCGCTGCCTTCGGGCGCGCGCTTCGCGATTCACGACGCCCCGCCCGCCGAGCGCTTCGTCTTCCGTGGCGGCGAGGCTGCGCGCGCGGCCTGCTCCGCCGTCTTCCAGGTCGAGCTGCCGGTCCGGCTCGGCCCGGCGGGGCGGTTCGGCGAGCGGGCGGCCCTGTGGCTCGGCCCTGACGAGTGGCTCTTGATGACGGAAGGGCAGTCGGCGGAAGGGCTCGTCGCGGCGCTCGAGGCCGGGCTCGGGGGCGAGCCCCACAGCCTTGTCGATGTGTCGCACCGGCAGGTCGGGCTCGAGGTCACGGGCGCCCTCGCCGCGCGCGCGCTCAGCGCCGGCTGTCCGCTCGACTTGCGGCCGAGAGCTTTTCCGGCCGGCATGGCGACGCGGACGCTGTTCGACAAGGCCGAGATCGTCCTCTGGCGGCGGGGCGAGACCGCATTCCGCGTCGAGGTCGCCCGCTCGCTTTCCCCCTGGCTCGCGGCCGCGCTGATCGAGGCGGCGCGGGGCGCGCCGGATTTTTGACCCGCCGTCGCGCGGGAAGGCGGCTCCCGCTTATCGACCAGGCCCAAGGATTTCACGCGATTGGAACCTCGCTCAGCGACGCCGCCGGCGCAAGCCATTTCGCGGGAGGACAGAAGTCTCGCTGGTCGTGCGCCACTCGCTCGCCGCTTACGTCCGCCGCTCGTAATCGACGAAGCAAAATCCGCCTCGTCCTTCGGGCCGCGGGCGCCGGGCTCGCGGCGGACCTCGCGCCAAAGGGCGGGGTCGATCGGCGGGAAGACGGGCGTCGCCTTCCGGCGCGAGCGCGACTTCGGTGATCGCGAGGCGGTCGGCGAGGGCGATCGTCTGGGCGTAGATTTCGCCGCCCCCGGCGATCACGATCGGCGTCCGCGCCCATCGCCGCCGCGCGGTCTTGGGCGAGCGCGAGGGCGGCGTCGAGATCGTGGGCGACGAGAACGCCCTCGGCCGCGAAGGCCGGATCGCGCGTCACGACGATGGTCTCGCGCCCCGGCAGCGGCCGGCCGATCGATTCGAAGGTCTTTCGCCCCATGACCAGGGGCTTGCCCGAGCGTCAGCGCCTTGAAGCGCTTCAGGTCGCTCGACAGCCGCCACAGGAGCCGGTTGTCGGCGCCGATGACGCCGTTGCGGGCGACGGCCGCGACGAGGACGATGGGGAGGCGGGTCATGGAGCCGGCCTCCCCCGTCGGGGACGTTTCCCCTTCCCCAGTTTGCTGGGGAAGGGGAGACCCGACACCGCGGCGAGCCCCGCCTCTCACACCGCCACCGGCGCCTTGATCGCGGGCCAGGGGTCGTAGCCTTCGAAGGCGATCGCGTCGGCGTTGAGGTCGAAGATCGAGCCGACGTCGCCGAGCACGAGTTTCGGCAGCGGGCGCGGCGCGCGCGAAAGCTGCTCGCGGGCCTGGTCCTCGTGATTGCGGTAGAGATGGGCGTCGCCGAAGGTGTGGACGAACTCGCCGACCTTGAAGTCCGTTTCGCGGGCGACGAGATGGGTCAGGAGCGCGTAGCTTGCGATGTTGAACGGAACCCCCAAAAAAATATCGGCGGAGCGCTGGTAAAGCTGGCACGACAGCTGCCCGTCGTTCACATAGAACTGGAACAGGCAGTGGCAGGGCGGAAGCTTCATGCGCTCGATGTCCGGCACGTTCCAGGCCGAAACGATCAGCCGGCGCGAGTCCGGATTGCGGCGGATTTCCTCGAGAAGCCAGGCGATCTGATCGTAGGTGCGGCCGTCCGAGCCCTCCCAGGCGCGCCATTGCTTGCCGTAGACCGGCCCGAGATCGCCGTTGGCGTCCGCCCATTCGTTCCAGATCGAGACCCCGTGCGCCTTGAGATAGGCGATGTTGGTGTCGCCGTGCAGGAACCAGACGAGTTCGCGCACGATCGACTTCAGGTGAAGCTTCTTGGTGGTGACGAGCGGAAAGCCCTTGGTCGAGGTCGAAGCGGATCTGGCGGCCGAACAGCGAGCGCACGCCGGTCCCGGTGCGGTCGCCCTTGACCGCGCCGTTCTCCAGGGCGTCGCGCATGAGATCGAGATAGGCGCGCATGCAAGCGATCCTTGGAGTCAATCAGGATTGCGCGGACTGCTCCGCGCACTATCGGAGGGCGCGGGTCTCGCGCACCCGGGCGGCGAGACGCCGCCCCTCCGGCCCGCCTCTTACCCGATTCGCCCGACGGCGGGCAGGGCTGGCGCGAGGCTTCTCCACATTGTCAGTGCAGGCTGACCGTCTGCAGCTCGTGCTCGCGGGCGTTGGCGATCGCCGCGTCACGGGAATCGGTGAGCATGATCGGCGAGCCGTCCGCGCTGAGGAGGGCGAACAGCCGCATGCCCGGGTCGCAACGCGGGCGCCCTGCGGAAAGAGCCGCGCGACGTCTTCCGAATTGATCGCCTTCACATAGGCGAGCGCCCCGTCGCCGAGATGGGCGAATTCCTGAGGCGTCAGATCGAGCGCCTTGTCCGTTGCAGCAGTCATGGTGTCCCTCTTTTCCGGCGGCCTGAACTTTCCGCCATCAAACGCGCAACGATCAGTCGCGCGTCGAGATCTGAATGGTTCGCACGACCCGTTCCGGCTGCGGCCGGACAAGATCGATCGAGAGCAAGCCCTGGGCCAGATCGGCGCCCAAAACCTGCATGCCTTCGGCGAGCAGGAAGCTACGCTGGAACTGCCGCGCGGCGATGCCGCGATGGATGAATTCCCGCGTCTTGTCCTCCTGCTGGCGACCGCGGATGGTGAGCTGGCTCTCCTCGATCGTGATTTCGATCTGGTCGCTCGCGAATCCGGCCACCGCCAGCGTGATGCGCAGCTTCTCGGGCTCCGCGCCCACCGCGGCGATGCGCTCGATATTGTAGGGGGGATAGCCGTCCGCCGCCGACTTCGTGACCTTGTCGAGCGCACGCTCGATGTCGTCGAAGCCGAGCAGAAAAGGCGAGCTCAACGCCGTCACACGCACCATGGGAAGCCCCTTCGAGGCGCTTCACGAAACCGGGCCTTTCTCGAAGCGCCCGGACCGCGTTGCTTAAAGTCGCGGTCGGCGGCCTCAAAAAACGCTACGCGAGGCCGCCTTCCTGGACGCGATATAGGTCCGCGGCCCCGTCCTTCAAGCCCGGGCCTTACCGCCGTTCGGCCAGCGCGGCGTTTCGGCGCATCCCCGACAAATCTGATAAAAGGCTGCGCTGAATTCCTGAATCAACCGTTGATTCGCTTGAAGCGGCGCCCGAGGGCGGGTTCATCCTTGTTGAAGAAAAGAATGGCGGTCGGCAGGCTCGGGACCAAGCGGCAATGTCACGCTTGCGGCGCCAAATTCTACGACCTCGGCCGCAAGCCGCCGACTTGCTCGCGCTGCGGCGCGAAGGTCGAACCGAAAAAGGCGAAGGCGGCAGATCCCTCGACGACACCGTCAGGCGAGCCCGGGGCGAAGCCTTCGGACGGGCGCCGCCGGTAAAGCGGGGCGCCCAAGGCGGCGAGGGCGTCGCGGACGCCTCGCCGCCGCCGCCCCCGGCGCCTGCGCCGGCTCGCCCGTCCGCCGGCGCGCGCGAGTGGACGCGCGAGCAGGCCGAGGCAATCGACAAGGTCGGCCGCTGGCTGAAAAAGGGCGAGCCTCAGGTGTTCCGCCTGTTCGGCTACGCCGGCGTCGGCAAGACCACGCTCGCCCGGCACGTCGCGGAGGCCGCGGCGGGAGAGACGGCCTTCGCCGCCTTCACCGGCAAGGCGGCGATGGTGATGCGCGCCCACGGCTGCCCGGGCGCGACCACGATCCACGCCCTCATCTACCGCGCGAGCGAAGGCGACGACGGCGCACCGACCTTCACCCTCAATTCGGACGGCCCGGCGTCCCGGGCGGGTCTCATCGTGATCGACGAATGCTCGATGGTCGACGCGGAACTGGCGCGCGACCTCCTGTCGTTCGGCAAGCCGATCCTGGTGCTCGGCGATCCGTTCCAGCTTCCCCCGGTCAAGGGCGGCGGCTATTTCACCGAAAGCGCGCCGGACGTGATGCTGACCCATATCCACCGTCAGGCTGAGGATAACCCGATCATCCGCCTGTCCCAGATCGTTCGCGGCGGCGGGGAACTCAAGGACGGCGCCTATGGCGAGAGCCGCGTCATTCGCCGCGCCGCGATCGACGCGGCGCAGGTGCTGGCGGCCGACCAGGTGCTGGTCGGGACCAACCGGACCCGTCGCGCCTACAACCAGCGCATTCGCGACCTGAACGGCTTTGCGGAAGCCCTGCCGGTCGCCGGCGACCGGCTGGTCTGCCTCAGGAACGACCGGACCAAGGGCCTGATCAACGGGGGCCTCTGGCGGGTCGAGGCGCTCGGCGGGGTGGTGAAGGACTTCGTCCGCATGACCGTGCGCTCGGAGGACGACGCGGCCTCGAAATCGGTCAAGGTCGCGGTGCTCAAGGCGTTTTTCGAGGGGACCGACGGCGAGCTCGCCTATCCGATGCGGCGCGAATCGGACGAGTTCGACTACGGCTACGCGCTGACGGTGCACAAGGCGCAGGGCTCGCAATGGGACGACGTTCTGCTGTTCGACGAGAGCTTCGCCTTCCGCGAGCACCGCGCGCGCTGGCTCTATACCGGCCTGACGCGGGCGGCGAAGCGGCTGACGATCGTGCGGTAAGACGACTGGGCCCGTTGCAGGCGGGGACCCGACAGCAACAAGGCGCGAAGGACAAAAGTAGATATATTCTATATAGATACATCGCAATAATACGAAAAAAGAATGAAATATAAAATGAGTTATAGAGGCTTGCCGTAAAATCTGTTACGCCCTATGTGAGCCGTCGCTGTCGCGCGAGCTTCGAGAGATCTCTATGCCCGATGTCATCACCGCCAACCGCCTTGCGGATGGCGTTGTCGTGTTTCAGACCGCGCGACGCGGGCTGGAGCGAGGACTTCAACCGCGCCGCGGTCTGGCCCGACGCCGCGGCGACCAAGGCGCGCGCTTGCGCGCGCCGACGAGGACGAGGCGCGCAATCTCATCGTCGACGCCTATGCCGTCGCGGTCGAGACGCGCAACGGCCATGTCGTCCCCAAGGCGCTTGCGCGAGGCGATCCGCGCCGCCGGGCCGACCGTCCGGCGCGATCTCGGCAAGCAGGCGCAAGGGCTCGCGCCGCGTTCCGGCCCGACCGCCGTTAAGGAGGCCGACCATGTATCACTATGACGACTTCGATCAGGCCTTCGTCGACGCGCGCGTCGAGCAGTTCCGCGACCAGGTCGCCCGCCGCCTCGTCGGCGAGCTGACCGAGGAGCAGTTCCGCCCCCACCGGCTGATGAACGGGCTCTACCTGCAGCTCCACGCCTACATGCTGCGCGTCGCCATTCCCTATGGCACGCTGAATTCGCGCCAGATGCGCAAGCTCGCCGAGATCGCCCGCAAGTACGATCGCGGCTACGGCCATTTCACCACCCGGCAGAACATCCAGTACAACTGGCCGGCGCTGAAGGACACGCCCGACATTCTGGCCGAGCTCGCGAGCGTCGAGATGCACGCCATCCAGACGTCGGGAAACTGCATCCGCAACGTCACCGCCGACCATTTCGCCGGCGTCGTCGCACGACGAGATCGCCGACCCGCGCCCCTACGCCGAGATCCTGCGGCAATGGTCGTCGCTGCATCCGGAATTCTCGCTTCCTGCCGCGCAAGTTCAAGATCGCGGTCAACGGCGCGCCGCACGACCGCGCGGTGATCCAGGCGCATGACATCGGGCTGCAGGTGGTGCGCAACGAGGCAGGGCGAGCTCGGCTTTACGGTCTATGTCGGCGGCGGCCTCGGGCGGACGCCGTTCATCGGCCGCAAGGTGCGCGACTTCCTGCCCGAGCGCGACCTCCTCGCCTACGTCGAGGCGATCCTGCGCGTCTACAATCTCGAAGGTCGGCGCGACAACAAGTACAAGGCGCGGATCAAGATCCTGCTGCACGAGAAGACGCCTCGAGACGCTCAAAGGCGAGATCGAGGCCGAATTCGCGGCCCGCGACCGGACGCCGCTCGACCTGCCGCCGGAGGAGGTCGCGCGCGTCGCGGCGTTCTTCGCTCCGCCCGCGCTCGAGCCGAAGAAGCCGGTCAGCGACCGGGTCGAGCGGCGCAAGGGCAAGGACGCGCGCTTCGCGAGCTTCCTCGCCGCCAACGTCGTCGCCGCACAAGACGCCGGGCTATGTCGTCGTCACGGTGTCGCTTGAAGCCGATCGGCGCGCCGCCCGGCGACGCCAGCGCCGACCAGATGGACGCCGTCGCCGATCTCGCCGAGGATTATTCGCACGACGAGATCCGCGTCTCGCACGAGCAGAACCTGATCCTGCCCCATGTCGCGCTCGACGACCTGCCGGCCGTCTACGACCGTCTCGCCTCGGTCGGGCTCGCGACGCCGAACGCCGGCCAGATCAGCGACATCATCGCCTGCCCGGGCCTCGACTATTGCGCGCTGGCGACCGCCCGCTCGATTCCGGTCGCCGAACGGATCGCCAAGACGCTTCGGCGACGGCGCCAAGGCGAAGGCGATCGGCCCGCTGAAGATCAAGATCTGCGGCTGCATCAACGCCTGCGGCCACCATCACGTCGGCCACATCGGCATCCTCGGGCTCGAGCGCGCGGGCGAGGAGACCTACCAGATCACGCTCGGCGGCTCGGGCGACGAGAACGCCGCGATCGGCCAGATCGTCGGTCCCGGCTTCAGCTCCGAGAACGTCGTCGGGGCGGTCGAGACGATCGTCGAGACCTACATGGGCCTGAGGACGGACGAGGCCGAGACTTTCCTCGACGCGTTCCGCCGGGTGGGCATCGCGCCGTTCAAGGAGGCGCTCTACGAACGCAGCGCCGGATCGGACATCTGATGAGCGCCCATGACGTCAAGCTGTTCGGCGACCAGATCGCCGCCTCGCGGCTCGAGAGCCGCTTCGCGCGGGTCAAGGCGACGTCGCTCATCCGGCTGGCGATCGAGGACCTGTTCCCCGGCCGCATCGCGCTGGTTTCGAGCTTCGGCGCCGACGCCGCGGCGCTCCTGCACATGGTGTCGCGCGTCGACAAGGCGACGCCGGTCATCTTCGTCGACACGGGCCAGCATTTCCCCGAGACGCTCGCCTATCGCGACGAGCTCTGCGCGCTGCTCGGCCTGACCAATGTGATCAACGCCGAGCCGAAGGCCGAGACGCTCGCCGAGGAGGACCCGGAAAAGTGGCTGTTCTCCAGCGACCCGGACCGCTGCTGCGAGATCCGCAAGGTCCGGCCGCTCGCCGCCGCGATGGAGGGCTTCGACGCCTGGATCACCGGCCGCAAGGGCTTTCAGAGCGCGACGCGCGCGACGCTGCCGCTGTTCGAGGCCGAGGGCGAGCGGGTGAAGGTCAATCCGCTGGTCGGCTGGAGCGCGACCGACATTCTCGACTACGTCCGCGAGGCCGGACTGCCGCGCCATCCGCTGGTCGCCAAGGGCTTTCCCTCGATCGGCTGCATGCCGTGCACGAGCGCGGTGAAGCCCGGCGAGGACGAGCGCGCCGGGCCGCTGGCGCGGGCGCGGCAAGACCGAATGCGGCATCCACACCACGGTTCTCGACGCGGGAGCGGACATCTGATGGCCCTGTGGCGCCCCGGCGGCTTCGCCGAAGAGATTTGGACGCATCTCGCCGACGACGCGCCCGCTGCGCCGACCGAGGGCGCGGTCGATCGTGTCGCTCAAGCGCTGGCTCGGCGAACGCGAGACGCTTTCGCAGCGCAAGGCGCCGGTCGGCGTCGCGGTCGAGGCCGGCGCCGACGCGCAGGCGCATCTCGAAGGACCTCGCACGACCGGCCGCTGGTCGCGCTCGCTTTCGCGAAATTCGCCGACGGCCGGGCGTTCTCCTACGCGCGGCTGCTGCGCGACCGCTACGGCTTCAAGGGCGAATTGCGCGCGACCGGCGACGTGCTGATCGACGAGATTCCGTTCATGCTCCGCTGCGGATTCACCGCGTTCGAGGTCACGAACGCGCCGACGATTCGCGCGCTGGAGGCGGGCCGTCTGCCGGGGCCGGCGATCCATTACCAGCCGGCGAGCGTCGGGGGCGAAGCCAGGACCGGCTCGCGGCCGTGGCTCAGGGTTTCTCCCCGCCCGGCGTAGCGCCCGGACAACGACCCTCTCGGATCGCGCCTTGTAGACGGGGCCGCTGGCCGGGTCCGCGCTCAGCGAGCGCGGCTACAATATCGGCGTCGTCCAGCCCTCGAGTTCGCGCCGGGCGACCGCCTCGATCACCGCCATGCCCTCGGCGCTGTCGTTGAGACAAGGGATCGCGGCAAAGCTCTCGCCGCCGGCCTCGCGGAAATAGCCGGCGTTTTCCACCCCGATCTCCTCCAGCGTCTCCAGGCAGTCGGCGGCGAAGCCGGGCGTGATCACAGCGATCCGCTTGACGCCGCTTCGGGCGAGATCGCGCACCGTCTCGTCCGTATAGGGCTGCAGCCATTCGCCCGGGCCGAACCGCGACTGGAAGGTCATCCTCAGGCGCCCTTCTTCCCATCCGAGCGCCGCGGCGAGCAGCCGCGTCGTCTTGGCGCAATGGCAGTAATAGGGATCGCCCTTCTCGAAATAGGCCTGCGGAATGCCGTGAAACGAGGCGAGCACGACCTCCGGCTCGAAATCGAGCCTGGCGAGGCCGTCGCGGGTCGAGCGCGCCAGCGCCTCGATATAGGCCGGATCGTCGTACCAGGGCGCGGCGATGCGGATCGTCGGCTGCCAGCGCATCGCCTTCAGCGCGTCGAACACCTTGTCGCCGACCGTCGCGGTCGTCGCGGCGCAATATTGCGGATAGAGCGGGACGACGAGGATGCGGTCGCAGCCCTTGTACTGCAGGGCGGCGAGACGCGTCGGCGATCGGCGGCTTTCCGTAGCGCATCGCCCAGTCGACGTCGACTTCGGGCGACACGTCTTTCAGCGCCTCCGCGAGCTTCTCGCTCTGCGACCGGGTGATGGTCTTCAGCGGCCCCTCGTTGCGCTCCATGTTCCAGATCGCGGCGTAGTCGCGGCCCTTGGCGGTCGGGCGCCTGAGCAGGATGAGCTGCGAGGATCGGCCGCCAGATCGCGCGCGGCGCCTCGATCACCCTCTGGTCGGACAGGAACTCCTTGAGATAGCGCCGCATCGACCAGTAGTCGGTCCCCTCGGGCGTGCCGAGATTGACGATCAGCACGCCGAGGCGGCCGCTCTTGAAGGGCGCATGGTCGGTGAGGCGGCGCAGAACCTCCGCCGCCGCAGCGCCGGAAGGATCCTGTCGCGCGCGCTGAGAGGGGCGGTCTTCGACCGCCTCCGCCCGAACTCGATCGGCCGCCGTCATCCGTCCGCCGGCGTGAATGTGGTCGCCACGCCGTTGATGCAATAGCGCAGGCCGGTCGGCGGCGGGCCGTCGGGGAAGACGTGGCCGAGATGCGAGCCGCAGCGCGCGCAATGCACCTCTGTCCGGCTCATGCCCCAGGAGTCGTCGACCGTCCGGCCGAGCGCGCCGGCGACGGGCGTGGTGAAGCTCGGCCAGCCGGTGCCGCTGTCGAACTTGGTCGCGCTCTCGAACAGCGGCTGGCCGCAGCCGGCGCAGGCGAACACGCCCGGGCGCTTCTCGTGAAGGAGCGCGCAGCTTCCGGGGCGTTCGGTCGCGTGCTCGCGCATGATTGCGTACTGCTCGGGCGTCAGCAGGGCGCGCCACTCGGCTTCCGTGTGGGTGACGGGGAATTGGCCTTGGCTCATCGCGGGCTCCTTGGCGTTTGATCCTAGCACAGCCGCAAGGGCTCGGCGGCAGGTCGTCGTTCGCGCTTTGCAGGTACGTTGTTACGCGTGCGCCGGATCCGCCCCGATCATGAACTGCGCCTTCGCCAGAGCGGCGAACACGCCGCCCTCGCGCCACCAGTTCGTCGAACGACCCGCTCTCGATGATCCGCCCCTGATCGAACACCAGGATCCGGTCGGCGTTGCGGATCGTGGCGAGCCGGTGGGCGATGACGAAGGTGGTGCGCCCGCGCATCGCCGCGTCGACCGCCGCCTGGACCTGACGCTCGGTCTTGGCGTCGAGGGCGCTGGTCGCCTCGTCGAGCACCATGATCGGCGGGTCCTTGAGGAGCGCGCGGGCGATCGACAGCCGCTGCCGCTCGCCGCCCGACAGATTGCGGCCGCGCTCGCCGATCACGGTCTTGAGGCCGTTCGGGGACGCGGCGGACGAAATCGATCGCCTGCGCCGCCTCGAGCGCCCGCTCCATCTCGGCCTCGGTCGCGTCGGGCTTGCCGATGCGCAGGTTCTCCTCGATCGAGCGGGCGAAGATGAACGGCTCCTGGAACACGACGCCGATGTTCTCGCGCAGCGACTCGAGCGTCATCGTGCGGATGTCGCGCCCGTCGATCGTGATCCGCCCCTCGGTCGGGTCGAACACCCGGTGCAGGAGGTTCAGCGTGGTCGACTTGCCCGATCCGGTCGAGCCGACGAGCGCGATCGTCTGGCCGGCCTGGCGCTTCGAAGCTCACGTCGGAGAGCGCCTCGCGCGCCTTGTCGTAGGCGAACGACACGTCCTCGAACCGCACGTCGCCGACGAGCCGGCCGACCGCGACCGCGTCGGGCGCGTCGCTGACGTCGGGCTTGCGTGTCCATCACCTCGAAGAACATCCGGATCCGCGGCGACTGGCTCAGCATGTAATTGGCGAAGGCCGACCGTCTGCTCGAGCCGCCCGACCAGCATCTGCGACAGCGACATGAAGGCGACGATCTGCCCGACCGTGGTCAGGTCCTGCATCAGGAGCCAGACGCCGGTGACGAGGATCGAGACCAGCGCCATCGTCGAGCTCGACCGCGTCGCGACCGACGCGAACGCCCACCAGGTCAGCACCGGCAGCTGGGCGTTGAGCATCCGGTCGATCATGCGGTTGAGCGCGCTCGTCTCCTCGTCGGCGCGGGCGAAGCTCTGGATCGCCGGCATGTTGCCGAGCACGTCCGACACCCGCTCGGCGACGTCGTTCGAATAGACGTCGGCGGCGCTCTGCATGACCTCGGTCTTGCGCAGCACGATGTTCATGAGAACGCCGAGCACGACGACCAGGATCGAGCAGGATGCCGCCGAGCCGCCAGTTGACGATCAGCGTCGCCGGCAGCAGCACGCCGAGCGACACCAGCGCGGCGAAATGCTCGCGGAAGAACGACAGCCACACGCCGAACATGCCCGAGGCGCCCTCGATCATGATCTTGAGCAGCCGCCCGGTGTGGGCGTTGGCGTGAAAGCTCATCGGCAGGTGCAGCACGTGGTCGAAATAGGCCGCCATCTCGACCACGCGGCGGCGGTGGGCGAGGCGGTCGGAATGGAGCGCGGTCGTGACGCTGGCGACGATGCTGAAGATGCCGAACGCCGCCCAGGCGGCGAGCCAGGGACCGATTCCCGCCCATGTCAAGGTGAAGCCCGCGCTCTGCGTCCGGGTCAGCTGGTCGATGATCTTGCCGAACAGCATCGGCTCGGCGAATTGCGACACCGCGAGCGCGACGTTGGCGAGCACCAGTCCGGCCGCCAGCCATTTCTGCGGCCCGAGCCGGCCGAGGACCCGAACGTATAGTCTGATGAACCCCATGGAATTGCCACCCCGCCTTCACGCTCATGGCGTCGCCGTCGCGCCGCTTTGCTCTTACCGCAATTCGAAGGCCGGAATCACCCCAGATGACGCCGCCGAAATTCGATCGACGCCGCGCTCTTGCCGTCGTCGCGACGGTCGCGGCGGCCTATCTCGCGCTGGCCTATCTGGCCGCGCCGTTCGTGTGGCGCCACTACGAGCGGCAGCGAGAGATTGCGGATCTCGGCGCCCGCACCGTCACCGCCCAGGGCATCCCCGGCGACGTCATCAATGTCGGCCTCGAAGGCTCCGAAGCCGATCTCATGTGCGCCATGGCCGCCGCCGGCTGGTCGCCGTCCGATCCGGTGACGCTCGAATCGTCCATGCGGATCGCCGGCAGCGTCGTCTTTCACCGGCCCTATCGGGAAGCGCCGGTCAGCCCGCTCTTTTTCGAAGGGCGCAGGCAGGATTTCGCGTTCGAGAAGGAGCCGGCCGGCAGCGCCAGGACCCGGCATCATGTCCGGTTCTGGAAGGCGCTCGATTCCGGCGACGACGGCCGGCCGGTCTGGCTCGGCGCGGCGTCATTCGACGACAGAGTCGGAATCAGCCACTACACCGGCCAGATCACCCACCACACCGCGCCCGACGTCGACGCCGAGCGCGATTTCCTGATCAACGACCTCGTCGAGGCCAAGCGGGTCGACAAGACCTACTCGGTGAGCGGGATCGGGCCCGACCCTGTTCGGCCGCAACGGCGGCGGCGACCCGTTCTATACCGATGGCGAGATCGCCTTCGCCGACCTCGCGCCGGGTTGCGAAGCGCGCGAGGCGGCGCCGGAGACGCAGGCGCCGCCGCCGCGGATCGCGGCGAAAAACATCGTCTATGGGTGGCTCGCGGCGGCGCGACGCCTCTTGCGGTAGGCGCCGGCCAAAAGAAAAGCCGCCCGAAGAAGGCGGCTTTTCTGAGCGCTGGATCGTCCGCCTCAGGCGACGGCAGCGCTCTTGCGCGAACCGCGATAGCCCGCGAATTCCGAGACCCGCGAAGCCCAGCGCCATCATGGCCCAAGTCGAAGGTTCGGGGGTCACGGCGGCTTGATAACTGGGCCCCGACGCCTCAGGATACACGCCATTGCTCCAGACGTTGACGAATTGCCCGTTGTCCAGCGTGAACGCCACGCCGTAAATGTCGAGAACGCCGCCGCTGAAAGGGTAGCCCGTGCAAACAACTGGGGAATCGTCGTTTACGTAGTACAAATTGTCGTAACTATTTCCAGTTGTCGAATAGACGCTGAAACTATGCGGGGCCTCCGGGTCTCCTGGCACCGGATTGATCGCCACGATGCTTGAGACCGATTCATTTAGATCGCCGTCGCTGGCGTCGGTTATTGTTCCGGTGATGCTGGTGATCGGCAGCGAATTCGTAGGGTCATCGGTCAGCGCCGAGCTGCCGACCGTAAAAATAAGGTCGCCGCTGACGTCACCAGAGCTGAAGGTGAACGTGTAGCTTGTTGCTCGAGCCTCTTGCCCCGTCACCAGGGCCGCAATCAAAGGCAAAGTTCTTCCCAGAAGTCTATATAGCTTCATAGCGCCGTTCCCTCGTAAGTTATCGGTCCAAACCGCGCTGCGAGAACACCCAAGGAGTGGTCATTCGGCAAAGCAGTTGACCGGCGTCAACTTTACGGGAGGCGCTGCGCTTTATGCAACCGCCGCGTTGCGCCCAAAAAAGGGCCAGGCAGACAACACCCATTTCAATACCTGTCTTTCCAATTGCTACGCCTGTCAACTTTTACGCGACGACGGCGAGCGCGAAACCGTCCCAGCCCTTGACGCCGACGGTCTGGACGGCGGTCGCGACAAGTCGCGGCTCGCTCTTCATCATCTCGAACATTTTGCGCACGCCGACGATATCGTGATCGCGGGACCTCGCGTCCAAAATCCGGCCGTCTCTCACCACGTTGTCGACGACGATGATCGTCCCGGGGCGGGACAGGCGCAGCGCCCAGGCGAGGTAATTCGCGTTGTTCTCCTTGTCGGCGTCGATGAAGACGAAATCGAACGGCCCGAGCCCCTCGGCCTCGATCTTCGGCAGGGTGTCCAGCGCGTCTCCCACCCGAATGTCGACCCGGTCGCTCAGGCCCGCCCGGGCAATGTTCGCCCGCGCGACCGAGGCATGGCGCTCGTTCGCCTCAAGCGTTACGAGCTTGCCGCCCGCGGGCAGGGCGCGGGCGATCCAGATCGTCGAATAGCCGCCGAGCAAGCCGATCTCGAGCGCGTTGCGCGCGCCGGCGATGCGGGCGAGGAGATGCAGCATCTTGCCGTGGGTCGGGGAGACTTCGATCGGCGGCAGGCCCGCGGCTTCGGTATCGGCGAGCGCAGCTTCGAGCACGGCGTCCTGTCCGACCAACGCGTCTTCAAGATAGGCGTCGACCGCGCTCCAGCGTTGCTTGTCCATTGCGCTCGTCTCCACCTTGCGCCTTATGCGTCCTTGCCCGCCACGCCGGCCTCGGCGAAGGTCGCCATGCCGTTGTGGCAGGCGACCGCCGCCTTGATCACGCCGACCGCGAGCGCGGCGCCGGAGCCCTCGCCGAGCCGCATGCCGAGGTCGAGGATCGGCGTCTTGCCCATCCGACTCAACGCCGCGCGATGGGCGCGCTCGGCCGAGACGTGGCCGGCGAGGCAATGGTCGAGCGCCGTCTTGTCGAGCGCCTGAAGGACGGCGGCCGCGGAGCACACGACGAAGCCGTCGAGCACCACGGGCGTGCGACGCAGCCGCGCCGCCACGATCGCCCCCGCCATCGCGGCGATCTCGCGTCCGCCGAGGCGCGCAAGGACTTCGAGCGGATCGGTGAGATGGCCTTTGTGGAACGCGACGGCGGCGCGCACCGCTTCCGCCTTGCGCTTCAGGCCCTCGTCGTCGACGCCGGTGCCGCGCCCGACCCAGTCCTCCGCCTCGCCGCCATAGAGCGCATGGAAAATCGCCGCCGCCGCCGTGGTGTTGCCGATCCCCATTTCGCCGAGCACGAGCAGGTCGGGCTCGGAGGCGAGCGCCTCCATGCCGAAGGCGATGGTGCCGGCGCAAGTGCGCTCGTCCATCGCCGGCTCCCGGGTGATGTCCCCGGTCGGAAGGTCGAGGGCGAGTTCGTAGACCTTCAGCGAAATGTCGAAGGTCTTGCAGATCTGGTTGATCGCCGCGCCCCCTGCGGTGAAGTTCGCCACCATCGCGCGGGTGACCGACTGCGGAAAGGGCGAGACGCCTTGGGCCACGACGCCGTGATTGCCGGCGAACACCGCGACCAGCGGACTGTTCGACATGCGGCCGGGCGGACCCCTGCCAGCCGGCGAGGAAGGCCGAAATCTCCTCGAGCCGGCCGAGCGAGCCCGCGGGCTTCGTCAACTGCGCCTCCCGCTCGCGCGCGGCGGCGGCCGCGGCCTCGTCAGGGCCGGGCATTTGCGGAAGGAGGGCGCGGATATCGTCGAAGGGGCGGGGAGCGGCGTTCATGAGGGTCTCTCGGATGTTTGAGCGCCTCGCTATAGGTCAAAAGCGCTCCCCGACGAAATGGGGACGCCAGGCGCATCCTGTCGCACCGCTTTACAACGACAGGACTTTCCACCTTGACGAAGTTTGGCCGCCGCGCAAAGTTACAGTTGCATTCCGCACGTTATCAATTGCATTGCGTGCATTGAGGCCGGGCGGGAATGCGGGACAACTTGGAAAGGGCAACGCTCATGGTCAAGCAGCGCATGGTTCGAGTGGTCTTCACCTTTGGCCTTCTGGCTCTCGTTGGAGCGGGCGTCGGTTTTACAGGTCTTGAATCGGCTTACGCTTACTGCGGCGGGAAATGTCAGGCCGGCAAGGAATGCTCTCAGATGGTCGCTAAAAAAGGCGTCAAGGGCTCCGCCCGCCACGACGAATACACCAAATGCATGGCGGATCCCGCCTCTTATAAGTAAGTCATCGCATTCGCTCGACGAGCAAAGTGCAGACGGGAACTCGGCGCCGGCGGCCCGTTTTGGGACGCCGGCTTCGGCGGTTCGTTCCGCGGGATCGGAGGGGACGCGCAGTCCTACCCTACTCCGCCGCCTCGCGCATGGCGCTCATGCGGGCGAGCTGGGCTCTTAGCGGCGCGGGCTTCAGCGGCTTGTGAAGAATGACGATGTCATGGAGCGCCGCCTCGTCGCGCGCCTCCGGGCTGCGGTCGGCGGTCGCGAGGATCGCCGGAAGGGGTCGGCCGAGCGTCTCGCGCAGCGCCCGGATCGCCGCGATCCCGTCGTCGCCCTGGTCGAGGTGGTAGTCGGCGATGATCAGGTCGGGCGCGCCGAAGCTCCCGAGCGCTTCGCGCGCCTCGGCGAGGCCATGCGCGGTGGCGACGACGCAGCCCCAGCGGCCAAGCAGCGTCCGAAGCCCGTCGAGCACGCGAGGCTCGTTGTCGATCGCCAGAACCTTGAGGCCCGCGAGCGGCTCGCCGGCCCAAGGAAGCTCCGGCGCGCCGGCTTCGCTGAGCCGCGCCGCGACGGTCTCCCCGAGCGGCGCCGTAACGAAGAAGACAGAGCCCTCGCCGGGTTTCGAATTGAGACCGACCGGGTGGTCGAGAACCTTCCCGAGGCGTTCCACGATCGAGAGGCCGAGGCCCAGGCCGCGCGCCACCCGGGCCCCCTGATCGAGACGCTGGAATTCCTCGAACACCGCGCGCTGCCGGTCGGCGGGAATCCCGAGGCCAGTGTCCCAGACCTCGATCCGAAGCGCGTTCGGCAGGCGCCGGCATCCGACCAGAACCTTGCCCTTCAGCGTATATTTGACGGCGTTGGAGACGAGATTCTGCAGAAGCCGGCGCATCAGCCTTCGATCGGTGCGGATCGCGAGCTTCGAGGGAACGAACCGCAGCTCCAGCCCCTTCGAGCGCGCGAGCGGCTTGAATTCGACCTCCAGCATCCGCATGAGGTCGGCGACCGGAACGTCGGAAACTTCCGGCCTGGTCGCGCCGGCGTCGAGACGCGAGATGTCGAGGAGCGCGCCGAGAATCTCCTCGACCGCCTCGAGCGACATATCGACCTTGCGGGCGAGATCCGCGCGTTCCTCGCCGCCGATTCGGGAAGCGCCCTCGGAAAGCGAGCTTGCATAAAGCCGCGCGGCGTTGAGCGGCTGAAGAATGTCGTGGCTGGCGGCGGCGAGAAAGCGCGTCTTGGAGATATTCGCCTCTTCCGCGATCGTTTTGGCGCTCGCGAGCTCCGCGTTCAGTCGCTGCAGCTCGGCGGTGCGTTCGTCGACCCGCTTTTCCAGCAGCTCGTTAGCGGCCTCGAGCGCCTCCTCCGTCTGCACGGTCTGGGAGATGTCGGTATAGGTCGTGACGATGCCGCCGTCGGGAAGCCGCGCCGAGCGGATCTCGATCACCTGATGGGTGGAGAAGAGCCTGAGGCGCGTCGGCTGGTCGTCGTAAAGCAGGGACGCGACGCGCTCGGCGACGAAATCCTCGGTGTCGCCCGGACCATAGGCGCCGCGGGCGGCGTTGAAGCGGACGATCTCGTCGAGCCCGACGCCGAGGCGCAGCAGCGCCGGCGGCAGATCGAACAGGTCGGCGAATTCGCGGTTCCAGGCGGTCAGCGCGAGATTCGAATCGAACACGGTGACGCCCTGGCGGGCGTGGTCGAGCGCGTGCTGCAACTGGTCCCGGTTCGACTGGATCGCGGCCGAGGCCTCGTCGATCAGTTTCAGCGCCGATTGTCCCGAGACGGTGCGTGGCCGCAAAAGCAGCGACAGCACCTGGCGCGAGGTCGAGGCGCCGATGGCCGGCGAGAGCAAGAATTCCGCATGGCGGATCAATTGCGCGCTCGCCTCCCGGGACGGGTCGTAGTCCTGGCCGCTCTCGCGCAGGAAGGCGGAAAATGCGCGCCGCGCGCGCGCCGCGCCGAGATAGCGGGCGACCGCGGCTTCGAGTTCGCCCGCCGTCGTCGACGAGCGCCACAGCCGGAAGGCCTGCGGCTTGCCGCCGACCCCCGCGAAGGCGTTCGCCTGGGTGCGTTCGAGCGCCGTCACGTCGCGCGTCAGCGAGAACACGACGAAGGCGATGCAGTTGACGGCCAGGGAAATGACGACGCCGCCGACCAGCCCGTTCGGCGCGAAGGAAACCAGCGCTGCGGGGCTCAGCCAGCCGATCGCCAGCGGCCCATGCGCCAGCAACGCGCCGATCGTCTTCTGGGGTTCGAGCGACGGCAGAAACAGGAGGTAGAGCCAGGCCAGGGACCCTGCCGTCATGCCCGCGACCGCGCCTCGCGCCGTGCCGCGACGCCAGAAGAGGCCGCCGAGAAAGGCGGGCGCGATCTGCGCGACCGCGGCGAAGGACAAGAGGCCGATCGAGACCAGCGCCGTCTCGCCGGTCAGCCGCTCGTACAGGAATCCCAGCGCCAGGACGCCGACGATCGACAGGCGCCGCACCCACAGGACGAGCGCGCCGATGTCGCCCTCCGCGACGCGCTCCGAGGCGACTCGCCGCCGCAACAGGATCGGCATGACGAGGTCGTTGGAGATGGTGATCGCCAGCGCGAGGCTGTCGAGCACCACCATGCCGGTCGCCGCGGACAGGCCGCCGATCATGGTCATGAGCGCCACGCCGTGCGCGTTCGCCGCGAGCGGAAGCGCGAGCACCGTCAGATCGCGATTGAACGCGCCGTCCGGAAAGAGCTTGAGCCCAGCGACCGCGAGCGGCGCGACGAACAGGTTGATCAGCACGAGATAGGCGGGAAACAGCCAAGCGGCGGTGCGCACGCTGCTCTGATCGTGATTCTCGACCACGGCGACGTGAAACTGCCGCGGCAACAGGAGAATGGCGAAGGCCGAAAGCAGCGTCGTCACGCCCCAGACGGCCGGATCTGGGCGGAGTCTGGATGACCGCGGCGATCTTCGGATTGGACAGGGCCGCCTGGGTAAGGTCGGAAAGGCCGCCGTTGAGACCCCAGACGACGAAAACGCCGACGGCGAGAAACGCCGCGAGCTTGACGATCGATTCCACGGCGATGGCGAGGATCAGGCCGTCCTGCTGCTCCTTCGGATTGAGGCGTCGGGTGCCGAAGGCCATGGCGAAGGCGGCGAGCACCAGCGCGATTGCGAGGGCGAAAAAAGCGGACGGCTTGTCCGGCGTGAGCCGGGATTTGTCGAGCGAAGCGACGACCGTGAGCAATGTGGTCGAGACGGCCTTGAGCTGCAGGGCGACGTAGGGCGCGGAGCCGACCAGCGCGATCAGCGCCGCGATCGCGGCGACCGCTTGCGACTTGCCGTAGCGCGCGGAGACGAAGTCGGCGACGGTCGTGAGGTTCTGCGTGCGCGCGAGATTGGCGATGCGTCCGACGAACGCCGAGCCGAGGCCGATGACGAGGATCGGGCCGATATAGATCGGCAGGAAGTCGAGGCCGTGCGAGGAGGCGAGGCCGACCGAGCCGTAATAGGTCCACGACGTGCAATAGACGGCGAGGCTCAGCGCGTAGACGAGCGCGCGTCTCCGGCCCGCAAGAAACCTCCTGCCGCCCCTGTCGCCCCACCACGCGATGAGGAACAGGAACAGGACATAGCCGATCGCGGCGATGTAAGCCGTAGCGCCGTTCATCGAACCCTTCGCGCGCGCTCCCTCTCCTCAAAGACAACTTTTAGGAGGATGCGGCGCGAATTGGCAACTCAGGGTCGAACCGGCCGGGCGCCGATGGGCTCAAGCGATCACAGCCACGGGCGAGCCGCGGCGGACTTCTGCTCGAAGTCCGCGATCGCCGGCGCCTCCACCATGGTCAGGCCGATGTCGTCGAGCCCCTCGATCAGGCACTGCTTGCGGAACGGGTCGATCTCGAACCTGACGACGCCGCCGTCAGGACCGCGGATTTCCTGGGCCGGCAGGTCGATGCTGAGGGTTGCGTTCGCGCCGCGTTCGGCGTCGTCCATCAGCTTGGCGAGATCCTCCCGCGAAACCTTGATCGGCAGAACGCCGTTCTTGAAGCAGTTGTTGTAGAAGATGTCGGCGAAATCGGTGGAGATGACGCAGCGGACGCCGAAATCGAGCAGAGCCCAGGGCGCGTGCTCGCGCGACGAACCGCAGCCGAAATTGTCGCCGGCCACGATGATGGTCGCCTTGCGGTACTGCGGCTTGTTGAGCACGAAGTCGGGGTTCTCCGAGCCGTCGTCGCGATAGCGCATCTCGGAGAACAGGCCGGCGCCGAGGCCGGTCCGCTTGATCGTCTTCAGATATTGCTTCGGAATGATCATGTCCGTGTCGATATTGTCGATCGGCAACGGGGCGGCCACGCCGGTCAGGGTGGTGAATTTTTCCATGTTCGCCAAACGCCTCGCTGAAGCCGGCTCGAGCCGGCGTCGCTCATCGGCGGTCGCTCTAGCAAATGGCGCAGGCGGCGGCAAACAGCGGTCAAAGGTAGCGCTCCAGCTCCCGGGCGGTCTCCTCGGGGGGCCGGTCGAGGTTCAGCGCCTCGACGAAACCGCCGGTCTTGCTCATGAGATACACGATCGAGCTGTGGTCCATCGAATAGCTTCCGTCGGACTGGATCGGCCCTTTCCGCGAAAAGACGCGGTAGGCCTTTTCGACCGCGCCGATCGCCTGCGGACTGCCGGAGAGCCCGGTGATCGAGCCGCCGAAGCTGCTGGCGTAGTCCTGCATGACTTTCGGCGTGTCCCGCTCCGGATCGACCGTGATGAACAGCGCCGGGACCGCCTTGTCTCCCATTTTCGCGAGCGCGTCGGCGACGCGGGCGAGTTCGGTCGGGCACACGTCCGGGCAATGGGTGTAGCCGAAATAGACCAGGAACGGCCGGCCGCGCAGGCTCTCGTCCGTGACCGTCCGGCCGTCGCCGTCCTGAAGCGCGAACTTGCCGCCGATGAGCGAGTCGCCGCCGCTCTGTCGCGGCGATCCGGCAACCCAGGCCGCGAGGACCGCAAGGACGAGGACCGCCGCGGCGACGGCGACGAACGGGATCGAGAAAGCGGGCGATCGCCGGTCTTTCCCGGACTGGGGCTGACGCATATCGTCTCCGGTTGAGCGAGGCGCCCCTCCATAGCGCGAAGCGCTGGCGCTCTCCAGACCACGGAACCCCGGCAGGGAGCGCCCGATTTGCGGTCGGGCGCGTCCGAGGGCATCATTGGGCTGACTTCACGGGAGGAGTCGCCTATGATGGCCGAAACGCGGTTCGACGTGACGTTGGCGCGCGACATCATCGCGCGCAGGCGCTCGACGCCGGGGGCGGCGCTGCCGATCCTGCATGATCTCCAGCATCATTTTGGCTACATCGATGATGCCGCGATCCCGCTCGTGGCCGAAGCGCTCAACCTGTCCAAGGCGGAGACGCTCGGCGTCGTGAGCTTCTACCCTGATTTTCGCCGCGCGCCTGTCGAAGGCCGCGTCTTGAAGCTTTGCCGCGCCGAATCCTGCCAGGCCACGGGATGCGAGGACCTCGTCGCCCATCTCGCAGAGCGGCATGGGATCGCTCCGGACAAGGCGGCGCCAGGTTCCGGTCTGCATGTCGAGACCGTCTATTGCCTGGGCAATTGCGCGCTCTCGCCCGCGGCTCTGCTCGACGGTGAGCCGATCGGGCGGCTCGACGCGGCCCGCCTCGATGCGATAGCGCTTGCGGCGCAGGACGGGGCGTCATGACGGCGCGCGTCTTCGTCCCTGGCGATTCCTCCGCGCTTTCCGTCGGCGCCGACGCTGTCGCCGTCGCGCTCGCTGCCGAAGCGCACCGGCGCGGGGTCGATCTCACCATCACGCGCACCGGTTCGCGCGGCCTCTTCTGGCTCGAGCCTCTGGTGGAGATTGAGGCAGCGAGACGGCCGGATCGGCTACGGGCCGATCGCGGCGGAGGACGCCCCGGCGCTGTTCGAGGCGGGGTTCCCCGCCGAGGGGCCGCACCCGAAAGCGCTCGGCCGCGTGGACGACATCCCCTTTCTCGCCCGCCAGCAGCGCCTCGTCTTCGCGCGCTGCGGCGTCACGGATCCGCTGTCGCTCGACGACTACCGCGCCGAGGGCGGTCTCAAAGGACTTGAGCGGGCGATCGGGCTCAGTCCCGACGCGATCGTCGACGACATCGTCGCCTCCGGCTTGAGGGGTCGCGGCGGCGCGGGCTTTCCGACGGGCATCAAGTGGGGCGCGGTCCGCAACGCCAAGGCGGACCAGAAATACGTGGTCTGCAACGCCGACGAGGGCGACAGCGGAACGTTCGCCGACCGGATGCTGATGGAGGGCGACCCTTTCCTCGTCATCGAAGGCATGGCGATCGCGGCCTTGGCCGTCGGTGCGACGAAGGGCTACGTCTACATCCGCTCCGAATATCCGCACGCGTTCGATGTCTTTTCGCGCGCGGTCGATACGCGCCCGCGCCGCGGGTCTGCTCGGGCGAGAGCGTCCTGGGCTCGGCGCAATGCCTTCGACATCGAGGCCGCGGCTCGGCGCCGGCGCCTATGTTTGCGGCGAGGAGACCTCGATGCTCGAGAGCCTCGAGGGCAAGCGGGGCCTCGTTCGCGCCAAGCCGCCGCTGCCGGCGCTCTCCGGCCTGTTCGGCAAGCCGACCGTCATCAACAACATGCTGAGCTTCGCCTCGGTCCCCTGGATTCTCGCTCACGGCGCCAAGGCCTATGCGGAGTATGGGGTTGGGCGGTCGCTCGGCTCGCAGCCGTTCCAGCTCGCCGGAAACGTCCGCTTCGGCGGCCTGATCGAGCTCGCCTTCGGGCCGACGATCCGCGAAATCGTCGAAGGCTTCGGCGGCGGGACGCGCTCGGGCCGGCCGATCCGCGCGGTCCAGGTCGGCGGCCCGCTCGGCGCCTACTTCCCGCAAGAGCTGCTCGACACGCCGCTCGACTACGAAGTCGATGGCCGGCGCCGGAGGCATGCTCGGCCACGGCGGGATTGTCGTCTTCGACGACACCGTCGACATGGCCCGGCAGGCGCGCTTCGCCTTCGCTTTCTGCGCCAGGGAAAGCTGCGGCAAGTGCACCCCGTGCCGCCTCGGCTCGACCCGCGGCGTCGAGACGGTCGACAAGATCGTCGCCGGCGTCGACCGCCAAAATAACCTCGAACTCCTGCGCGATCTTTGCGAAGTCATGACGGATGGCTCGCTGTGCGCGCTCGGCGGGCTGACCCCGTTGCCGGTTCTGAGCGCGCTCGATCATTTCCCGGAGGATTTCGCCGAGGCGCGGCCGCGCGCCGCAGCCGAGTAGGAGGTTCGCTCTATGGCCCTCTTGCAGGAACTCGACACCGGCACGCCGATTCGCGCCGGCGCGCCGTCCGTGACGCTGACCATCGACGGGCGTCAAGTCAGCGTCCCGCGCGGGACCTCGGTGATGGCCGCGGCCGCGCTGATCGACAATCCGATCCCGAAGCTCTGCGCCACCGACAGTCTCGAGGCCTTCGGGTCTTGCCGGCTTTGTCTGGTCGAGATCGAGGGCCGCAGGGGAACGCCGGCCTCCTGCACGACGCCCGCCGAGGAGGGCATGGTCGTCCACACCCGAACCCCGCGGCTCGAGAAGCTCCGGCGCGGGGTGATGGAGCTTTATATCTCCGACCATCCGCTCGACTGCCTGACCTGCAGCGCGAACGGAGACTGCGAGCTTCAGACGCAAGCCGCGAATGTGGGCTTGCGCGACGTGCGTTACGGCTACGCGGGCGCAAACCATCTCGACGCCCCGACCGACAGCTCGAACCCCTATTTCACCTTCGAGCCGTCGAAATGCATCGTCTGCTCCCGCTGCGTGCGCGCCTGCGAGGAGGTTCAAGGGACATTCGCCCTGACGATCCTCGGGCGCGGCTTCGACTCCAAGGTCTCCCCGGGCGGAGTCGACTTCCTGTCATCGGAATGCGTTTCCTGCGGCGCCTGCGTTCAGGCCTGTCCAACCGCGACGCTGAACGAGAAGCCGGTCATCGAGAAGGGGACTCCCGAGCGCAGCGTCATAACGACCTGCGCCTATTGCGGCGTCGGCTGCGCTTTCAAAGCCGAGCTCAAGGGCGACGATGTCCTGCGCATGGTCCCCTTGAAGGCGGGCAAGGCCAACGAGGGGCATTCGTGCGTCAAGGGCCGCTTCGCTTACGGCTACGCGACCCACAAGGATCGCGTGCTCAAGCCCATGATCCGTAAGCGGATCGAGGATCCGTGGCGCGAAGTGTCCTGGGAAGAGGCGCTCGGCTTACGCGGCGAAGCGAATTCAGGCGCATCCAGAAGCGATACGGACGCGACGCCGTCGGCGCGATCTCGTCCTCGCGCTGCACCAACGAGGAGGTGTTCCTGGTCCAGAAGCTCGTGCGCGTGGGTTTCGGCAACAACAACGTCGATACCTGCGCGCGCGTCTGCCATTCGCCGACCGGCTTCGGCCTGTCGAAAACCTACGGCACGTCGGCCGGCACGCAGGACTTCAAGTCGGTCGAGAAGGCGGATGTCGTCATGGTGATCGGCGCCAACCCGACCGACGCCCACCCGGTGTTCGCCTCGCGCCTCAAGAAGCGCCTGCGCGCGGGCGCCCGCCTCGTCGTCATCGATCCGCGGCGGATCGATCTCGTTCGCAGCCCGCATATTCAGGCCGAACGCCACTTGGCGCTCAAACCGGGCGCGAACGTCGCGGTCCTCAATGCGCTCGCGCATGTCATCGTCACCGAAGGCCTCATCGACAAGGCTTTCGTCGCCGCGCGCTGCGAGACTGCGAGCTTTGAAGATTGGGCGCGATTCGTCGCCGAGCCGCGTCATGCGCCCGAAGCGGTCGCGGAAGCGACCGGCGTCGATCCCGAAAACCTGCGCGAAGCGGCCCGGCTCTATGCGACCGGGGGCAATGCCGCGATCTATTACGGCCTCGGCGTCACCGAGCATGCGCAAGGCTCGACTGCCGTGATGGCGATCGCCAACCTCGCCATGGCGACCGGGAATATCGGCCGCGAGGGCGTCGGGGTGAATCCGCTGCGGGGCCAGAACAATGTGCAGGGCGCCTGCGACATGGGCTCGTTCCCTCACGAATTCTCCGGCTACCGTCATGTTTCGGACGCCGCGACGCGCGCCATTTTCGAGCGCTTGTGGGGCGTCGAGCTCAGCAACGCGCCCGGCCTGCGCATCCCCAACATGATGGACGAGGCGATCGACGGCGCGTTCAAGGGGCTTTACCTCCAGGGCGAGGACATCGCCCAGTCCGATCCCGACACCAACCATATCACGGCCGGCCTCAGGGCGATGGAATGCGTCATCGTTCAGGATCTCTTCCTGAACGAATCCGCGCGCTACGCCCATGTTTTCCTGCCCGGCGCGTCGTTCCTGGAGAAGGACGGCACGTTCACCAACGCCGAGCGTCGCATCAGCCGGGTGCGCAAGGCGATCGAACCGCTCGCCGGCAAGGCAGACTGGGAAACGACGATCGCGTTCGCCGAAGCGCTCGGCGTCTCGATGCCCTATCAGCATCCGAGCCAGATCATGGACGAGATCGCGGCGACGACGCCGACGTTCCGGGGCGTCACCTACGCGCGGCTCGACGAGCTCGGCTCGATCCAATGGCCGTGCAACGAGGCGGCGCCCTCCGGCACGCCGATCATGCACGTCGACCGCTTCGCGCGCGGCAAGGGCCAGTTCATGCTGACCGAATATGTCGCGACCGACGAGCGCGTCGGTCCCCGCTTCCCGCTCCTTCTGACGACCGGGCGCATCCTGACGCAATACAATGTCGGCGCGCAGACGCGGCGGACCGCCAACGTCGCCTGGCACGAAGAGGACGTGCTCGAAATCCACCCCTTCGACGCCGAGAGTTCGAGGCATCGTCGACGGCGACCTCGTCGCGCTGACTAGCCGATCCGGCGAGATCGCGCTCAGGGCCATGGTCAGCGAACGGATGCAGCCCGGCGTCGTCTATACAACCTTTCATCACGCCGTGACCGGCGCGAACGTGGTCACCACCGACAATTCGGACTGGGCGACCAACTGCCCCGAATACAAGGTCACGGCCGTGCAGGTCCGCCGGACCAACAGCCTGTCGGACTGGCAGGTCCGCAATCGCGAAGAGGCCCTCGGCCTTCGGCGAGCCGGCAGGGGGACGGCCGATGCCGCCGAGTGAAGGCGCCGCGTCGGTAGAGATCGACGCGCGCCGGCTTCGCCTATGACGCGGGCTGCGAGCGGCCCGGCGGCCGCACGCGCCATCGCGGTCGAGGCGCCGATCGAATTCGTCCTCGGCGGCTCGCCGTTCGCGGTCATGATGGCGACGCCGCGCGATCTCGAAGATTTCGCCTACGGCTTCCTGTTCACCGAGGGGGTGGTCGAACGACTCGAGGATATCCGCGGCGTCGAGGTCGAGCCGGTCGAAGGCGGCGGCTGGCGACTCCGGCGTCACTCTGGCCGGGGAACGATTGAAGGCGCATCTGCGCGCGGAACCGCGCAATCAGCGGGCGCACGGGCTGCGGCCTGTGCGGCGTCGAAGACCTCGGGCGATTGCCGCGGGCTCGACCGAGGTCGCAGCCGGCGCCTCCCGTCGAGCCCGCGGCGATCGGGGCGGCGCTCGCCGAGCTCGAGTCCCGGCAGCCGCTCAACGCGCTCACGCGGGCCGTGCACGCCGCCGCCTGGTGCGGGCTCGACGGACGGATTCTTCTGGTCCGCGAGGACGTCGGACGCCACAATGCGCTCGACAAGGCGATCGGGGCGCTTCGCCGCGCCGGCGCCGGCGGAGACGGCGGCTTCTTCGTCGTCACGAGCCGCTGCTCGTTCGAGCTTGTCACGAAGGTGGCGATCTTTGGCGCTCGGACGCTGGTGTCGCTATCGGCCCCGACGTCGCTCGCGCTGGAGCGGGCGCGGGAGTACGGGATCGCGGTTATCGCGATCGCGCGCGCCGACGCGGCCTTGAGTTTCGCCGTCGACTCCGTCGCAGCGGGCGGAGGGCAGGCGGGGTGAGCACCGGCAAACTGGAGAAACTTGCGCGCATGGCCAACCAGATCGGCGACTTCTACGCCGCCATGCCGGACGCGGAAGCGACAGCGCAGGCGGCGGCGCATCTGCGCGCGTATTGGACCCCAAAGATGATCCGCGAGCTTGTCGCTTTCGTCGAGGAAGGCCGGGCCCGCCTGAACCCGACCGCGGCGCATGCGGTCGAGGCGCTGCGACGCGCCGGGCAGCCCTGACGTTCGGCGCGATGGCTCGCTGGCGCCTGCCAGATTTTACCCGGATGCTGGTCGGCCAGCACATCGTCAACGGCGTCAGCGTCGGCGCCGGCGTCCTTGTGATCGCGCTCGCCGCCTCGGCGATCTTCGGCTTCGCCGCCGGCCAGCCGGTGACGCTCGGCGCCATTGCGGCCAGCATCTCCGATCTGCCCTCGCCCTGGCGCGAGAAGGCGCGAACCCTGGCGTTCGGATTTTCCCTGGCGCTGATCTCGACCTCGGCGATCCAGCTCGCGCTGCCCTGGCCGCCGGTCGCGCTCGCGACGATCGGCGTCATCGCCTTCGCCGCCGGCATGATCACGGGTTGGGGCCGCTGGGCGATCGCGCTCGGCATGCAGGCGCTGATCCCGCTGGTCTTCGTGCTCGGCTTTCCCCGCGAAACTTACGCGGTCGCCTTCAAGATCGAGCTCCTGTTCGCCGCCGGCGGCCTTGCCTATATCGCCTTCGCGCTCATCGCCACGATCGTGACGGACGGCAGCGCGCGACGGCTAGTCGCCAGCGAGACGATCCGCGAGCTGTCGGTGTACCTGAGCGCCGTCGCCGCGGTGTTCGATCCGGAGACCGACTTCGAGCAGGCCTACGGATCTGCGATCCGCCAGCAGGCGTCGCTATCCGAGCAACTCCAGTCGGCGCGGGCGCTTCTGCTCGACCACCCCCGGCCCGGGAGGGAAAGCCTGCGGCTCGCGGCGACGATCGGCATTCTGCTCGACGCGTTCGACGCGCTCGTCGCCGCCCAGAGCGACGTGACCAGGGTTCGCAACGCGGCGCCGTCGACGCCCCTGCTCGAGCACATCGGCGCGGCGTTGCGGGTCGGCGCGCTCGACCTCAAGCATCTGAGCCTCGAAATTCTGACGACGGACCGGCCGACGCTTCCGCCGGACCATCAGGTCGCGATCGACGCCCTGCGGCGCGAGGCCGAGCAGCCAGGACGAGGCGGACGCGTCCAGACCCGGCCGCGCGCGACGGCGCTGAAGACCGCGACCGACCGTCTCGTGCTCGCGCTCGGCCACATCCGCATGCTCGAAAGGGCGCTCTCGGACGACCGGACGGCCGAGGCGTCGATCGCGGGCGTCGACCTCGCGGCGTTTCTGCCTCAGCGCTCCTATTCCTGGGCGGCGCTCGAGCAGCATTTCACGATCGCCTCGCCGGTGTTCCGCTATTCGATCCGTCTCGCGCTCGCGATGATGGCGGGCGCGGTCGTCGCGCAGTTCCTCGGCGATTCCGGGCATGGGAACTGGGTCCTGCTCACCATCGCGGTGATCATGCGCTCCAACTACGGGATGACCAAGTCGCGCCGCGACGATCGCGTGATCGGCACGCTGATCGGCTGCGTCGTCGCGGCGGGCGCGGTCGCCTGGCTGCCGGCGCGCACGCTGGTCGCGGCGCAGGGCCTCGCGGTCGTGGTCATTCACAGCTTCGTGAAACTGAATTATCGCCTGTCCTCGGTCGGGGCGTCGGTCATGGCGCTGGTTTCCCTGCATCTCATTCAGCCGCATCTGCCGGCGCCGGTGCTCGCGCGCCTCGCCGACACGCTGATCGGCGCGGCGATCGCGCATCTCTTCAGCTTCGTCTGGCCGCACTGGGAGTTTTCGGACGCGCCGGGCATCGCAAGGCGTCTTCAGGCGCGGCTCGCCGCGTTCGCCGATGTGGCGCTGAACGCCGCGGCCCCGGTTCAGGACTACCGGCTGGCGCGCAAAAACGTGATCGAGGCGATCGCCGCGCTCTCCGACTCCGCGGGGCGCATGAGCGTCGAGCCGGTGGCCGCGCGCAAGGGCCTCGAGGAGATGGCGGCGCTGCTCATGGCGGCGCACGGCTTCATCGCGCAAGCGTCGGCGGCGCGGCTCGACATCCGGTCCGGGCGCCCGCCGCCGGACGCCGAGGCGCGCGTCTGGCTTCAGCGGCGGCTGCCAAGCCCGGTGAGGCGCATTCCGCCGCGTCCGCCTCGGCCGGGCCGCTCGCCGCGTCCGCTGAAGCCGTGGTCGCGGCGGCGGAGCGCTATCAGAAGGCGGCGAAGAGCGAGCTGGCCGGATCGTAATCGCGCTCCGGCCCGGTCGCATAAAAAACGCATAAAAAAGCCGCGCTTGCATATGACGCTGGAGAGGTCCTTACGCGCTCGGCCGCACGGAACCGGGCGCTTCTTGGGGACGTTGAATGGGCTGGGCCTGCATGCGGAGGACAACCCTTATGGCTTACTCGACTTTCACTACCCCGCCACGCGTATGGTTCGTTACCTCGACGCCTCGCCGCTGATCGAAGCGCTGCGCTTCCAGCCTGAAGACTTCGAGCTGCGCCACGGCTGGCTGAACCACGCGCCAAGCCGCCACCGGTTCCAGTTCGACAAGCTTGGACGCGTAACGATTGAAGCCAACTGCGGCTGCGCGTCGATGTCGGTCAGGCCTGAGCAGAAAGAGGAATTGGTCTCGATGTTCAAGACCTGGCGCAGCGAATACTGGGTTCCGCTCGAGACGAATCGCGAGTTCGCATCCCACTTCGCAACGCCGAACGCCTGGGTCCGGCTTGTCCGGGACATGCGCATGGCGTTTCGACGGTTCCTGCGGCGCGAGCAACCGGCGGGCCTTCCCGTCGGCGAAGTTGCACAGGTCAGCGCGACTCCGGCCGAGTAGGGGCAAGTCGCGCACGCAGGCTCCGCGGCGCGGGGAGACCCGCCTCGCGGCGCTTGCGGGATAACGGCGGGCCGCGCCGCAAAGCCAATATTATCCTCTCCACGAGACAAAGCCGTCTTCGACGACCTGCGCCACGCCCGGCTTCCCTCGGGCCTGCGGGCCCGGTCTAGAGTTCACTTTGGTTTTGGGGAGGCGCAGTTCATGGGCGGCTCGGTGGCCGTGTTCGACGTGGGCAAGACCAACGTCAAGCTGATCGTGTTCGGTCCGAACGGCCAGGTCGTCGCCGAACGATCCCAGCCCAACGCGCCGCTCCCGCCTGACGCAAGCTGGCCCTATCTCCGGCTCGATACCGAAGGCGCCTGGGCGTTCCTGCTCTCGGCGCTGAAAGACGTCGGCGCCACGACGCCGATCGAGGCCGTCTCGATCTCGGCGCACGGCGCGGCGGGCGTGCTGGTGACCGAGCGGACGCAGCGCTGCCGCCGGTCGATTACGAGTTCGATGGATTCGCCGCCGTCGACGCCGACTACGACGCTGCAGCGTCCGCCGTTCGAGGAGACCTTCTCGCCGCATTCCGTGCGGGGCCTGAATCTCGGACGGCAGATTTTCTATCTCGAACGCAGCTTTCCGCGCGATTTCGCCGCCGCCCGCGCCTTTCTCGCCTACCCGCAATATTGGGCCTGGAGACTTTCGGGCGTCATGGCGACCGAAGCGACCGCGCTCGGGGCCCATTCCGATTTGTGGCGGCCGAGGGAGGGGCGTCTTTCGAGCCTCGTCGAGAAGCAGGGCTGGGCGCGTCTCTTCCCGCCGCGGCGGCGGGCCTGGGAGTGCCTCGGGACGCTGAAACCGGAGATCGCCGCCGCGACCGGGCTCTCCCCGTCCGTGCGCGTCATCTGCGGCGCGCACGATTCGAACGCCTCGCTCGTTCCCTATCTCGCCTCGCGCAACGATCCCTTCACGGTCGTCTCGACCGGCACCTGGGTGATCATCATGGCGGTCGGCGGCAAGGGCGCGCTCAATCCGGCGGACGACACGCTCGCCAATGTCGACATCATGGGCCGCCCGGTGCCGACCGCGCGGCTGATGGGCGGGCGCGAGTTCGCCGTGCTCGCGGGCGACAGGCCTTCGGAGGCGAAGGAGCCCGACGTCGCGGCGATCGTCGCCTCAGGCGTCATGGCGATGCCCGCCTTCACCGACCAGGGCGGCCCGTTCGCCGGCCGCAAGGGCTGGATCGAGGGCGCGCCGCCCACGACGCCCGCCGGACGCTCGGCGCTCGCCACCCTCTATTCGGCGCTCATGACCGCGCCTGATGCTCGAACGGCTCGACGCGCCGGGCGACATCATCGTCGAGGGCGGCTTCAACCGCACGCCGGCCTTTTCCGGCGTGCTCGCCGGGCTCATGCCGGGGCGGACCGTGCTCGTCGCGCCGGCTTCCGGGGCGGCCGAGGGCGCGGCGATGCTCGCGCGCTGGGGCGAGCCGCACGAGCCGCCGAAGCTCGCGAGCGCGCGGGCGTGGGGCGTCCCCGGCCTCGCGGGCTACGCGCAAAGATGGCGGCAAGGGCTGCCGTGGGCTGCAGGGAACGCGTAAGCGGGCGCCGACGGCGCTCGGGGCCCTTGTCTGCGCCGCGTCGGCTTGCTTAGGTTGGCGCATAACGGCACGAACGGGGAAACGTCTATGGGTTACGGCTATACGCCGGCGGAGCGCGCCGAACTCGATAGACGCGCGCGAGATCTTGTCGAAGCCTGCCCGGATGTCGGGAGACGCCGATGCTGTTCGTCACGCCCTCGCCCGGCGCGACGATCGACGCGGACGCGCTCGCGGGTTTCGTCGAGGCCGGCGTGATCGAGCCGCCGGCGCGCCCGCGCGCGATCGTCACGATCGGCGAGATGCCGATGACGCCGGTGGGCAAGATCTATCAAGCCGCGCCTCCGGGAAATCGCGGCCGAACAGGCGGCGCGCGAGGCGCTGGCGGCGGCGCTGCCCGGCGAAAGCTTCGCGATCGAGGCCCGGCACGGCGACAGCGGCCTGATCGTCACCGCCCACGTGCCGCCGACCGCCACGGAGGCCGCGCGCGCGGCGCTGGGTCGGTTTCCCGTTCGCTTCGAAATCGAAGCGGGATAATCGGCCGCGCCGGGGCGGATGGGGCGCGCCGGCCAGAGTGGCGCCCGGCGCTGCGCGGGTCTAAAGAGGGTCACTTTCGAGACGTAAGGAAAGAGCGATGAACGCCGAGCATGGTCCCTTCTTCACCCGCCGCCCGCATCCCGCGCCGGTCGCGGCCGACGCGCGTGCGATGGCGATGGAGGATCCCGGCTTCGGGCGGGTATTCACCGACCACATGGCGACCATCCGCTGGACCGAGGCGCGTGGATGGTGCGACGCCGAGATCCGGGCGCGGGAGCCGTTCGCGCTCGATCCCGCCGCCGCGGTGCTGCACTACGCCCAGGAGATTTTCGAGGGCCTCAAGGCCTATCGCTTAAGCGACGGCGGGGTGGCCCTGTTCCGTCCCGAACAGAATGCGCGCCGCTTTCAGGCCTCGGCCGAGCGGCTGGCGATGCCGGTCCTTCCCGAAGCCGCGTTCCTGCGGTCGATCGACGAGCTGATCAAGGCGGACGTCGCTTGGGTTCCCGGCGGCGACGGCAGCCTCTACCTGCGCCCCTTCATGTTCGCGAGCGAGGCGTTCCTCGGCGTCCGCCCGGCGGCGGAATATTGGTACGTGGTGATCGCCTCGCCGGTCGGCGCCTATTTCAAGGGCGGCAAGAAGGCGGTCACCGTCTGGCTCTCCGACGATTACACCCGCGCCGCCCCGGGCGGGACGGGCGCGGCCAAATGCGGCGGCAATTACGCCGCGAGCCTCGTCGCGCAGGCCGAGGCGATCAAGCACGGCTGCGACCAGGTCGTGTTCCTCGACGCCGCGGAACGGAAGTGGGTCGAGGAACTCGGCGGCATGAACGTCTTCCTCGTGTTCGACGACGGCTCGCTGCAGACGCCGCCGCTCGGCGGCACGATCCTGCCCGGCGTCACGCGCGACGCGATCATCACGCTGGCCAGGGCCGAAGGCCGGACGGTGCGCGAGGAGCGCTTCAGCTACGAGCAGTGGAAGGCGGACGCCGCGAGCGGGCGCCTGCGCGAGGCCTTCGCCTGCGGCACGGCGGCGGTCGTCACCCCGATCGGCGAGATCAAGGGAGCGGAAGGCGGCTTCGTTGTCGGCAACGGTTCGGGCGGCGCCGTCGCGGAGGCGCTGCGGGCGAAGCTCGTCGGCATCCAGCGCGGCGACGCGCCCGACGAGCACGGCTGGGTGCGGCGGGTGGTCTAAGGACCGCGGTCGAGCCGTTTAAGCGCCGGCTCGGCCCGACCGTCTATCCTCGCACATAGATCCCCGGCGCCTCGCACAGCGGCGGCAGGCTCGCTTCGGTCGCGCCCATATGAGGCGGTTCGACCTCGTACCCCGAGCCGGAGGCCCGGAGCCATTCCTCCCAGTCCGACCACCACGACCCCATGTAGGACGGCGCGGCGGCGACCCAGGTGTCCGGCTCGACGTAGCGCTCGTTGCGCCCCATCGTCATGAGTTGATACGAGCCGCGCTTCTGCGCCGGCGGATTGACAATGCCGACATTGTGACCGCCCGAGGCCAGCGCGAAGGTCACCTCGGTGTCCGTGAACAGGCAGATCTTGTAGACCGATCGCCAGGGCGCAATATGGTCGCGCGCCATGCCGACAACGAAGATCGGCGCGCGGATGTCGCGCAGCGCGATCTTGCGGCCTTCGACCGCATAGCGCCCCGAGGACAGCCGGTTCTCGAGATAGAGGCCGTGCAGATACTGGCTGTGCATCCGGGCTGGCATGCGGGTCTGATCGGCGTTCCAGGCCATCAGCGCCGTCATGTCGTCACGCTCGCCCAGCACATATTCGCGGATGAACTTGCCCCAGATCAATTCGTCCGAGCGCAGCGCCTGGAAGGCGCCGGACATCTGCCGGCTGTCGAGATAGCCCTGATCCCACATGAGGTCGTCGAGCAGCATCACCTGCCCCTCGTCGAGGAACAGCATGATCTCGCCGGCCTCGGCGAAGTCGGTCTGGGAGGCGAGCAGGGTCAGGCTCGCGATCCGGTCGTCGCCGTCGCGCGCCAGCGTCGCCGCGGCGATCGCCAGGATGGTTCCGCCCAGGCAATAGCCGCAGGTATGGATCTTCTGGTCGGGAATAATCGCCGAAACCGCGTTGAGCGCGGCGTTTACGCCGAGGCGCCGGTAGTCGTCGAGGCTGACCTCCCGATCGCGCGCGTCCGGATTCTTCCACGAGACCATGAAGACCGTATGCCCGCGCTCGACCAGCCAACGCGCCAGCGAGCTCTTCGGCTCGAGGTCGAGGATGTAGTACTTCATGATCCAGGCCGGGATGATCAGGATCGGCTCGGCCGACACCTTTTCCGTCGCGGGTTCGTACTGGATCAACTCCATGAGGTCGTTGCGGAACACGACCTTGCCGGGCGTCACCGCCACATCGCGCCCGACTTCGAACCGCTCGGCTCCGGCCGGCGGCCGCCCGGCGAGCATACGGTCGTAATCCTCGAGCCAGTTGCCCGCGCCGCGGACAAGATTGAGGCCGCCCTCCTCGACGGTCTTGGCGATGCTGATCGGGTTCAGCCATGGAACGTTGCTTGGCGAGATCATGTCGATCGCCGCGCGCGTCATGAAGGCCACCTCGGCCTCGCGGTCGCGCACGAGGCCGGGCACATCCTGGGTCGCCTCCGCCCACCAGGCCTCGGCGCCGAGGAAATTCTGCACGAATACGTTGAACGGCCATTGCCCCCAGCTCGGGTCCCTGAACCGCCGGTCGGTCGGCAGCGGCGCGAAGGGCGGAGCGTGCCGGCCGTCGGCAAAGGCGTAAGGAAGCCAGAGGGCGAACCGCGCGGCCGACATCGCCGCGCTCTTGGCGAGCTCGGCGCGCTTGCCGGGCGCCTGCGCGAGGTGCAGCGCCCAGTCGGCCCAGGTCTGAGCGAGGGCGTTGGGCGAGACGCCCTGGGTGGCGCGCGCCAGAAGCGCGCGCGACAGGCGGTCGACGGTGCGGAAATCGGGCTGATGGTCGCGGGCCCCGCTCGGAGGCAAGTGCGGGACGACCCGAGGCGCCTTGGCGCGCTCCAAAACGCGGGTTCTGAGGGCTTCCGCCATCGCCTGCTCCCGCTGATCCGTCGGCAGCAGCGCGGCGGTCTGATTCTGATTCGAGATCCTGTCCTGCATGGCGCCCGTTCCCCGAGCGCGCCCAAGCGCGCCCTGCGACCTGTTCGCCAGGATTTCCTACGCCGGTCGCGTGAACTCCGCGTTGATCCTCGTCAATCGACCCGGGGGGCATGGACGACGCGCGCGCTTCGCAGGCGGCTCGGCGAGAGGCGTTTGAGTTACGCGGGTCGGCGTGTTTCGGAGGCAAGGACTCCGGACTTCGGACGCCTCGGCGCCTCGGCACGATTTTTAGCGGCGGCTGACGTGGATCAATGCAATTTTCGCGCTCGGCGTTAGGCATTAGATGATTCTGGCGGAGCGCCGCCGGTCTTCGGCGGCCGCGAAGGAGGAGGACCAGAAGGCTTGGGGGCTTCGTGAGGAGGCCCAAATATGCATGGACAGGTCAGTTTGAGGACCGCGCACTCGCCGCCGCGGATGCGGACTCGGGCGTCGCACAATCGGCCAGCGACCGTACGGCAACTCGTCGAACGGCCGGCCGCGGCATCGGCTTTGTGGGTGCGAATTCAGCGCCGGGAATGGATGACCGAGGAGGCGGCGCGCGCCTATCGCCGCCGATCGCTGTTGCAGGACAATCCGACGTCCGGCTGAGCGCCGGGCAGCCGGCTTTTCTCCTCGTCGCCCGGCCCACGCTTCAGCCGGTCAACTCCCGGCTCTTGCCCACGGAGCCGATCAGTGCGCCCGCTACCGGCGGCGACTTCGATGATCCGTTCTGGATCGAAGCGCCCGCCGAAGACGAGACCTCGGGAAAGGCGTGCTGCCCGCCCGCGATGGCGGCATGGCAAGGGCGCCGCGCGCGGCGGGAGCGTCGCGTGAGTAAATTCCGATTCTCTGCAAGCCCGGATTTATGGCCTCAATGGCTTTATGAGAGTTGAGCCTCGCGATTTCTCAGAAGCCCATGCATTTCCAAACTATCAGATCGTTATTAGCGACTGCCGTCGCGGCGACGGCGAAGGTCACGGCCGCTGTGGAATAGGCGGTTTCGTTGATGAGGGAGGCGGGCGTCGTCGTGTCGTGCGCGTCGCAGGCGTAGCCGTCGGCCTGCGTCGCAGCGAAGGTCAGGGTATACGTGCTCCCTGTAGCGCAAGACGTCGTCGCCTTGAAGCTTCCGGCCATCTCGCCGCCGACCTGATTCGCGACGGAGCAGCCGGAGACTGTCGGCTGCGAGCCATTCTGCGAGGCGATCACGCCGTAGAAGGTCGCGACGTTGTTCTTCTGCTCGCCGACGATCGCGTTGCCGCCGGTTGCGACGGCAAGCCAGATTGCGTTGCTGTTCTGGCTGTCCCAAACGTACAAATCATTGTTCGCGCCATTGTTCCCGAGCTGCCACTCGCCGATCCCGTTGTCGCTGAAAGCGATCGAGGCGCCCACTCCTGGCGAACCCGTATCGACGACGACCTTCGTCTGGCCCGTTCCGCTGTATTTGAACGTCGGGTACTCATCGGTGAACATGGTCGCGCCACCCGTCGTCGAGCCTTCGCCGAGCGTGCAACCGACGCCGCTGGCGCAGTCGAGAAGCAACGGGACGCCCGACGCCGCTTCGTCCCAAATGCGAAGATGCTTGTTTGCATCGGCGCCGAACTGCCAGAGAAAGGACGATCCCGCGCTAAAGGACAGGAGCGCCCCATAACCGGACGAGCCCGCGGTGATGCCGAGAGCGGCAGCCGCCCCGCTGGCCGAGGTCAACGTCGCGACGTCGAGCGCGCCGTAACTTCCGAAGGTCTGTTGCAGCATGCCGGCGTTGGCGTTGAACGGTCCGGCCGAGTTGCCGTGAAAATTCGGGAAGCCGTTGATCCTGAGGTCTTGCGAAGTCGCCTCGATCCCGTAGCCGTGGCCCGGATTGGCCGTCTGCCACGCCGAGCAGCCGGAAGCGGATAAGCCGTTGTTGTTGACTTCGAGCGCGTCTCCGATCGCGACGTAAGTCGAAGTGTCCTGAACATAGAGGCCCGAACCGCAGTTGTTGTAAAGCTCATGGCCGCGGAGCTGGACCTTTCCGTTGCTCCATTTCTTGATATTGACGCCGTAGCCGTTCGACGAGCCGATCCATCCGGCGATGTCCACCGTTCCCCCGCTGACCAGCGGATCGTTGATCAGCACGCCGTCGCCGGTCGAACTGTCGATGGCGCAGGTCGAGCCGAGATCGATTTCGCGATTGTTGATCGGGGCGACCGAGTTATCGACAACAAAGCCGTGAACATTGCCCGCGATGTTGGTGCCGTCGCAGCGCGCGCCGCCGAAGCCGCCGGCCATGTGGATGCCGGATGCGAGGCCGCCGATGCCGCCGGAGTGAAGCTGAAGCTCCGCCGTCGCCCCTTGGCCGTACCAAGGCGCGGCGTTGACCAGCATCGCGTCGCCGCACAGGCGGTTGGAGGCGATGCCCGGCTGTATCCACTCCCATCCGCTGATCTGGTCGCCCCAGAAGCCGCCGCAAAGGTCGCCGCTGTCGCCGACGCTCGACCCGCCGAGCATGATGTTCTGGGAAAAGCCGTTCCAGATGTTCTGCGCATGGAGGGCGAAGCCGCCGGAAAGCGGCGTCGAGGAGGTCAGACGGAAATCTTTGAGATTGACGCCCTGTTGGTTGGCCGCCGTCGACCCGGTCGGGTTCAGGGTCAGGAGATCGACGGTGAACATCAAGCCGTCGCTCGATCCGGCCGAGGCGTTGGCCGCGCCGAAATTGAGCGTCACGGTCGCGCCGCTGACGCTGGCGACCGTCCCGACATAGGTCGGCGTCGTCCATGGGCCCGAAGTGTCCCACACGCTGACGAGAACGCCCTCGCCGAGCATCGTCGGGATGAACGTCGGCGCGGTCGCCGACAGGGTGAGCGACGTTGAGCCGCCTGACCATGCCGAGCCCGTCCACGATCCGCCTGTCCAGGACGCCCCGGCGGTCGCGGTCGCTGAGGTTCCCGAGCCCGTGTAATTGAAGGTCGTCGCCGGCGCGCCCGCGCCTTGGATGCTGTAGTGGCCGACGGCGCCCACCGTGAGCGGTTTGGAGAAATTGCATGTGCCCGCGGGGGCGACGAGTTCGACGCCCGCGGCCGCCTTGGCGAGCCACCGCTGGATCGCCGCGGTGTCGTCGGTCGAGCCGTCACACTTCGCGCCAAAGTCGGTTTTCAGGTCGAAGCTGACGCCGTAGTCGGTGGCGCGGTTCGCCAGGGTCGAGGAATCGGCCGCGCCGGCGCCAGTGAGCGTCGCAGCCCCAATCGGCGCGGCGATGCATGGCGACCCCGTGTCTTGGATTCCGTTCGCGCCCCAGGCGAGGCAGTCGCCGGACGTCGCCGACCCGTTCAGGAGCGTGACCCCGCCGTTCGTATTGGCGGAGTTCGCGAGCGCCGATGGGACGCCCGCGCCCAACGACAAAGTGGGCGGGCTAGGCGTCAGCGAACCACCCATCTGCTGGGCATGCGCCGCCGACAGGAGACCAAGGACAGCGGCTATCAAGAGAAGAAGACGGGTCACGACGGTCCTCCGAGTCCGGCGTTCTCGAACACCGAGATCGCGCAGACGGTAAGTGCAAATTGACGGAAATGGCAGTAGAAATAGCCGAAGTTCGTCGGCCCCGCTCGACGGCGAAGGCGCAAGCGTGAAATGCCCGGCCCTTGGCCCCGACGCTGGCGGCGGGAGCGCGACGCCGCGGGAATATGCGCCACTCCCAGCCTGAACTCTTGTCCCACATCCGGCGTACCGGGTCAAGAAAATGTTCTTGCTCTGTTCGCTTCCGCGTCCAGCGCAGATCGCCGGCAGGCGCTGTGCGTTGCCGCCCAGCCAGGCTCGCGGCGGCAATGTCGTCGAGCGTATTCACTCCATGCGATCAACGACCTCGGATGGCCAGGTCCGCCGAGGGCTTGTCTGAATAGCCCTGCTTTGTCAGAATGGCGATTATCGAACTCGCGCGGGTCGGATGAAGTAGCGTGTTGCGGTCGGGAGCGGGTCCGCGACATCAGTCTACGGGGGTCGTTTATGAAGTATAGCTTCAACTCGGTTGCTGACGAAACGGCGATTGAGTTTGCCTATTTTTATCTATTGGGACGGCCGCCCGAGAGTGATGCTGAACTTGCAACGGCCCTATCGATTACGAGAACGATCGAACAGGTCCGCAGGGATACGATGCGGAGTGGAGAATTTAGAAGCAATTCCGGTTTTATCACAAAAGATAACATGATCCTTGACTATTTAACCTGTCAAGCAGAGCGTGCAGATCGCGGCGCGCTCATATTAAATAATACAAACGACCGCGTAAAGATAATCAGCACGTCGGACCCGGTTCGTTACAAGACGATGCTGGACATCTCTTCTATCTTTAATAAGAGATATGCGGAACAAAAAAACATTGAATATTGGAGCTATATAGGGCTGAAGAGAGGTAGTTATCCTCATCACGCAACGTATAACAGGACGCATATGCTGTCTGAATTGATCGATGAGGATTTTTGTGGCTGGGTATTGTATATAGATGCCGACGCTATTGTTTCTAATCCGGGATTTCAAATTAGAGAATACCTTAATGGTCTACGAAAAGATCAAAAAATTATGTGGTTGCATTCAGATGTTTCACAAGACCGCAGGTCTAGCGAATTTTGGCGGGTCAATGCCGGTTGCTTCGCGATCGATTTGGCCTCGCCGCTGGCGAGGTCTTTGGTTAAGGCGTGGGCAGGAATATACAGTGACCTCTATACGAAAATGGATTACGACGCGGCAAGGAGCTGGGAGGGGACAATAATGAGCGATCAGGACTCGCTTCAGCGGATTTTGCAAGCTTTTCAGATGAAAGATGACGTCGAATTAACCGACATGCAAGGCCAAGACGGATTTGTTCGGCAAGTCTTGAGACCAGGTCACGATAGCGTCCCCCCAGACGAAGAGCTTTTGCTTCGGGAGGACGCCCTCTTGAGGTTGGGGGTTGCCTTGTATGGGGCCATCTCGCCCGATTCCGAAGAAGCGAAAGTCCTCGGGGAAAGGGGCCGTGAAGCGGCTCATGATTTGTACGTGCAGGTTACCGGAGTCGTGTTTCGCAAAAATGGAGAGCCCTTCGTTCGTGTCCGGGAAGGCGCGATTGGCTGCGTCATCTACGGTCCTTACAAGACCTTCGACGCCGGAACGTATGAGGTGCGCTTCGATATTGATGCTGACCAGTCCTTTCGAGACGATGGGCGCGATTTTTGCCGGGTCGACGTAACCGCCAATCTCGGGCAGACGGTCATCGGCCAGTCAGTGGTGAACTCCAACGACATCAAGAAGGGCGGCACGACTCCGGTCTGTGTCCGTTTCTCGCTCGAGGCGCCGACGGCCCTGGAATTTCGACTTCACTCTGCGGGAACGCATGTCTTTGAGGTCAGATACGAAAGGTCGGTCACAGCGCTCGTCGAATGACCAGATCCGTCGGCGACAATCTGATGACCCGCCGCCTTCTGCTTATCCCCGCGTGAACAAGCCCCACCCTCGCGCGGCGCGTCGCCGCAAGCCGCCCGTCGCGCTTGGGTGCGGCGACCGTTCGTCCGACGGGCTGGCGCTTCACGGCCAAATCTGACAGACACCGTTCGAGGGTTCGCGCCATCGGTCTACGGCCGGCATCGCTCCGGTGGAGCATCTCATGGAGAGAGATACCGATCAGGACTGGATCACATCGGCCGGTCGCACCCTACCACGGCGTCCTGTCCGATCCGCGGTTCCTTAACCGAGATCTGGATGAATTTTTCGCCAGCGGCGAAGGCGATGTGAGGCATGTGCTCGCCGCCCTAACCGACGTCTTCGGTCCCTTCGAGCCGAAGAGCGCGCTGGACTTCGGCTGTGGACGTCGGGCGCCTGCTCATTCCGCTCGCGCGCCAGTGCGGCGCCGCCTACGGCGTCGACGTCTCAGAGCCCATGCTCGAACTGGCGCAGCAGCACTGCCGGAAGGCCGGCGTCTCGTTCGAACTCAGCAGGACGATTCCGACCGACCGTCAATTCGATCTTGTGAACACGATCATCGTCATGCAGCACATTCCGCCCGTTCGAGGCTACCGCATTGTGCGGCAGTTGTGGGAGTGCGTGGCGCCGGGCGGCTGCCTTTCCATGCAGATTACCTTCTACAAAGACTCGCGTCATACCGGCGAACTGGCGCGCGACCTGAAGGCCTTCAGTTACGACGGCGAGACCGTGTGCAATTTTACCGACGCAACGGAAGCGCCGGGTTCGATGTCGATGTACGACTACAATCTCAGTCACGTTTTTGCGCAAATGTCCCTCAATGGCGGCTGCCACGGGTTCTTCATTTACGTCCGCAAGACTTGATTCGGATGGGGATGTTCGATGAAGCGCGGCGCACGCTTTCCCAAGTCCACGGGGAAAGCTCTCATGCGCGAGCGCTCGCGCGATCCGTCGCCTCGGATGGGCTGTCGTAAGCGGAAGCCCATGCCCTTGAGCAGTGGGGGATCGACTCGTCGACGAGAGCGAATAAGTCGCCGAAGGTTCTCGGCCTTGAGCATCTGGACATGAAGCAATTGCGCCGCATAAGCTCCATTTGCGAGGATGACGGTTGGCTTCGCCAGCGCATCATGAGCGCGTGGCGTCCGACCGGCCGAACACGCATCTTCGGCGCGGACCTGGTGAGGACGTAACCACCTCCCGGTCGGCCACGGCCAGCGGTCCGAAACGTCAGGAAAACAATCCGCCGCGCGATCCGGCGACTGCGCCCACGATCGTGAGGGCGGCCGCGGCGAGGAGGACGAGGTGGACGCGGAAAAGGCGGCGCATGAGGCCCTCCGGATCGCGCGCCGCCTCGGCCTTTAAGCGGCGATGGGCGAGAGGCTCGATCAAGAACGCGGCGACCATGAACAACGCCCAGACGAGGACCATCGCGTCCATCCACCAGAACATCGGGTAAGCGAAGCGCGGCCAGAGGTCCTGCCGCCAGGTCATCCAAAGCCCGGTCGCTCCGGCGAGCGGGATCGTCCAGCGGACCTGCCGGGAGAACCGGCTCTCGATCAACTCGAACAAAGCCCAGCCGGTCTGCGGGTCCGGGGCGGCGCGGGCGAGCGGCAGCGCGACGAGAGTGACGAAAGAGACGCCGCCGATCCAGTGGGCGACAAACAGCACATGCAAGGCGCGCGCGAGTTCGATGTCGTCGATCATGCGAATCCCAAGCCCTGCTTGCGGATGTTCCTGGAATAGGCGGCAGAGGCCGGCCGGCCTTCACGGTGGTCAAGCCGAAGGACGCTCCGGCGCCGCGCGCTGTTCGCCTTTCTGTCGGGCCGTAAACGGCCGTTGGTTCGGCCCTCGCCGGCCGCCGCGCTTTTACTTGAATTCACGACGCTCTCCGTGCCATCTGCGGCCCCTGAAGCACGCCCTGTCGCGCGGGCGATCCTTCGGCCCCTAAGGATAATGGGAATGCGACTGCTTATCGCGCTGATTTTGCCATGGCTGACGTTTTTCACGATAGGCCGTCCCGTGTCCGGCATCGTCTGCCTCATTCTCCAGGTCACCTTGATCGGGTGGCTGCCGGCGGCGATCTGGGCGGTCTACGCGCTCAGCCAGTACAAGACCGATCAGAAGATCGAGCAGGCGCTTCGACAGCAATCCCACCGGAGTTGACGCCTGCTTCTACAGCGGCGTCCACGGCTCGGGCGCGGCCAGGCTCGCGGCCGCTTCGGCCCGTCCTGTTTCGATCGCCGCCATCGTCGCTCGCAGAACGTCGGTCACCCCGTTATGGGTCGCCGTCGAGAGCAGGAAGGGCTTCGCCCGTCTTGCGCCGGACTCCGCCGCAGGCCCATGGCTCCGGATCGACCGCTTGAGCTTCTCGAGTTGCCTCGCGAGCGTTTCCTCATCCACGGCGTCGACCTTGGACAGGGCGACGATCTCGGGCTTCTCGTCCAGCCCCTCGCCGTAAGCCGCAAGCTCGCGACGGATGGTGCGATAGTCCGCTCCGGCGTTCGGTCCGGTCGCGTCGACGAGATGGACCAGCGCGCCGCAGCGCTCGACATGCCCGAGGAAGCGGTCGCCGAGACCGTGGCCCTCGTGCGCGCCTTCGATCAATCCGGGAATGTCGGCGAGCACGAAGTCGCGTCCGTCCACCCTGACCACCCCGAGGCCGGGATGGAGCGTGGTGAACGGATAGTCGGCGATCTTCGGCTTGGCGGCCGAGACGGCGGCGAGGAACGTCGACTTGCCGGCGTTCGGCAGGCCGATCAGGCCGGCGTCTGCGATCAGCTTCAGGCGCAGAACCAGCGTCCGCTCGATCCCTTCCAGGCCCGGATTGGCGCGGCGGGGCGCTCGGTTGGTCGAGGTGGTGAAATGGGCGTTGCCAAAGCCGCCGTTGCCGCCTTGTGCGACGACGACGCGGTCGCCTTCCTTTGTCATGTCGGCAAGCATCGCGCCGGTTTCCTCGTCGAACACCTGGGTGCCGACGGGGACCTTGAGCACGACGTCGGCGCCCCGCCCGCCGGCGCGATTGCGGCCCATGCCGTGCATGCCGGTCTTGGCCTTGAAATGCTGCTGATAACGGAAGTCGATCAGCGTGTTGAGGCCGGCGGCGCATTCGACCACGACGTCGCCGCCGCGCCCGCCGTCGCCGCCGTCGGGGCCGCCGAACTCGATGAACTTCTCACGCCGGAACGAGACGCAACCCGCCCCGCCGTCGCCGGAACGGATATAGACGCGGGCCTGATCGAGAAACTTCATGCCGGCCGGCCCGAGTTCAAGTGCGTCTGGTCCAAATGCGCCTGGTCGACGTGCGCCTGATCGAGCGCCTGCCGGCGCGAGGCGGCCCAGTCCGTCCACGCGTCGCGGGTCAGGCGGAACGTGTGACATTCGACAAGCCCGCCGCGCGCTGGCGCGCCCTTCAACCCGGTGGAGGCGATCGTGAAGCCGCAGGTTTCGAGCACGTGGCGAGAGGAGTCGTTCTCCACCCGAACGTTGGCGAGAATCTCGACCGCGTCCGTCAATCCGAAGCCCGTCTTCACCATCGCTCGAGTCGCCTCGGTCGTCAGACCCTTGCCCCACTGCTCCGGCGCGAGGACGAACCCGAGCGTCAAACGGTCGCCGCCGCGCAATTCGAGGCTGATCGATCCGATCGCGTCAAGCCTCCCTCTTTTCGGGGTCATCACCAGCGTCAGGTCGCGCCCGGAGGCGTTGCCCTCGCGCGCGGCGTAGATGAAGCGCTCGGCCGAACCCGGCGGATAGGGGTGAGGGATCCGGGCGGTATAGCGGGCGACTTCCCACAGCGAGCAGAAGCGGTGGATCGCCGCGGCGTCCGAGGCCCGCGGCCAGCGCAGCCAAACCCGTGCGGTCTCCAGGCGGAAGACATCGTCTCTGGCAAGGTCGGGAAACATTATCGCTCCGGCTGCCCGCCTCGAAAAGAGGCGTTAAACGACGAAGGAGATGCGGCGGCCGCATCCCCTTCGTAAGCTTGGCTTACCGGACGGAGGAAAAGGCGTTTCGCCTTTTTCACTCATCTCGAAGCTTCTTTTTTGAGAGTTTCGAGAACGTCCGCGGGGCTGGTCGCCGAAGCGGGTTCTCGTCTGACCCCGCCTTATTCTGCTGCTGCTTGTTGAATTCGTACGCTTACATATTGCCGGCCGTCGCCTTTAAGCTCGAAACACACTTCGCCGTGCGCGGTGGCGAAAAGGGTATGGTCCGTGCCCATGCCGACATTGCGGCCGGCGTGAAATTTCGTTCCGCGCTGACGCACGAGAATATTGCCGGCGAGCACCCGCTCGCCGCCGAATTTCTTCACGCCGAGACGGCGACCGTCGGAGTCGCGACCGTTGCGCGACGAACCGCCTGCCTTCTTGTGAGCCATTGTCCTGCTCCGAACCTGTCCGATGCGCCGCACCCGAGGGCGGCGAAGTTGAAACCCATATATCGCAAAAGACCGAACGAGGGAATCCGCTCGATCGCCTCCCGCCTCACGCGCCGGGCTGGATGCCGGTGATCTTGACGATCGTCAGGTCCTGCCGGTGCCCGCGCTTGCGCTTCGAATTCTTGCGGCGCCGCTTCTTGAACGCGATCACCTTCGCCCCGCGCGTCTGCTCGACGATCTCGCCGGTGACGCTCGCGCCCGCCACATGCGGGGATCCGATGGTGTTGGTCTCGCCGTCGAACAGCGCCAGAACCTCGTTGAAGACCACCTCGGCGCCGGCTTCGCCCGGCAGCAGCATGACCGTGATCTCTTTGTCGGCGGCGACCGTGTATTGCTTGCCGCCGGTCTTGATGACTGCGAACATCGTTTTTCTCCCGTGTTCCGCCCGGCTCATACGCGGGGGCTCCCACGCGGCCGGCTTCTTTGCAGTGGACCGAATCGCGGCCCCCTGACGGAGCCGCGGGCGAACGCTCGGATTTGAGGTTTTGGGGCGCCCGAGGCCGAAACGGCGCAGAGGCGAAAAACCAAAAGCGCGGCCGAAGCCGCGCTGGAGCAGCGCCGTCTATAGGGGCGTGGCGGATCGGAGTCAACCAAGTTTCAGCCGGCTCGATAGGGAAGGCGTGAGCCGCCCCTCGGTCCGATCCGTTTGAGCGGTTCTCCCGCCACGGCTCTCCCGTCGCGGATTTCCTCGGCGGGAGCGTCGCGCTTGTGACGAGGGCGCACCAGGGCGCGCTCAGCGGGCGCGCCCTGCAACCTCGGCGATCAGCTCGAACGACTTCAGCCTCGTTGCGTGGTCGTAAACGTCGGAGACGATGATGAGTTCGTCGGCATGCGTCTCCGCGACCAGCGCGTCGACGCCTGCGCCGACCGTATCCGGAGAGCCGACGATCGAGCGGGCGAGCATGCGCTCGGCTTGCGCCTTCTCGACCGGCGACCAGTAGGTCTCGATGTCGTCGATCGGCGGCTGGCTCAAGCCGCGCGCGCCGCGGAAGATGTTGGCGAAGGCCATCTGCTGCGTCGTCGCCAGCCGCCGCGCTTGCGCATCCGTTTCGGCGGCGATGATGTTGACCCCGACCATGGCGTAGGGTCGATCGAGCTGATCGGACGGCTTGAACCGGCTCCGGTAGATATCGAGCGCGGAGAGCAGCTCGCCGGGCGCGAAATGGGAGGCGAACGCGTAGGGCAGCCCCAACTCGGCCGCCAGCATGGCGCCGAAGTGGCTCGATCCGAGAATCCAGATCGGAACCTGCGTCCCGGCGGCCGGCACCGCCTGGATGCGCTGGCCGGGCGCTGCAGCCGCGAAATACGCCTGCAGCTCGAGGACGTCCTGGGGAAAGTTTTCCGCCGCCTCGTTGGCGCGGCGCAACGCGCGCAGCGTGAGCTGATCCGTGCCCGGCGCGCGGCCGAGCCCGAGGTCGATGCGGCCGGGAAATAGCCGCGCCAGCGTCCCGAACTGCTCGGCGATCACATAGGGGGCGTGGTTGGGCAGCATGATTCCGCCGGCGCCGACCCGGATGGTCGTTGGTGCCCGCCGCCAGATGCGCGAGCACCACCGACGTCGCGGCGCTGGCGATGCCCGGCATGTTGTGGTGCTCGGCGACCCAGATGCGGCGATAGCCCCATCGCTCGGCATGGACCGCGACGTCGCGCGCGTTCAGGAGCGCGCCGCGGGCGTCCACGCCCTCCGTGACGCGGACGAGTTCGAGGATGGAGAGGGGGATCACGGCGCTGGTGCTCCAATTCCAGAAGAGTTTTTTCACCGCCGCGGCATTCGCGGCGTCGGCGTCGAGACGATCGCAGAGGCGGCCGGCGCCAACAAGATGACGCTCTGCCGCCACTTCGGCTCGAAAGACGATCTGATCCTCGAGTATCCGAATGACAAGGGGCGCAAGGCCGACGAGGTCTGGGCGGGCATCGAGGCGGCAAGTCCGGGCGACCCGGTCGGCCAGCTGTACGGCTATGTCGGACAGAGGGTGATCGAGGAGTTCAAGATCCGCCAGCGCCAGCGTCTTGAAGCGCTATGCGAAGCGGCGGGCGCCACGGAGCCCGGGCTGCTCGCCGACGCGCTCGTTCTCTTGATCGAGGGCGCGCGGGTGAGCCGCCGCAGCGTCGGGAGCGAGGGCCCAAGCGCCAATCTTGTCGGCTCGGGCAAGGCCGTGATCGCCGCCTTCGGGGTGCGGCCGCAGAGACCGACTTCGTCGACCTATTAGTTCGGCGCCGACAGAAGCTTCACCAACTCGGCCAACAAAGCCTCCGAAGACGCCTGCGTTCCGAGCTGCTGAAACACGATCTCCCCCCGGTCGTTCAGCAGCGAAATGACGGCGGCGTGATCGAAGCCGTTCTGGTCGTTGGGACGGAACGGGACGTCGAGGGCGGCGGCGAGCTCGCGCACCGTGTCCTCGTCAGCCCGCATGAGCGTCCAGCGACTAAGGTCGAGCCCGTGGCTCTCGGCATAGAGCGTCAGCCGTTCGGGCGTGTCGGCCTCGGAATCGAAGCTGAAGAAAGCGAAGCGCACCTTTTCCGCGGACCCGGGCGGCAGATGCTTTTCGACCCACATCATGTCGGCCACGATCGCCGGGCAGATGTCCTTGCAGGTCGTGTAGCCCATGGCGACGATCGCCGGCCGGCCGGCGAAAGCGCCGAGCGCGACGGTCGCGCCGGACTGGGTCGTCCATTTCGATTCGAGATTGTAGAGCGAAGCGCCGGACGGCGAGATCGGGGCCGAGGGCGGCGAAGCGAAGGCGAGCGCTGCGCCGAGCGCCATGAGCGCGGCGACGGCGGCGAGACGACGAAGCGTCATGGCGCGCCTCCGGCGCAGCGGAAGCCGAGGTTTTCCGAAGTGTAGTTCGCCTTCAGGCTCGCGCGCATCGCATAGCGCATGAAGGCGGGGTAGTCGGTCGGGTCGGAGACTCCGGCCGCGGCGCCGCCGCAGAAGGCGGCGCTGTCCTTGCCGTTCGGGTCGCGCGATTCGGCCGTCGTCGCATAGGCGTTGAAATCGGTGGTCCATTCCCAGACGAGCCCGACCATGTCGCGCGCGCCGTAGCCGTTTGCCGGGCCTCCGATCGGACCGGGGCCCGCGCCGTTCGGCCTGGCGAACCAGTCCAGCGACCGCGCGCGCACCGCAGCCTCGCCGCGGCCCGCGTCGGCGAGGGCGTATTCCCATTGCTCGGTCGTCGGGAGCCTGAGCCCGCGCGCCTTGCAGTAGGCCTGCAGCCGCGAACCACGAGACGTCGGTCACGGGCTCGGCCCGCGCAGCCTCGTCGGGAAGCGCGAGATCGGACGGCCAGCGCCTCAGATAGCGGCCGTCGGCGAACAGCGCCTTGATCCGCGACTTGCGCCATTCCGGATGGCCGACGACGAATGCGAGGAATTCGGCGTTGGTCACCGGCTCGGCGTCGAGGCTGAAAGCGGCGACCGCCTTCGCCCCGGCCGCGGCTGCCCCGGTCGGCGCTTGGCCGCCTTGGCCCGCTGGAACGGCGTATACAGTCCCGCCGGGACCGGCGCCATGTCGCCTTGCGCCGCCGCCGCGACGCGGCGCGATCAGCGCGACGACCGTCGCGACGGCCCAGGCCGCCCGCGAGCGTCATTCCTTGGCCTTCACCCGGTAAGCGTTGACCTCCTTGCGGCGTGACGTTCCTGACCGGAATTGCCCCACTTCGAGTAGACGAAGGTCAGGACGTCGGCGATGTCCTCGTCGGAGAGGCTCCAGGCCGGCATGACGCCGTTGAAGGTCTTGCCGTTGACGGTCAGCGGCTGTTCGAGGCCGCCGGTCACGGTCTTGATCGCGCGGATCTTGTCGCCGTTGAGGTAGTCGGACTTGGCGAGCGGCGGGAAGGCGTCCGGAACGCCCTGACCGTCGGCTTGGTGGCACGCCTGGCAGTTGTTGGCGAAAACGCCCGCGCCCAGTTCGATTCGCTGATCCTTGGTCGCGGCCGCCGGGGCGGCGACAGGAGTCTGGCCGGCGACCCGCGCGCCCGCGCCCTCGGGCTGGTAGACGAGGTCGAACTGCTTGCCCGAGTAGACGAGCTTGTCCTCGGGGCCGGTCACCTTGAGCTGCGCCAGCGCTCCGCGGTTGAAGGCGCGCTCCAGCGAATGGTCCACGAGAATGAACGTGCCGGGCACGCTCATCTTGAACTGGACGATCGCCGAGCCGCCGGCGGGAATCGTCGTCGTCTGCACGTTGTGCAACGGCTCCTCCATCGCGCCCTCGGGATAGACCAAATCGAAGATCTGCCCGATGGCGTGGAAGGAGGAAACGACGTTCGGTCCGCCGTCGCCGACGAACAGACGCACCGTCTCGCCGACCTTGGCGGCGAGCGCCTTGTCGCCGACCGTCGAGCCGACCGAGCCGTTGAACACGATATATTCCGGCTTTTCGTCGATGACCTTCTGCATGCTGAACGGTTGCAGCCCCTGATCGCCGTTCTTGCCCTGGGTGTAGAAGTCGCTCTGCATCAGGTAATATTCGCGATCGACCTTCGGCAGGCCCTCCTTCGGCTCGACCAAGATCATGCCGTACATGCCATTGCCGACATGCATCGCGACCGGCGCGGTCGCGCAATGATAGACGAACAGGCCCGGATTCAGGGCCTTGAACGAAAACACCGAGCTGTGGCCCGGCGCGGTCAGCGACGCCGCGGCGCCGCCGCCCGGACCATTGACGGCGTGCAGGTCGATGTTGTGCGGATTCTTGTTGTCGGGATGGTTGTCGAGATGGAACTCGACCTCGTCGCCCTCGCGGATACGGATGAATTTGCCGGGCACATGGCCGCCGAAGGTCCAGAAGGTGTAGCGCACGCCGTCGGCGAGTTGGCCTTCGACTTCCTTCACTTCGAGGTGGATCACGACCTTGGTCGCGTGATCGCGCTGAATCGGCGGCGGTACGTTGGGCGCGTCGGTCAGCGCCGCGTTCTCTTCGCCGATGATCGGATCGGCAAGATTGGCTTCCCGCGAAGCGCCAAACGCGGCGCCGGCGATCAAAACCGCGCCCAGCGCGACGCCAGTACGAAATGACCGCTTCTTCATGGCGTGTGCTCCAGCCCGTCGCCGCATTCCATCGGCGGCGCGAGGCTCTCATACGGTTCAGCGCCGGCCGGCGCCTTGACCTCGGTTAAGACGGCGACGCGGCGGGCAAGTGCTCGCGACCGCGGACCCTCGTCGTCAGGGTCGGCGAGTCCTCCCGAGGATATCCGCGCAGCCGGCGCGCGGGACCTTATGGAGGTCCGCTTCTGCGGGTGAGCATGGGCGCGTAGGCGAGCAGAAATGCGGCGAAAGCGAGGACCCAGGCGCAAGCGGCGATATGCATCAGCGGCAAGGCGGCGTCGGCATGGAACGCCATCGCGAGGCGTGCGATCAGCGCGACGACGATGCAGACGTACGCGAAGACCGTCGTCCGCGAGGCGATGAGCGCTCGTCCGCTATGGCCGAGCGTCGCCCGGGTCATCATCGCCAGCGTCATGACTCCGACGGCGCCGATCGCCCAGACATGCACGCCGACCGCGTAGGGAATGTGCGCCGGCCACAGCGCGCTCGCTCCCGCCGCGACGAAGCCGAGCGCGGCGAGGAGGTATCCCGCGTGCAGCACCAGCACCAGCGCATCGCGGCGCGCCGCGAGCCCCCGCCAGCGCGACAGGCGCCAGAGATTGCCGGCCCCGGCCGCAAGCGCAAGAACGCCGGTCGCAGCGCCCTCGGGCGCGACGACCCAGAGGACGAGCGCCAGACCCGACAGCGCAAGGACCATTCCGTCGGGCCGCCCGAACGGCGCCGGCCGCGAGCCCGCGCCCATGCGGGCGATCCAGTTTCCGGTGAAGCTCGGCGTCACCCGCCCGCCGATCAGCAAGATCAGCATGACAAGAAGGCCGAGCGCGGCGCGGGTCGAAAAGTCCGCGAGGCCCTCGCGGGCGTCCTCGACATGGAAGGCGACGTTGTCGAGGCCGAGCGCCAGAGCCAGCGCGACGACGCCGAGATTGCGCCAGTTGCGCCCGGCGATCACCTCGCGAGCCGCCAGCGCCGCGAACACGAGCAGGAAGCCGGCGTCGACGGCTGCCGGCGGCCGGGCGGCCGATCGGCGCCGAAAAGAAAACGGCGACGCGTCCCGCCGCCCAAAGCAGCGCAAGGGCGGCGAGCGGAACGCCGGCGACCGGCAAGCGGCCGGTCCAGTTGGGGATCGCCGTCAGCAGGAAGCCCGCGACCACGGCCGCGCCATAGCCGAAGATCATCTCGTGGGCGTGCCAGTCGACCGCCGAGAATGCGGTGGGGATCGCGACCGAGCCGGAAAAGTCCGCCAGCCACAGCGCCATGCCGACCACCGCCCAGACGCCGGCGCCGAGGAAGAACGGCCGGAAGCCGCGGCTGAGCAAAGCCGCGCCCCGCCAATTACGGGCGGCGTCCGCGGAACGATGAACAGGGCCATGCTGTATGGCGCTCATGGGAATGGGCCTCCGCGCGACGCAGCGACCGCGCCTGTGCTTTCAGGTGATAGCGAAGCGTTCGACGCCGTCCTTGACCTAAGTTAAGCGATCCCGCCCTTCGAGCGGCGGCTTGTCGGGCCCCCGTGCATCATTCGCCCGCGTTTGCTAGTGTCCCGATCGGAGGAACGCCGTGGCGCTATCGGCCCAGGACTGGGACATCGTCATGCGGACTCCGCTGTTCAAGGCGATGGGCCCGACCATCTCGCGCGCCATGATCGGAGACCGCGGGCCCAAGACCTACGCCCGCGGCGAGCGCATATTCGATCAGGGCGATCCGGCCGACGGTTTCTTCTGCGTGATCCAGGGCTGGGCCAAGCTCTATCGCCTGCGCGAAGACGGCGAGGAGGTCGTGGTCTCGATCTTTTCCGCTGGCGAGACCTTCGCGGAAGTCGCGATGTTCCTCGGCGGACGTTACCCGGCGAGCTGCGATACCGTCTCCCCGTCGCGCATCCTCAAGATCGACGCGGCCAAATTGCGCCGCGCCGTCATGGACCAGCCGCAATTGGCCTTCGACATGCTCGCGGCGGCCTCCGTGCGTCTGAGGCAGCTTGTCGACGAGATCGAACATCTGAAAGCGCGCTCGGCGCCGCAGCGCATCGCCAACTTCTTCGTCAAGCAGACGACGGAAACGAACGGGCCGGCAAGGATCGCGCTGCCATACGAGAAGGCTCTGATCGCTGGCCGCCTCGGCATGAAACCCGAGAGCTTTTCCAGGGCGCTCGGAAAGCTCGCTGACCTCGGCGTCGTCGTCGAGCGGGAAAGCGTCAGCATCGCTGATGTCGCAAGGCTTGTGGCCTTCGCCGAGGGCTAGGCCTCTTGACCGAAGTCAAGGCGCTTGGACGGCTGTTCCGGGATGATCAAGATCTTCGCGCAACGATCCGGGGGAATTCCCGTGCCGACAGGGTTCCCATTCTCCTGTGCCATCTCGAGCTTCATGCCCAGCTCCTGCGCGAGGTCGAGAAGATGCGCGAGGCGATGGCTTCGCTCGACGCCGCAGGCGCGAGGCGGATCGTCGGCGCGTTCCTTCCGGGTCTCGTCGCCAACCCTGTCGCCACCGCGGACACGGCCTGCGCGTCGTTCCTGCGCTGACGAGCGCGGCGCCGCGCGGGGCTGCGTTACGCCGCGGCCGATTTTTCCGAGGCAATCGGCGAACGTGTGGGCGTTGAGCAATTCATGAAAATGCTCGCGCGGATTCCGCGGCGTCGGATTTGCGGCGGCGTCCGGCCAATTCGTAGAGGCGGCGGCGTTGACTTCGTCGAAAGGCAAGCGTCTATCGCGCCCTGAAATCGGGAATCGAGGCCGATGGGTGAAGTCCAAGGTCGGGCGGCTCAAATGACGCGGCGCATGGCGTCCTCGGGATCGCCGCTCGAGCCGCGGATCGGTTTTGCGCGCGCAGTCCGGGTCGGTTCGATCGTGGCGGTTTCGGGAACGGCGCCGATCGGCCCGGACGGCCGCGCCGCCCATGTCGGCGACGTCTACGCCCAGTCTCGCCTTTGCCTTGACATCATCGGCCGGGCGCTCCTCGACTGCGGCGCCCGCCTCGAGGACGTCACGCGCACGCGGATAATGCTGACTGACATTGCGACATGGGAAGAGGCGGCGCGCGCCCACGGCGAAATCTTCGCCGCCATCCGGCCCGCGTGCACCTTTGTCGAAGTCGGCCGCTTCATCGATCCCGACTGGCTGGTCGAGATCGAGGCGGACGCGGTCGTGGGGAGCTGATGCGGGCGTTGCGGCAGGCGCCTGTGTGTCCCCCTCCCGCAGTCCCCCGCCGGCTCGCGGGCGGTCCCCCGGTTCAGTTCCGCCACTCCAACCGGAACACCGGGATCTTCTCCGCAAATCCTTTCAGCCGCCGTTCGCCCAGCGCAACGAAGCGCGCGGACTCCTCGACGCAAAGGTCGCGCACGAGCCCAGAGACGACAACGCCGTCGGCCTCCGCTTCGCCGCAAAGGCGCGAGGCGAGTTGGACCGTCGCTCCGAACAGGTCGTTATGATCCTCAACCGGTTCGCCGGCATGGATGCCGATTCGGACGCTCAGGCCTTCGCGCGCCTCCGCGTTGTAGGCGGAGAAGCGGCGCTGGATGTCGGCGGCCGCGCGCACGGCGTTCGGCGCAAGGTCGAACGCCGCCATGATGCCGTCGCCCGTGTGCTTCACCTCGCGCCCGCCGAAGGTATTGAGGCCCCTCCGGACCAGCGCGTCGTGGGCCCTCACCAGTTCGAGAGCGGCGGCGTCGCCGAGGCGCGCCGTCATTTCGGTCGAGCCGACAATGTCGGTGAACATGACCGCGCGCCGCCCGGCGTCCACGGCCGGCGCGGAGTTCGTGCGGACGGCAGCGGGTCGCCGATGCGGCCGAGGAACGCCTCGACGGTCGCGAGGTCGACCGGAATGATGGCGTTGGCGATCGCGCCATGCGCTTCGCGATGGACAAGATCGGCCGTGGCCGGGTCGGGCGCGTGAACGAGGCAGAACCCGGCGCCGCGCTCTTCGTCGAACCAATAGGCCATGTACCGCACGCCATACTGGCCCTGGATCTCGAGGTCCCGGGCATGCGCCTTCCCGACATCCTCCGCGGTCAAGCCGCGGAGGTCGTGGCGGTCCATGAAGATCGGCATAGGGGCTCCTTGTCCGCGCCGGGACGCCTTCAGGCGGCCGGGCGGATGTTCTGGTTCACATGGAACAGGTTCCCGGGGTCGTATTTCTTCTTTGCGGCCGCCAACCGGTCGTAGTTGGCGCCGTAGGCCGCCCTGACCCTCGCCTCGCCCTCGTCGTCCATCATGAAGTTGGCGTACGCGCCCTCGAGGTTGAACGGATGGACGGCCGCCCAATAGTCGCGCACCCATTGCTTGAGAGCCGGATTCTTGGCCGGATCCGGGTCGACCCCGATGATCACCATCGACCAGGCCGCGTCCCGGTAGCCCCAGGCGGTCGAGTCCTTGGCGAGCCGCTGGACGGCGCCGTCGATCGGGTAGAGATGCATGCCGGAAAGCGCGCTCGGCAGCTTCGCCGCATGGGCGAGATGAGTGTCGATGGCGGCGTCGGGCAAGGTCTTCACGAAGTCGCCCTTCCAGTACCATTGAAGCCCCTTCGGCATCAGCGGATCGAACAGCGTCTGGAGGACCGCGTAGGGCATCGGCTGCGCCCAATCGATGATTGGCTTCGGCAGCGCCGCCCGGATCGCGCCGACCGCCTTCTCGCCCTCCGCCAGCGGACCGTTGTGCGAGACGAGAAGCACGCACATCTTTTTCGACCAGTGTTCCTTCGGGAAAGGATCGGAGGGCGGGACAACCTGCAGCCCGAGAAACATGTAGAATTCCTGCGGCGCCTTCGGCTGGTTGTCGCGGAACCACCTCATGACGGCGGCCGCGTCTGCGAGGTCGAAAACGATCGGGCCGCCGTAGACCATGGCGACCGGGTTGGTGCGGAACAGGAAACTTGTGACGACGCCGAAGTTTCCCCCTCCGCCGCGCACGGCCCAGAAGAGGTCGGCGTTGTCCGATTCCGACGCGGTGACGAAACTTCCATCGGCGAGGACCACGTCGACTTCGAGGACGTTGTCGACGGCGAGGCCGTATTGGCGGCTGAGGTATCCGTGCCCGCCGCTGAGGGTCAGGCCGGCGACGCCGGTGGTCGAGATGATCCCGAAGGGCACGGCCTGTCCGAACGCCTGGGTCGCATGATCGACGTCGCCTGTGGTGCAGCCGGCGCCGACCCGCGCCGTCCGACTCTTCGGATCGACCCTGACCCCCTTCATCGCCGAGAGATCGATGACGAGGCCGTCATCGACGCTGCCGAGGCCCGGGCCGTTGTGGCCGCCGCCGCGGACTGCGATCGGCATCTTGTTTTCGCGGCCGAAATTCACCGCGGCGATCACGTCGGCGACATCGACGCATCGCGCAATGACGAGCGGCCGCTTGTCGATCATGGCGTTGTAGAGGCTGCGCGCCTCTTCGTATTCCGGATGGTTGCGTCCAATGACCTGACCACGCAGACCTTGGGCGAAACGAGCAATGCCTTCGTCGATCATCTGGCAGTCTCCTCCTTGACCTCGTCTGGTCATTTCCGCGGGCGGCGGAATCGGCAGGGACCTACATGACGACAATCACGAAACGCGTTCTGAAAAATAAGCTCTTCCGCTCGCGGAGCGGTCCGACCGCGTTCGACCAGACCTTGCAAAATGTTACCTTAAGTTCACTCGCAGGGAAAGTCTGTGCGCGCGGTCACGCACCGCGATCGGGCGGCCCTCGCCGCGGTCGCCAGTCGCCGCAGATTGGGCGAGGCCCCAATCTAATAAACATTTTTATATAGTATATTAAGGCAACTGAGCGTCGGACAGGCCGCCTCCCCGCCCTGAGATGGGACTGGACATTTTCCGCCCCGCCCGTGCGCCCGACCGAATCGCAAAAGGCGCCGCAACCCTTTGAGAGGGAGCAAAATCGAATCGAAAACGGCAGGTCCGCTTCCGCCGATCGCCGGAGGGCGGCCCTACGGGCTGGCGGCCCTGGGAAAGCGCGCCCTCGCCTCGAGGTCGTCGAGATCCATGCCGTTGCGGATGTACTGCTGGGCCGCGTCGCGGAACGGCTGGAATCCCAGGCGCGAGTCTTGCCGGTCGTCAGCGCCGCGTCGACGAGGCGGCGGCGGCGCTGGCTCGCCCGCACCTCGGCGTCGAGCGCGCCGAGCCGCCAGCGGCGGGCGACCTCGTCGCGGAATGCGGCGACCGTTGCGGCATGGGCGTGGTCGGCCGCCAGGTTGTCGCGTTCGCCCGGATCGGCTGTGAGGTCGTAGAGCTGATCCGGGTCCGGCGGCGAATGGATGAACTTGAACGCGCCGCGGCGGATCATCACCATCGGCGCGATCGCGCCCTCCGCCAGATATTCGCCGATCGCCTCGTCGTGGCCGGGCCGGCCCGCCAGATGCGGCGCGAGGCTTCGCCCGTCGATCGCGCCGAGCGGCGCCGGCGTCGCCGCCGGCGAAATCGACCAGCGTCGGCAGGAGGTCGAGCAAGGACACGCTGGCGCCGACCCGGCGCGGCGCGAAGCGGCCGGGGGACGCCACGACGAGCGGCACGCGGCAGGCGCCCTCGAAGAAGCTCATCTTGTACCAGAGCCCGCGCTCGCCCAGCATCTCGCCGTGATCGCTGGTCAGGATGACGATCGTGTTCTCGGCGAGACCGCTCGCGCTGAGCGCCGCCATCAGCCGGCCGAGGTTGTCGTCGACATAGGCGATCGCGCCGAAATAGGCGCGGCGCGCGGCGCGAATCTGCGCCTCCGTGACCGGCTCCGCGTCCATCGCGCAGACGTGGCGCAGGCGGCGCGAATGCGGATCGAGCGCGTCCGGCGGCGGGCGAGGGCAGGAGGAATGTCCTCGTCGCGATAGAGGTCCCAGTAGCGCTGCGGCACGGCGAACGGATCGTGCGGATGGGTGAACGAGGCGACCAGCAGGAACGGCCGCCGGTCCCTTGCTCGCGCGATGTCGTAGATCGCCCGCTCCGAGGCGAAGGCGACCTCGTCGTCGAAGTCGAGCTGGTTGGTGCGCACGCAGACGCCGGCCTCGGCGACCGAGCTCATGTTGTGGTACCAGCTCGGCCGGTCGTTCGGACGGTCCCAGTCCGGCGTCCAGCCGAAATCGGCGGGATAGATGTCGGTGGTCAGCCGCTCCTCGAAGCCGTGCAACTGATCCGGTCCGCAGAAGTGCATCTTGCCGGAGAGGATCGTGCGGTAGCCCGAGCCTGCAGATGATGGGCGAAGGTCGGAATGTCGGCCGCGAATTCGGCGGCGTTGTCGTAGACGCGGGTGCGCGACGGCAGGAGCCCGGTCATCAACGAGGCGCGCGAAGGCGAACAGAGGGGGCTCGCGCAATAGGCGCTGTCGAACACGACGCCGTCGCGGGCGAGATCCTGCATGAAGGGGGCTCGGGCGCCTGCATGCGCCGTAGATCGGCAGGAACGCCGGCGCCATCTGGTCGGCCATGACGAGGAGAATGTTGGGCGCGTCGGCGGTCATCAGGTTTCCTCGCCGGGTCCGGATCGCCGGCGTGCTCTCGCTATGCGGCGCATCCGGCCCGGTCAAGCGCGCCAGGTCCTGCGCCCAAGTGCTTGCGCCAAGTCTTGCTGGGGAGGCTTCGCCCGGCTAGGGAGGCGCGCCAGCCGGGATGTCGATGAGTCGATTGCAAACGTTCTGCCCACGCGCCTACCGGCTGCGCCCGCAAGGGGCCCGGGCGGACGACCATGTTGCGCGACTGAGAATCGAGGGGCCGAAGGCGAGCAAGAACTCTGCTGCTGCCCTATGCGATCGGCCTGGGCTACTTTCGTCATCCCGACCGCCGGCGGGCCGCTCGCCATCGTCGCCGAGGACTTTTCGGTGGAGCCGCTCAATGCGGCGACGTCGCTTTGGGTGAGGCTGCGGCTCGCCCTCATGTTCAAGAAGAAGAAATACCTGTCGTTTCGAGGATTTCTCCGTCTTCTCCTACGGCCCGAAGCCGGAGCGCAAGCGATTCACCACCTTCAACCAGCATATGTTCAACATCGGCGTTTCGCTTGACGGGGAGCTTGTCGCCGCGCATCCGGAATTGCTCGATGGTTTTGGCGAGGGCCCGGCGCTCTGCGAGCCCGTCGCTCGACCGTCGCGACCGGAGGTCGCAATCGTCGCGCACGTTTATTATGAGGACACTTGGCCTGATATCGCAGGCGCGCTCCAGCGCGTAACCGTCCCGTTCGATCTTATCGTGACGACAGTTCCCGGGCGTGAGGGGCTGATCGAAGCGATCCGCCGAGATTTTCCGCTTGCCGAGATTGAGGTCCTCGAGAACAGGGGCCGCGACGTGCGCCCATTTCTTGTGTTGCTGGAGACGGGACGCCTCCATCGCTATCTCTATGTTTGCAAGGTCCATGGCAAGAAATCGAGCGATGGCGGCCGGATGGCGTATATGGGCGCCATATGGCGCCGCCGCCTGTTGTTTGACCTTCTGGCTGCGCCAAATGCGTCGAGAGACGTCCTAGAATTGCTGAAGCGTGATCCTTCCATCGGGATGATCGGTTCCGGCGTCTTTCGGATGCCGGGGAAGAGCTTTGATCCCAAGAATTCCTGGGGTGAGAATCGCGCGACGGTGCTCGCCCTCGCAACCGAAATGGGAGTCGCGGCGGATGCGGTTCGTCTTGATTTCTTTGCGGGCACGATGTTCTGGGTCAGGCCCGAAGCGCTGACGCCGTTGCGCAAACTCAAACTCGCGGCCAGGTTTGCCGACGAGAAGGGTCAGAATGACGGCACCCTTGAGCATGCGATCGAACGATTGTTCTCTGTATCGGTTGTGGTCGCGGGTTTTAGGCTGGAAGAGTGTGGTTTATGTCGATAACAATAGCTGCAGTTATTCCTCTTTATAACGGCGCTGAATTCATTGAAGAAGCTATTCGCAGCGTCCTTTCTCAAACCGAACCGGTCGACGAGATAATTGTTGTTGACGACGGGTCCACAGATCAGGGACCTGAGTTGGTTCATCAGCTTTTTGGGCTTGGACCGATAACAATGTTGAAAAAGCCAAATGGGGGACAATCGTCAGCGCGAAATATGGCGATCCGGTATACAAAATGCTCTCATATTGCATTCCTTGATCAAGATGACACGTGGTATGAAGATCATATTCAAATTCTCAAGCAACCATTTATTAGCGCAGACATTAGAAGGCTGGCCTTGGTATATGGGAATCTTGATCGTGTCGACCGCTCAGGAAGGATGCTAGATTATTGTATCTTGGATGAAATTCCATCTCCTCAGCCAAAGAAATCAATTCGACAGTTTCTGGAGAATGATCTGTTCATTTTACCGAGCGCTTCGCTTGTTTTGCGGAATGCTATCCTTGACGTCGGCTTGTTTGATGAAAGATTGTCTGGATACGAAGATGATGATCTGTTTTTGAGAATGTTTATTGCAAGTTATCGGAGTGTTTTCATAAATAAGGGTGTAACACGGTGGCGGATATATGGAAATTCAACATCCTACGGCGGTCGGATGGCGGTTTCTCGTATGATTTACTTCCGAAAGCAAATCGACGCGTTCGAGGACGATCCGTCTACAAATATTTGGATGCGAGAGATCATTACCCGCCGATTTCATGCGCCCGGCCTTCATTGAATTTGACAAGGCGTCTAGGGGTCAAAACCTCCAAATGCTGGAACGTGCGTGGGCGGATGTTAAAGAAATCGGGTTTGCGATGAGACGCAGGACCCGAAGGCGCATTCGGTTGTTGTCCCCCGTGATCGAGCGGCTGTACCGATGGCGCATGTCCGGATTAGCCAGAGCGCTGGCGCGATACGCGATCCGCATCTGATCCTGCCCTGGCCAGGGGCAACCGCAGCCCGGTCGCCTACGACAGGGGGGATCTGGCGCTTAGAACAACCGAACGAGGACGAGGGAAGTTCGGCGCTATTCGAGGCCGTTACGCTCGACTATTCGCGCGGGCAATGATCGATGTCGTGCTGTGTCCGCGCTCGATCGGCACCAGGATCACCCGTCCGCCGTATGCGGTCACGAAATCCGCGCCGACCACCGTCGCGATCGTATAGTCCGAGCCCTTGATGAGCAGATCCGGCCGCAGCAGCCGGATAAGGTTCAGCGGCGTGTCGTCGTCGAACAGCGTCACCAGATCGACGCTGTCGAGAGCCGCCATGACGACGGAGCGCGCATACTCGCTCTGGACCGGCCGCCCGTCGCCCTTCAGGCGGCGGACCGAGGCGTCGGTGTTGAGCGCGACGACGAGCCTGTCACAGACCGCGCGTGAGCGCTTCAGAAGTTCGACGTGTCCCGGATGAAGGAGGTCGAAGCAGCCATTGGTGAAGCCGACCTTCAGGCCGCGGGCTTTCCAGTCGGCGACGATCTCCTCCGCTCCATCGTGATCGACTATCTTCGGGTCGCCTTCCGCGCCGCCGCCCAGCGCCGTCGAGAGTTCTCGCGCCCGCACCGCTGCGGTTCCGCGTTTTCCGACCGCAATCCCAGCAGCCGCATTGCCGATGCCGGCGGCAGTTTTGATCGAGGCGTCGACGGACAGCGCCAGCGCCAGCGCCGCAACGACGGTGTCGCCTGCGCCGGAGACGTCGAAGACTTCGAGCGCATGGGCCGGTATATGGGCCACCGACCCCTCATGGTCGTTCGGATTGAAGATGGTCATCCCCTGCGCCCCGCGCGTGAGCACCACCGCTTCGATCTTGGCGCGCTCGTACAAGATCTTCGCGGCGATCTCGGCGTGATGGTCGTCTGCGCAGTCAACGCCCGTGATCGCGGCCGCCTCGGAAGCGTTCGGCGTCATGACGGACGCGCCGGCAAAGCGGGCGACATCGCGCGTTTTTGTGTCAACCACGACTGGGATGCCCCGCCCTCGCGAGGTCTCAATGATCCTCCGGACGAGCCCCGGGATCAGGACGCCTTTGGCGTAATCCGAGAGCACGACGGCGGAAATCTCATCTGCCGCTTCGTTCAGCCAAACGCAGATCGTATCGATTTCGTGGGGGCCCATATGAAAGCGGCGTTCTATGTCGAGACGCATGATTTGGTGGCCGCCGGAAACGTAGCGGACCTTCGTCGTCGTGGGATGGTCGTGCACGCGGACGAAACGACCGACGATGCCGTCGCTGTCGACAAGCGGACCGGCGATCAGGTCGCCCTCCGAATCGTCCCCCAACGCTCCAACGAGGATCGCCTGGCCTCCCAGAGCCACAACGTTTCGCGCGACATTTGCGGCTCCTCCGAGCATCGCCTTCTCGGATTGATGTTGCAGGACCGGAATTGGCCCCTCCGGGGAGATCCGCTCGACGTTTCCGTAGACGAACTTGTCGAGCATCACGTCGCCCAGGACGAACACCTTCGAGCCGCGCCACCTGGAAACCCAAGACGGATTTATCGTCTGAGCGACGTTCAATGTATCCCCGCAGTGCCCGCGACGGGCGGCGGCGTCCCCACGCCCGAAGCCGCACCGGCAGCGCTGCGTAGCATGACAGGGAACCTTCCGTAAAATGATGACTGGGCCCGGCGTTCACAGCGGCAAGATCGACGCGCCGGCGTTGCGGCGACGCCTTCATTGAGCCGGGGCGCGGGCTAGAGCGGTTCCCGCATGGACGGAATCGGAGGCTAGAGGTCCGCGCGGTCCTCGGTCTTGCTGAGGGCTAAGCGACTGCGTAAGGGAGCCTTGGATTTGGCCCGAAAGGTTTCGAACGCGGGCGGAGGCGGCTGGCGCCCGTTCGGAGACGACCCTTGTCCAATCAATGCGTGATCCTGGTTGGCGGACTGGGGACCGGGCTTGGCGAGAAGACAAGGACGACGCCGAAGCCCCTTCTCGATGTGGGCGGCCAGCCGTTTCTTGAGACTTTGCTGGGCGAAGCGAGGCGGCGCGGGTTCGACGAGTTCCTTCTGCTTGCCGGGCATCAAAGCGAGGCCGTCGGCGCCTTCCTGACCGAGCGCCGGATCGTGGCGCGCTTCGCTTGTCGGGTCGAACTCGCGATCGAGCCGTCAGCGCTGGGCGCGGGAGGAGCGCTCGTTCATGCGCGGGAAAAGCTGCATCAGGAATTTCTGCTCCTGAACGGCGATACGTGGTTCGACTTCAATTGGCTCGACCTTTGGGCGAGCGCTCGCCGCGATCAGGCCGTCGCGGCGCTGGCGTTGCGGGCGGTCGCCTCGCCCGACTGTCATCGAGCGGTCGACCTCGACGGAAGCCTGGTGAGGGCGATCCACCCCCGGGGGGCGCCGCTCGCTTCGGCCCTGATCAATGGCGGCGTCTTCTATCTGACCCGGCGCGCTCTTGACGGGGCCGGCGCGCCCTGTTCGCTCGAGGGCGACATTCTGCCGAAGCTGATCGGGCCGGGGGCGTTGCGTGGTTACCCGTACGCGGGCTTCTTCATCGACATCGGCGTCCCGGAAACCCTCGCGGCCGAGGTCGTGCCGCGCCAGCGCCGCCGACCGGCCGTCTTTCTGGACCGCGACGGCGTCCTCAACGCCGACCATGGCTATGTCCACACCCCGGAGCAGTTCGAATGGACGCCTGGCGCGAAGCAAGCGGTAAAGCGGCTCAATGACGCCGGCTATTACGTGTTCGTGGTGACGAATCAGGCGGGCGTGGCGAAGGGGCTCTATGGGGAGGGGGAGGTCGTCGCTCTTCACCGCTGGATGGCGCGGCAACTGGCGTCGGTTGGCGCTTCGATCGACGACTGGCGCTACTGCCCTTACCATCCGGACGGCAGCGTCGCGGCTTATCGGGCCGCGCACGACTGGAGGAAACCCAGGCCCGGCATGATTCTCGATCTCCTCGATCGTTGGCCCGTCAAACGGGAGGGAAGCTTCCTGATCGGCGACAAGGGAAGCGACATCGAAGCGGCCGACGCCGCCGGCCTGCCGGGTTATCTCTTCCCGGGCGGGGACCTGCTGGCCTTTCTTCATTCCATCGGGCGCCCGGAACGCGACCGCCGGACGCCCGGCGCATCCCCATGAACGAGAGCGGGATCCGATGAACGAGGCTGAGAGGGCGAGGTCCGAATCCGCGACTCTCGACGGCCTTGCCGCCCATGCGCACGAATGGCTGTTCGAGGCCGCCGCGCACCGCTGGCGCGCCGAACTGGATCGGGGGACGCCGCTTTTTCCCGAGCGCATGTCGATCCACGGCGATCGGGAAGCGTGTCCCCATCGGTTGTTTGTCCAGGCCCGACACGTTTTCTCCTATTGCGAACTTGGGCGGCTGGGCTGGAACGGCGCGTGGCGGCCCATGGTCGGGAGGAGCATCGACTTCCTGGTCGCAAACGGGCGGCGCCCCGATGGCCTCTATATTCATTGCTTCGATCCCCGTGGCGGCGTGCTGGACGCGCGTGCGGATCTCTATGATCAGGCCTTCATGCTGCTTGCCCTCGCGTATGCCGGGCGCGCGCTTCAGCGCGCGGACCTGTTCGGGGTCGCGGAGGCGCTCGATGACGCCCTCGATAGCCGATGGCGTCTTCCCCACGGCGGCTACCACGAGGGTGACATCGCGATCTGCCCACCCTATCGCCAGAACCCGAATATGCATTTGCTGGAAAGCTTCGTCGCGCTCTACGAGGCGACCGGGAGTCCGCGCTGGCGGCGCAAGGCGGAGCACATCGCCCGCCTTTGCGCCCGATCGTTCCTCCATCGCGAGACCGGGGCGCTCCTGGAATATTTCGACGCCGCGCTCAGCCCGCTCGAAGGCGAAGAAGGAGAGGTGGTCGAGCCGGGCCATTGTTTTGAATGGGCGTGGCTGTTCGAGCGTCTGGCGCTTTGGGGCCTGCCCGAAGCGACCCGGATCTCCGATGGCCTCACGCGTTTCGGGCGTCGCCACGGCCTGGACGCCGGACGGGGCGTCATCATCAACGAAGTCCGGATCGACGGCTCGATCCGCGATCCGTCCGCGCGCCTGTGGCCGCAGACGGAAAGGCTGAAGGCGGCCCTCGTACGCTACCGCCGCACCGGCGAACCGGAAGAGCGGGCGGAGGCGGCCGAAGCCTTTGCGGCGCTCACCCGGTATTTCGAGACGCCGGCCCGGGGCGCGTGGCGCGACAAGCTCACAACGGACGGGAACTGGATCGAGGAGCCCGCCCCCGGCAGCTCCATGTACCATATCACCCTGGCGCTGGCGGAACTCATCGACACGGCTGGGGCGCGGGGAGACGGCGCTCAAAGACCGTCGGCGATCTGCTCTGCGATCGCGAGGGACGCCGTCAGGCCGGGGGATTCCACGCCGAACAGGTTGACGAGCCCCGGGACGCCGTGATCGGCCTCCGTCTGGATGACAAAATCGGTCGACGACCCGCCGGGGCGGGCGATCTTGGGGCGGATTCCGGCGTAGGCCGGCTGGAGGGCGCCGTCGGGCAGACCCGGCCAATAGGTCCGGATCGCCGCGTAAAACGAGTTCGGCGCGGCGGGGATCGACATCATAGCCGATCGCCTCGACCCATTCGACATCCGGCCCGAACCGCGCCTGACCCGCAAGGTCGAGGGTGAGGTGGACGCCGAGGCCGCCCGGCGCCGGCATCGGATAGACGAGCCGCGAGAACGGCGCGCGGAGGCCCAGGGAAAAATAGTTGCCCTTGGCGAGATGCAGCGGCGGAATTTTCTCGGCCGGAACGCCTTCGATCGCGCGGGCGACCGCCTGCGCGCTCAGGCCCGCCGCGTTGACGACCAGCGCCGCCCTGAGCCCCATCGGCTCGGCGCCGCCGGTCTCGATCGTCACGCCGCCGCTGTTCCGCCCGGCCGGACACGACCGGCGTCTCGAGCGCGACCATCGCGCCATGCGCCTCGGCGTCGCCCTTGAGCGCCAGCATGAGGGCGTGGCTGTCGATGATGCCGGTCGACGGCGAGAGCAGGGCGCGCTCCGCTTTGAGCGCGGGCTCGAGCGCGCGCGCCTCCTCACCGGTCAGCCAGACGAGGTCGTCGACGCCGTTGGCCTGGGCCTGGGCTTCGAGCGCCGCGAGCCCCGCCGTTTCCGACTCGTTCGCGGCGACGATCAGTTTGCCGCAGCGGCGGTGCGGCACGCCGTAATCGCGGCAGAAGGCGTAGAGCATCGCCTTGCCCTCGACGCAGAGCCGGGTCTTTTTGAGGCCGGTCGGATAATAGATTCCGGCGTGGATCACCTCGCTGTTGCGCGAGCTCGTCCCCGTGCCGATGGCGCCCTCCGCCTCGACAACGATCACCTCGCGCCCCCGGCGGGCGAGCCCGCGCGCAACCGCCAGCCCGACGACGCCGGCGCCGATGACGAGACAATCGATGGTGTCCATGCGAACGCTGCGCCCCTAACGCGAAACGGAGTTTTTGCGGGACGCGTATGATCGGGCGGATGCCGGATAGCAAGCCGCGCCCGCCGACGTGGGGGCTCGTTTAGCGCGGGCGCCAGGAAAAAGTTCCCGCCGTTCCCGATCGGCGTTGCACAAAGCCCCAGCGGAGGGGAGCGGCAAAAATCGGCGCGACGAGGCGTCAGCGCCGGCCGGCGAAAGACCTCGCCAAACCCGACGCGCGGCGATGCGAGCGGCGCAGGGTCTGCGCCCGATCCGGATTTCGGCGCCGGACGTGCGTTCGACGGATCGAAAGGCGATCTGCTCAAACCCTCGCCTCGGGCGCCAAATCGGCATCGGCCGGCGTTCGCAGTTCCGTTTCTGAACTGGCGGAGGGGGCGGGATTCGAACCCGCGATACGGTTTCCCGCATACACACTTTCCAGGCGTGCGCCTTCAGCCGCTCGGCCACCCCTCCGGAACGCGCGGGGGCTCATTCTCGCGCGAGCGACGCGCATAGACCCTTCGCGGCGCGGGCGCAAGCGGAGGGCGTGGACAAAGCCGCGGTCGGCGCGATAGGTCTTTGCCCCAAATTATGAGGACGGCGGCGTCGATGCGGTTCCTGGCGCGGTTCATCGGACTTCTTGCGCTGGCGGGCGCTTTCGCCGCGGCCGTGCTCGACGGCGCGCGCTGGATCGCCAACGGAACCTGGGCGCCGACCTCGACCGGCGCCGCGCTCGACTGGCTGTCGCCCAGGGGGCTCGCGGCGGCGGAAAAGTTCGTCGACAGCCGCATCGGCGCCTGGGCGTGGAACGACGTTCTGTCGCGGGCGCTGATCGCGCCCGCCTTCGCCGCGCTCGTCATCGTCAGCGCCCTCCTGTTTCTCGTCTCGCGTCCGCCGCCGCCCGAGATCGGGCGTTCGAGCCGGGATCGTTGACCGGAGACCTTGCGCCGGCCCCGGCGTTGGGCAATCGTCCGTCCATGGCCCGTTTCCTGATCGTCGACGATCATCCGCTGTTCCGCGAGGCGCTGACCAGCGCTTTGCGGCTCGTCGACGCAGAGGCCGACATCTATGAAGCGACCTCGATCGAGGGCGCGCTCGACGTGCTCGACGCCCATGACGATTTCGAGCTCGCCCTGCATCGACCTGTCGCTGCCCGGCACGACCGGCTTTTCCGGCCTGATCCGGCTGCGCACCTCGCGCCCGAAGCTTCCGATCCTCGTGGTTTCCGGCCACGAGGAGCCGGCGGTGGTGCGCGAGGCGCTGACGCTCGGCATCGCGGGCTACGTGCCGAAATCGACCTCGAAGAAGCGGCTCGCCGAGGCGATCGCCAAGGCGCTCGCCGGCGACGTTTACGAGCCGGAGCTGCCGCGCTCGGTCGCCGTCGAAGCCCGCCCGTCCGAGGAAAGCCGAATCCTCCAGCGGCTCCGCGACCTGACCCCGCAGCAGCTCGCTGTGCTCGAGCTCGTCCGCGAGGGCCGGCAGAACAAGGTGATCGCGCACGAGCTGAAGCTCGCCGAGACCACGATCAAGGCGCATGTGTCGGAGGTGCTGCGCAAACTCGGCGTGGCCTCGCGCACCCAGGCGGTGATCGAGGTCGCCAAGGTGGACTTCGAGGCGGTCAAGAAGATGCAGACCTAGAGCGGGAGGCGATTCGTCGAATCGCCCCCCGCTTGGATTCGATTGCGCGGTTTCCGACCCCGGGGGAGCCAAATGCCGCATCGGATAGCGTTTCACGGCCGGTTTTACGGGAGGAAACGATGACGGAAAGCCTGAGGGGGTTGGCGAACGGCGCCCTGAACGATCTCGAACGCGTGTTCGCCGCCATGCCGGACGACGCGCTCGACGGGTTGATCGAGGACATCGTCAAGGCGAAGCGCATCGTCGTGTTCGGCCTCGGCCGCGAGGGCCTGCAGATGCGCGGCTTCGCAATGCGGCTCTTCCACATGGGCCGCGACGTCGCGGTGTGGGGCGACATGACCGCGCCGGCGGTGGGCCCGGGCGATCTCCTCGTCGTCTCGGCCGGCCCTGGCGACCTTCCGACCGCCGCGACGCTGGTCGGCATCGCGCGCGCCGCTGGCGCGAGGACCGCGCTGGTGACGGCCCAGCCCGGCGGCGGGCTCGCCAATCGGGTCGACGTCGTGACCGTGATCCCCGCCCAGACCATGGCCGACGACCGCGGGGGCGCGGCGTCCGTGCTGCCGATGGGCTCGCTGTTCGAGACCGCGCAAATGATCGCGTTCGAGCTCGCGATCCTGAAACTTCGACCGCGCTTCAACGAGACCGCGGAAACCATGCGGGCGCGGCATACCAACCTGGAGTGATCGGGACCCTTCGCCCGGGCGCAAAATACACTATTTGTTTGTGGACTAGAGGCTTGGCAG
>CAWANA010000030.1:0-15171 GCA_963783275.1 uncultured Alphaproteobacteria bacterium | reverse complement strand
ATCGGCGCGCTGCTCGGCCAGCTCGCCGGCGGCGCCGCGGCGGCGCGGCCTCGGCGCCCGCCCCGGCCGCGGCGCCGAAGGCCGCGCCCGCATCCGCCATGCCGCCCGCGCCTTCGGCGGCCAAGATCGCCGCCGAGCAGCGCATCGACCTTTCCGCGGTCGCCGGCAGCGGCAAGCGCGGCCAGGTTCTCAAGGGCGACGTTCTCGCCGCCGCCACGGCGACCCCATACGCGCCTGCGCCCGCGCCCGTCATCGCCCCGCCGCCGGCGCCGGCGCCCGTCCCCGTCCCGGCCGCGCGCGGCGCCGCTCCCGACGACAGCGCGCGCGAGGAGCGCGTGCGCATGACGAAATTGCGCCAGACGATCGCCCGCCGGCTCAAGGACGCCCAGAACACCGCGGCGATGCTGACCACCTTCAACGAGGTCGACATGACCGAGGTCATGGCGATGCGCGCCCGCTACAAGGACGCCTTCGAGAAGAAGCACGGCGCCAAGCTCGGCTTCATGGGCTTCTTCGTGAAGGCCTGCGTCCAGGCGCTGAAGGAGATTCCGGCGGTCAACGCCGAGATCGACGGCGCGGACCTCGTCTACAAGAACTACTACCACCTCGGCATCGCGGTCGGCACCGACAAGGGCCTGATCGTGCCGGTGGTGCGCGACTGCGACCAGCTCTCGGTCGCCGGCATCGAGAAGGCGATCGCCGACCTCGGCAAACGCGCCCGCGACGGCCAGCTCAAGCTCGAGGATCTGCAGGGCGGCACCTTCACCATCACCAACGGCGGCATCTACGGCTCGCTGATGTCGACGCCGATCCTCAACGCGCCGCAGTCGGGCATCCTCGGCATGCACAAGATCCAGGAGCGCCCGATCGCGGTCGCCGGCAAGATCGAGATCCGCCCGATGATGTATCTGGCGCTGAGCTACGATCATCGCGTTGTCGACGGCAAGGAGGCGGTGACCTTTTTGGTGCGGGTCAAGGAGGCGCTCGAGGACCCCGCGCGGCTGGTGCTGGATTTGTGAGAGGGATCTTGAAGATTCTGGCTTTCGCGACACACGGGCGGTCGGTGGAGGCCGTCCTCTACGGCGTGGTCAAGATCGCTTGGCTGGACGGGTACGAGGCCATAGTCGATCTGCGGCCTGCCATTTCGGAAGGGAAGATATTCGAGTGTCTAAGGCGCTCGCCCAACCGATTCGACGGCGTGAAGCCCTCTGAATTCGGACACTCCATCTATTGGCTCGACGACAAGGGCGACGAAATTGACTTCGGGTCCGACTCGTTGCGGCGCCGAGCCGAGCGTCAGGCCGCAATTCTCCAGCTCGCGAGTTGAGACGGGGCGTCCGCCAAGGTATCGACAACGCGAAAGCAGCGGAGGACGGATAAACGCCGTCGCCACGGAACTTTTCGGTGACGCGAGTGTCGCCGCCGGCCTGAAAACGAGGGGAAAAGAATGAGCGAAATCGCGTGTCTGGAACTCGCCGTTCTGCTGTGGCTCGTTCACCTGCTCTTGCAGGCGGGGCTCTCGGGGGTTCCGCTGTCCTGGAACGCAAGCGCGCGGGACGAGCCGGAACCGCCGCTGACCGTGATCGGCGGCCGCGCGGCGCGGGCGTTCCGCAACTACATGGAGAGCTTTCCGGCCTTCGCGGCGCTCGACCTCGCCTTCCTGGCGACCAACCACCCTGCCGGGATCTGGCCGACGCTCTGGATCGCAGCCCGGATCGTCTATGTGCCGCTCTACCTCGCCGGCGTTCCTTATGTCCGCAGCGCAGTCTGGACGATCTCCTTCCTCGCGCTGGTCGCGATGCTGGTGAGGCTGGCGCTCTGAGCCCGGGCGATCGCGATCAAGTCCTGGCCTCCTCGCGACGATCCTTTTCGCCAGGCGCAGGGGATCGTGAGGGTTCGCCGCCGATACGCATGGGCGCCTGCAGAAACGCTCCTTCCACCGCGCGGTCCTTGGGAACCTTAAAGAAAGTCGAATGCTATGTCTTATGATCTTGTCGTCATCGGCGCGGGGCCCGGCGGTTACGTCTGCGCCATCCGCGCGGCCCAGCTCGGCCTGAAGGTCGCCGTGGTCGAAAAGCGCAAGACGCTCGGGGGCACCTGCCTCAACATCGGCTGCATCCCGTCGAAGGCGCTGCTTTACGCCTCCGATATGTTCGAGGAGACGGCCCATGGCCTCGCGCCGCTCGGCGTCGTGGTCGGCGCGCCGAAGCTCGACCACGCCGCGCTGATGAAGCACAAGGACGACACGGTCGCCGCCAACGTCAACGGCGTCGCCTACCTCTTCAAGAAGAACAAGATCGACGCCGTTTTCGGCGAAGGCGCCATTCGCTCGCCGGGCAAGGTCGCGGTCAAGGGCGAGGACGGCGCCGAGACCATTCTCGAAACCAAGGCGATCGTCATCGCCACCGGCTCGGACGTCGCAAAGCTCCCCGGCGTCGAGATCGACGAGAAGACCGTGGTTTCCTCGACCGGCGCCTTGAGCCTTCCCAAGGTCCCGAAGAAGCTGATCGTGGTCGGCGCGGGCGTGATCGGGCTCGAACTCGGCTCGGTGTGGCGCCGGCTCGGGACCGAAGTGACGGTGGTCGAGTTCCTCGACCGGATCCTGCCGGGCATGGACGGCGAGGTCGCCAAACAATTCCAGCGCCTGCTCGAGAAGCAGGGCTTTGTCTTCCATCTCGCCCACAAGGTGACCAAGGTCGAGAAGGCCGGCGCCGGCGTCAAAGCGACGATCGAGCCGGCCGCGGGGGGCGAGGCGAAGGTCCTCGACGCCGACGTGGTGCTGGTGGCGATCGGGCGGCCGCCCTTACACCCAGAACCTCGGCCTCGAGGCGCAGGGCGTGGCGATGGACCGGGGCATGGTCGTGGTCGATTCGCACTTCGCCACCAACGTGCCCGGCGTCTACGCCATCGGCGACGTGATCCGCGGCCCGATGCTCGCGCACAAGGCGGAGGACGAAGGCGTCGCGCTCGCCGAAATTCTCGCCGGTCAGGCGGGTCACGTGAACTACGACGTCATCCCGGGCGTGGTCTACACGAGCCCCGAGATCGCCTCGGTCGGCAAGACCGAGGAGGAGCTCAAGGCCGAAGGCCGTCGCCTACAAGGTCGGCAAGTTCCCGTTCACCGCCAACGGCCGGGCGCGCGCCATGCGCCACACCGATGGGTTCGTGAAAATCCTCGCCGACGCGGCGACCGACCGGGTGCTCGGCGCCCATATCGTCGGCTTCGGCGCGGGCGAGATGATCCACGAGGCCTGCGTCCTCATGGAGTTCGGCGGTTCGTCCGAGGACCTCGCGCGCACCTGCCACGCCCATCCGACGATGTCGGAGGCGGTCAAGGAGGCGGCCATGGCGGTCGAAAAGCGGGCGATCCACGTGTGAGGAGGCTAATCGGCAGACGTATATACAGGGATTGACGATGGCAGGCTTCGCTCCTACCTTTGCGGCAGTGAGCCCCAGGGAGCGTGAGGATGCCTCTCACACGCGCGTTCAGATCAGGAAACAGTCAGGCGATCCGCGTGCCGGCGGAAATCGCGTATGACGACGCGACCGCCGAGCTTTCCATCGAGCGATACGGCGACATTCTCGTTATCGCGCCCGCGCGCCAGAATCTGAAGGAAATGGTGGCCGCCTTGCGCGCCATGCCAAAGCCTTCCGAGATCGAGCGCTACGAGCCGATCGAAATGCCCGACCGCGGCTGGGACTGAGCGTGAAGTATCTGATCGACACGAACATCGCGATTCACGCCCGTGATGGATTTCGAGCCGGTCCTCGTCCGCCTCGCAGAGCATGATGGCGTCGTGTTTCTCTCGGCGCTCAGTCTTGCGGAATTGCAGCGTGGGCTTTATCGACCCGGGCCCGATTCCGCGCTGAGACAGGCCCGGCTTAAGATATTTCTGCAGACCATTCCGGTCCTCCCGTTCGACGCCGCCGCGGCCGAGACTTACGGCCAAATCCTGGCCCAGATTGGCTGGGCGCGTCGCCAGGACTTCGATCGGCTTATCGGCGCGCATGCGCTGGCGTCCGGCTGCACGCTTGTCACAGCGAACGCTTCCGATTTCTCCGACATTCCGGGGCTTACCCTTGAAGACTGGAGCTCGCCCCATAGCCTGTGGTCAGGCGCCGAGCACATGGGCGTTGCGTCGCGGCGCCAGTCTCATTTGTCTGCCTTGTCTCGTTCTTGCCGCCCCGATGGCCGCCCACGCCGACCCCAACGCGCTCTGGCGGATCGTCCACGACGGCTGCGTTCCTCATTACGATGCGGCGAAGGCCCGAAGCCGTGCGAGGCGATCGACGTGCAACGGGAGCGCGTCCCAAGACGTCGCGATCCTCAAGGACCTCGTCGGCGTCGCGCAGATGCTCGCCATCCCGACCCGGAAGATCGCGGGGATCGAAGATCCCCAGATGCTCGCAGCCCGACGCGCCGCCGGTGTTCGCCGACGGCTGGAAGGCGAAGACCCTGGTCGAGGCGCGGCTCGGCGGCCGGGCGCTGCCGCGCGAGGCCGTCGCGCTGGCGATCAATTCGCAGTACGCCCGCAGTCAGGAGCAGATGCACGTCCACGTCGATTGCGTCCGCGCCGACGTCATGAAGGCGCTTGCGGACTACGCCCCTTCGCTCGACGACCAATGGCGGCCGATGACCGTCGCGCTCGACGGCCGCAAATATTTCGCGCGCCGGCTCGTTTCGGACGACCTTTTCGGGCAGGAGCCGCTGCTCCGCCTGCTCGCCGACGGCCTGCCGGACGCCAAGGCGCACATGGGCGCGATGAGCCTCGGCGTCGTCGGCGCTCGAATTCGACGGCAAGCCGGGGTTCGTCCTTCTCGCCGACGTCTTTTCGCTCGAGGGCGGCGGCCACGCCGAGGACATCCAGGACCACAATTGCGCCATTGCCCGAATTGCGCCATGAATTGAATCCGCCTCGCTCTCCGGGGACACACGGGAGCGAGCGGCGAGTTTTTTTTGCGCGCGAGAGGCCCGTCGCAGGGTCCAGCTCGGCGCGCCTTTTTTGGGGAGCGGCCGTCATGCGTTTCGTTCTCAAGCTCTTGCTGGCCCTCGGCCTTCTTTGCGCCCTTCAGGGCCGGGCGCTCGCCGTCGTAACCGTGGACGTCGACCTTGGCGCGCAGATGATGCACGTCCATTCGAGCGCCGGCGCGAACTACGCGTGGCCCATCTCGTCCGGGCGCGAGGGCCATCTGACGCCGCGCGGCGTATTCCGGCCTCGCGCGATGTACACGATGGTGCATTCGGCCAAATACAACAACGCGCCGATGCCGCACGCGATCTTCTTCTACGGCCAATATGCGATCCATGGCACCGAAGCGGTCGGCGCGCTCGGCAGTCCGGCGTCGCACGGATGCATAAGGCTTTCGCCGCAACACGCCGCGCTGCTGTTCGGCCTGGTGCAGTCCGAGGGCGCTGTCATCCATGTCGCGGGCGAGGCGCCGGTCCATGTCGCTCACGCCCGCCGCGCCGCGGGCGAGGCGCTCGCCTACGCGCCGGTTACCACCGCGCTCGCTCAAGGAATGGGCCCGCAATCCGGCCGGCCGCTGAACGTCCGAACGGCTGCCGTCACGCCGACGCCACTTTCGTCAGCCACGGGACGCCTGAAGCGCGCGGAGCGGCGAAACGCCTGATTCGCCGCGTTTTTGCCGGTCGCCTTTTTCGCCGGCTTGCGCTATCAGGCCGGCGACCCGGTTTCATCGAGGAGACGATTGGTGCGGAGACGTGATTTTCTTGTCGGCGCGGCCGGCGGCCTGTTGGGCGCGGCCTTCGGGTCGCGGCTGGCGCTGGCCAATGTGCCGACGCCCTATTCGCTCGACCTCAATCCGCCGATGGACAACCGCGAGAAGTTCATCGCCTGGGGCGTCGCCCAGCGCGGAGAGGACCCCAAGTTCCTCGGCGAGCGGTTCGACCGGTTCCAGGCGATGGTCCGAAACGAGGATTTGCTGAACGACCGCCACAAGCGCGCGTTCCTGCTGACGCCGCGCGAAAAATTCGTGCTGCAGCAGAACCTCGGCCGCGCCTACGAGCATGCCTTCCTCGACATTGGCTACGGCGTGACGATTTCGGGACCTCACATCGTCGGCCGCATGACCTCCAACATCGATCCGAAGCAGGGTGAGAAGGTGCTCGAGATCGGCACCGGCTCGGGCTACCAGTCGGCCTACCTCTCGCACCTGACCGACAAGGTCTGGACGATCGAGATCATCAAGCCCCTCGCCGACCGGACCCGCGGCATCTACGACGGACTGATCAAGGACGGCTACAACGAGTTCGGCGCGATCACGTCCAAGGCCGCCGACGGCTACTACGGCTGGGAAGAGGCCGGCCCGTTCGACAAGATCATCGTCACCTGCGGCATCGACCACGTGCCGCCGCCGCTCCTGCAGCAGCTCAAGCCCGGCGGGATCATGGTCATTCCGGTGGGGCCGCCCGGCGCGCAGCGCGTGCTCAAGGTCGTCAAGACCCAGGCGCCGGACGGCCAGATGACGGTCGCCCGCTCCGACATCTACGGCGGCCGGATCGTGCCGTTCGTGCCGTTCACCAAGCTCGAAGGCGACCAGATCGTCGGCACGCACAACAATTGACGGACGCTTTCCCGTCCCTTCCGATGCGGCGCTCCGAACGAAAGGGGCGCCGTTTTGCCTTTATGACGGCCGTCCGGCGAGGACTTCATGAACGACGCCAGCCCCATTGCCGCGGATGCGACCGTTTTTGAGCATCCCTCCGACGACGCGGTCCTGACGGGGCGCGAGCGGATCGGGCTCTATATCGCCGTCGGCCTCGGCGCCGGCGCGGTGATCGCGCTGCAGATCGACATCATGCGCGTCTTCTCGGTCAGCAGCTGGGCGCATTTCGGTTCGCTGGTGGTCAGCCTCGCCATGCTGGGCTTCGGCCTGACGAGCGCGGTGATGACGATCGCCAAGGACTGGTTCGCGCGGAACTGGCGCGGCGCGGCCAGCGTCTCCCTCGGCCTCTTTGGTCCGCTCGCGGTCGCAGCCAACCTCTACGTCCAGCGGCTCGGCTTCAACGCCATCTTCCTCGTCTCCGACCCGACCCAGAAGTGGAAGCTTCTGCAGATGTTCCTGGCCGAGTTGATGCCGTTCCTCGCGGGCGCGGTGTTCCTCGGAACGGTCTTTCTCAAGAGCAACCGGACGTTCGGGCGGGTCTATTTCGCCGACCTCGCCGGCGCCGGGCTCTGCGGGCTCGTCTTCCTCCTGGCGATGTACGTCTTCGTTCCCGCCAACCTGATCGCCGCGCCGCTCCTCCTGTGGCTTGCGGCCTGCCTCGCCTGGGCGCTCGGCCCCGGAGGGCGTCAAGGCGCTCGTTCCCTACGCCATCGCCGGCGTGCTGGCGTTCGGCGGCCATTTCGTCCTCGCGCCCGCCTTCGGTCTCAAGACGCTGGCGGTCAACGACTACAAGGGCGTCTCCTACGCGCGGAAATTCCCCGACGCGAAAAAAGTCTACGAGAGCGCGTCGCCCTTCGGCTATCTGGAGGTCTATTCCAGCTCCTATCTGCATTTCGCGCCCGGACTCTCCGACAACGCCGGCTTCACCCTGCCGACCATGCCGGTCAACGCCTATCTCGGAATGTACATCGATAGCGACGGGCCCGATCGGGATCATGCGCGATCTCACCGACAAGGAGACCGCCTACTTCCGCTTCCTGCCGATGGTCTATCCTTACGTCATCAAGTCGGCGCCGAAGACCTTCATCACCCAGTTCGGCGGGGGCATCTCGACCGAGGTCGCGCTGCATTCCGGCGCGAAGGACGTCACCGTCGCCGAAGGCAACCAGGCCGTGCTCCAAGCGTTCAGGAGCCCGGCCATTCGCGACTTCACCGGCGACATCCTGTCCAAGGTGCGCGTGATTCCCTACGAGGGCCGCCACTTCCTGGCGGCCACCGACGAGCGGTTCGACGTCATCGACCTCAGCCTCGCCAACTCGGTCGGTCTCTCCAACCCCGGCGGCTTCGCCATCGTGGAGAAGTTTCCCTACACGAAGGAGGCGATGGCGAGCTACATGCGCGCGCTGGCGCCGGGCGGCGTCTTGTCGGTGACGCTTTGGAACAAGGAAGAGCCGCCGAAATCGGTGCTCAAGCTCTACGCCACGATGGCGGCGGCGGGGCGCGAGGTCGATCCGGCCCGTCTCGCCAATTCGTTCTTCGTCGTCTCCTCCTACCTGTCGACCGCGACGGTCCTCTACAAGAACGGCGGCTTCACGCCCGAGGAGATCGCGAAGCTGCGCGACCACACGCGGGCGATGTCGTTCGACGAGATCTACTCCCCGGGCTTCCCGTTCGACGGGTCCCAGACCGACGCGACCCTCGACGGATATGTCCAGCAGATTTTCGCCGGCGCCGCCGGCGGTCCGCCGGCCCCGGGAGACAACGCCGCGGCGCCTTCGGACGGCGCCTCCGACGATAGCGCGCCGCCATCCGGCAAAGCCGACGACAGCGTCCTGCCCGCGACCGTGATGGGGCGTCTGGCCTGGCACGCGCTGATCGCCGGCGGCTGGCCGGACGTCGCGCAGCGCTACGTGTTCAACACCCGCGCGCTCACCAACGACGCGCCCTATTTCGCGGCCTACGTGAAGACCGGCGACCTCTTGCGGGTCACCGACCGGCTCGAACTCCTGCAGGACGAGTGGGGCTATCTTCTGATCTGGGCGACGCTCGGGGTCGCCTGCCTGACCGCGACGGTTCTCCTGGCCATTCCGGTCATCTGGGGGTGGCGGACGATCTTCTCGCGCTCGCGCGGCAAGGCGCTGACGGTGCTCTATTTCGCCTGCCTTGGGGCCGGCTACATCATGGTGGAGGTCGGGCTGATCGCGCATTTCGTGATGGCGCTCGGCAACCCGACGATCTCCGCCTCGGTCCTGATCACCGGCATGCTGGTGTTCTCCGGCCTTGGCGCGCTGGTCTCGGAGCGCATCCTGCCCTACGCGCGCGCGGTGATGCCGGCGCTGTTCCTGATCATCGGCGGGCTGCTGCTCGGCTATGCGCTGTTCGTGAACCTGGCGCTCGACCACATCGCCGCGCTGCCTTACGGCGAGCGGCTGGTGTTCTGCTTCCTCCTGATCGCGCCGCCGGCGTTCTTCATGGGCTTTCCGATGTCGACCGCGATGACGACGCTCGGGCGGCTCGGAAAGGATCACCTTTTCATCTGGGCCTGGGGCGTGAACGGCTGCTTCTCGGTGATCGGCGCGGCGGCGGCGCCGGTGATTGCGACCAACTTCGGCCTCGGCGCCGTGATCGAAATCGCCGCAGTCGCCTATCTCTTGGCGCTGCCCGCTTTTTTTGGCGTCATAGCTGTGGATAACTCTGCGGCCCAAGGGGCGAGGGAAGCCGTCGGAAGGGCCTGAAAACGGTCACGGGGTCGTCGCCGAGATCGAAACATGTCAGTTTTGCAACGCGCCGACGACGATCGTGCAACCCGCTGAGCGAACATAAAAATGTCAAAATTCTCAACGGGTTGCCGGATCAAGAAGCGAACCGGGCGCGATCGCGGTCGATTTCGGAAAGCGGCGCGGAAATTCAGGCGCGGCGGCTTGTACGCGGGCGCGGCGCGCCTCAATCGGACGACGGATTTGATCTTTGGCCTCGAATCAAGCGTTTGCAATTATACAGTTGAATAATGGTTAAAATTTGTGGTCAGCGCGGCGCGGGGCGCGACGCTCGGGGTGCGAGGGAAGCTGGTTGCCTCGCTGCGTCGCCCGTGCCATAGTCTTGACCGACCCAAGCAATGAATGAGTAGAAACCGCCATGTCTACGTATTCTAAGTAAGGTAGGAATAAGACGATCAATAATAAATGATCCTGTGAGCGAACAGTGGGGCGTCGACTTATGGGCTTGAAGTTTCGTTTTGTGCTGAGCGCGCTCGACCGCGCATCCTCAATAGCTTCCACAAAGTATAACATTTCCGCAGTGCGGGCTGCGGAGGGAGAACTCATGTCTAGTGAAAACGCCGCCGGTTACGCTGGAGATGTGCTCGCGGCCGAGGCCTATCGCGTCCTCTCCAGCGATGAAACTTCCGTCCTGATCGATGTCCGGACCCAGGCGGAATGGGGCTATGTCGGCGTTCCCGATCTCTCGGCCCTCGGCAAAACGCCGCTTTTTCTAGAGTGGCAGAGTTTCCCGACCATGCAGGTCGACCCGGACTTTGCGGCGCGCCTCACGACCCTGCCTCGAGGCCGCCGGCGCCGAGCGGGACGCGCCCGCTGCTTTTCCTTTGCCGGTCCGGCGCCCGCTCGCGACACGCGGCGGCCGCCATGACCCAGGCGGGCTGGGCTCGATGCCTCAATATCTCGGACGGTTTCGAGGGCCCGCTGGATCCCTGGCGTCACCGGAACGTCGTGGGCGGCTGGAAGGCGGGAAATCTTCCCTGGCGTCCAGACCTAGCCGTCATACGCCGCTTTGAAAGACAAGCGCTCCGCCGACGATCCCTTCCCTTTCCTGCGCTCGAGTTCCGTCCATGGGCCTTCGTCATGAAACCCTCGCCGTTTCCTCCGAGGCCAACGCCGTCGGAGGCCCGCTGCTCGGCGCAGTCCTGGCGGCGTTGCAGCGAGCGGCTGCGCGCCGAGCTCGGCGACGACATTTTCAACAGCTGGTTCGGACGGATCGAGCTCGAGTCCGTCGCCGGCGGCCAGGCGCGCCTCTCCGTGCCGACGCGCTTCCTCAAGAGCTGGATCGACACGCATTACCAGGGTCCGATCACGGCCGCGCTCGCCTCCGAATTCGGAGCGCTCGCCCGCATCCTGGTCGTGGTCCGGTCGTCGGTTCGTCCGGATTCCCAGCCTTCCGGAGCGGCGATCTGTCCGATGCCGGCGGCGGCCCGGCCCGTGGCGCTTGCTCCCGGCGCCGAAGGGCGGACGACGCCTGGCCCTCGCCGCGCAACGGCCCATTCCGCGCCGTCCGCCTCGGCGGACGCGCTCGTCGGCTCGCCGCTCGATCGCCGGCTGACCTTCTCGACCTTCCAGGTCGGGCGCTCCAATCAGCTCGCTTACACGGCCGCCAAACGCCTCGCCGAGAGCCTCGGCGGCCCCGCCTCGTCGTTCTGCCCGCTGTTCATCCATTCGGCGGTCGGCCTCGGCAAGACCCACCTTTTGCAGGCGGTTGCGCACACAGCGGCCGCCCAAGGCCGCTCGGCGATCTATCTGACGGCCGAGAAGTTCATGTACGGCTTCGTCGCCGCCCTTCAGGCGCAGACCTCGATCGCCTTCAAGGAGCGTCTGAGAGCGATCGATCTCCTGATTTTCGACGATGCGCAGTTCCTGCAGGGCAAGACCATCCAGGCGGAATTCGGACATGCGCTGAATGCGCTGCTCGACGCCGGGCGGGAGGTCATCGTCGCGGCCGACCGGCCGCCCAACGACCTCGAGGCGCTGGACGAGCGCGTGCGTTCGCGCCTCGGCGTCGGCCTGTGCGTCGAAATCGGCGCCCTCGACGAGCCGCTGCGCGTGCAAGATTCTCGAGGCCCGCATCGCTACGGCGCGCGCCGTCCAGCCGAGCTTCGAACTGTCGCCGGCGGTGCTCACGTTCGTCGCGCGCTCGATCCGCTCCAACGGGCGCGATCTCGAGGGCGCCGTCAACCGGCTGCTCGCGCATGCGACGCTGACCGGCGCGCCGCTGACGGTCGAGGCGGCGGAGGTCGCGATTCGCGATCTGATCCGCGCCCACGAGCCCAAGCGCGTCAAGATCGAGGACATTCAGAAGCTCGTCGCCACGCATTACAGCGTGTCGCGCGCCGACATCCTGTCGTCGCGCCGCACCGCGGTGGTGGTAAAGCCCCGCCAGGTCGCGATGTTTCTCGCCAAGACGCTGACCATGCGGTCGCTGCCGGAAATCGGCCGGCGGTTCGGAGGACGCGATCACACCACCGTGCTGCACGCGGTGCGCAAGATCGAGGCGCTGGCGCAGACCGACAGCGCGCTGCGCGAGGAGATCGAGCTCTTGAAGCGCATGCTTCAGGATTGAAGTCGCTGGCGCCGATGGCGCGCGCGTGACCCTCGTGTTCAAGATCGTCGCGACGGACGCGTGGCGCGCAGCCGAACGCGCCGGCGTCTTCGAGGGCGCCGAGGTCGATCGCGCCGACGGCTACATCCATTTCTCGACCGCCGCCCAGGCGCCGGAGACGGCGGCCAAATGGTTCGCCGGACGCGACGACCTGACGCTGGCGGCGATCGACGGCGACGCGCTCGGGCCGGCGCTCCGCTGGGAGCCTTCCCGCGGCGGCGCGCTCTTTCCCCATCTTTACGGTCCCCTGCCGATCAGCGCCGTCGTGTGGTCGCGTCCGCTGCCGCTCGGCCCGGACGGCCGCCATGATTTCGGGGACCTGAGCAGGTGAGGGCGGCCGACCTTTTCGAGCCCTTGGTCAAGCGCCTGCCGCCCGAAACCGCGCACCGCGCCGCGATCCTCGGCCTGAAGATCGCCTCGCCCCTGCCGGCCAAGCGGCCCGATCCGCGCCTCGCGGTCTCGGCCCTCGGCTTGTCGTTCCCGAACCCGATCGGTCTTGCCGCAGGCTTCGACAAGAACGCCGAGGTTCCGGAAGCGATGCTGCGGCTCGGCTTCGGCTTCGTCGAGGTCGGCACGCTGACGCCGCGCCCTCAACCCGGCAACGCCCGCCCGCGCCTCTTCCGGCTGAGAGAGGACGGCGCGGTCATCAATCGCTTCGGCTTCAACAACGAGGGCTACGACCGGGCGCGGGCGCGTCTCGCCCGCCGGCCCGCGGGCCTTATCGGCGTCAACGTCGGGGCCAACAAGGACGCGGCCGACCGGATCGCCGACTACGCGCTCGGCGTCAAAACCTTCGCAGCCGTCGCGGACTATCTGACGATCAACGTCTCGTCGCCCAACACCCCGGGCTTGCGCGATCTTCAGCGCAGAGAGGCGCTCGACGCGCTGGTGGCGCGGGTGGTCGAGGCGCGCGACGAAAGCGCGCCGCGCCGGCCGCTCATGGTCAAGATCGCGCCCGACCTCGACGACCGCGCCCTCGACGACATCGTCGCCATCGCGCTCTCGCGAAGAATCGACGGCCTGATCGTCTCCAACACCACGATCGCCCGACCGCAGACGCTGCGCTCGCCTCACCGCGGAGAGGCGGGCGGGCTCTCCGGGCGGCCGCTGTTCGCAGCCGTCGACGCGTCTGCTCGCGCGCGCTTATCTTGCGCTCGGCGGCGCCGTCGCGCTGATCGGCTGCGGCGGCGTCGAGGACGCTCGGACCGCGCTCGCCAAGATCGAAGCCGGCGCGGACCTTGTCCAGCTCTATACGGCGCTCGCGCTGAAGGGCGTCGGCGTCGTCGCCGAGATCCTCGAGGGGCTTTTGCGCGCGCTCGACGAGCGGGGGCTGGCGAATCTGGCGACGCTGAGGGGCGCGCGGGCGCGCGAATGGGCGCAATCCTGAAGGGACCGACGCGGGAGATCGGCGTCACGACTTGGAGCCTTCGCAAATGAACGCCTATCCGAAAGACCGCATCCAGGCGCTCGGCGACGGCGTCTTCAGCGTCGCCATGACCCTGCTCGCGCTCGACGTTCGTTTCCCGGACGATTTCCAGCCGAAGTCGTCAGCCGAATTCCTCGCCGGCGCCGCTGCCCTGTGGCCGAAATTCTTCCCTTACGCCTTGAGCTTCTGGGTGCTCGGCAAGCGCTGGCTCACGCTGCTTCAATATCGAAGCGGCGATCGGGACTACCCCATAGGCTACGGCCGCTGGTGGCTGCTCTATCTATTTTTCGTCACCTGCGTGCCGTTCACCACCATCGCGGTCAGCCGATACATCGACTTCGCTCCGGCGATCTGGTTCTACGCCGGCAACATGGCGCTGATGGGCCTTCTCGGCTATGCGCTCATCCATTACGCGCCGAGCGTGGAGGACGTCCCTTCGTCGCGGCGCTGCGCATCGCCATGGCCGTCGACATCCTTTCGTCGCTGGCGGTGATCGGCGTCAGTTTCTTCTCCCCGGCGAGCGCGCTCTACGCCTACCTGTTGAACTTCCTGTCCCGGCCGCTCGCACGCGCCGCATCGGGTCCGCGGGCGGACGACTGACAATCGTCGAAGCGTCGTTGCCGTTCGCCCGCCGAATGATTAGGGTCCCGCCCCCGCCGGCCCATGTGGGCCGGCTCATCAGGAGACGCCCCTTGCCCAGCAACCTTCAGGTTCTGCTCGACCATCGCCCGACCGACAAGGTCTCGCCCGCGAACTTCCGCATCGTCGAGACGCCCGCGCCGACGCCCGGTCCCGGTCAGGTGCTGGTGCGGCACGCTTTTCTGTCGCTCGACCCCTATATGCGCGGCATACTGAACGACGTCAAAGGTCCTACCCGAAGCCGCAGGAGGTCGGCGCGGTCATGCCAGGCGAAGCGGTCGGGATCGTCGAGGCCTCCAACAACCCAAGCTTCAAGCCGGGGGACGCCGTTGCCGGCGCGCCAGGCTGGCAGCGCTATTCGCTGACCGATGGCCGCGGTCTGCGCGTCGATCGACGCAAAAAAAATTCCGATCCAGGCCTATCTCGGCCCGGTCGGCATGCCGGGCGTCACCGCCTGGTACGGCCTCAACAGGATCATCGCGCCCAAGGCGGGCGAGACGGTGGTCGTCTCGGCCGCCACCGGCGCGGTGGGCTCGGTCGTCGGCCAGCTCGCTCGTGCCGCGGGCGCCCGCGCCGTCGGGATCGCCGGCGGCCCCGACAAATGCGCCTATGCGGTCGAAGAGCTCGGCTACGCCGTCTGTGTCGACCACAAGTCGCAAAGCTTCGCCGAGGACTTCAAGGCCGCGGTCCCGAACGGCGTCGACGGCCTGTTCGAGAATGTCGGCGGCGAGCCCTTCCAGCAGGCGCTGCGTCGGCTCAACGACTTCGCCCGGGTCGCGATCTGCGGGCTGATCGCCTCTTATGAAGGCGCGCCGACCGCGCTGCCCGACCTGACGCATTTTCACGGCCAGCGCATCAAGATCGAGGGCTTCATCGTCTCGGACCACATGGGCCTCTGGCCGCAGGCGATCGCCGAGCTCGCCGGCCATGTCGCGGCCGGCCGCCTCAAGTGGCGGGAGACGATCCGCGAAGGCCTGGAGAACGCGCCGCAGGCGCTGGTCGATCTCCTGCATGGGCAGAATTTCGGCAAGATGCTGATCCGAGTGGATTGAGTAAAACTCAAAACATCGCGCTGTTTGAGTCTTATTGAAATC
>CAWANA010000029.1:0-134121 GCA_963783275.1 uncultured Alphaproteobacteria bacterium | reverse complement strand
CGCGCGGCTTCGGGCACGGCTCGTGACGCTTACCGCCAATGCGAGGCGCTCTATCTCGACAGCGCCTTTTATGCGCCCGACGCCGACGTGGGGCTGCGCTGGAACGATCCGGCCGTCGGCATTGAATGGCCCGTAAAACCAGCGGAAATGTGGAGAAGGACGGCAAATGGCCCGACCTCGATCCCGGGTTCCACGGTGTGAGGCCATGCGGGGCCTCACATGAAGGTCCTCATGACGGGCGCGAGCTCGTTTACGGGCTACGGCTGTCCATGCGCTGCGCGCGGCGGCGCGCAAGTGGTCGCGCCGTTGCGCGCCCCCGCGGCCGCTACGCCGATGGGACGCGGGCCGAGCGAGTTGTGGCTGAAGCCGTCGCGGAGATCGTCGACGCCGCGCCGTTCGGCTCGGAGCCGTTTCTCGATCTCGCGAAATCGGGCGGCTTCGACCTCCTCGCATCACGCCGCGCCGGTTCGCGATTACCGCAGCCCCGATTTCGACATTGCCGGCGCGATCGCGGAAAACACCGCCAATCTTCGCGCCGTTCTGGACGTCCTCGGCAAGGGCGGCCTGAAGGGCGTCGTGCTGACCGGCAGCGTGTTCGAACAGGACGAGGGCGCGGGCGAAGCGCCGGGTCGCCTTAGCCCTTACGGCCTGTCGAAGGGCCTGACCGCGGCGGTCGTCAGCCACCGCTGCCGCGAGGTCGGGCTTCCCTACGCCAAGTTCGTCATCCCCAATCCGTTCGGTCCGCTCGAGGAGCCGCGCTTCTGCGCCTATCTCGTCCGCACCTGGAAGAAGGGCGAGACCGCGCGGGTCAATACGCCATCCTACGTGCGTGACAACATTCCCGTCTCGCTGCTCGCCAAGGCCGATGGAAGTTCGCGGCCGAGACGGCGGCGGGCGGCGGCCGCGCCAAGCTGAACCCGAGCGGCTACGTCGGTCCCAAGGCGCTTCGCCGAACGCTTCGCCGCCGCGATGCGCCGATTTCCAGCTCGCTGCGGCCTCGAACTCGGCGTCCAGACCGATTCTTCCGAGCCGATGATGCGGGTGAACACCGATTTCGCCGAACGCTATGTCGCCGACTGGGACGAGACGGCGGCCTGGGACGAGGCGGCCGAGGGTATCGGGGCCAATAATTTAGCGCCGCGACAAGGCAGTCGAACAAGCGATATCCCGGCGGCTTCGCGGACACCGTTATTTACTCGGTGGGCTGCTCGAGCCATCGGACGGGCCGGGCTGCCCACCCAGGTTTCGCCGGCCGGAATATCCTTCGTCCCAACGGCGCCCATCCCCACGATCGCGCCCTTGCAGATCCGCGTGGGGTGGTCCTTCTTTCCCTCCCGGATGACCGCGCCAGTTCCGAATAACCATGGTCCTTGACAACCACGTTCCCGTTGCACGCAACCCTAGGGGCAAAAGTCACGAAGTCACCGACTAGGCAATCGTGCGCAACGTAGGACTGGATATTGTATTGCAATGAAAGAAGCGGCCGATTGTCGGGTTTGAAGTCACGATGCTCCCGGCGCAAATGATAGAGCCTTCGCCAAGCTTATTCGCCTCATACATCGTCGTCTGTTCGAATCCGCTGCGAGCTGCGGAATTCCCTGGAAATTGCGGAAGGTGTCCCGGACTTTTAGCTTGATTTTGACCACTCATTCGCTTCGACGGGCTCAAATGACCGCTTCCGTGGGTCAACCATCGCCTAAACGGTTCTTCAACGAAATAATATGCTAGTGCAGAAAGAGCTAGAAGCCCTGTTAGGGCAGACAACGCCACAACGAAACCGCTCAATTGTAGCCGATGGTCAAGTAAAATGAGACTCACGAGGACTTGTATAGAGTAAAAACAATAACTAATTTTCCAAGCCAAACAAATCCACCGATTGATAGCTCCTTTCCGATTGTATCTGTCTACCTAGAGCAATGAGCGCTATAAAAATAGTCGGTAACACTATCCAATTGTGAGGGAGGCGAAATATTGGCCAGACGTATGCAATTGCTGGCCCAGAAGAAGATGTTGGAAGAAGAAACATTAACGCGCTAACCAGGTAAGCCGCTGCGGCAAGGATAATCAATGATGTACATTCAGACCTGTCAAACGAAATAAAATGAACGGGAAAAAGCGCGTAGAAAAAAGCCTCTACGGAGATTGACAACTCGCTGGCATCGTTCCAGTTGCTGAACATCCACGGAAACCATGCCTGCGCAGCCACGATGTTAGCGCCAAGCAATTGGATATCACGGAAAGGTTGCCAGTAGGAAACCACGGCAATGTTATCAACGCTGCGAGCACTTATATGCGGATATATACGAGCAAATCTATTACGATAATCATTAGAAGATTTAATTCGAAAGAATTATAACGATAGCTTAATATATATCCAGAAAGCATAAAGAATATGCTCATTCCAACGGCACCATTCGTTTAGAAAGCGCGAAATCAATCCGGGCGTAACAATTGGCCAACGAATATGAATGTGAAAGAGAAATACGACAATGCCGCCAGAATCTAAGGCTAGTAAGAGCTCTGATTTCCCCACTGGTAACCAAAATTCACTCCTGCCTGTACCGCTTCTGACCCTCACTATCTGACCGCCCATTCAGAAGATCTGCGAAAATGGATTTAGCGATACGTCTTCGGCCTCACGCGCCGGCTCCAAGATCAAATCAAACTCTCCCGCTTTGAATTCTGTCCGATCGAAAACTGCTATCGTATCGAAAAGGGTTAGCGAACAGATTTCGCTTGCCAAACTGCGTTCTGAACGATCCGAGCGCCTTGGCTACCAGCTTTCGGGAAGCGATCTCTCCCTAGTCTTTTGCCATGTCGCTGCGGCTGATCGACAGTTTCCTGCCCTGCAGGCGATGAAGCGTCTCAATCACATCTTGTACCTGGACCTCATAGTCCACATGAATATAGTGATGTTCATTCACCGACTGGGTCGCTGTCGTCAGCGGACGTCCCGTCACATGCGAAAAGCGGCCGCCTCCGGAAATCTGCAGCACGTTCGAGAAGAGATTGAAATCCACGTTGTGCGTACCAATCAACGCAATTACGATCGGACTTCTCTCGCAGAACAGAAGGTTTGTCAGGGCGGCGCCGCTTGCAGAAACAATCGCCTCGGCGTCGCGGAACAATCGACTTGATGCTCAAGTCGGAGCTTCGCCGGATCCACCGCGACGAAGCCTTCGGCCGCGAGGGCCGAGCGGATCTGGTCTTCGGTACCGATGCTGCGAGCCCGCCGGCCACGGGTGAGAAACACTTTTCGCGGGAGGGGCTGGCCACTGTTGTGGTCCTGGACATGGCGCAGGATTCGCTCGCGCACAAATCGCAAATGACGCGCCGAAAGCGCTCGATATGCGACAGCGGCAACGCCCTGCCATCGACTATGCAACTCTGCAAGGCCGGCACGAACAACCGGTCCACCTCGAGCAAATCCCTCGACGCGAATTCGTGCACCGGGAAGTGACCCGCGTTGACGATGTCCAGCGCCCGCCGCATCGAGCCGGCCATATTCGCGGGGATCAGCAGTTTTGCATGCTGGTCGACGCTAGCCTCAATGGCTGTCAGGATTCTCGGCAGATATTCGACTATCCAGTGGAAATAGTTCGGGGCGACAACGTCCCGCGATGTGAATTGCGGATGGCAATCGGCCTCGCCTGTTGTAGGCGTAATAGACCGCGGCGCGATCATCGCCAAAGGCGTCCCTCTGACTTCCAGGGCTTGCCCTGCGACTTCCGGAAGGCGCGGATGGCCAGCGTGGTCGTAGACAACAAGGTTGTCATTTTCGTCTAAGATGTTGAATTCACCAAATACGCGGACCCGCTCTATTGCAACGCAACCCTGAAACGGAAGCGGCAGCGTGACGGCATGTTCGGAAGGCCGTCCCATCACCGAGGGCTTGAGGACCCTAACCAAACCTGCTTCGTCGCGACGACTCCAATGCGGCGGGAAAAGCTCGCGAACGGCATAGATCCCCGCTAGGCGACCCAGCGGCTTTGCAGCGCGCGGCCGCGGCTCCAGCGACGAAAGCAGCGCGGTAGCGCGATCCTCAGCGCCAATCGCCACGCACGCCGCAGCGAGCAGCAGCAGCCGACGGGGATGAGCGTCCCGTGAAGCGGCGGCGCCGTAGACGGCGGCGATCGCCAGAATGAGGTCACGCTCGCCGAGCGTCGCCAAGCAGTCGAGGTCGCCCTGAAGTCTGTCCTCTGCGATGTCGAGAAAGCTCGACGGTTTGCACTCTCTCATCAATTCGGCGGCCTTGAAGTATTTTTTGGTGTCGCCCAATTCGGCCAATCGCAAGAGATGAGTGGCCAGGCCCAGCCGGAGGAAGTCCGAGCGACCCAACCCCGGCGGCAGGCGCGTCCAACCGCCGTCGATTAGCCATTGTAGCGTCCAGTCTCTGTACTTGTGCGAGGCTCTCCGGAAAGGTCGAGCGACCTCGCGCGGAATTTCTTGCGCAGGACCGCGAAGGCGCGCCGGAAAAGTCGATAGACTTCACGCGGAATCTTACGCAGGATCGCGAACGCTTGCCGGAGAGGTCTGTAAGTCTCCCGCCTAAACTTGCGAAGAGCGCGAGCAATGTCCGTCGTGGAGACTATGGGCTCCGCCTCTACGGGGTCGTCAGCGTCGAATTTCATCTTGTCAATTCGCATTGGATCCAAAATAGGATTTCACCCCCGCGATGACCTGCTCGACCATCGCTTCTGTCATTTCCGGCCATAACGGCAGGCTGACCACTTCGCGGGCGACTTCCTCGCTCACGCGCACCGTAGCCGGATTGGGCCTTGTCGCGCGGTATGCGCCTTGTTGGTGCGGCAATTCGGGATAATGGATCTGTGCAGTCACGCCGTGCGCCGCCAGATGCGTGATGAACGCGTCGCGATGCGGAGTGCGAACGACGTAGAGGTGCCAAACCGGATCCGCCCAATTGGCTACGGTCGGCAGAACGAGCGGCAAGCCGCTCAGCGCCGCCTGGTAGCGTGCGGCGATCCGCTTGCGCGCAGCGTTCGCTGCAGCGACGTGCGGCAGCTTTATCCGAAGCAAAGCAGCATGCAATTCGTCCAGTCGCGAGTTTACCCCTTGCTCGTCGAATATGTACTTCCGCTCAGATCCATAATTTCTCAGTCGCTTGACCCGCTTATCGATCATATGGTCGTTCGTCACGACCGCGCCTCCGTCGCCGAACGCGCCCAGATTCTTGGTCGGGTAGAAGCTGAACGCGGCCGCGTCGGCCAGGCCGCCAACCGGGCGTCCCTTGTAGAGCGCGCCGTGCGCCTGCGCTGCGTCTTCGAGGACTTTGAGGCCGCGCTCGCGTGCAACCGTATTGATCCCGTCCATATCGGCCGGATGCCCATAGAGATGGACGGCGATCACCGCTTTCGTTCGCGTAGTCGTGACGCGCCGCAACGACTTCGGATCGAGCGTGTAGGTCGTTGCGTTCACATCGGCCGGAACGGGAGTAGCGCCGCAGGCGGAAATCGCCAGCCAAGTGGCGATGAATGTGTGGCAGGGGGTGACGACATCATCGCCTGGTCCGACGCCCATCGCGCGCAGCGCAAGAGTTAGAGCATCCAGACCGCTGCCGACGCCGGCCGCGTATCCGCATCCGCAGAACGAGCCGAATTCGTTCTCGAAATGGGCGACCTCTTCGCCAAGTACGAACATTCCGCGGTCCAGCACGCGTTCTGCGGCGGCGAGCAGATCGCCCTTTAGCGCGCGCGTCGACGCTCCGAGGGAGACAAAAGGGACAGTATTGGTCATCTGTGATTCCTAGCCGCGCCAAGCGGCTCTTCAATTAAGAACATTTCCGTCCGCCGCGCTCAACGCTGACCGAACTGAGGGGGCATTACGTTTTTCCGGCCGCAATCGGCTTCGAAGCTTTAATCCGCTGATCCAGACAGACTTCGGGGCGTTCCCATCGAGGCGGTTGGTATAATAGGCCTCGATCGCTTCAATGTCCGCCGCTTGAGCATTGCGGATTTCGAGGCCGACGCGATTTATTTTGGTGAAATGGCGGCCGACCACAGTTGCGTACGGCGGCACATGCCGGGTGATGACGGAGTTCATGCCAATCATGGTGTAGCCGCCGATGCGCATCCTTTGATGCACCACGGAATGCAGTCCAAGATAAGCATGATCGCCGACGTGGACATGGCCGGCCAGGGTCGCCAAGTTTGCCATTTTGACGTCTCGCCAACGTGGCAATCGTGAGCGATGTGACATCCCGTCATAATGTAACATTGGTCGCCAATGTGCGTCCGTCGGTCTGTTGTCGGCAGGTGTACAGTAACGAACTCGCGTATAACACAGTCACGACCAATCTCGATGAAGCCGGTGGACTCGGAAAAGGCTTGGTGTTGCGGCAGGGCACCAATCGAGCAGCTCGCGAAGACTTGCGTTCCGTCGCCGATCGAGACGACGCCAGAAACTGTGGATGACGCGCCAATCGTGACATTGTCTCCGAGCGAGATCTGTCCACGCACCGACGCCTGCTCGGCGATTTCCGCGCCTCGCCCCAGGCGGATGACGCCGTCGAGCAGACAGTTCTCTCCGAGCCTTGCGTTATCGCCGACCTCGACGTCGCCTGCGACCCGGCAGCCCTTGCTCAGTCGCGCATGAGAACCTACGAACACACGCCCGCCGAGCCCGCCCAACTCGCAATGCGCCCCGATTTGCACCCCCTCGGCGACGATGACGCCATCGTGAAGGATGCTGAAAGGTCCGACCTCGACATCCGTTCCCAGTTTGACCGCCGGGCCAATGAGCGCTGTCGAATGGATGCCGATCGTCATATCGAACTTCGCTCCAACACACTGTTACGGCTACGCCGAGAGCCTTGACAGCAACTGTCGGCGGGATCGTTGCGTCAAGTCGACGGTGCCGATATCGCGTCGAATGCGAGTCAGCACGTCGGCGAATTGGTCGCGCAACGAGGGAACATACGCCTGCTGATCGGTCAGCAATTGGATCAAGTTTCCATACGCCGTCGCGATTTCATCAGGAGACAGGAGGCCGCGCCTTATGGCGTAATCGAGCCACAAGTTTCCAGTCTGCAACGGCAAAGAACCACTCGGATTCACGCCGGGTCGCTGTTCGACTGCGTGTGAACGCGAAAATAGGACATGACCTCGTCCACAATCACGGCGGGGCCCCGTGCGCAAAGATCAATGAACAGCGCAACGTCGCTCAAACCGCGCCAATGCACGCCTTCAACCGACATGATTTGCAACTCGCCGCTCCGGTCGAAAATGTCGTTCCGGCGAAACAGAACGGTGGTGAATTCGCCAATCGGGTTCAGCATGCTTATAGCCATTCGCCGAATGATTTCGCTCCCCTGCAGCAGACGGTCTGATCGCCCGGCGAACGAGTCCATGCGTTCGATCGGATGATTGTCGCCGTCGATCTTCACGCGCGGGGAAAACGCCAGAATTGCTCGGCGCGGAGCTTCTGCTTCCAGCGCTTCGACGAGATACTGAACGCAGAACGGATGGAGGATGTCATCGTCGAACAGAAACTTCAAATATACCCCTCTGGAGACCCGGCACAAATGCCGTATATTGTTGTGGCCGAGCCGACCGGGTGACGGATTGCGCATATATTGGACGTGGGCGCCAAATTCGCAGCAGATATTTCTGATCTCTTCGGTCGGACAGTCGTCCGACACGATGATTTCCTTCTCCCGCCAAGTCTGCGCCAGGGCGCTCATCAAGCATTCCCTGAAGAAGCGCGGTTTGTAAGCCGGGATAAGAATAGAGACGAGTTCCAATAGCAGTCCCTATAAACTTTAGTGCGCGCGGTCGCCCCGGTTATTTGTTATTCGGGACCGTCGACCATCCGCTTCATCCGCCCGAGCAACAACGGTCACATTCAGCAGGATTTCAAGAATGCCTCATAATCTCGGTAGTAATCCGCTTCCTCATAGGGCATCGAGGCGAGTACGAGACAAATGCCACCGGAAGAAAAGTTGTCGAGCTCGCGCCAGATCATGGATGAGATCAACAGACCGATATTTGGTCGATTAAGTTGAACGACCCGGCGGTAGCGGCCCGTGTCAAGTCTCACATCGAAGCTGCCGGAAAGAGCAATGATGAGTTGCTTCAGTTCCTTGTGCGCATGACCGCCGCGGACCGCGGCGGCGGGAACGTCGTAGAGGTAGTAGACACGCGCGATATCAAACGGCACATGTCGCCCGCCTTCGATGAAGCTCAGCTTGCCCCGCTCATCCGGCACGACCGGTAGCCGCACGAGCTTGGCGCTCGGTCCGGCTCCCTCGTTCGGCGGGAAAAGCGCCAGGTCTTCGCCGACCGCGAACGAGGCCTGCACGTAGGGTAGGGCGAGTGAAGGCCTTCCATCGTCGGCGCGGCCGATCTCGGGGATTTCTACAATCATGTCCGTCTCCTGATAGTCTCGGAGCGGTCCGGGCGTTGTCCGACGGGCTGGACCGTGGGGGCCCGAGAACAAACCTTTCCTACGAGGTCTCCGCCGATTCGTACGTGGGCCGAGTGTTAGCGGCCAGCGGGCGCAGCGTAAAGCGCTCACGACCGCCAGAAGCGGGTCGCAAGCGTCGCGTCGCTGAGCAGTCCGAGTATCGTGAAGGCCTCGACAAAATAAGCCGCCCACTCGTCCTCCGCCCCCGGCTTACGACAAATTGACCTGTACGAAACATCGGCCTCTCGTCGGACCTTTGGGTCTCTACGTGTCAATCCTGGTTGATTCCCGCATCATCCGTACCGCGTCCGTCACGCCGCGTCGCGCGGGAACTGGGTCCTCGCGATCAGACTGTAGGTGCGGCCCTGGGCCAGCAGATCGCGATGACGGCCGCGCTCCACAATCTGGCCGTGGTCGATCACGCAAATCTCGTCGGCCTGGGCGACCGTCGAGAGGCGATGGGCGATGACGATTGTCGTGCGGCCTTCGCACAGGGTGTGCAGCGCCTTCTGGATCGCCTGCTCGGATTCGGAGTCGAGCGCGGAGGTCGCCTCATCAAGCAGGATGATCGGCGCGTCCTTGAGGAATGCGCGGGCGATGGCGATGCGCTGGCGCTGCCCGCCGGAAAGCTGCATGCCGTGCTCGCCGCAAGGGGTGTCGTAACCGCGCTCGAAGTCCATGATGAAATCGTGCGCGTAGGCCGCCTTCGCGTGCGGCCTTCGCACAGGGTGTGCAGCGCCTTCTGGATCGCCTGCTCGGATTCGGAATCGAGCGCCGAGGTCGCCTCGTCGAGCAGGATGATCGGCGCGTCCTTGAGGAAGGCGCGGGCGATGGCGATGCGCTGGCGCTGGCCGCCGGAGAGCTGCATGCCGTGCTCGCCGCAGGGCGTGTCGTAGCCGCGCTCGAACCCCATGATGAAGTCGTGCGCGTAGGCCGCCTTGGCGGCGGCGACGATCTCCTCGTCGCTCGCGCCCGGCCGGCCCATGGCGATGTTGTCCCGCACCGATCCCTTGAACAGGAAGTTTTCCTGCGCGACATAGCCGATCTGCCGGCGGACGGAGTTGCGCGTCACCGACGCAATGTTCACGCCGTCGCAGAGGATCTCGCCGGCTTCGATGTCGTAGAGCCGCAGGATGAGGGCCATCACCGTCGACTTGCCGCCGCCCGAGCGTCCGACCAGCGCGGTCGTCTTGCCCGGCTTCGGCGACGAAGCTCACGGCATGGAGCACCCGCTCTTCGGGACGATAGCCGAACACCACGTCGCGAAACTCGATCCGGCCCTCCGTGATCTCGAGTTCGCCCGCGCCCGGAGGATCTTCCTCGAATTCGCGCGCGTCGAGGAAATCATAGAGCATGCTGACGCCGAACAGGGACGAGGACATATCGACGTGGAAACGCGCGACCCGCTTCATCGGCTCGTACAGCATGATGACCGAGGTGATGAACGAGAACAGGCTTCCGGGCTGGTTGCCGCGAATGATGACGGTATAGCCGCTATAGAGCACGACAGCGGCGATGGCGAAGCCGCCGAGGCTCTCCATGATCGGGCTTGTGCGCGAGCTCACCGACGCGAGCTTGTTGGCCGCGGTCTGGAAGCCTCGGATCGCCGTCCCCTGCCGCTTGCGCATGAAGTCCTCGAGGGTGAACGCCTTGACGATGCGGATGCCCTGCGCGGTCTCCTGCAGCGACTCCATCATCTGCATCGCGCCCTGCGAATTCCGTGGCCATGATCCGTCGCACGCGCTGGCCGATCTTGCGCACGCCGAGCGCCGCGACGGGCACGAGCATCAGGGCGAGGAGCGTGAGCATCGGGTCCTGCGACACCATCACGATCACGAGGCCGACGATGGTCAGCGCGTCGCGCGACAGGGTCGTGATCAGCAGGTTGAGGGCGTTGCTCGCCGACTGGGCGATGAACGCCTGCCGCGCGATGAATTCGGACGAATGCGCGTTGCTGTAATAGGCGACATTCATCCGCAGCATCTGGTCGAAGATGCGCGTCTGGATGTCGGCGACGATGCTGTTGGCGACCCGCGACAGCGACACCTGCTGGCCGTAGGTGGCGAAGCCCTTGACGGCGTAGATGGCGACGATTGCGGCGGTGATCTCCCAGACAGCGCTGAGCTTGTGCGCGACGAAGATCTTGTCGACGATCTTACCGATGATCCAGGCCGACAGCGAGGTCGTCAGCGCGATCAGGCCCATCATCGCGAAAGAAAACGCGTAGCCCTTCCAGTGCTTCACGCCCTGGTCGGTCAGCAGCCGGCGCAAAGTCGCGTTCGGTTGGCCAAGCAGCAAAGATTTCGATCCGATCGCGGATCAAGCGCCAAAACGACAACAGACAACTCCTTCGCCGCGCCAGGACGATCGCTCTTCGGCAGACGCCTCTCCCCGGACGGGCGCGGGTTCATAGCATTTCGACCGCAATTGGGAAATTGGGGCGCGGGACAACAAGTTGGTCCATCGTCGACCCGCGCGCGCCGATCGTCTAGACCGGGACAACCGGCGCGTCACGACTACGAATACGAACGGAAATAGCGTAATTAATCTGTTCAATGCACGGCGCGCTCCGCTGAGGGGCTGCGCCAAGTGACGTAACGGACCGTCGTGCGGCCGTCGACTACTCGAACGCCCTCAGGGACCTGTCCGACCCGGACGCCGACAAAATCGCTCCGGTTCAGGACAATTTCAGCATGCACACGACAGCCGCGCTCTACGAAGCCTTTTCCGGACGCCAAGCGCCCGCCTCGTCGAACGGTTCTCAAATGGCGGCACTGTGCGAACGTTCGTAACTGCGGGCTGCTCTCCAACCGCCGGCCGACGGCCTTGCGCTCGATTGGCGCGGGGTTATAGTGACATGCCAGCTCAAAGTCATGCATTTTGGCGGCGAGCCCGACGTCCGCTTCAGCGGCGGGACGCGGGCATCATGGATCGCGCGCACCATCTATAGCGCCGCGCCGAACACGCGTCCGTTTTCGTTACCTTCGGTATGCGCGTCCCCCCGAGCGGGGCTCCGCGAACACAAAACTTCTGGGAGGAAGACCATGCAGCTTGTTCGCCTTCTGGGTATCTGCGTTCTCGCCGGGTCGGCTTGGGCCGCCTGCGCCATCAGCGGTCCGGCTTTCGCCGCCGGGCCTGAAGTCGTCGCGGGTCCGTCCGCCGACCCGAAGTGCTTCGTTCCCTGGGCCGACAATACGAAATTCTTCAAGTTCGCGGCGAAGCCCGGCCCCTATCGCATTGCGCTCGCGAACGGCTACATCGCCAACACCTGGCGCATCCAGATGATCCAGACGGCGAAGGCTTACGCCGCTCAGCCAGACGTCGCCGCCAAGCTGAAGGAATTCAAGGTCGTTTCGACCGGCGAGGACGTCGCCGCGCAAATCGCTGCGGTCAACAATTTCATCGACTCCGGCTACGACGCCATTGTCGTCGACGCGCAAAACCCGGAGGCGTTCAAGCCGGTCGTCCGCCGCGCCAAAGAAGCGGGCGTCGTGCTGGTCGCCTTCGACAACATTCTCGACACCGAGGAGGCGATCAACGTCGACGTCGATCAGAAGGGCCTCGGCGTCTACTGGGCGAACTGGCTGATCGACAACGTTCCCGAACGGCGGCAAGGTCCTGGAAATCCGAGGGGTGGCGGGAACTTCCGTCGATCGTGACCGCCATGACGGGATCCATGAGACGCTCGATAAGAGCGGCAAGAAGTGGGACGTCATCGAGGTGTACGGCAAATGGGACGACCCGACCGCCCAGAAGGTGACCGCCGACGCGATCGCCGTGCAGAAGCATTTCGACGGCTTCACCGCACAGGGCGGCGACACCGGCGCCGTTCAGGCGATGATCGACGCCAAGCAGCCGTTCGTTCCGTTCGGCGGCGAGACGGAAAATGGCTTCCGCAAGTTCTGCGCGAAATATGGCGATCAGGGCCTGAAATGCGCCTCCGGCGGAACCGGACCGGCTCAGGTCGCGGTCGCAATCAAGACGGCGATCGCCGCGCTCGAGGGCCAGGTCGTGCCGCAATCGGTCAAGCTGCCGCTCGCGACCGCCGAGTATCCGAACTTCAAGGACGGGGAGAATTTTTATTCGAATCTCTCCGACAATTTCTTCGTCGGCAATTCCTTCCCCACCTGCGGGATCAACTTCAACGCGGCCGAAATCATGGGCCAGACGAAGGAGAACAAGTAACGCTATTGGCGTCGCGGATACGCGGCGCCAGTTCCTCCGAGGCGGGATCGAGGCCGTGACGGAAAGCGAGCAAGGGCCGCCGATCCTCCGCATGGAGGGCGTGTCGAAGCGCTACGGCGGCGTACGCGCGCTCGAGAACGCAAACCTCGTCGTCTCGGCCGGGCGTATTCATGCCATCCTCGGCGAGAACGGCGCAGGCAAATCGACGCTGATCAAGATCCTGTCCGGCGTCGTCGCGCCGGACGAGGGCCAGATCGTCCTCGACGGCCGCGAGGTGGTGTTTGGCGCGCCGGCCGCGGCCAGCCGGGCTGGAATTGTCTGCATCTTTCAGGAACTGTCGCTCGTCCCGGACCTCTCGGTCGCCGACAACATCGCAATCATGAACCCGCCGACACGCCTCGGGATGATCGACCGGCGCGCGCAGCGGCGCCTCGCCGAGGCGGCTCTGGCCCGGGCCGGAGCCGAGGATGTTCATCCGATGGCGCTGGTCAAGGACTTGCCGCTGTCGCGCCGCCAGATGGTCGAAATCGCCAAGGCGCTGGCGCGAGAGCCCCGGATCCTGATCCTCGACGAAGCGACCTCGGCGCTGACCGCAGCGGACGTCGCCAAGGTGTTCGTCGTGCTGAAGCGACTGCGCGACGAGGGGCTCGCGCTCCTCTACATCTCCCACCGGATGCACGAGATCGCCGAGCTGGCGGACGACTGCACCGTATTCCGCAACGGCTCGGACGTCGCCACCTACCCGGCGGGGACCAAGTCGGACTCGGAGGTCGTGGAGCTGATGATCGGCCGCGAGCTCAGCGCCGTCTTCCCTCCGAAGCCCGCGCCGAAAACCGCCAGCGCCACCCCGCTCCTCGAAGTGCGTCGCCTCTCCTGGACGAATTGGCTCAGCGACGTCTCCTTTCATGTCGAAAAGGGCGAGGTCGTCGGGCTCGGCGGGCTCGATGGGCAGGGGCAACGGGAGCTTCTGCTCGCGCTGTTCGGCGTCCTGCGTGGGGTGACCGGCGAAATTTGCGTGTCCGGGCGCCCGCGTCGCGCCCGGAAGCCCGCACGCGGCGAAGTCGAGCGCGATCGGAATGGCGTTGATCCCCGAGGACCGAAAGACGGAAGGTTTGATGCTGCCGATGTCGGTCGGCGCCAACCTGTCCTTTGCGGCGCTCGACCGCATCTCGCGCGGGGGGGTGCTCGACCGCGACCGCGAAGGGACGCTCATTCGTCAGATGATGGATCTTCTGGCGATCCGCGCGGGCTCGATCGACCTCCCGGTCGGCGCGCTCTCGGGGGGCAACCAGCAAAAGGCGGTCATCGCAAAGTGGCTGATGACCGAGCCGCGCATCATCCTGCTCAATGATCCCACACGCGGGATCGACGTTGCGACCAAGCAGGAGATCTATCAGCTCCTGCGCAAGCTCGCCGACTGCGGCGCCGCGATCGTGTTCTACACGACCGACTATAGCGAGCTCATCGGCTGCTGCGACCGGGCGCTCGTCCTCTACGACGGGGCGATCACGCGGGTCCTCGTCGGCGAGGAGATCACCGAGCGCGCCTTGGTCGCGAGCGCCCTCAACATCGGCGAGTCCGCCGCGCGCGTCATCGCGGATGGCGCTTCATGAGCGACTGGCGCTACGCCCTGGCGCAAAACCGCGCGACCCTCATCTCGGTCGCCTTCTTCGTCGTGATGTTCGCGATTTATGCGAGCAACCATCCCGCCGGGTTCAGCGCGAACGTGGTCGAGACGGCCGCCAACAAGGGCGTGCTGCTGGCGCTGGTGGCGATGGCGCAGACCTTCGTCGTCATCACCGCCGGCATCGATCTTTCGGTTGGCTCGGTGTTCGTGCTCACAAACTGTCTCGCCTCGGCGATCGTCGTCGGCTCGGCCTGGCAGGCGGCCTCTCGGCGTTCTGGGAGTCATGGCGGCCGGCGCCGCCTGCGGCGCGGTCAACGGGCTGATCGTCATCGTCGGGAGGCTGCAGCCGATCGTGACGACGATCGCGACCGGCGCGATTTTTTACGGGCTAGCGCTGCTCATGAGACCGACCCCCGGCGGCGACGTCTACGGACCGCTCGCCGACGCCCTGACCGGCCGGGTCTTCACGGTTCTGCCCGCGAGCCTGGTCGCGCTCGCGGCCGTTGTGCTCGTCCTTTGGATCCCGTACTCGCGCTCCGCCATGGGCCGCGCGGCCTACGCGGTCGGGTCGTCCGAGCCGGCCGCCTTCATGTCCGGCGTGCCGGTCGATTGGGCCAAGTTCTGGGCCTATGTCCTCTCTGGGCTGACCGCTTCGCTTGCCGGCCTGTTTCTGACCTTCGTGACCTATTCGGGCGAGGCGTCGGCCCAGACCGGCGGATCGTACACGCTGTATTCGATCGCCGCGGTCGTGCTCGGCGGAGTCTCGCTTTATGGCGGCTCCGGGAGCGCGATCGGTGCGATCTTCGGCGCATTGATGTTCCGCACGATCGGCGACCTTCTGTTCGTGTTCAATCTCGATCCGCTGTGGCAGCCGCTGTTTCAGGGCGTGGTCCTGCTCGCGGCCGTGTCGCTTGGCGCCGCCCGCCTCTTTCAGGTGCGCAACCGTCTGGACCTCTTTTCGTGACGGCCGAAGCTCGATCCCGGCTCAGCCAGGCCTTCTATTCCCGCCTCGACCGGCCGGTCGTCGTCGCGTTCGGATGCATTGTCGCGCTTCTGCTCCTCGGCTCGCTCTATTCGCGCAGCTTCCTCTCGCCGGAATATCTGCTGCAGCAGCTCAAGGTCGCCTCGTTCCTGGGCGTCATCGCGACCGGCACGATGATCGTGATCCTGCTCGGACAGATCGATCTTTCGGTGCCTTGGCTCGTGGCGGTCGGGGGCATGATGGCGACCGCCGCGACCGCATGGGGGCCGATCGGCGCATGGCTCGCCATTCCCTTTGGCGTGGCCTGCGGCGTCGCCCTCGGCCTCGTCAACGGGTTCGGCGTCGCGTACCTGCGCATTCCCTCGATGATCGTCACGCTCGCCGTCAACGCCGTGGCTCAAGGGCTGATGGTCGTCCATACGGGCGGGTTTTCACCGCAGGACTCGTCCTCGCCGGCGATGCGGGCCCTGGCCACCGGCAGCCTCGCCTTCGGGCTGCCGAACGCTCTGATCGTATGGATCGTGATCGGCGCCTGCGCCGTCTTTGTCTTGAACCGGACAACCTTCGGACGGTCGGTGTACGGCATCGGCAACCGGGAGCGCGCAGCCTACCTCTCGGGAGTTGACACTCGGCGCATCGTCCTCCTCGCTTTCGGCCTCGCCGGCGGGCTTTCCGCTTTTGGCGGGGTTCTCCTCGCCGGTTACGCGAGCAAGGCCGCGCAGGGGATGGGCGACGCCTATCTTCTTCCAGCCATCGCGTCCGTCGTGCTCGGCGGCGCTGCGATCATGGGCGGACGTGGCAGTTATCTCGGCACGGTCGCCGGAGTCATCCTGATTACGCTTCTCCAGTCCATCCTGTCGGTGGTGCAGATGCCCGACGCTGGCCGCCAGATCATCTATGGCGCCGTCATCATCGCCATGCTGCTGCTTTACGGTCGAGAGCGTGCGGCGCGATAGCCCGCTCGCGGCGGCCGAGGCCGAGGGCATTCTCCGATCGATCGCCGCCGGCCTTTCCAACGGCGTCCTCGAAGCCATCAACGGCAAAATCCAGGCCGCCAAGCAGAATTGACGGCGGTCAAGGACAGTCGAGTCGGCCCGTTCCAATATGTCCCATTAGCCGCCCGAACCCCAAAGGAGGCAGGCTCGTGAACCATCATCAACGCAAAGTCCTGCATGCGATCTTCGCCCATCCGGTCAACGCCAACCTCGAGATGAAGGACATCGAGACGGTGCTGAACGGGCTCGGGGCCGAGATCGACACCCGGACCAAGAGCCGCATCGGCGTCAAACTGAACGGCAAGGAGACGGTGCTGCATCTGGCCAACCACACGCTGCTGAAGGCCGAGGTGATGCAGGTCCGCAAGTTCCTGGAAGCGTGCGGCGTTTCCGGCGGAGCGTTCCCGATCTGACGCGGCGCTCGCCGCGGAACGGTCCGCCGGTTGCGGATCCCGGCCTCGCTGGCGGCGACGTACGCTTGCGCGTGACGGCGTTGGCGCTCAGCGTCTCAATGCAGCCGGAACTCCGCGCCGACCGCGCGAAACTCCGCCGGCTTGATGAGCCGCGTGTGCGCGACCGTGACCGAATGAAGCAGGCCGTCGAGCTCCCGCGTCCAGAAGTCGAGGAATTTCTGCAGTTCGGGGAAGTGCGGATGGAGGTCGTGCTGCTGCCAGATGAAGTTCTGCAGGATTCCGGGATGGTCGGGCATGCGGTAGAGGATGTTGGCGGTCGTCAGACCAAACCCTTCGAGCTGCCGGCGGAAATCGGCGCTCGCCATGCGGTTTCTCCAAAGGCTGAACAGGGCGATGGTGTCACTTCCAACGCGGATCTGGCAACCATTCGTTCCGCAAATATCTGTGCCAAATCAATACTGTTAGCAGCAAGTAAGCCGAGTGCTACATGCATCGTGGCCTTGCGCTTTCCGGTCGCCGTTCGACGATACGGCAGCAAACGCCCGCCGACGTCGCGGTCGGCGGGGGCTTTCCGAGTCCGAAACGAGCTGCGCTACGCCGCCTTCTGCCGTGTCGGCCATACGTCCCGTAGAACGTCTCGCCCTTCTCCGCCATCTCGACCAGCTTCTCGGGCGGGGTCGAAGCGGGGCCCGTAGTTCGCCGCGAGCTCTCTGGCGCGCGCGACGAAGGCCTTCAGCCCCATCCCGTCGATGAACGACAAGCGTGCCGCCGGTGTAGGGCGCGTAGCCGAAGCCGAGGATCGAGCCGACGTCCGCCTCGCGCGGATCGGTGACGACGCCCTCGAACAGGCAGCGCGCCGCCTCGAGCGCCGGCGGGAACAGGAAGCGGTCCTTGAGGTCCTTGACGCTGATCGCGTCCGGATCGAGCGTCTTGCCGGCGATCTCCTTGCAGGCCCGGCCACAGGCTCTTCGGCCCGCTCGCGGGATAGTCGTAGAAGCCCTTGCCGTTCTTGCGGCCGAACCGCTGCTCCTTCACCACCATCGTCTCGATCAGCTTCTTCTGCGCGGGATCGATGGCGTTGGCGCCGAGATCGGTCTTCGGTCGCCTGGAGGATCTTCCAGGCGAGATCGACGCCGGTCTCGTCGGTCAGCGCGAGCGGCCCGACCGGCATGCCGGCCATCTTGGCGACGTTCTCGATCATCGCCGGCGGCACGCCCTCCATCAGCATGAGGTGCGCTTCGACGCATGTAGTTGATCGACGCAGCGGTTGACGTAGAAGCCGCGGCAGTCGTTGACCACGATCGGCGTCTTCTTGATCGCGCGGACGAAGTCCATCGCGGTCGCCAGCGCCTTGTCGTTGGTCTTCTCGCCCATGATGATCTCGACCAGCATCATCTTCTCGACCGGCGAGAAGAAATGCACGCCGATGAAATGCTCCGGCTTCAGCGACGTCTCGGCGAGCGAGGTGATCGGCAGGGTCGAGGTGTTGCTGGCGAAGACGACGTCCGGGCCGAGCGACGGCCTGCGCCTTCTTCGTCGCCTCGGCCTTGACGCCGCGATCCTCGAACACCGCCTCGACGACGAGGTCGCAGCCCTTGAGCGCCGCGTAGTCGGCGGTCGGCGTGGATGCGGGCGAGCAGCGCCTCCTTGTCGGCGGTCTTGGCGCGGCCCTTGGCGATCTGGCCGCTGACGACCTTGTCCGAATAGGCCTTGCCCTTGTCGGCCGACTCCTGGTCGCGGTCGATCAGCACGACCTCGAGCCCGGCGTTGGCCGAGACGTAGGCGATGCCGGCGCCCATCAGGCCGGCGCCGAGCACGCCGACCTTCTTGCAGGTTCGTCGGCGGCACGTTGGCCGGCCGGCGCGCGCCCTTGTTGAGTTCGCCCATCGACAGGAACAGCGAGCGGATCATCGCCGCGGCTTCCTTCGACAGCAGGATGTTGGCGAAATACTTGCTCTCGACCGCGAGCGCGAGGTCCATCGGCAGTTGCAGGCCCTCGAACACGCTCGACAGGATCGCCTTGGCCGCCGGGTAGTTGTCGTAGGTTTCGCGGCGGTAGATGGCGTTGGCCGGCGGCCAGATCATCATGCCGACCGGCGAGAACACCTTGCCCGACGGCGGCTTGAATTTCGGGTCGTCCCAGGGCGCCTTGGCGTTCGGGTTCGCCTTCACCCAGGCCTTTGCGCGCGCTGACGATCTCGTCCGCCGGCGCGACCTCGTGGACGAGGCCCATCTTCTTCGCCGCCGCGGGCTTGATCTGGTCGCCCTTGAGCAGCATCTGCAGCGCGTCCGGCGTCGGCATGAGCCGCGCGACGCGCTGCGTGCCGCCGCCGCCGGGGAACAGGCCGACCTTGATCTCCGGCAGGCCGACGCGCGTCTTGTCGCTGTCGGACGACGATCCGGTAGTGGCAGGCGAGCGCCAGTTCGAAGCCGCCGCCCATGCAGACGCCGTTGATCGCCGATCGGCGACCGGCTTGCCGCAGGTTTCGAGCCGGCGATAGACGAGCGTTCAGCTGCTTCGTCCCGTCGACGAAGGCGCGCATCGCCGCCTCCTTGCCTTCGGCCTTGGCGCGGCGCGCGTATTCGTCGCCGGCGGCCTTGAGGAAGGTCGAGGTCGGCGCCGCCGACGCCCTTGCCCGAGGGCGATGACCGCGCCCTTGATCGCGGCGTCGCTCGCGATCGTGTCGACGATCTGGCCGAGCTCGGACATGACCTCGGGGTTGATGACGTTCATCGAGCGGCCGGGCATGTCCCAGGTGACGAGCGCAATGCCGTCGGCGTCGGTCTCGAAACGAAAATTCTTGAGGTTCATGGAAAGACTCCGTCCTCGCGGTCAGACGCGTTCGATGATCGTGGCGGTGCCCATGCCGCCGCCGATGCAAAGGGTGATGAGCGCGGTGCTCTTGCCGGTGCGCTCGAGCTCGTCGAGCGCCGTGCCGAGGATCATCGCGCCGGTCGCGCCGAGCGGATGGCCCATCGCGATCGCGCCGCCGTTGACGTTGACCTTGTTGGGATCGACGTCGAACGCCTGGATGAAGCGCAGCACGACCGAGGCGAAGGCCTCGTTGACCTCGAAGAGGTCGATGTCGTCGATCGTCATGCCCGAGCGCGCGAGCACCTTCTTGGTCACGTCGACCGGGCCGGTCAGCATGATCGCCGGCTCCGAGCCGATATTGGCGAAGGCGCGGATTCTTCCGCGCGGCTTGAGGCCGGCTTTCTCGCCCGCCTTCGCGCGAGCCGATCAGCACGGCGGCGGCGCCGTCGACGATGCCCGACGAATTGCCGGCGTGATGGACGTGGATGATGCGCTCGACCTCCGGGATGGGCCTGAATGGCGACCGCGTCGAACCCGCCCTGCTCGCCGGGAATGACGAACGAGGGCTTCAGCGAGGCGAGCGACTGCATGTCGGTCTGCGGGCGCATGTGCTCGTCGTGGTCGAGCAGCGACAGGCCGTTGACGTCCTTGACCGGGGCGATCGAGCTCTTGAACCGGCCCTCGTTCCAGGCGGCCGCGGCGCGCTTCTGCGACTGCACGGCGTAGGCGTCGACGTCGTCGCGCGAGAAGCCGTACTTGGTGGCGATGAGGTCGGCCGACACGCCCTGCGGCATGAAATAGGCGGGGATCGCCAGCGACGGATCGGCCGGCCAGGCGCCGCCGGAGGCGCCGATGCCGACGCGGCTCATCGATTCGACGCCGCCGCCGATCGTCAGGTCGTGCTGGCCGCTCATCACCTGCGCGGCGGCGAAATTCACCGAATCGAGGCCCGAGGCGCAGAAGCGGTTGATCTGCACGCCCGGCACCGTGTCGCCGAAGCCCGCGGCCAGCGCGCCCATGCGGGCGATGTCGCCGCCGGCTTCGCCGACCGGATCGACGCAGCCCATGACGACGTCGTCGACCTGGGTCGGTTCGAGCTGGTTGCGGTCCTTGATCGCCTTCAGCGCGGTCGCGGCGAGATGAAGCGTCGAGGCGGTATGCAGCGAGCCGTCCGGCTTGCCGCGGCCGCGCGGCGTTCGCACGTGATCGTAGATGATAGGCTTCGGTCATCCTGTCTCTCCCTGCGGCGCCGGCCGCGATTCCTGTCGTTCGTCGTCTCAGGTCGTGACGTCGATCCGGGATGCTGGCGGCTTCTCGGACGGCCGGCGATCTTCGGCGCCGTCAGCCAGTGCTTCCGTGCGCGATCGCCGGCAGGCGCGGCGAGGCCGGTCGAGCCAGCGGCAGCTCGGATTCGACGCCGAACTGCGTCGGTCGGCGCGACTGTCGGCCGGCCGGTCGAGGCTGCCGAGCGTGACGCTGATGCGGTCGCTCGCCGACGCAGGCGGTAGGTCAGCGGCGTGCCGCAGGCGGCGCAGAAGCCGCGTTCGGCGATCTCCGAACTCGCGAAGAGTCGCCGGCGCGCCGCGGGTGAAGACGAAATGCGTCGAGCGGCACGCCCGGCGAACGCCATGAACGGCCCGCCGCTCGCCTTCTGGCACATCCGGCAATGGCAGATGTTCGCGCCGGTCGGCGGCGCGGTCAGCGCGATAGCGCACCGCGCCGCACTGGCAGCCGCCCGTCAAGCGAACCTGCGCCTCGCCGATCATCCGATTCCTCTGCCTCCCGATGCCGCTGATTGAGGGGCGGCGTCGCCGCCCAGGCTCCCAGACGGGCGCGCTCCTCAGAACGCCTCCGCCGGCAGCGCCATGATCGTCGCCGCGCCGGCGCTGAGGCGCGCCAGATGCGCGCCCGTTTCCGGCAGCATACGCTCGCTGAAGAACTTGGCGAGGGTCAATTTGGCGTCGAGCGCCGGGCTGCTCTCGCCGGCCGCCTGCCGCGCGAGCACCGCCTTGACGATCCGCGCCCACATGTAGCCGAGCGCGGTCAGGCCGAAGAGATGCATGTAGTCGTTCGAGCCGGCGCCGGCGTTGTTCGGGGTCGGCGAGGCCGTTCTTCGAAAGCCACATCGTCGCCTGCTGGAGATGGCCGAGCGCGGTCCTGCACGCCAGTCGAGATAGGGCGCGAGCGCGGCGTCGTCCTTGTTGGCGGCGAGGAACTGATTGATCTCGCCGAAGAAGGCCATGACCGCGCGGCCGCCGTCCTTCGGCAGCTTGCGGCCGACGAGATCGAGCGCCTGCACGCCGTTGGCGCCTTCGTAGATCATGGCGATGCGGGCGTCGCGGACGAACTGCTCCATGCCCGATTGGGCGATGTAGCCGTGGCCGCCGAGCACCTGCTGCGCCTTGACCGCGTTGGCGAAGCCGAGGTCGGTGAACACGCCCTTGAGCACCGGCGTCATCAGGCCGAGCCGATCGTCGGCGCGCCTGGCGAGCCTTCGGGTCGGGCGAGGTCAGCGCCTCCTCCTGCGTCAGCGCCACCGAGACGAGCAGCGCGCGCGCCGCCTCGTTGAACGCCCGGATCTCGAGCAGCATGCGGCGCACGTCGGGGTGGACGAGCAGGAGGTCGGCGGGCTTGTCCGGCTCGGCCGGACCTTTCAGCGAGCGGCCCTGGCGGCGTTCCTTGGCGTAAGCCGCGGCGTTCTGATAGGCGACCTCGGACAGCCCGAGGCCCTGGACGGCGACGCCGAGGCGCGCGCCGTTCATCATCACGAACATCGCCGGCAGGCCGCGGTGCTCCTCGCCGACCAGCCACCCTTTGGCGCCGTCGTAGTTGAGCACGGCGGTCGCGTTGCCGTGAATGCCCATCTTGTGCTCGAGCGAGCCGCAGACGACGCCGTTGCGCTCGCCAGGCAGCGCCGCTCGGCGTCGGGCAGGAACTTCGGCACGACGAACAGCGAGATGCCCTTGACGCCGGCGGGCGCGCCCTCGATGCGGGCGAGCACGAGATGGATGATGTTGTCGGCGAGATCATGCTCGCCGGCGGAGATGAAGATCTTCTGGCCGGTGATCGCGTAGGAGCCGTCGGGCTGCGGAACCGCCTTGGTCTTGATCAGCCCGAGGTCCGTGCCGCAGTGCGGTTCGGTCAGGTTCATCGTGCCGGTCCACTCGCCGGTCGTCATCTTCGGCAGATAGCGGTCCTTCAGCGCGTCGCTGGCGTGGACCCTCAGCGCCGCGACCGCGCCGTTGGTGAGGCCGGGATACATCGCGAAGGCGAGGTTGGCGGAGGTCTCGTATTCGCTCAGCAGCACGGCGAGGAAATGCGGCAGGCCCTGGCCGCCGTATTTCGGGTCGCCGGCGAGGCCGACCCAGCCGCCCTCGACGAGAGCCTTGTAGGCCTCCTTGAAGCCCTTGGGCGTGGTGACGCTGCCGTCCGTCGTGGCGCTTGCAGCCCTCGATGTCGCCGATGCGGTTGAGCGGCTGAACGACCTCCTCGACGAACTTCGCGCCTTCGGTCAGGACGTGCTCGACCACGTCGATCGGCGCCTCCGCGAATCCGGGCGCGTTGGCGTAGCGGGCGTAATCGAAAACGTCGTTCAGCAGGAAAACGGTGTCGCTCACCGGCGCTTTGTAAGTCGGCATGCTGCTCCTCGGGGCATCCTGGTAACCCGCGGCGCGCGTCCATCTCCCGCGCGCGCTCGCCGGACAGTTCATATATGAACTATTTTGGCGCGCATTGCAAGCCCGAATCGACAGGGAAGCGGCGCGCGCTGCGTCCGCGGCGCGCTCCGGCGCAGAAACGCTAAATGATTTCAGACAGAAAGCCCCTCAGCGAGGGTCGCGTTCGCGCTCGCGCTGCATCGAGGCGGCCGGATTCGCGTAGGCCTCCTGCCGATCGACGCTCCAGTAGCGCAATTCCTCCAGCGGGATCGGCTCGCCGGTGACGGCGCAGCGCACGAAGGCGCCGGGACGGAGGATGCGGAAATCGCCGTCCAGATACTCGATCCTGGCTTCCCCCGCCTCGGCGGGCCGTCTCTCGAACTTGTTCATCGCCTGAGTTTCTTTCGCGTCGCAGTCCATTCTATGCCACGGCCCCGGCCGCGAGGGAAAGCGCGATTGTCATAGGCTCGCGCGAGCGCGGCGCGCTGGACAAGACGGCGCGGCTCTGATAATGGCCTCGCGACTGGACGGGCCGCCTTTCGGGGCGGCGCGCGCTCCGATGCTTTTCGTCGAAATCACAGGTCTTTGTCGAGGCTTGAGCCTCAAAACACAGGATAGCCCGTGCAAGTACTCGTCCGCGACAACAACGTCGATCAGGCCCTCAAAGCGCTCAAGAAGAAGATGCAGCGCGAGGGGATCTTCCGCGAGATGAAGCTCCGCGGCCACTACGAGAAGCCATCCGAGAAGCGGGCGCGGGAAAAGGCCGAGGCGGTCCGGCGTGCGCGAAAGCTCGCCCGCAAGAAGCTCCAGCGCGAGGGCCTGCTCCCGATGAAGCCCAAGCCCGTGCCGGGCGCGCCGCGGTCGTCGTCCGCGGTCTGAGCGCCGGCGCCGGCGCGTCGCCGTTTCGGCGCGCCGCGGAACGACCCAGGGTTCGACCCCGCCCGGACGCGGCGGGGTTTTGTTTTTCCGCGGTCTCGTTTGACGGATGAGGATCCGCGTCGGCGTTCGGGACGCGGCGGAGTTGGCTGATGATGAACGGCAAGTTTGCCCTGGGCAAGTCAGCCTGGGAAGACCGCGACAGGCGGCGTTGGCGCTCGCCCTTGCGCTGGCGCTCGGCGCCTGCAGCGAGACCATGGGCGGCATGAACGGGTCCACCAAGGTCGCGGAAGTCGAGGCGGGGCCGAAGGCGCAGGAGTCCAACGCCGGCAACATCGATTCGCTGACCGAAGTCATCCAGCGCAATCCGAGCGATCCGGTCGCCTACAACACCCGCGGCGTCGTCTACGCCAAGCTCGGACGCTACTCGAACGCCGTCGACGACTTCTCGCACGCGATCGCGCTCGATCCGCACTTTGCCGGCGCCTACACCAACCGGGCGCTCGCCTATCGCCAGCAGAAGCAGGACGACCTGGCGATGGCAGGACTTCAACCAGGCGATCGCCGCCAACCCGAACGACGCGGCGGCCTACCTCGGGCGCGGCAACCTCGAGCGGGCGCACGGCAATTACGACGCGGCGCTCACCGATCTCAATCCAGGCGATCCGGCTCAATCCGGAAGGCGCGCAGGCCTATCACGCGCGCGGCCTCATCTATCAGCGCCAGGGCAACCAGGCTCAGGCGATCACCGATTTCAACAACGCCATCGACCGCGACCCGTTCGCGGGCGCGCCCTATCAGGCGCGCGGGCAGAGTTTTCTCGCGACCGACCAGTGGCAGAAGGCGGTCGACGACTTCAACGCCGCGCTCAACGTCGACGACCACAATTCCGACGCCTGGGCGAGCCTCGGCCTCGCCTACGAGAAGCTCGGCAACCGCGCCAAGGCGGCCGAGGCCTATCAGCAGCGCAGCCTCGCTCAATCCCGGCAACGCCGATGCGAGGGCGGGGCTGGCGCGCGTCAGCGCGGGCTGACGCGCGCCGAGCTGTCGGGCTGGACCTTTGCCTCGGCGAGACCTGACAGTTAACCGTAGACTATTCGTTCGAGCTCGTGATCGGAACCTGACGCGTGGGTCCCGCCCCGAGTGACCGAACGCGACGGCGCGGCGGGTGGCGGGAGTCGGAGGCGATGCGGGTCTAGCGGACCGCGGCCTCGGACGCCTCAATTGGACCTGCAGGACGCAAGGGCTTTGGCGGACTCGGCCTCCCAAAGAACTTTCGCCAACTGACCGTTCGCGGTCAATCCGAGCTTCGGATCCGATGTACGGGCGTGGCTTGGGGGCGCAGCTCAGTCCCAGCGCGGCGATCCGCCCGCCGTCCCGGGCTCGTTCACGCCCATAGGATCAATCGCCGGTCTCAACGGCGCAATGCTGGGGGAGGCGTGGAATGAACCGACGCAAGCTCATTGTCTCGACCGCCCAGGCCGCCGTCGCCGTGGCGGCCGGCGGGTCCGTGCTCCCGTCCGCCGAGGCCGAGGCGCAGACGGCGGCCGCGGCGCAGACGCCCGCCCCGGAGGCGAAACCGGCCCCGGACGGCGTCGAAATCCCGCGGCCGTCGCCGCCATTCAAGGGCACGATCGGCAAGACGTTCAAGGAATCGAAGCAGGACTTCCCGCAGCCGTTCAAGGCGCCGAAGGGCGCGCCGAACATCCTCGTGATCCTGCTCGACGACGTCGGCTTCGGTCACCCGGGCGCCTTCGGCGGCCCGATCCCGACGCCCAAGCTCGATGAACTCGCGGGCGATGGCATCCGCTTCAACCGGTTCCATTCGACGGGGATCTGCTCGCCGACGCGGGCGGCGGTGCTCACCGGCTTGAACCATCACCAGGTCGGCTTCGGCACGATCGCGGAACTCTCGACCGGCTATCCCGGCTACGACAGCGTCTGGCCGCTGGAAGCCTCGACCGTCGCCGAGGTTTTGAAACAGAACGGCTACAGCACGGCCGCCTGGGGCAAGTGGCACAAGACGCCCGATCTGACCTGATGGTAGGGCCGGGTCGTGGGCTCGGTTCGAGCAGAACTTAGTAGAGGTCGATATGGCAAGTGTTGGCGTTCGCGCTTTGACAATTGTGGCGGCGATGGCGGTTGGAATGATCCCCGCGCCGATATCCAGCGCCATGGCGCAGGACGCCAAACCCGATTGGCGCGAGCAGAACGCCTATGCGCTCGGAGTCCAAGCCTATCTCTATGCCTTCCCTTGGGCCTACATGCCCAACGCGCGTTGGCTCAGAACCGAAGCGATCGACCGACAGGCGGACCGTTTCGATCACATCCGGCATCTCGAAGACGCAAAGCACCTCAGCGGCGGCGCGCCCAATAACGACACGCTCTATTCGCGCGCCTGGGTCTATCTCAAGGACGAACCGGTTATCCTGACCGTGCCGGCCATCGCCGACCGCTACTACACCATGGAGATCGTCGACTTCATGGGCGATAATTTCGCCTATGTCGGCACGCGCGCCACGGGAACGAAGGCCGGCAGCTACGCGATTATCGGTCCCGACTGGAAAGGAACGCTCCCCGAGGGCGTAACGGCGCTCCCGCCGTCATCGACGCCGTGGGCGACGATCCTTGGTCGCACATACGTGAAGGACGCGTCCGACCTCGACGCCGCGCACGCAATCCAGGACCAGTACAAGCTGACCCCATTGTCTCAATGGGGCAAGACCGAAGTCATCCCGCCCAAGGACGCGGTCATCTGGCGCGCGTTCGACCCGAAGGCTGATCCCCTCGCGGACTGGAAGACAATCAACCGGGCTATGATGGAAGTGCCGCCGCCGGCGCGCGAGGCGGACATGTTGCAGTCGTTCGCCCGCCTCGGCATCGGACCGGGGCTCGACGTCGAGGCGCAGGACGCCAGCACAAAGCGCGGCCTCGCGCGCGCCACGGTCGACGGAAAAAAGATCATCGCCGAAGCCTTCACCGACGGATATTTGCAGAAGGTCGTCAACGGCTGGAACTATCCGCCGCCCGCGACCGGACGCCCGACCCCGACCCGCGACTGGCTGTTTCGTGACGTGCAGATGCTGGCGGGCTTTGTCGCCAACGATCCCGTCGAAGCGACATACTTCAACGTCTCGGTCGACGGCGACGGCAAGCCGCTGACCGGCAAGAACCGCTACGTCATCCATTTCGACAAGGGCGGCGAGCCCAAGGTCAAGGCGTTCTGGTCGGTGACGATGTACAATCCGCAATACAATCTCGTCGCCAATCCGATCGACCGTTATTCGCTAGGCGACCGCAGTGGAATGAAGTCAGACGCGGACGGCGGCCTGACGATATTCGTGCAGAAGGACTCGCCGGGACCGGATAAGGAAAGCAACTGGCTGCCCGCTCCCGACGGGCAGTTCTTCATGATCATGCGCACTTATCTGCCGGAGGACGACATCGTGAATCAGACGTGGCAACCGCCGAAGATCACGGCGGTGAATTAACCTTCCTGGTTAAGCGAGAGCGAGAGGTGAGCAAAACGTGAAGTCAGCTATCGAAGCAACCCTTTCCCTCGTTATGGCCTCTTCGCAGAAAGTCGTCCCATGAACCGCCGGCAAATGTTTCTTTCGACCGCAAAGGCCGCGCTCGCGAGCGCCCTCGGCGGCGCCTGGTTGAAGCCGGCTTCCGCCCAGGCGCAGACCGTAAAGGCTCCCGACGCGAAGGCCGTCGCGCCGAACGTGGCGGCCGGTCCGCCGAACGTCTCCGTGCTCCCCTACCCCGACCCGGTGTTCAAAGGCGTCATCGGGCGGACCACCGAGGACTCGAAGTCCGACTTCCCCCAGCCGATCTCGGCGCCCGAGGGCGCGCCCAACATCCTGCTCATCCTGACCGACGACGTCGGCTTCGGCGCCTCGAGCGTCTTCGGCGGCCCGGTTCCGACGCCGACCTTCGAGGCGCTGGCCGCGAACGGCGTCAAATACAACGAATTCAACACCACGGCTCTGTGCTCGCCGACGCGCGCGGCGCTCATCACCGGGCGCGATCAGCACACCGCCCATACCGGGATCATCATGGAGCGCAGCCTCGGCTACCCCGGGTACGATTCGCTGATGCCGAAAAGCTGCGGCACGGTCGCCGAAATCCTGCGCGGCAACGGCTACAGCACCGCCTGGTTCGGCAAGAACCACAACGTGCCGGCCTGGCAAAGCAGCGCCGTCGGGCCGTTCGATCTCTGGCCGACCGGGCTCGGCTTCGACTACTTCTATGGGTTTATCGGCGGCGACGTGAACCAGTGGGACCCGACCCTGTTCGAGAACACGACACCGATCGAACCCAAGGAGAAGCTGACCGGAGAGGCCAAGGCGAACTACCATCTCGACGCCGATCTCGCCGATCAGGCGATCCACTGGATCGAGCAGCAGCAGGCGCTGGCGCCCAACAAGCCGTTCTTCGCCTATTACGCTCCGGGCGCGACCCACGCCCCGCATCATGTCCCGAAGGACTGGATCGCGAAATTCAAGGGCCAGTTCGATCAGGGCTGGGACCGCTTACGCGAGGAGACGTTCGCGCGGCAGAAGAAGCTCGGCGTCATCCCGCAGGATACGATTCTCACGCCGCGGCCGGCGAACATGCCCGCCTGGGACTCGCTCGACGCCCGTCAGAAGGAGCTTTTTTCCCGCATGGCGGAGATCTACGCGGCCTTCCTCGCCTATGACGACTACAACATCGGTCGCGTGATCGAATCCGTCAAAAGCCAAGGGCTCGCCGACAACACGCTGATCATCTTCATCGAGGGCGACAATGGCGGCAGCGCCGAGGGCACGCTGCAAGGCACCGCGAACGAAGTCTCGGTCATCGGCAACGGTGCTAAAGAGACCTTCGACTACCTCTATTCGATCAAGGACGAGCTCGGCGGGCCGCTCCACTATAACCATATGCCGGTGCCGTGGTCGTGGGCGTTCGATACGCCGTTCCAGTGGACCAAGCGCTACGCCAGCCATTTCGGCGGCACCCGCAACGGCATGGTGATGAGCTGGCCGAAGCGCATCAAGGACGTCGGCGGATTGCGCGAGCAGTTCCACTACGTGACCGACATCCTGCCGACCATTCTCGAAGCCGCCGGCGTGCAGGCGCCCGACATGATCAACGGCGCGAAGCAATTGCCGATCGACGGCGTCTCGATGGCCTACACCTGGGACGACGCCAAGGCGCCGACCCGCCGCGCAACGCAACTCTTCGAGATGTTCGGCAATCGCGGCATCTATCACAACGGCTGGATGGCTTCGACCACGCCGCTGGTGTTCGCCTGGGAGCCGGAGCCGAAGGGGATCACGCCCGAGAGCTTCAACTGGGAGCTCTACGACCTCACCAAAGACTTCTCGCAGGGTGCCGATCTCGCCAAGGCCATGCCCGAAAAACTCAAGCAGATGGAGGAGCTTTGGTGGGCGGAGGCGGGCCGCAACAACGCGCTGCCGCTCAACTTCAGCCCGATGGCGACCGTGCAGGCGGTCTTCCAGAGGCCGAGCCTGACCCGCGGGCGCACGCACTTCATCTACCGCCAGGGCACGGTCCGCATCCCCGAGGGAACGGCGCCGACGGTCAAGAACACGTCCTACACCATCACCGCGAAACTCAACGTGCCGAACAAGGGCGCCGAGGGCGTCGTCATCACACAGGGCGGACGGTTCGCCGGCTGGGGCCTCTTGGTTCTCGATGGCAAGCCGGTCTGGGCCTACAAGAACACGCAGCAGCCGAACGACGGCATCCGCATCAGCGGCTCCAGCAAGCTGACGCCGGGCGACCACGTCGTCAGCGTCGACTTCGCCTACGACGGCAAGAAGGGCGAATTCGGCAAGGGCGGGTCTTACGTCCTCAAGGTCGACGGCGCCGAAGTCGCCAGGACGACGATCAGCCACACGGTGCCTTTCATCTACTCGGTCGACGAGACGCTCGACGTCGGCGAGGACCGGGGAACGCCCATCCTCGAAGACTACGCGGATCGCATGCCCTTCAAATACAACGGCCGGATCGACGAGGTCGAAATCCACCTCGAGGGCGGAAACGCCGCCCTCGACGTTCCCGACATCGACGGTCAGTGAGCGGGCGCGGGGCGCCAGGTCGGCGGGGAAGGGAGCGCTCCCTCGAAGGCCGGTTCTTGCGTCCCCCTCGCCATTCGGTCCCGGACCGAAGCGTTTGATTTTGAGCGCCTCGGAAGCGGCGGCATTTTCTTGACAGCCGAACCGTCATGGTTTATACTCTTTTAATCAGAATTTAGAACAGGCCCATGTCCGATGGCGTCGAAGCCGCCTCTGCAGCCGCGCCCTGTGATTCGTCCGCCGACTCGCGCGGCGCGCCTACGGAGGCGATTGGACGCTTCGGCGCCTCAGCGAGCGACGATCGCCGGTCGCCCGGGAAAACCGCTAGAAGTCCTTGAAAACATGGATTCTGCGCCCGGGGTTGCGACGGCGCCGGAAGCCGCGGGCCCTGCCGTGCGCGCTGCAAGTCCCCTCGACAATCGGGTCGAGCGCAATGGCCGCCCGGAAAACCCGCCGCAGTTTGAAAACGTTAATTCCGCGCCCGGGAACCATGGGCCCGCAACAGCGCAGTCTGGCGGCGGAGCGTTCGACGCCGGCTCCCTGACGTCAGCCGTCGCCGCGGCTACTCGTCCTCGTCGATGCGCGGTTCGGTCCTGAGAAACGCCTCGAGCCAGTGGATGTCGTACTGGCCGTTCTGCACATCGGCGTTGCGAACGAGCGCGCGGAACAGCGGCAGCGTCGTGTTGATGCCGTCGACGATGAACTCGTCGAGGGCGCGCCTCAGCCGCATGAGCGCCTCGGTCCGCGTACGGCCGTGGACGATGAGCTTGCCGACCAGCGAGTCGTAATAGGGCGGAATGACGTACCCCTGGTAGGCCGAGGAGTCGACGCGCACGCCGAGGCCGCCCGGGGGGTGGAAATAGGTGATCCGGCCAGGCGAAGGGATGAAGGTTCGCGCGTGCTCGGCGTTGACCCGGCATTCGATCGCCGCGCCCAGGATCCGCACGTCCTCCTGGGCGAACGAGAGCGGCGAGCCGGCGGCGATCTTGATCTGCTCGTTGACGATATCGATGCCAGTGATCATTTCGGTGACCGGATGCTCGACCTGGATGCGCGTGTTCATCTCGATGAAGTAGAACCGGCCGTCCTCGTACAGGAACTCTATCGTTCCCGCGCCGACATAGCCGAGTTCGGCCACGGCGCGGGCGACGACCCCGCCGATCTCCTCGCGCTGCTCGGCGTTGAGCGCGGGGGAGGGGCCCTCCTCCCACACCTTCTGATGGCGGCGCTGCAACGAGCAGTCGCGCTCGCCGAGGTGGACGGCGTGGCCCTGGCCGTCGCCGAGCACCTGAATTTCGATATGGCGCGGTTTGACGAGATACTTCTCAAGGTAGACCGCGTCGTCGCCGAAGGCGGTCTTGGCTTCGATGCGAGCATTGCCGAGAGCGTTGGCCAGCTCGTCCGGACTTTTTGCGACCTTCATGCCGCGACCGCCCCCGCCCGCCGCAGCCTTCACGATCACCGGGTAGCCGATTGCCTCCGCGGTGCGGAGCGCGTCCGCCTCGTCCTCGATCGCGCCCTCGGAGCCGGGGACGCAGGGGATGCCGAGCCGCGCCGCCGTGCGCTTGGCTTCGATCTTGTCGCCCATCAGCCGGATATGCTCGGCCTTCGGCCCGATGAAGGCGATCTGATGCTCTTCGAGGATGTCCGCGAACCGCGCGTTCTCAGATAGGAACCCATAGCCGGGGTGGACGGCGTCGGCGCCGGTGATCTCGCAGGCGGCGACGATGGCGGGAATGTTGAGATAGCTGTCCTTTGCAGCGGGCGGTCCGATGCAGACGCTCTCGTCGGCGAGCTTGACGTGCATCGCCTCCTTGTCGGCGGTGGAGTAGACGGCGACCGTGGCGATGCCGAGCTCCTTGGCCGCGCGCATGACCCGCAGGGCGATTTCGCCGCGGTTGGCGATCAGAATCTTGTCGAACATCAAGGCAGGGGTCCGATCACTCAATGAGCATCAGCGGCTGGCCGTATTCGACCGGGGAGCCATCGGAGACGAGGATGCTGACGACCTTGCCGCCGCGATGGGCGACGATGTCGTTGAACGTCTTCATCGCTTCGACCAGGAGCAGCTTGTCGCCCGCCTTCACCGTCGCGCCCAGTTCGACGAAGGGCTTCGCCTCGGGGCTGGGGCGCAGGTACGCCGTTCCGACCATGGGCGATTTCACGGCGTCCGCGAGATCGTCGACGGGCTCGGCGGCGCGTTCGGCCGTGGGCTCGGGCGCGGCGGCGGGGACGACGTGGTGCGCCGGGATCGGCGCAGCCGCGACTGCCGGCGCGGCCCGCTCGCGCGCCAGCCGGACCCGGAATTCGCCGAGGTCGATTTCGACTTCGCTCAGGTCGTATTTCGAGACGATTCTTGCGAGCTGGTCGATCGCCGCGACATCGACAAGGCTGTCCGCAGACTCGTCGGTTCGCGTGCCGGTCGGCTTCTTCATGGGTCTCTGCTCGTATGGGGGAATGACGACGACGTCGAGGGTTCGCGCCCCCTATATCCTGCCGCTCCAGGCAAATAAAGGGCGAGCGAGGCGCGCTTTAGGCGCGGCGCGCCCAGACGGTCACATCATGAAAGGCGACGCCCCCGAACGGCGCCACGCTGTCGTCGCCGACCAGCACGTTGATCCCCCAGCCGTCGAGGAAGGCGGATGGCGGCCATATGCCTTCGCTGATCAGCACCCCCGGCCTAGCGCCGGCGAACAGCCGCGCGTGCAGGCGTGTGCGCCCCCGGTCGTTGCCGATCTCGACGATGTCGCCGTCCCCGACGCCGAGCCCCGCCGCATCCTCTGGGTTGATCAGGAGTTCGGGCCGCCGCTCTTTCGCGACGCGACGTCGCGGTCTGGGTGAAGGAGGTATTGAGGAAATTGTGCGCGGGCGAGGTGGCGAGCTTGAACGGGCGCCGCGCGTCGACGTTTTCGTTGACCGGCCAGTGGTCGGGCAGTACGGGCATGTCCCGCCAGGCGCCGCGCAGGCCGTCGTTGGCGAGCGGCGTGCGGGTCCAGTCCGGCTTGAACCGGAACTTGCCGTCCGGAAAGCCGAATCCCCTCGACGAAATGGGCCTCCTCGAACGGCGGCTGGAGATCGAGCCAGCGGGCTTTTTCGAGCGTTGCGAGGTCGCCGTAGCCGGATTCCCTGAGGGTCCAGTCGATGATCTCGCGCGGGACTCATGGCGAAGGCGGGATGTCTTGCGCCGACGCGCTCGGCGAGCGCCGTGATCACTTCGTGATTCGAGCGGCAGCCGGGCGGCGGGTCGATCGCCTTGGGCGCAAACTGGAGATGCTGGTGACCCCCCGCAGTGTAGAGGTCGTCGTGCTCGAGGAACATGGTCGCCGGCAAAACGATGTCGGCGTAGCGCGCGGTGTCGGTCATGAACTGCTCGTGCACGCAGACGAACAGGTCTTCGCGGGCGAAACCGCGCCGCACCTTTTCCTGATGCGGGGCGACCGCGAGCGGATTGGTGTTCTGGATGAGCATCGCCTTGACCGGCGGCCCGTTCTTCAACGCCTCCGGCATCGCCGGTGAGGATGGCGCCGACGAGGGACTGGTCGAGGAGGCGAACGCGCGAATCGCGGACGTCCAGTCCCTCGATCATGGTCTTCTTCAGCTTGAAGACGCCGCTGTTGCTGTGGAACGCGCCGCCGCCCTCGTACGCCCAGGCCCCCGTCACGGCCGGGATCGAGAGCGCGGCATGCAGGTTGACCGCGCCGTTGCGCTGCCGCGAGAAGCCATAGCCGAGGCGGAAAAAGGTCCGCTTGGTCTTGCCGACCAGCGCCGCAAAGGCCTCGATCTCGGCGACCTCCAGGCCGGTGATCGCAGCCGCCCACGCCGGGCTTCGCGTCTGGAGATGCGCCTCGAGTTCGGCAGGGGCGTCGGTGTAGCGCTCGAGATAGGCGCGGTCGGCGAGGCCGTCGCGGAACAGGACGTGCATGACGGCGCAGGCGAGCGCGCCGTCGCGTGCCGGGCCGAAGGCGCAGGGCGAGGTCGGCCTGCCGCATCGTCTCGGTCTCGTAGATGTCGATCGCGACGATCTTCGCGCCGCGCTCCTTGCGGGCCCGGATCGCGTGGGTCATCACGTTGACTTGGGTCGCAACCGCGTTGGTTCCCCAGATCACGACGCAGTCGGACTTCGCCATCTCGCGCGGGTCGGCGCCGATCAGCTTGCCCGTTCCGGCGACATAGCCCGGCCAGGCGATCCCGACGCAGATCGTGCCGTAGAAGCGGGAATAGCGCTTGGCGTGGGTCAGGCGCTCGATCCCGTCGCGCATCACCTGGCCCATGGTGCCGGCGTAGAAATAGGGCCAGACGCTTTCCGACCCGAACGTCCGTTCCGCCGCGAGAAACGCTTCCGCGACCCGGTCGAGCGCCTCGTCCCAGCCGATCGGCGCGAATTGCCCGGAGCCTTTGGGCCCGACCCGCATGAGCGGCTCCGTCAGGCGGTCGGGGTGGTGGATGCGCTCGGCGTAGCGGGCGACCTTGGCGCAGACAACCCCGGACGTGTAGGTCTGCTCGGGCGCGCCGCGAATGCGTCCGATCCGCGCGCCGCCGATCACCTCGACGTCGAGGGCGCAGACCGACGGGCAGTCGTGCGGGCAAACCGAGGATTTGCGGACGATTTCGGCTGAAACGTTCATGCGCGCCTCCGCCGTCGCCCGCCCAAGGCCGATGTCCCTTGAGGAGCCGGTTTTTGCACTGGACTACAACCGGTAACAATTCTAGGTTGTAGCGCTATGGGGTCGAATCGGCGAACGATGCGCATTCTCCTCGTGGGCGTCGCACTCACCCTCACGCTCCCTGCCGTGTCCGGAGACAGATCGGTCGAGCGCGCGGAAATTCATTATGCCCCGGAAGAGAACCTGGAGCTAGAGCGGTTCCCGCATGGACGGAATTGGAGGGGGATTCCCGAATTGGCGGAAATCGGATTCACCGTTGATGCCGGGCTGGAGGCCGGCTGGGATGGCGAAACCGTATTCCGACGATCTACGCGAGCGTGTGGTCCTGTGCGTTGAGGGAGGACGTTCGCGCCACCAAGCGGCTGGCCAATTCGCCGTCAGCGTGAGTTTCGTGGTCAAGCTGATGCAGCGTTTTCAAGCGACGGGGAGCGTCAAGCCGGGGGATTTCGGGGGCCACAAGGCGCCGAAGCTCGCCCGGCACGAGGCCGTGGTGCGTGAGCTCGTCGCGCAAACGCCGAGCGCGACCCTGCTCGAACTGCAGAGGAAGCTGAGCGAGCGAGGCGTCCAGGTCGGGAAGTCGTCCATCGATCGGTTTCTGAAGCGCTTGCGGATCAGCTTTAAAAAAAACGCTTTGCGCGGCCGAGCAGGAGCGTCCGGACGTCGCCGCCGCCCGCGCCGCATGGCGGGAGACGCAGCCGAGCCTCGACCCTCGGAAACTCGTTTTCATCGATGAAACCTGGGCGTCCACCAACATGACGCCGCGCTATGGCCGCTGTGAGATCGGCAAGCGACTGATCGGCTACGCGCCATTCGGTCATTGGAAAACGACGACCTTCGTCGCCGCCCTGCGCCACGACGGCCTGACCGCGCCCTGCGTCTTCGACGGACCGATCAACGGAGAGAAGTTCGCCGCTTACATCGAACAGGAAGTGGTTGGGACGCTGAGCCCCGGCGACATCGTGATCATGGACAACCTCAGCGCTCACAAGCGCGCCGCCGTCAAAATCGCGATTGAAGCCGCCGGAGCCGAGCTTCGATTTCTCCCTCCCTACAGCCCCGATCTCGACCCGATCGAACAGGCCTTCGCCAAGTTCAAAAACATCTTGCGCAAACTCGCCAGGCGGACGCTCGAAGGGCTCTGGAGCGCCTGCGCCATCGCCACCGAGGAAATTCAGCCCTCAGACTGCCGAAACTTCTTCACCCACTCAGGATACGCATGTGGATATGCATGAGTGGGAAACGCTCTAGTGGACGCCAGAATCATCGGCGGGGCGGAATTATCAATCGACATGGCCGCTTACGTGCTTTCCGATACGCGGATCATCGAGGCGTTGACCGCAGCCGCGGAACGGGACGTCGCGGTGCGGCTCTATTTCGACAAGTCCCAGTTCGCCCAGCATGGGCTCAAGGTCGACGCGCCGATCGAGGCGCTCATCGCTCATCCCAATGTCGCAGCCCGGGTCAAGGGCGAGGGCGTGCTCATGCACCTCAAGGCCTACGCCGTCGACGGAAAAGTGCTGCGCACCGGCTCCGGCAATTTTTCGCGCCCAGGGCTTTCCGAGCAGGACAACGACCTCGTGCTAATCTCCGACCCGACCGCGATCGACGCCTTCGAGCGGACCTTTGAGGAGATTTGGTCGCGCGCGCAGAACATCGACGCGCTCGACACGCCCGAGCAGGGCGCCGCCCCATAGGGCTTCGTCGGCGGACGGCCCGCGCCGGTTTTGAGCCTTTTCAAGGGTTTGCGGCGACTTTCCCGGGCGCTTTCCGACATTGTCATAGGCTCGGTCGTGCTGGCGATAATACAACATCAATATCGTAGAAAAGAGCGTGGCCACCGCGATAGGATTTCCGCGCGCGATCACGGCGCGTCACCTGGAGACGTCATCCCCATGTAAGACAGCACGACGGCGAACAGCCCTCCCCACTCGGCGCGCCCAATTGCAGGCGCGAGCGGAATTCCAAGGTAGCACGTATTTCTGATATACGGAACAAATTGTCAGTCTCGTCGCGCCGATTTTTTGGGATACCCTGACCCTGGCCCGGCCGGGGCCAATGCGATCTACACCGGCACGTCCCCGTCCGGCGCCTCCGTCGAGCGCAGCACCCACGTCGCCCACGCGCTCAGCCGATCAGCGCGTGCCCTCCGGCGAAGGTGAGGTGGCTGGCGGCGAGGGCGGCGGCGGTGTCGGCTGCGGGCATGTTGAGCAGCACCACGCCATGGTCTGGGTCGGCGCTGCTGAAGATCGAAATCGCGTGCTGGCCGCCGACCATGGTGTTGTAGATTTCGAACGTGCTGTTCGCCGCGCCCTCGAGGTCGATGTTCAGTTCGTCCTGGCCGAGGGTGAAGTTCGAGATCGTCTCGACGCCGCTGGACGGCGTCAAAGCGTATTCGACGATGTCGTGGCTCGAGCCCAGGGTTATCGCGTCGGGCGCGCCGGTGAAGCTCAAGCTTGGCGCGTCCAGGCCGGCGCTCGCACTGGCGGAGTTGGCGCCAAGATTGAACGTGGCGTTCTGTGACGGGACGGGAACGACGCCGCCCGGGCCGGGGGCGGTCACCAGAACGGCCGAGAGACTGGGAGCGCCGTTCAGGTTCTCGCCGAAGGCCACATCGAGGTCTTCCAGCGCGAAGCTTTGGCCTGACACGACCGCCGTAGCGCCGCTGGTGTAATTGCCGTTGCCGTCGGTGTTCCAGACAAGGTACTCGTCCGAGCCGAGAAGGCTCCAGGCGACCTCGTACCCGCTTGCCGTCTGTTCCGCCCCGACCGGCGCCCAGGTCCCGCCAGACATTGCCAGGCTGCCTTGGTCCTCCAGCAACGGGCCTGAAGGTCCCGCGCTGGCGGGATACAACTCGTACAGGTTCCCAACCTGCGCCAGCGTCGTCACTCCGCCGGCGTTGGTCGCAAGCGGCGTCGGCGTCGCCGGCGGTGCGGCGCCGAAGGTCTCGCCGAAATTGGCTTCCACCCCCTCCAGCGTCTGGCTGCCTGACAGAACGCCCGTGGCCGAGGTCGTGTAGTCGCCGTTCGAGTCGGTGTTCCAGATCGTGTACGTGTTCGCGCCGGCGTCGACCCAGGCGACCTCGTAGCCATCGCCCGTCTTGACCGCCGCCGCCGGCGTCCACACCCCAGACGCGCTCGCGGTGACAAAGCCGCCCTGGTATTCCAGCAACGGTCCCGTCCCCGCGCCGGCGGTCAGTTCGAACAGGTCGCCGATCGGCGTGACGCCCTCGCTCGCCGTCCCCGGCGAGACCGGCGTTCCGCCGCCTGCGAACTGGTCGCCGAAATAGCCTTCCACGGACTCCAGCTCCTCGCTGGAGCCGGCCAAAGCGCCCGTGGCGGAGGTCGTGTAATCTCCGTTCAGGTCGGTGTTCCAGACCGCGTACGTGTTTGCGCTGGCGTCGACCCAGGCGACCTCGTAGCCGGTTCCCGTCTCGACCGCCGCGACCGGCGTCCAGACCGCAGACGCGCTCGCGGCGTAAAAGCCGCCCTGGTACTCCAGCAACGGTCCCGTCCCGCCGCTGGCGGGGTTCAGCTCGAACAGATTCCCGACCTCGGCCAGGGTGATCGTTCCGGTGGTCGCGATCGTTGTGGGCGTCGCCGGCGGCTGGGCGCCGGAGAAGGCGCCGTCGCCGAAATTGGCTTCCACCCCCTCCAAGGTCGAACTCGTCCCCGAAACCACCCCCGTGGCGCTGCCGGTGTAATTGCCGTCGGCGTCGGTGTTCCACACCGTATATTCGTCCTCGCCCGGTACGCTCCAGGCGACCTCGTAGCCGGTCGCCGTCTGAATCGCCCCCACCGGCGTCCAGCTCCCGAACTCGCCCACCGTCGCCGCGGTCCCCCCGTAGGCCACAAACGGCCCGGTCCCGCTGGCGACCGCCTCGAGCTCGTACTGGTTGGCGACCTGGACAAGGCTGGTCACGCCGTTGGACGCGAGGGTTGACGTCGTCGGACCGATCGCGCCGTCGCCGTTCAGGTCCTCGCCGAAGGCGGGCTCGAGCTCTTCCAGAACATAGCTCCCGCCCGACACCACACCCGTGGCGCTGCTGACGTAGTTGCCGTCGGCGTCGGTGTTCCACACGGAATACTCGTTCGCCCCCGGCAGGCTCCAGGCGACCTCGTAGCCGGTCGCGGTCTGAATCGCCCCGACCGGCGTCCAGTCGCCGAACTCGCCGGCGGTGACCAAGCCGCCCTGGTACTCCAGCAACAGCCCCGCCCCGCCTCCGGCGGGGTTCAGCTCAAACAGGTCCCCGATCTCAGCAAGGGTCGTCGTCCCGTTGGTCGCGATCGTCGTCGGCGTCGCTGGCGGCCCGGCGCCGGGGAAGGTCTCGCCGAAGTTGGCTTCCACCCCCTCCAATGTGGAACCTGTCCCCGACACCACGCCCGTGGCGCTGCTGACATAGTCGCCGTCGGCGTCGGTGTTCCACACGGAATACTCGTTCGCCCCCGGCAGGCTCCAGGCGACCTCGTAGCCCTCAGGCGTCTCGACCGCCCCGACCGGCGTCCAGCCGCCGAACTCGCCGGCGGTGACGAAGCCGCCCTGGTACTCCAGCAACGGCCCCGGCCCGCCACCGGCGGGGTTCAGTTCGAACAGGTCGCCGATCTCAGCCAGGGTCGTCGTTCCGTTGGTCGCAATCGTCGTCGGCGTCGCTGGCGGCCCGGCGCCGGGGAAGGTCTCGCTTGGAGAGGTCTCGCCGAAGTTGGCTTCCACCGCCTCCAATGTGGAACTTCCGCCCGAGACCATCCCCGTGGCGCTGCTGATGTAATTGCCGTCGGCGTCGGTGTTCCACACCGAATATTCGTTCGCCCCCGGCAGGCTCCAGGCGACCTCGTAGCCGGTCGCGGTCTGAATTCGCCCCGACCGGCGTCCAGTCCGCTGAACTCGCCGACGGTGACCGCGCTGCCCTGGTCCTTCAGCCACGCGAGAATGCCCCCGCCGCTGGTCTCCAGGCCATATTGGTCCGCCACCTGCGCCAGGACCGTCGTGTCATTGGATACGATGGCCGTCGTCGTCGGGCCGATGGTCCCGTCGCCGTTCAGGTCCTCTCCGAACGACAGTTCGAGGTCTTCGAGCGCATAGCTCGCGCCCGACAGCACTCCCGTGGCGAAGCCGGTGAAGTTCCCGCTGGCGTCGGTATTCCAGACGATGTACTCGTTCGAGCCGAGGCTCCAGGCGACCTCGTAGCCGTTGCCTGTCTGCGTCGCCCCGACCGGCGTGACGCCGGTCCCGAACTGGCCCGCGGCGACGGCCCCGCTTTGGTACTTCAGCAACGGCCCCGACCCGGCGCTGACCGACGCCAGCTCGTAGTCGCCGTCGACCTCGCCGAGAAGCGTCACGCCGTTGGTCGCGATGGTCGTGCCGAGGGCGACCGCGATCGTCTGCTGCTGCGCGACATTGCCAAGGCTGTCGCTGGCGTTCACGGCGATGGCGTCCGATCCGGCCGCGGCGTCGGCGTCTTCTAAGGTCGCGAGATCGCTGTTCACCTGGGCGAGCGAGCCAGCGATCGTCAGGCTCGTCGTGCCGCTGCCGGACACGCCGCCGCCGGCCGCCGACAGGTCGCCGTTGGCGTCGGTCAGCGTAACCGTGAAGGTCTCGCCGGCCGTCGCGCCGCTCTCCGAGACTCGGACCCCGGGTATCGGCGTCGCCTGGCCCTCCCAAATCGTCGCCGAGGACGGCGCCGCAATCGCCGGCGGACCGCTTGGGACCCCCCCCAGAATTTCCGTGTCGCCGTTGGCGTCCGCGCTGAGCGTGAACTCGGATAAGGTGGCCGGCGTCGACTTGTTGAATTGGAGGCTGTAGGAGGAGGTCCCTTCGTCGACGGTGACGACATAGTTGTCCGCTCCGCTCCCGGCGGCGACGGCATAGCTGGAGGCGGATTGGTCGTACTGCAAACCCGTCAGGTCGATCGTGTCGCCGATGCCGAAGCCGGCGATCGTTCCGCTGTAGGGCTGCGACAGCGACAGCGCGTCGGCGCCCTCGAAGGTGATGTCGCTCTGGAAGCCCGTGTTGAATGTCGCCGCGGCGCCGCCGCCGGCGAGCGTGACCGGGCCGGTCAGATCGCCGGTGACGATCAAGGTCCCCCCCGACGAGACGGTCGTCGCGCCGATCGTGGAGTTGCCGCCGAGCGTCCAGGCGCCGCCCGCCTGCACGTTCAACGTAGTGAAATTGTTAAAATTAGTGTTGGCCGTCCCTGTGCCCTGAAGCACCAGCGCATTGGTCGCGCCGCTCGCGGTGCTGCCGATGACGGCGCCTGCCAGCGTCGACCCGCCTTGAAGTTCGAGAGCGAACAACCCCGAACCGACGAACTCCACGGCCGCGGTCGATCCGCTGATAGAGCCCGCATTCAGGACCGACCCGCCGCCCTCCACCTCCACGCCGACGCCGCTTTGCGAGCCCGTGACCGAGCCGTAGTTTTCAAGCGATGCGCTGGTTCCGAACGGGCCGCCAGAGCCGATGACTCCATCGCCGCCGCTGACGACGACGCCGGCGTCCGAGCCGCCGGGCTCGATGAATTCGCTGCCGCCGCTGTCGATGATCGTGCCGCTCGCCGCGGCTCCGGGTGCAACTAAGATAAATCCGCCGCTGGCGACGACGAATCCGGAGATCGAGCCGCCAGACTCGAGTTCGAGGCTGATCGCGGCCCCCGGAAGAACGGTCACGCCGTCGATTGTTTCGCCGCCGCTGGACGGCGTCCAGGGCCCATAGGCGCTCGAAATGGGGATGGCGAGATCGCCCCCGCTGCTGACCACAGCGCCCGAAGCCGCGCCGCCGTCGAGGCCGAGCGAGCCGCCGCTGTCGACCACGGCGTCGCTGGCGGAGCCGCCGAATTCGACGGAAAGGCTTCCGCCGCTGCTCACCACGAATCCGGAAACGGAGCCGCCCAACTCGACGGCCAGGCTGACCACGGCGCCCGGAAGAATGGTCACGCCGTCGATCGTTTCGCCGCTGCTGGACAGCGTCCATTCGCCCAAGTCGCTCGAGATGGATAGGTCGACGACGCCGCCGCTGTTGACGACGACGCCGGAAGCCTCGCCGTCGAGTTCGAACATGCCGCCGCTATTGACGACGGCGCCGCTCTCGAATCCGCCGGGCTCGATGAATTCGACGCCGCCGCTGTCGACGATCGTACCGCTCGCCGAACCGCCGCTGTCGACAAATTCAAAGCCGGCGCTGTTGACGACCGTGCCGCTCGCCGAGCCGCCGGAACTCGACAGAAAGAATTCCGCCGCTGCTGACGACGATTCCGGAAATGGAGCCGCCCAACTCGACGCTCAGGTTGATGACGGCGCCCGGAAGAAGGGTTACGCCGTCGATTGTCTCGCCGGCGCTGGACGAAGTCCAGGCGCCATAGGCGCTGGAGATGGAAAGGTCGGCGGCGCCTCCGCTGCTGACGACGACGCCGAAAGCCTCGCCGCCGTTCAGACTGAACGTGCCGCCGCTGTTGACGACGGCGCCGCTCTCCGAGCCGCCGCTGTACACGTCCTCGTATCCGCCGCTGTTGATGGTCGTGCCGCTCGCGGAGCCGCCAAACACGACCTGGAGCGACCCGCCGGAGTTGACGATCGTGCCGGTCGCCGAACCGCCGCTCTCGATATCCACGTAGCTGCCGCTGCTGGCGACAAATCCGGAAATGGAGCCGCCCGAAATCGACGCTCAGATCGACCCTGGCGCCCGCAAGGACGGTCACGCCGTCGATGGCCTCGCCGCTTGTCGGCGTCCAAGAGCCATAGGCGCTCGAGATGGTTTCCTCGAATTGGCCGCCGCTGTTGACGACGACGCCGGACGCCTGGCCACCGCCGAGGTCGAACGCGCCGCCGTTGTTGACGACGACGCCGGAAGCTTGTCCACCGTCGAGGTCGAACGCGCCGCCGCTGTTGACGACGGCGCCGCTCTCAGAGCCGCCGGAGAAGACCCCTTCGTTGCCGCCGCTGTCGATGATCGAGCCGGATGCCGAACCGCCGCCATAAACGTCTTCGTCGTTGCCGCTGCCGGCGACAAATCCCGAAACGGAGCCGCCTGACTCGACGTCCAGATTGACCCTGGCGCCCGCGAGAATGGTCACGCCATCGATCGTTTCGCCACCGCTTACCAACGTCCAGGCGCCCAAGGCGCTCGAGATAAAGATGTTGAGGGCGCCCCCGCTGCTGACGACGACGCCCGACGCTTGTCCACCGCCGAGGGTGAACGTGCCGCCGCTATTGACGTGGCCGCCGCTCTCGAAGCCGCCGGGGCCGACATCTTCGTAGCCGCCGCTGTCGATGATCGAGCCGGACGCCGACCCGCCGCCAAACACGTCCTCATCGACGCCGCTGCTGGCGACAAACCCGGAAATCGAGCCGCCGGACCCGACAGTCAAATCGACCCTGGCGCCGGGCAAGAGGGTCACTCCGTCTATTGTCCCGCCGCCAGTCCAGGCGCCATAGGCGCTCGAAATGGAGATGTTGACGGAGCCCCCGCTGCTGACGACGACGCCGGAAACCTGGCCGCCGCCGAGATTCAACTGGCCCCCGCTATTGACCTGGGCGCCGCTCTCGAAGCCGCCGGGGCCGACATATTCGTAACCGCCGCTGTCGATGATCGAGCCGGACGCCGACCCGCCGCCATAAACGTCTTCGTTGGTGCCGTTGCCGGCGACAAACCCGGAAATCGAGCCGCCGGAACTCGACAGTCAAATCGACCCTGGCGCCGGGCAAGAGGGTCACTCCGTCTATTGTCCCGCCGCCAGTCCAGGCGCCATAGGCGCTCGAAATGGAGATGTTGACGGAGCCCCCGCTGCTGACGACGACGCCGGAAACCTGGCCGCCGCCGAGATTCAACTGGCCCCCGCTATTGACCTGGGCGCCGCTCTCGAAGCCGCCGGGGCCGACATATTCGTAACCGCCGCTGTCGATGATCGAGCCGGACGCCGACCCGCCGCCATAAACGTCTTCGTTGGTGCCGTTGCCGGCGACAAACCCGGAAATCGAGCCGCCGGAACTCGACAGTCAAATCGACCCTGGCGCCGGGCAAGAGGGTCACTCCGTCTATTGTCCCGCCGCCAGTCCAGGCGCCATAGGCGCTCGAAATGGAGATGTTGACGGAGCCCCCGCTGCTGACGACGACGCCGGAAACCTGGCCGCCGCCGAGATTCAACTGGCCCCCGCTATTGACCTGGGCGCCGCTCTCGAAGCCGCCGGGGCCGACATCTTCGTAGCCGCCGCTGTCGATGATCGAGCCGGACGCCGACCCGCCGCCAAACACGTCCTCATCGACGCCGCTGCTGGCGACAAACCCGGAAATCGAGCCGCCGGACTCGACAGTCAAATCGACCCTGGCGCCGGGCAAGAGGGTCACGCCGTCTATTGTCCCGCCGCCAGTCCAGGCGCCATAGGCGCTCGAAATGGAGATGTTGACGGAGCCCCCGCTGCTGACGACGACGCCGGAAACCTGGCCGCCGCCGAGATTCAACTGGCCCCCGCTATTGACCTGGGCGCCGCTCTCGAAGCCGCCGGGGCCGACCAATTCGTAGCCCCCGCTATCGACGATCGTTCCGCTCGCCGAACCGCCGGACCAAACGTCGAGGGACCCGCCGCCAGAAAGGACCGTTCCGGTAGCCGAGGCGTCGGCCTCGATGAGGATTGAGACGCCGCTGCCCACGGAAAATCCGGTGATCGATTGGCCGCTGTCGACGTCGAACGTGACGTGGCCGCCATCGTCGAGCGTGACGCCGCTCATGGGGTTCACGGCGACGCCTATTGGAAACGGCAGCGTGAGCGAGCCGCCGCTCTCGACCGTCTCGACGACGCTGATCCCGCCCGACGCGACGTATTCCCAGCCCCCGCTGCCGATGGTCACCCCGCTCGCGAACCCGCCGGGCTCGACGTCGACGAACCCGCTGCTCGCGATTTGAATATCTGATGCAGTCGCTCCCGCTTCGACGATGAGGCTGTGGGTCTGGTCCACAGCATAATTCGAGACGCCGACGCCCGACTGGAGGTCGTAGGCGATGGTCGCTCCGCTGTCGATAAAGATCCCGCCTGCTGGTATTGTGAGGTCGTCGCTCCAAGTCTCGACGATCAGTTCGCCGCCGCTGAGCACGGTAACGTTATCAATTATCGCTCCGGATTCAATCTCTAATAGGCCACCGCTCGAGACGACAGAATCGCTCAAGCTGCCGCCTGAACTGACATAGACATCTCCTCCAAAGCCAACTCTTGTGTCGTTTACTGACCCGTCCAGATTGATTGTTTGAATACCAGGGTAATACGAATTATTTGGCGTGATCCACTCGCACGTCACGAATGTGTTGCTAGCTGATCCAAAATTGTCTACGATTTGCTGCCCGCCGCTGACTGTCGTGCCGTCGGCGACGCCGCCGTCGCTTACGTCTTCAAAGCCTCCATTGTAGATCGTTGTATCATCTGATGTACTCGGATAGGTCAGCGGGCCGAACACGACGTCGCCAGAATCGTCAATGCCTTCTATAACAGCGCCTTCAACATACAATTCTCCTCCGAACTTAACCGTGACCCCAGTTGCAACTGCCCCATTGTAGATGTAAAATGGCCCCCCTTCAAGGATACCCGACGCGCCTTCTCTGTCGTAATCAGGCCAGCCAGATCCGTTAGTTTCGACAGTTGTAACATAATCTTGCCAAACAATGTCTGTGTATCCAACCTGCCCGCCACCCGCAGGAATATCAAACGGTCCGACAACCGGACCTGGCAGCAGCGTGCTTGTAGGATTAGGCTCTGTGAAGTCCTCGTAAATGACTTCGTAAACATTGTAGGAGATTGTGCTCATATCGATGCTACCCGAACTGACATTTGAATTTTTTCTCGAAGCTCGCTAGCGATCCACTGCGATGAATGTCGTCTTGATCGCGCGCTTCATCTGCGTCGCGGCGATCAGCCGCGTGGACGCGAACTGCCCGTAGCCGTCGACGCCCTCGGTCCCGTTGTTGTTGATGACCGTGTTTTCGGACTCTCCGCCCGAGGTGACCGTCAGCGATCCGCCGGAATCGATCTCAATCTCTACGGCGAGGGACTGAAGCGTGAAGACCGATTGTCCGGCGTCACAAGCAGAACCGTCCCGAACGACGAACACAAGGCATCCGCGACCCCCCGATCGAGCAGCCGGACTTGTCTTTGCGCAGGCTCCCAATGTCGCGCCTCGCGCCCGCTCTCGGAGAAACTTCCCGAGGCCGCTTGGACGTCTGGGAACATTCTTAGATAACGACGTTGTCGTGGTAAACGTGCATCCGGTGAGGCCAATTGACGCAGCGTCGGCAACGCGCAGCGCTTATCCCGCTCGCGCCCGCTGCGCGCCCGACCCCAAATCCGGCAACCCTCGCAATCGTCTTCTTCACCTGCTCCACCGTGATCAGCCGCGTGCATTCGAACTGGCGCGGCGTGTTCTTGCAGCGCGGGCGCCACAGAAAGTCCTTGTGGTCGAAACGCCGCGCCGGGTCGTTCCAGCACGAATTGCAGGTGATCGCCCGGTAGGGCGTATCGAAATCGGTGACCGGGTGCGAGAAGCAGCTGATCATCACGACCGGAACGCAGACTGCCTGGGCAAGCCAGGAGAAGCCGTTGGCGAACGCGACGAGGCCGTTTGGATAGGCTGCGTCGACTGGACACGACCTGCCGGGGCGAAAGAACGCTAGGACAATTCCTCCTCCCCCTCCCGCAAAAACTCGGCCGCCATCGCCCGCGTCACGCGCCGCCCCTGCGCCAGGGCCTCGCGGTCGAGAGCGGCGACGATGGCGCGGGCGGCGGCCAGCGAGCGCTCGATGCGGAGCGCGATGTAGGCGACGACCCGCGGCTCGACCATGAGCTGACGGTCGCTGAAGAGCTTGAACAGGACCGCCTCGGTCAGCTCCTCGTCCGGCGCGCTCGAGGCGCGACGATCGGGGCGAGGCGCAGGCGCGACAGGAGGTCGGGCGTCGCGCAGGCCCCAGGCATCCGGGCGCCGCGCGGGCGGTGATCAGCGTCCAGGCTCTCGCTTTGCAGCGCGGCGTTGACGATGTGGAACAGGCGCGCCTCCGCCTCTCCGACCCGGTCCGCGTCCTCGATCAGGATCGCGGCGCTCCCGGCGCAGGCGCCGATCGTCCGCCTCCCCGAGGCGTGGCGCCTGGACCGACGGTCGCGCGCGGCCTTCGCGGCCCAGAGCGCGCCGAGGTGGCTTTTCCCGGACCCTTCCGGGCCCGATCATGCAGCAGCATGCGCCCGGCCCAGTCCGGCCAGCGGTCGATCGCGGCGAGCGCCTCGCGGTTCGACGGCGCGGGCAGAAAATCCTCCGCCGCGAAGCTCGGCGCGATGCGGCCAGTCGAGCGTCAGCTGGCGCGGCGGCGCGGTCATGGTCCCTCGTTGGCCGCGCGGCCGAGATAGAACGGGCTCGCGCAGATAGAGCCCGATCAGATGCCGGGCGATGACCCCGATCGCCGCCGCCGTCGGCACGGCGACGACGAGGCCGACGAAGCCGAACAGCTGCCCGAACGCCAGCAGCGCGAACATCAGCCAGACCGGATGAAGGCCGACCGATTCGCCGACCAGCTTCGGCGAGACGACATAGCCTTCGAGAAACTGGCCGGAGACCACGACGGCAAGCGCCATGACAAACAGCTTCAGGCTCGGCCAGCCCTGAACCAGCGAGACCGCGATCGACAGCACGAGCGCGATCAGCGACGCCGACATAGGGCACGAAGCTCAGAAAGCCGCCGATCGACGCCGATCAGGAAGCCGAAGTCGAGCCCGACCAGCGTCAGGCCGATCGCCGTACCAGAGGCCGTCGAACAGGCAGACCAGCGACTGGCCGCGGATGAAGCCGGCGAGCGCGCTGATCGATCTCGCGCGCGATCTTGCGCAGATGATCGCGATGGTCGAGCGGCAGCCAACTGTCGATCTCGGCGATCATCCGATGCCAGTCGATCAGGATATAGAAGGCGACGACCGGCGTGATGATCAGGAGCGAGAAGAAACTGAAGACCGCGGCGCCGCCGGAGACGAGCCCGCGCAGGGCGTCGACGAGCCATTGCGCGCCCTGCGATCGACGAAATCGCCGATCGATCTTCTGGATCTGGCCGGACGAGAGCTCGCCGCCGAGGCCGAGCGTGCTGATCCATCCGCCGAGGTATTTGTTGACCAGCGCCGCGCCCTCTTCGAGCGCCAGCCTGTGAAGCTTCGTCACATAGCCGGGCAGCTTCTGGGCGAAAGCGATGAACTGGTCGCCGAGGATCGGGGCGACCACGACGAGGGCGATGATGAACGTCGCGGCGAACGCCACGAGAATGATCAGCGCCGCGCCGAGGCGGTTCAGGCCAAGCTTCTCCATGTGCCCGACCAGCGGGTCGAGCAGGTAGCCGAGCGCGATGCCGGCGGCGAAGGGCGCGACCGTCGCCCCGAGCAGATGCAGCACGAAGCCGAAGGTCCCCAGCACGAGGGCCCAGAAGATGACCTGGCGCTCGATGCTCATGGCTTCGGACTCACGGCTTCGAAGAGCCCGCGCCGCTTGGCTCGATAAGGTCCCACTTGGCCCCCCAAGGGTCGGAAAAGACGGCGACGGTTCCATAAGGCTCGCGGCGCGGCGTTTCAAGAAACCGCACGCCGCGCGCCGTCAGCGCGTGATAGTCCCCGTCGAAGTCGTCCGTCTGAAGAAAATACCCGACCCGGCCGCCGGTCTGGTCGCCGATACGCGCCCGCTGCCGCTCGTCGCTCGCGACAGCGAGTACGATGCGCGCGCCCGCGTTCCCCGCTGGCGAGACCACCACCCACCGTTTGCCGTCGGCAAGGGCCGTGTCCTCGATGACCTCGAAGCCGAGCGCGTCGCGAAAGAACGCCAGACCCTCGTCATACGCTGGGACGAGAAGGGTGAAGGCGGCGACGCTCTGCGTCATCGCCGCTCGGACCGGGTCATGTGATCGAGCCATTGGGCGACATAGACCGCCGCCCGAGGCCACGGTCGTTACGGCGACCGCCCATTCGAATCCGGTCTGCGATCAGGCGAAGATCGAGATGGAAGGCGCGCACGCCGAGCGCGAAGCCTGCGAGCCCGATCTGGGCCGCGGTGTTCAGCTTCGACACCCAGACCGGGCGAATCGCCACCGGCTTGTCGAGCAGCCACGACACCAGCACGGCGAACAAGATCATCACGTCGCGCGAGACGACGGCGATGGCGACCCAGACGGGCAGGACGCCGTAGATCGCCAGGGTGACATAGATCGAGGTCAGGAGCGCCTTGTCCGCCAGCGGATCGAGATAAGCGCCGAGCTCGGTGCGCAAGTTGTAATGGCGCGCGATGAAACCGTCGACGCCGTCCGAGACGCCTGCGAGCAGAAAGGTCAGGAAGGCCTCGAGGTAGCGTTCCGAAACGATCATCATAACGGCGAGCGGGGTCATCACCATTCGGGCCAGAGTGATGAGATTGGGAATATTGTTGATGATTTGAGAGAAATTCATGAATTCCCGTCATTTTCCGCGCGCGTCCCGCCTCCTGCAATGCGGACCGCGCCCCTTCGGATATCGCTCCGGCTCCTCGGTCGCCCGCTCGAACGCCCTTCGTTGTTGAGAGGAAACAGACGAAAGACGCTAACATGACGGGGCGGCCCATGGGAAACCGGGCGGTTCAGGAACCGCCAAGCTGGCGGAGCTTCATAACCACCCTCATCCCGAGGAGCCCGCAAAGCGGGCGTCTCGAAGATATTCGTGGCTGCTGCTCGTGCGTGCTGGAGCGTCCTTCGAGACGCGTCGCCTTCCGGCGCCGCTCCTCAGAAAGAGGTTCGCGGGCCAGGCGCTTGCGCCCGTCCGGCCGAGCGATTAGGCCCATCGCCCGAACATGGTCCTGGAGCCGCGATGTCCGATAGCCCGAAACCTCTCACCTACGCCGACGCCGGGGTCGATATCGACGCCGGCGCCCGGCTGGTGGACCGGATCAAGCCGCTCGCGCGCGCGACCCGCAGGCCGGGGGCGGATGCGGAGCTCGGCGGATTCGGCGGCCTGTTCGACCTCAAGGCGGCGGGCTTCGTCGATCCGATCCTGGTCGCCGCCAACGACGGCGTCGGCACCAAGGTGAAGATCGCCATCGAGAGCGGGATCTACGACACGATCGGGATCGACCTCGTGGCGATGTGCGTCAACGACATCGTCGTCCAGGGCGCGGAGCCGCTGCTGTTCCTCGACTATTTCGCGGCCGGCAAGCTCGACGAGCGGGTGGCCGAGGCGGTCGTCAAGGGGATCGCCGAAGGCTGCGCCGAGTCCGGCTGCGCGCTCATCGGCGGCGAGACCGCCGAGATGCCCGGCCTCTACGCCGACGGCGACTTCGACCTCGCGGGCTTTGCGGTCGGCGCCGCCGAACGCGGAACGCTCCTGCCGCGGACCGGACTCAAGGCCGGGGACGCGGTGTTCGGGCTGCCGTCGTCCGGCGTGCATTCCAACGGCTTTTCGCTCGTGCGGCGGATCGTCAGGAACTCGGGGCTCGACTGGGACGAGCCGGCGCCGTTCGAGCCGTCGCGGTCGCTGGCCGAGCGCGCTGCTGACGCCGACCCGTCTCTATGTGCGGCCGCTGCTCGAGGTCCTGAAGCAGACGGCGGGCGTCCTCGCGCTCGCGCATATCACCGGCGGCGGCTATCCCGACAATCTGCCGCGCGTGCTGCCGGACGGGCTCGCGGTCGATCTCGACCTCGACGCCTTCGCGCCGCCGCCGGTCTTTTCCTGGCTCGCGGCGGTCGGCGGCGTGTCGGAGGCCGAGATGCTGCGAACCTTCAACTGCGGCTTCGGCATGGCGGCGTTCGTCGCGGCCGAGCATGAGGACGAGGCGAGGGCCGCGCTTCGCGGCGCCGGGCTTCAGCCGGTCCTGATCGGGCGGCTGGAAAAGTCGGACGGGCCGCGCGTCGTCACGCGCGGGCGGCTCGCGCTATGACGCGAAGGGTCAGAACCGGCGTCCTGATCTCGGGCCGCGGCTCCAACATGAGCGCGCTGATCGAGGCCGCGCGGAGCCCGGATTTTCCGGCCGAGATCGCGCTCGTCCTGTCCGACAAGCCGCAGGCCGCCGGGCTCGTCGCCGCGCGCGCGGCGGGCGTCGCCGCCTGTGGCGCTCGACGCCAAGGCGTTCGCCGGCAAGGCCGGAATTCGAGGCCGCGATCACCGCGGCGCTCGACGCCGCGAGGGTGGAGCTCGATCTGCCTCGCCGGCTTCATGCGGATCCTGAGCCCTGCGTTCGTCGAGCGCTGGCACGGGCGGATTCTCAACATCCACCCCTCGCTGCTGCCCGACCTCAGGGGCCTCCACACCCACGAGCGCGCGCTCGCGGAAAAGCGCGCCGAGCACGGCTGCACGGTCCATTTCGTCACCGCCGACCTCGATGCCGGGCCGATCGTCGCGCAGGCGCGCGTGCCCGTGCTGCCGGGCGACGACGCCGACCGGCTCGCGGCCCGCGTGCTTGCCGAGGAGCACCGCATCTATCCGCAGGCGCTAGGCTTGGTCGCGCATGCGGTGCGCGCCGATGCGCCTGATGGAGGGACGGCGTCTCGCCGCCCGTCTTTCGACGCCAGGCGTCCTTCCGGACGCCCTGTAGGGCGGCGAGACGCCGTCGCTCCAGTCAGGCCGAGACGCACGCCTCCATTGGCGTTAAGCTTGGCGCAGCGTACGCGTTGATTCCCAATCGTATTCGTTTAAAGTTTGCTGTTCGGCTTTGAGACCTGGAGACTTGCTTTGGCGCGAAGCGTTGCGACGACAGGCGTTGGAATTGGAGCCGGCCGAGGCTCCGCCGGACGAGGCGAGCCCCTCGCCGCTGATGTCGTCGCCCGATCGCTTCATCAACCGCGAGCTGTCGTGGCTCGAATTCAATCGGCGCGTGCTCGAGGAGGCGGCCAATCCGCAACCATCCGCTGCTCGAGCGGCTGCGGTTCCTGTCGATCTCGGCCAACAATCTCGACGAGTTCTTCATGGTCCGGGTCGCGGGCCTGGTCGGGCAGGTGCTCATCGGGCGTCGTCGGAGATTTCGGAAGACGGCGAGACGGCGGCCGAGCAGCTCGAGCGCATCGGCGAGCGGGTCGCGATCCTGGTCGCCTCGCAGCAGGAGCGGTGGCGGGCGCTGCGCAAGGAGCTGGCCGCCGCCGGCATCGTCATTCTCGACGTCGCCGACCTCACGCGCAAGGAGCGCGACTGGCTGCAGGAGCACTTCCTGCAGCACGTCTTCCCGATCCTGACGCCGCTCGCCGTCGATCCGGCGCATCCCTTCCCGTTCATCCCGAACCTCGGCTTCACGCTGGCGCTCGAGCTGCTCAATCCCGCAGGACGGGCGGACGATGAGCGCGCTCGTGCGCATCCCGAGCAGCGTCGAGCGCTTCGTCCGCCTGCCGGACGGCCCGCTCGGCGTGACCGCGCGCTTCGTCTCGCTCGACCGCCTGATCGTCGCCTTCATCGGCCTGTTGTTTCCCGGCTACGAGGTGCTCGGCGAGGGGGCGTTCCGGGTCATCCGCGACAGCGACATCGAGGTCGAGGAGGAGGCGGAGGACCTGGTGCGGCTGTACGAGACGCGCGCTCAAGCGCCGGCGCCGCGGCTCGGTCATCCGGCTCGAGATCGAGGCCAGCATGCCGGAATCGCTGCGGCCTTCGTGACCGGCGACGTCGACGTGGTGCCGTCCGGCATCGTCCGGATCGACGGGCATGCTGGCGCTGAACGAGCTGTCGCAGCTCGTCGCGATCGATCGGCCCGAGCTGAAGTTTCCGCCCTACAACCCTCGCTTTCCCGAGCGGGTGAAGGAGCACGGCGGCGATTGCTTCGCCGCCATCCGGCAGAAGGATCTCGTGGTCCATCACCCTTACAAATCGTTCGACGTCGTCGTCCAGTTCCTCAATCAGGCGGCGCGCGATCCCAATGTCGTCGCGATCAAGCAGACGCTCTATCGCACCTCGGCCGACAGCCCGATCGTGCGGGCGCTGGTCGAAGCGGCGGAACTGGGCAAGTCGGTGACGGCGCTGGTCGAGCTCAAGGCGCGCTTCGACGAGGAGGCCAACATCCGCTGGGCGCGCGACCTCGAGCGCGCCGGCGCGCAGGTGGTCTACGGCTTCATCGAGCTCAAGACCCACGCCAAGCTGTCGATGGTGGTGCGGCGCGAGGGCGGGCGCGCTGGTCAGCTACTGCCACCTCGGCACCGGAAATTATCACCCCGTGACCGCGAAGATCTACACCGACATTTCCCTGTTCACGGCGGAGCCGGCGATCGGCCGCGACGTCGCGCGGATCTTCAACTTCATCACCGGCTACGCCGAGCCGGACGGGCTCGAGGAGATGGCGATCTCGCCGATCGCGCTGAAGGCGACGCTGCTGCGGCTCATCGCCGAAGAACGTCGACCACGCCCGGCGTGGGCAAGCCGGCGCAGATCTGGATGAAGTGCAACGCGCTCGTCGATCCGGAGATCATCGACGCGCTCTATGCTCGCGAGCGCGGCGGGCGTGCAGATCGACATCGTGGCGCGCGGCATCTGCTGCCTTCGGCCGGGCGTTCCCGGGCTGTCCGAGAACATCCGGGTCAAGTCGATCGTCGGGCGGTTCCTCGAGCACGCCCGCATCTACGCGTTCGGCGCGGGCCACGGCCTGCCGCACCCGAAGGCGCGGGTGTTCATCTCGTCCGCCGACCTCATGCAGCGCAATCTCGACCGGCGCGTCGAGGCCCTGGTTCCGCTGCTCAATCCGACGGTGCACGAGCAGGTGCTCGAACCAGATCATGGAGGCAAACCTGAGGGACAACGAGCAGAGCTTCCGGATCCTGCCGGACGGCTCGAGCGTGCGCATCGTTGCCGGCGAAGGCGAGGAGCCGTTCAACGCCCACAGGTTCTTCCAGACCAATCCCAGCCTTTCGGGGCGCGGACAGGCGCTGAACGATCCCTTCCCGGTGGCGCCGCGCGGGCGCGCCTGATAAACGACCCGGCGTCGCTTACGGGGCGCGTCGCCGGGGTCGTGCATGTCGGACAGTCAAGCGCAGGGCCGATTGCCCGGGACGCCGGTCGCGATCGTGGACATCGGCTCGAACTCCGTGCGCCTCGTGGCCTACGAGTCGCATTCGCGCGCGCCCGACGCCGACCTTCAACGAGAAGGCGCTGTGCGGCCTGGGGCGCGGCGTCGCGACGACCGGCCTCCTGCCGGAGGACGCGCGTCGCCAAGGCGCTCGCCGCGCTGCAGCGGTTTCGCGTGCTCTGCGACACCATGCGGCATCCGCGACGTCCGCTGCCTCGCGACCGCCGCGGTGCGCGACGCCGCCAACGGCCCGCAGTTCCTCGCGCTCGCCGAGCGCGCGATCGGCTGCCAGATCGAGCTCCTGAGCGGCGACGCAGGAGGCGCAGTCTTTCGGCGCTCGGCGTCGTCAGCTCGATCCACAAGGCGGACGGCGTCGTCGGCGACCTCGGCGGCGGTTCGCTGGAACTGACCGACGTCCAGGACGGCGCGCGTGCGCTCGGGCCTCACGCTGCCGCTCGGCGGCCTGTCGCTGATGGACCTGTCCGAACGGTCGCCGAAGAAGGCGGCGCAGGATCGTGCGCGAGACGCTCGCCGGCGTCAAAATGCTGCAGGGGCTCGCCGGGCGCACGTTCTACGCGGTCGGGGGCACGTGGCGGGCGCTCGCGCGCCTGCACATGCGCCAGCGCCAGTATCCGATGAACGTGATGCACAATTACGTCATCCCGACCGCGCGACGCGCTCGAATTCGCCCGGCTGGTGGAACGGATCGAGGTGGACGCCCTGATGGCGATCGAAGTCGGTCTCGGCGGCGCGCCGTCCGCTGCTCGCCTACGGCGCGGCGGTGCTCGAGGAGATCATCCGGGTCGCGGCGCCGAAGGAGATCGTCGTCTCGGCGCTCGGCGTTCGCGAGGGCCTGCTCTATTCCCAGTTGCCGCCGGAGATCGCAGGCGGAAGACCCGCTGATCGTCTCGGCGCGCGAATTCAACCGCCTGCGCTCGCGCGCGCCGGAGCACGGCGAGGAGCTGTTCGACTGGACGACGCCGCCTCCTCGACTCGTCGCATCTCGAGGAGGACGACGAGGACCGGCGCCTGCGACACGCCGCCTGTCTTCTTTCCGACATTTCCTGGCGCGCCCATCCGGATTATCGCGGCGCCCAGGCCTACGATCTGGTCGCCAACGCGAGCCTTCATCGGGGTCGACCATCCCTCCCGCGCCTTTCTCGCGCTCGCCGGCGCCTACCGCCACCAGTCGAACGAGGATTTCGTCACGCCGCAGTCGCGCTCGCTGGTCAGCGCGCGCCAGCTCGACCGGGCGCGCATTCTCGGCGCGGCGATGCGGGTCGCCTACAACATTTCCGCGGCCATGCCGGGCGTGCTGCCGCGCGCGCCGATGGTTTGCGAGAAGGGCCAGGTGGTGCTGACGCTTCCGGCCGAGCTCGCGCCGCTCAGCGGCGAACGGCTGCAGTCGCGCATCCGGCAGTTCGCGCGGCTGATCGGCGGCGATCCGGAGATCCGGGCGTCGCTGTCCAAATAACAACGGGACGAATAGCATAAAGCCGGGGCGGCTCGACGTTGAGCCGGACAAACGCCACGGGCTCATTTGCAAAAGCGCGCCGGGTGGGACCATATTATCGGTGTCTTGTCGGGACGCCACCCGGGCAGGAATCTTGCATGATCCCCACCGGCGGTCCTTGAAACCGCCAAGGCGAGGAGAAGTCGGTTATGGCGGCTGTCCAGGAGACGGTCGATCGCGTTCGCTCGATCGACGTCGACGCGTACAAATACGGATTCGTCAGCGCGATCGAATCCGATGTCGCGCCCAAAGGGCTCAACGAAGACATCGTCCGGTTCATCTCGGCGAAGAAGGAAGAGCCGGAGTGGCTGCTGGCCTGGCGGCTCGACGCCTATCGCCGCTGGCTGACCATGGCCGAGCCGAAGTGGGCCCGCGTCGACTACCCGCCGATCGACTTCCAGGACCTCCACTATTTCTCCGCGCCCAAGACCGCGGCCGGGCCGAAGTCGCTCGACGAGGTCGATCCGGAGCTCCTGCGCACCTACGCGAAGCTCGGCATTCCGCTGGTCGAGCAGGAGATTCTGGCCGGCGTCGAGAGGCCGAGAGTCGCCGTCGACGCGGTGTTCGATTCGGTTTCGGTCGCCACCACCTTCAAGGCGGAGCTCGCCAAGGCCGGCGTGATCTTCTGCTCGTTCTCGGAAGCGGTCCGCAATCACCCCGACCTCGTCCGCCGCTATCTCGGAACGGTCGTGCCGGCGACGGACAACTTCTACGCCACGCTCAACTCGGCGGTGTTCTCCGACGGCTCGTTCGTCTACGTGCCCGCCGGGCGTGCGCTGCCCGATGGAGCTCTCGACCTATTTCCGCATCAACGAGAAGAACACCGGCCAGTTCGAGCGGACGCTGATCATCGCCGACAAGGGCGCCTACGTCAGCTATCTCGAAGGCTGCACCGCGCCGAAGCGCGACGAGAACCAGCTTCACGCCGCGGTCGTCGAACTCGTCACGCTCGAAGACGCCGAGATCAAGTACTCGACGGTGCAGAACTGGTATCCCGGCGATTCCGAGGGGCGCGGGCGGCATCTACAACTTCGTCACCAAGCGCGGCGACTGCCGCGGCGCGCGCTCGAAGATTTCGTGGACCCAGGTCGAGACCGGCTCGGCGATCACCTGGAAATACCCGTCCTGCATCCTGCGCGGCGAGGCCTCGCGCGGCGAGTTCTACTCGATCGCCATCTCCAACGGCCGCCAGCAGGTCGACAGCGGCACCAAGATGATCCATCTCGGCCGCAACACGACGAGCCGGATCATCTCCAAGGGCGTGTCGGCCGGACGGTCGCAGAACACCTATCGCGGCCAGGTCTCGGCGCATCGGCTCGCGACCGGCGCGCGCAACTACACCAATTGCGATTCGCTGCTGATCGGCTCCGAGTGCGGCGCGCATACCGTGCCCTACATCGAAGCGAAGAACGCCTCCGCGGTGATCGAGCACGAGGCGACGACGTCGAAGGTTTCGGAGGAGCAGCTTTTCTACTGCCAGCAGAGAGGACTGTCGGCCGAGGAGGCGACCGCGCTGATCGTCAACGGATTCGTCCGCGACGTTCTGCAGCAACTGCCGATGGAATTTGCGGTCGAGGCGCAGAAGCTGATCGCGATCAGCCTCGAGGGGAGCGTCGGATGACGGTCGCCTCGATCCTTTCCGCCGCTCGCCGACCTTCTCGATAAGGCTCTTCTCCGATGCTTGAGATCAAGAACCTCCACGTTTCCATCCACGGGAAGCAAATCCTCGACGGCTGAGCCTGACGGTGAAGCCGGGCGAGGTCGCCGCGATCATGGGGCCGAACGGCTCCGGCAAGTCGACGCTCTCCTATGTCATCGCCGGCAAGCCGGACTACGAGGTGACGTCGGGCGAGATCCTGCTCGACGGCGAGAACCTTCTGGAGATGGAGGCCGACGAGCGCGCCCAGAAAGGCATTTTCCTCGCCTTCCAGTATCCGATCGAAATTCCCGGCGTCGCGACCATGACCTTCCTCAAGGCCTCGCTGAACGCCCAGCGGCGCGCGCGCGGCGAAGCCGACCTGACGACGCCCGAGTTCATGCGCCGGGTCCGCGAGGCGTCGCAGCGGCTGAAGGTCGACCAGGAGATGCTCCGCCGGCCGCTGAACGTCGGATTCTCGGGCGGCGAGAAGAAGCGGATCGAGATCTTGCAGATGACGCTGCTCAATCCCCGCTACGGCGTGCTCGACGAAACCGATTCCGGGCTCGACATCGACGCGCTGCAGGATCGTCTCGGAAGGCGTCAACGCTCTGCGCGATCCGAACCGCGGCTTCCTGGTCATCACCCACTACCAGCGGCTGCTCGACCACATCAAGCCGGACATCGTGCATGTGATGGCCAAGGGCCGGATCGTCGCGTCGGGCGGTCCGGAGCTCGCGCTCGAACTCGAGAAGAACGGCTATCGCGACTACGCGGTCGAGGCGGCGTGATGGCCGCTGCCCGCTGCCCTCCCGGTCGACGGCGGAAGCCACGATCGTCAAACAGTTCGAGGCGCTGAAGGCGCGGGCGGCGTCGCCGCTCCGCGCGGCGGCGTTCGAGCGCTTCGCGGCCTTGGGACTGCCGACCCGGCGCGTCGAGTCCTGGCATTACACCGACCTGCGCGCGGCCATGAACGACGCCGCGCCGCTCGCGCCCGCGCCCGATCGCGCGGCGATCGAGGCGGCGCGCGCGCTGTCTCGCCGGTCGCAAGAGGGCCGGCGCGGTCCGGCTCGTCACGGTGAACGGCAGGTTCGTCTCCCGAACTCAGCGACGCTCTGCCGGCCGGCGCTTGCGGTGGCGAGCCGGGAGGGGCGCGCTCTCGGCGCCGAGGACGCGATGGCGTCGCTGGTCGAGGCGATGGCGCCCGACAGCCTGACGGTCGAGATCGCGCGCGGGTACAGAGCTTGCCGGGCCGATCGAGATCGCGCATCTGGCGGTCGGCGACGGCGCCTATTCGCTCTATTCCTGGACCGAGATCGCGCTCGCCGAGGGCGCGCGCGCGACGGTGGTCGAGACCTTCCTCGGCGCCGGGCCTTCCGTTCAGCGGCACGCGGCGACGACGGTGAAGGCTCGCGCAAGGGCGCGAAGCTCAGGCACGCCGCCGCGATCGCCGACGACGCCGGAGCTTCATCTCGAGAGCCAGCTCGTCGAACTGGAGGCGGAGGCGGAACTGAACGCTTTCGGCTTCGTGTCGGGCGGCGCGCTGACGCGCCGGCAGATCTTCGCCAAGCTGATCGGCGCGGACGCGAAGATTGCGCTCGGCGGGCTGGCGCTGATCGACGGGACGCGTCGCGCCGACACGACGCTCGAGGTCGTCCACGCCGCGCCGCGCGGGGTCGAGCCGGGAATTCTACCGCGCGATCGTCGCCGACGAGGCGGTCGGCGTCTTCCAGGGCAAGATCGTCGTCGCGCCGGGCGCGCAGAAGACCGACGGCGCGATGAAGTCGCAGGCGGTGCTGCTGTCGCCGCAGGCGCAGATGAACGCCAAGCCGGAACTCGAGATTTTCGCCGACGACGTGGTCTGCGGCCACGGCGCGACCGTCGCCTCGATCGACCCCGAGCAGGTCTTCTATCTGCAGAGCGCGCGGCATTCCGAAACCGCGAGGCGGAAGCGATGCTGCTCGAAGCCTTCGGCGCCGAGGCGATCGCCCGCGTCGAGGACGAGGCGCTGGCCGGAACGGCTGCGAGCGCTGCTCGCCGCGTGGCTCGCGGGCCGACATGCAGCCGGAGACGATTCGAAGCGACACGATGGAGGCGAACGCGTGAACGACATGGTCCGCCCCGTCGAACCCTATGACGTCGCGAAGATCCGCGGGGATTTTCCGATCCTCGCCGAGCGCCCCTATGGCAAGCCGCTCGTCTATCTCGACAACGCCGCCTCGGCCCAGAAGCCGAAGGCCGTGCTCGACCGGCTGACCTACGCCTACGAGCACGAATACGCCAACGTCCATCGCGGGCTTCACTATCTCGCCAATGCGGCGACCGAGGCCTACGAGGCGGCGCGCGAGACGGTGCGGCGGTTCCTCAACGCCGCCTCGACCGACGAGATCGTCTTCACCCGCTCGGCGACCGAGGCGATCAATCTCGTCGCCGCGAGCTTCGGCCTGAAGCATATCGGCGCCGGCGACGAGATCGTGCTGAGCGTCATGGAGCATCACTCCAACATCGTTCCCTGGCACTTCCATCGCGAGCGGAAGGGCGCGGTCTTGAGCTGGATCGAGATCGGCGACGACGGCTCGTTCTCGCTCGACGCGTTCGAGAAGGCGCTGAGCGACGCGGACGAAGATCGTCGCGATCACGCAGATGTCGAACGTCCTCGGCACGGCGCCGCCGATCAAGGAGATCATCCGGATCGCGCATGCGCGCGGGATCAAGGTGCTGGTCGACGGCTCGCAGGGCGCCGTCCATCTCGACGTCGACGTGCGCGACCTCGACGCCGACTTCTACGTCGTCACCGGCCACAAGCTCTACGGGCCGACCGGAATCGGCGTGCTCTACGGCAAGCGCGAACTGCTCGAAGTCCCTGCCGCCGTTCATGGGCGGCGGCGAGATGATCGAGGAGGTGACGCGCGACACGGTCACCTACAATCATCCGCCGCATCGCTTCGAGGCCGGCACGCCGCCGATCGTCCAGGCGATCGGGCTCGGCGCGGCGCTCGACTACATGGAGGGGATCGGCCGGGCCCGCATTCGCGCGCACGAGGAGGCGCTGAGCGCCTATGCGCACGAGCGGCTGTCGAGGATCAACTCGCTCGCCATCATCGGCACGGCGCCCGGCAAGGGGCCGATCCTGTCCTTCACCATGCAGGGCGCGCACGCGCACGACGTCGCGACGCTGATCGACCGGTCGGGGGTGGCGGTCCGGGCGGGAACGCATTGCGCGATGCCGCTCCTGCAGCGGTTCGGCGTCACGTCGACTTGCCGCGCCTCGTTCGCGCTCTACAATACCTTCGAAGAAATCGACGCGCTTGCGGACGCGCTGGAGCGCGCGCCAGAAGCTGTTCGCATGTAGGGAAATCGCTGGACATGACCGATGCGCCTTCCACCACCGCTCCCGAGCAGCAGGTCTCCCTGAAGCCGCCGTCGCAGATGGCGCCGGAGGAACTCCAGGCGCTGACCGAATCGATCGTGGCGGCGCTGAAGACCGTCTATGATCCGGAAATCCCGGCCGACATTTACGAACTCGGCCTGATCTACAACGTCGATATCGACGATGGCCGCTTTGTCACGATCGACATGACGCTGACCGCGCCGGCCTGTCCGGTCGCCGGCGAAATGCCGATCTGGGTGGAGAATGCAGTCGGAGTGCTTCCGGGCGTGGCGGGCGTCAAGGTGAACATGGTGTTCGATCCGCCGTGGGATCAGAGCCGCATGTCCGACGAGGCCCGCGTCGCGCTCGACATGTGGTGAGCGCCTCACGAAGCCGTCGCGCCGTGACCGCTTCGTCGCCGAGCCGGACAGACGGCGCCGCAGTCGAATTCATCGATGTCCACAAGTGGTACGGCGCCTTTCATGCGCTGCGCGACATCAACCTGACGGTGCGGCGCGGCGAGCGCATCGTCGTCTGCGGTCCGTCCGGCTCGGGCAAGTCGACGCTGATCCGCTGCGTCAATCGGCTCGAGGAGCATCAGCGCGGGTCGATCGTGGTCGACGGCGTCGAGCTGACGCCGGACGTGAAGCGCATCGATGAAGTGCGCCGCGAAGTCGGCATGGTGTTCCAGAGCTTCAACCTGTTTCCGCACCTGACGGTTCTCGAGAACTGCACGCTGGCGCCGATCTGGGTTCGCCGCATGCCCAAGCGCGACGCGCGAGGCGCTGGCGATGAGCCTGCTCGCGCGGGTGAAGATCCCGGAGCAGGCGGACAAATATCCGGGCCAGCTCTCCGGCGGCCAGCAGCAGCGCGTCGCGATCGCCCGCGCGCTCTGCATGAGCCCGAAGATCATGCTGTTCGACGAGCCGACCTCGGCGCTCGATCCCGAGATGGTGAAGGAAGTGCTCGACACGATGACGGCGCTCGCTGAGGACGGCATGACCATGATCGTCGTCACCCACGAGATGGGGTTCGCCCGCCAGGTCGCCGACCGGGTGGTGTTCATGGACATGGGCGAGATCGTCGAGATCAATGCGCCGGACGCGTTCTTCGACCACCCGCAGCACGAGCGGACGAAGCTGTTCCTGCGACAGATTTTGCGCTGAGCGGCGGCGCCTTACAGCACGTGCGCGCCTTCGCCGGAGCGCCTGGCCGCCTTCTGGAACTTCTTGACCACCCGGTCGCGCTTGAGCTTCGAGATGTGGTCGATGAACAGCATGCCGTCGAGGTGGTCGATCTCGTGCTGCAGCACCGTCGCGAGCAACCCCTCGGCCAGAACCTCGCGGTCTTTCCCGTCCCGGTCGAGGGCGCGGACACGCACGGACGCGGGGCGCTCGACGTCGGCGTAATATTCGGGAATCGACAGGCAGCCTTCCTCGTAGGTGTTGCGCTCCTCCGACCGCCAGAGGATTTCCGGGTTGACGAACACCAGCGGCATGGGCGGCTCGTTCTTGTCTTTCTGGGCGACGTCGACCACGAGCAGGCGAATCGGCTCGGCGATCTGGATCGCGGCGAGGCCGATGCCCGGCGCGGCGTGCATCGTCTCGATCATGTCGTCGATCAGCTTCGTCAACGGGTCGTCGACCCGCTCGATCGGCTTGCTGACAAGGCGCAGTTTGGGATCGGGCAGTATGATGATGTGGCGAAGGGACATTCTGGCACAAAACCGTTCTCTCGTTGCGCGCCCCTTCCGCCGCGCGAAGCGCGGTGGTGGGGGAGGGCCCCGCCGTCGAATTGGAGCGATCGCCCTCTGGCAAACAGTTAATCGGCTGGACGGCTGCGGTCAAACGTGTTCTACTTTTGTTCGGTTAACTCCTTCGAATCGCCTGTGCCGTTCGCCAACGCCCCCATCGCCGTCATCGACGGCGTTCCGATCTTTCTGCCCGAGGCGCTCGGCGCGGCGCTGGCGGCGCTCGGCCTGATGCTGCTGGTGACGCTGATCGCGCTCTGGCGCGCCGGCCGGGCGCGGGCCCGCGAGGCCGAGGTGGCCGACGAGCGGCAGGAGGCGATCGAGGCGCGGTTCGCCGCTCTCGCCAGCGCCAACGCGGAGCTCACCGGCCGCCTTTCCGGCATGACGGAATGGCTCGGCGCGGGGATCGAGAATCAGACGCGGCGGACGGGCGAAAATCTCGGCAGGCTCAACGAGCGGCTCGCGGTGATCGACGCGGCGCAGGCGCGGCTCACCGAAATGACGCGCGAGGTCGTGTCGCTGAAGGACATCCTCGCCAACAAGCAGGCGCGCGGCGCCTTCGGCCAGGGGCGGATGGAGGCGATCGTGCGCGACGGCCTGCCGGCGGGCGCCTACGACTTCCAGTTCACCCTGTCGAACCGCGCGCGTCCCGATTGCGTCATCCGCCTCCCCGGCGACACGCGCCTGCTTGCGGTCGACGCCAAATTCCCGCTCGAGGGCTTCTCGGCGCTGCGCGCGGCGCGCGACGACGAGACGCGGAAAAGCGCCCTCGCGCGCGTGCGCGCCGACGTCACGAAGCATGTCAAGGATATCGCCGAGCGCTACCTCCTGCCCGGCGAGACGCAGGACGTGGCGCTGATGTTCGTGCCGTCGGAGGCGATCTATTCCGACCTCGTCGAAAATCTCGACGACATCGTGCAGAAGGCGCACCGCGCCCGGGTGGTGATCGTGTCGCCGACCTTGATGATGATGGCGATCAGCGTCGCTCAGGCGATCCTGCGCGACGCGCGCATGCGCGACGAAGCGCAGGCGATCCAGGCCGAGGTCGGCCGGCTCGTCAACGACGTGCGCATGCTGACCGAGCGCGCGGCGAAGCTCGAAACCCACTTCCGTCAGGCGCAGGAGGACCTTTCCGGCATCGGCGCCGCCAGCGCCCGGATCGCGCGGCGCGGCGAGCGGATCGAATCAATGGATTTTTCGCGCGAGAGCGAGCCGGTGGACGTGGTGAAAATCGCGCGCGGCGCGCAGTAGCGGGGGCCTGTGCGAGGAGACGGCGGTGCTCAGACGCGTCGTCGTTCAAGGCCGGGCGCGCATCGTTGAAATCAGCACACTTGATTTCCTGACGCTGCTTGAGGCCGAACAGCGCATACAGTCCGCCGAGGCGGTATTCGAACGGGCGAGGCAGGCGGGCCGAACAGCCTCGCGGGCTGAGAAGCTCAGCCGTCATGACGAGCCGACTCGCGAAGCCATTCGGCAGTTGGTGCGGAAACGCGACGTGACCTGAGGCAGGCGCAAGCGCTCGGCGCCCGCGCTGCAATCACCCCACCACGTGATAGCCGGCGTCCACATAGGAAATGTTGCCGGTCATGGCGCTGGCCGCGTCGCTCACCAGGAAGGCGGCGAGCGCGCCGACGTCGTCGGGCGTGATCAGCCGATGCTCCGGCGCAAGCCTCGCCGCGCGGTCCAGCAACTGGTCGAAATGCTTGAGGCCCGAGGAGGAACGCGTCGCCACCGGACCCGGAGAAATGGCGTTGACGCGGATTCCCTGGCTGCCGAGTTCAAGCGCCATATAGGCGATCGCGGTCTCGAGGGCGCCCTTGACGGGACCCATCACGCCATAGTGCTCCACCGCCTTCTGCCCGCCGTAATAGGTGATCGCCAAGAGGCAGCCGCCGGACGGCATCAGAGGCTCGCAGAGCTTCGCCATGCGGAAGAAGGAATGGACCGATATGTCCATGGCGTGGGCGAAGCCGTCCGCGGAAGAATCGATAACCCGGCCATGCAGGTCCGCGGCGGGCGCGTAGCCGATCGCATGCAGGGCGAAGTCCAGGCGTCCCCACTTCGCCGATATCTCGTCGAACACGATTTCGAGCTCGCCGGGGACGCCGACGTCGACGGCCATGGCGATCTCGCACTCGAGCGCCGTCACGAGCGGGCGCACGAAGGGCTCCGTCTTCTCGCTGAGGTAAGTGATGGCGAGATCGGCGCCGGCGGCGCGGAAATGACGCGCGCAGCCGTAGGCGAGGCTGCGCTCGTTCGCCACGCCTACCACGAGCCCCTTTTTGCCCTTCAACGTCATATCGCCGCCCGCGCGGTCGGATAACCGCCGACGATGCCTCTAGCACCGGCCGGCCGAACAAGAAACAGCGTAAGCCAGAGGGTGCTTGGCTCAGCCGCCTTGCCAGCGGCGTCGAGCCGCGCTAGCGGTCCGCCCCCAACCCGATCGAAAACCATCAATGGCTCCCAACCTGCACTTCGTGCCCTTCTCAGCGGCCCCGGGCCGCGCCTGCGGCGGCTGCACCCTCTGCTGCAAAGTCTATTCGCTCCCGGAGCTGGAAAAGCCTGCGGGCGCCTGGTGCAAGCATTGCGCGCCGGGAAATGGCTGCAAGGTGCACGACAATCCGCCGAGCCCGCAGTGCGGTCAGTTCTTCTGCCTGTGGATGACCGACGGCAAGCTTCCGGACGCCTGGCGGCCCGACCGCGCCAAATTCGTGCTGTCGATCTTTCCGCGCAACGGCTTCGTCTACGGGCAGGTCGATCCCGGCTCGCCGCGCGCCTGGCGCAAGGAGCCCTATTTCGCGGGCTTGAAGAGCCTTGCACGCTCGATCCTCGAGGAGCGCCGGCATGTGATCATGTTCGTGGGCGACGAGGCGACGCTGATCATGCCGGACGACGCGATTGCGCTCGGCAAGATGACCTCCGCCGACCAGTTCCGCATCGAGCCGGCGTTCGGCTCCAACGGCCCGACCTGGCGCGCCGCCAGGATCTGAGGGCAGTAGGCAGTAGGCAGTAGGCAGTAGGGCAGTAGGCAAGGGGATTAGCGGACTGCCTATTGCCTATTGCCTATTGCCTTTTCATTCGCCGCGTACCATTCGAGTTTCTCGCGCAGCGTCACGACCGTGCCGATGATGACGATCGACGGACCCTTGAGCTCTGCGGCGCGCGCCGCGGCGGCGAGAGCGCCGAGCGTCGCGACCACCACCCGCTGATTGGGACGCGTGGCGTTGTCGACGATCGCCGCGGGCAGGTCGGGGCGCGCGCCATGGGCGATGAACGCCTCGGTCAGCGGCTCGAGATTGCGCAGGCCCATATACACGGCCACCGTCTGGCGCGGCTGAATCAGCGACGCCCAGTCGAGGGCGATCTCGCCGTCCTTGCCGTGGCCGGTGACGAACACGCAGGCCTGGGCATGGTCGCGGTGGGTCAGCGGAATTCCGGCATAGGCCGAGGCCCCGATCGCCGCGGTGACGCCGGGACACACCTGGAAGGGAATGGCGTGTCCGGCGAGCGTTTCGATCTCCTCGCCGCCGCGCCCGAACAGGAAGGGATCGCCGCCTTTGAGGCGGAGCACCCGCTTGCCCTCCAACGCCAGCTTCACCAGGAGCGCGCTGATCTCCACTTGCGGCAATTCGTGATTATCCGGCCGCTTGCCGACGTAAATCCGCTCGGCCTCGCGCCTGACCAGCGTCATGATCCGCGGGTCGGCGAGACGGTCGTAGAGCACGACGTCCGCCTTCTGCATCAGCCGGAAGGCGCGAAAGGTGACGAGGTCGGGATCGCCGGGGCCGGCGCCGACCAGATAGACCTCGCCCTGCGGCGAGGGCCGCTCCTCGGCCCAGCGCGCGATTTCGGCGGCGAGGTGCGCTTGCGCCGCGGCCTCGTTTCCGGCCAGCGCCGCTTCTGCGATCGGTCCTTCGAGCACGCCCTCCCAGAAGCGGCGACGCAAAGTCTGCGACGGGATCGACGCCGCGACCTGCCCGCGAAACCCGCTGATCAGTTCGGCGAGCCGGCCGTAGGCCGAGGGGATCAGCGATTCCAGCCGCGCTTTCAGCATTCGCCCGAGGATCGGCGACGCGCCGCCGGTCGAGATGGCGATGACGAGCGGACTGCGGTCGACGATCGAGGGCATGATGAAGTCGGAAAGTTTGGGCCGGTCGGCGACATTGACAAGCGCGCCGGCGCGCCTGGCCGCCGCACGCGCCCGCTCGATGAGACCCTCGTCCTCGGTTGCGAGGAAGCAGAGCGCCACGCCGGCGAAATCCTCCGCCTCGGGGTCGCGCGGCGCGTGGCGGAATTTGGCTTCGCCTCGCAGTTCGAAAAACTCGTCGCTGATCTCGGGCGCGAACGCCGTGACCCGCGCCCCGGCGCGGATGAGCAGCTCCGCCCGCCGCGCGGCCACGACTCCGCCGCCGACCACGATCGCGGCGCGGTCGCGCATGTCGAGAATGATCGGCAGGTCGGGCATCACCCTTGTCCGGAAACCCGGCCCACGCGCTTGTCCCGCGCCGGCCGCCGCGCCCCCACGATACGCGATTTCGATCGCATCCGGCAGGCCCCTGAACGCCGCTCGGCGGAAACGCGCGGGCGGAGCGGTTTCCGGAAAGTACGGGACTGCTGAGGTAGTCGCCTCGCGCCTCCCGCGTTTCACCCGCGGGGTGGACGCAAAACCGTTGCATCTCTATTTTTCATCCGCGTCGCCGCTGTTTCGCCGCGGCCGGTTGTCATTCGTCAGAGGGACTTCGAATTTTGCGCCGTTTTCTTCTTGCCGCCGGAATCCTCGGCGCCCTCCTGGAGCCTTCGTTCGCCGACCCGGCGATCACCGCCGCCCCGTCCAACATGCGCAAGGCGGCGAACCCCTATTCGCGAATTGTCCAGGCGGTCCCCGCCAATGCCGAGATCGACATCCAGGGCTGCCGCGGCGGCTGGTGCTACGGCTCCTGGCGCGGGCTCTACGGCTTCTTGCCGTCCTTCGCCGTGGCCCAGGGCGGCCCGGGGCCCGCCGCGCCGGCCGGTCCGCCGGTCGTCTTCGCTCCGCCTCCGCCGCCGCTCGTCGTGACGGCGCCGGTCGTCGTCGCGCCCGCGCCGGTCTATCGCTGGGGCGGACCCTATGTCGGGGGCGGCTTGGGCTACGGCTGGAATCGATGGTGAGGGCGCTGGCCCTACCGCGGCGCGTCCAGCCTTCCTATATGACAGGTCGCCCCCCCTTCTTTCAGGAGATGAACGCGTGAGCGAAGCCCGCGAACAGGACAAGATTCCCGTCACCGTCCTCACCGGCTATCTCGGCGCCGGCAAGACGACGCTGCTCAACCGCATCCTCAGCGAGCCGCACGGCAAGCGCTACGCCGTGGTCGTCAACGAGTTCGGCGAGATCGGCATCGACAACGAGCTCGTCGTCGGCGCCGACGAGGAAGTGTTCGAGATGAACAACGGCTGCATCTGCTGCACCGTGCGCGGCGACCTCATCCGCATCATCGAGGGGCTGATGCGGCGCAAGGGCAGGTTCGACGCGATCATCGTCGAGACGACCGGCCTCGCCGACCCCGCGCCGGTGGCGCAGACCTTCTTCGTCGACGAGGACGTGCAGAAGGCGGCGCGGCTCGACGCGGTCGTCACCGTCGCCGACGCCAAGTGGCTGTCGCAGCGCCTGCGCGACGCGCCCGAGGCCAAGAACCAGATCGCCTTCGCCGACGTCATCATCCTCAACAAGACCGACCTCGTCACGCCGGCCGAACTGCGCGAGGTCGAGGCGCGCATCCGCGCGATCAACCCCTACGCGCGCTGCACCGCGCGCAGAAGTGCGACGTCGCGATCGCCGACGTGCTCGAGCGGCGCGCCTTCGATCTCGACCGCATCCTCGACATCGAGCCGGATTTCCTGATCGCCGAGGACCACGACCACGATCACGACCACGATCACGACCACGACCATGAGCATCACGGGCTGAAGCACTATCACGACGAGGACATGCAGTCGGTGTCGGTGCGGCTCGACGGCGACGTCGATCCCGAACAAGTTCATGCCGTGGATCAACCGCATCACCCAGGAGCAGGGCCCGAACATCCTGCGCTGCAAGGGCATCGTGGCGATGAAGGACGACCCGAAGCGCTTCGTCTTCCAGGGCGTGCACATGATGCTCGACGGCGAGCCGCAGCGCGACTGGAAGCGAGGGCGAGAAGCGCGAGTCGAAGGTCGTGTTCATCGGCCGCGACCTCGACGAGGAGGACATCCGCAAGGGTTTCCTCGCCTGCGCGGCTTGACGCGCGCCGATCGCCGCCGTCATGACCGAGCCCGACCGACCTCGCTGACCGCAGCATGTCGCGGCCGTTCGACGCCGGCGCGCAGGTCGTCGCGGCGGCCTTCCTCGGCGACGAGCCGGCGCTGGCGCTCGCCGACGGCGTCGTGCTGATCGGCGAGCCGGACGCGCAGAGGCGCGTCGCGGCCCACCCCGACGGCGCGATCCTCATCGCCGCGTCGCGACGGCAAGACGCTCGTCACCGGCGGCGACGACGGACGCGTGGTCGGCGATCGGCGCCGACGGCGAGCGTCCAGGAGATCGCCGACGAGAAGGGCCGCTGGATCGACGCGCTGGCGCTGCGCGGCGGCGCATATCGCCTGGAGCGCCGGGCAAGCGGTCAAGGCGCGCGACGAAGCGGGCGTGGTCAGGACCTGGACCGCGCCGTCGAGCGTGCGCGGCCTCGCCTTCCAGCCGAAGGGCTATCGCGCTCGCGGCGACCCATTACAATGGCGCTGCGCTGTGGTTCCCCAAGGTCGAGGGCGACGCCGCAGACGCTGGAATGGAAGGGCGCGCATCTCGACGCGACCTTCTCGCCCGACGGCCGCTTCCTCGTCACCTCGATGCAGGAGAACGCGCTGCACGGCTGGCGGCTCGCCGACTGCGCGCAACATGCGGATGACCGGCTATCCCGGCAAGACGCGCTCGCTGTCGTGGTCGCACGACGGCCATTGGCTCGCGACGTCGGGCGCCGACGCCTGCGTCGTCTGGCCGTTCAAGGACAAGGACGGGCCGATGGGCAAGGCGCCGCGCGAATGCGGCGTGCGCGAGGCGCGCGTCACGCAGGTCGCGTTCCACCCCCGCGCGCTGGTGCGTCGCGATCGGCTACGCCGACGGGCTGGTGCTGCTTTGCCGGCTCGCGCGACGCGGCGGAAATCCTGGTGCGCGCCGCCGGGCGGCGGCGCGATCAGCGCGCTCGCCTGGGACGCCAGCGGCGCGCGGCTGCTGTTCGGCCTCGACGTCCGGCGAGGCCGGCCTGCTGACCCTGCCGGCGCTGAAAAATCACTGAAGGCTGGGGAGCTTTCCATGATCTCTTGATGCCGTCTCCGCTGCTCGCGCCGTTTCGTCTCGGCGATCTCGAGCTGACGAACCGCGTCGTCATGGCGCCGCTGACCCGCAATCGCGCCACGCCCGGCACGGACGCGCCGAGCGAGCTCGACGCGCGCTATTACCGCCAGCGCGCCGGCGCCGGGCTGATCGTCACCGAAGGCTCGCAGATCAGCCAGCGAAGGGCCAGGGCTACTCTGGACCCCGGGCGTCTACACCGAGGCGCAGGTCGAGGGCTGGCGCAAGGTGACCGACGCAGTGCATGAGGCCGGCGGCCGCATCTTCATCCAGCTCTGGCACGTCGGCCGCATCTCGCACGTCTCGCTGCAGCAGAGCGGCAGGCGCGCCGGTCGCGCCGTCGGCGATCCTCGCCAAGACCAAGACCTTCATCGAGGGCGGCTTCGCCGAGACCTCCGAGCCGCGCGCGCTTGGAGACGGAAGAGATCAAGCGCGTCGTCGCCGACTTCGGCCGGGCCGCGGCCAACGCCAGGGCGGCCGGCTTCGACGGCGTCGAGATCCATGGCGCCAACGGCTATCTCATCGACCAGTTCCTGCGCGACGGCTCGAACAAGCGCGACGACATCTACGGCGGCGGAATCGAGAACCGCGCCCGCTTCGCGCTCGAGGTCGTGGACGCGATCGCCAAGGTCTGGCCCGCCTCGCGCATCGGCATCCGCATCGCGCCGGTCAGCCCGGCCAACGACATTTCCGATTTCGAACCCGCACGGCGCTGTTCGGCCATCTCGTCGACAGGCTCAGCGAGCGGAAGATCGGCTACATCCATGTCGTCGAGGGCGCAGACCCAGGGCGCGCGCGATTATCGCGCCGTTCGACTACGCCGCGCTCGCGGCGCGCCTTCTCGGGCGCCTATATCGCCAACAACGGCTATGACCGCGAGATGGCGATCGAGGCGGTGCGGGAAGGCCGCGCCGACATGGTCGCCTTCGGGCGCTGGTTCATCTCGAATCCGGACCTGGTCGAGCGGCTCAGGCGCGGGGCGGAGTTCAACGCGTTCGATCGCGCGACCTTCTACGGCGGCGGCGAGCACGGCTACACCGACTATCCGGCGCTCGAAAATGCGTAAGGAGCGCGCGCGTCATGGTGCGTGCGCGTCTCGCGCACCCACATCCCGTCGACAGACAGGCGTCCTTCCGGGCGCCCCTTGGGGTGGCCAGACGCCGCCCCTCCATTTCTTCGCTGCCGTTGACCCGGCCGGTCCGCCTCTCTAGGGTCCGCCGCCTCGAATTTCCTTCGGACCTTGCAGAAATGCCGCCCGTCCCAGACCCTTCGCTCGACCCGGCCAAGTCCTTTCAGGGGCTGATCCTGACGCTGCAAGATTTCTGGGCGCGGCAGGGCTGCGTGATTCTGCAGCCCTACGACATGGAGGTTGGCGCGGGGACCTTTCATCCGGCGACCACGCTGCGCTCGCTGGGGCCGAAGCCCTGGAGCGCGGCCTACGTCCAGCCCTCGCGTCGTCCGAAGGACGGACGCTACGGCGAGAACCCGAACCGCCTGCAGCACTATTACCAGTATCAGGTGATCCTGAAGCCTTCGCCCGAAACCCTGCAGGAGCTCTATCTCGATTCGCTCAGCGCGATCGGGATCGACATGGGCCTGCACGATGTTCGCTTCGTCGAGGACGACTGGGAAAGCCCGACGCTGGGCGCCTGGGGCCTGGGGTGGGAGTGCTGGTGCGACGGCATGGAAGTTTCGCAGTTCACATACTTTCAGCAGGTGGCGGGCTTCGAATGCGCGCCGGTCTCCGGCGAATTGACCTATGGCCTCGAGCGCCTCGCCATGTACGTGCAGGGCGTCGAGAACGTCTACGACCTCAATTTCAATGGCGGCGAGGGCGAAAAGCGCGTGACCTACGGCGACGTGTTCAAGCAGGCCGAGCAGGAATATTCCCGCTTCAACTTCGAGCACGCCGACACCGCGATCCTGTTCCAGCACTTCAAGGACGCCGAGGCCGAGTGCCGGTCGCTCATCGACCGCGGCGCGGACGGCGACCGGCATCTGATGGCGCTGCCCGCCTACGATCAATGCATCAAGGCGAGCCACGCCTTCAATCTCCTCGACGCGCGCGGGGTGATCTCGGTCACCGAGCGGCAGAGCTATATCCTCCGGGTTCGCGAGCTCGCCAAGGCGTGCGGCGCCGCCTGGCTCAAAACGGCGGGAGGCGGGGCGTGAGTTCGCTGAGAGCGGCGCGCTACGTTCAGCGCATCCTCCCCCCTTGTGGGGGAGGACAGAGGAGGGGGGTCGCGCTGACGTTAGTCGTTGGCGAGGCTGCTTCTGAATCAATCTCCACGCTCCGCGCGACCCCCCTCCCTGCCCCTCCCCCACAAGGGGGGAGGGGACGCTAGTCGCGCGAGCCCGCGGCTGTCCCGGACCTTTCCATGCCCGACCTGCTTCTCGAACTCTTTTCCGAAGAAATCCCCGCCCGCATGCAGCGGCAGGCGGCCGACGACCTGAAGCGGCTGATCACCAACGCGCTCGTCGACCGCAACCTCACCTACGAGGGCGCGCAGGCCTTCGTGACGCCGCGCCGGCTCGCGCTGCATGTCGTGGGGCTGCCCGCCGCCCAGCCGACCTTGCGCGAGGAGCGAAAAGGGCCCGCGCGTCGGCGCGCCGGAGGCGGCGATCCAGGGGTTCTTGAAGAGCGCCGGGCTCGCCCGCATCGAGGACGCGACGATCGAGAACGACCCGAAGAAGGGCGCGTTCTATGTCGCCGTGATCGAGAAGCCGGGCCGCCCCACGGCTGAGGCGGTGGCCGAGATCGTGCCGGAGGTCGTCCGCGCCTTCCCCTGGCCGAAGTCGATGCGCTGGGGGAAGGCCTCGACGAAGTCCGACGCGCTGCGCTGGGTGCGCCCTTTGCGCGGAATCCTCTGCACGCTCGCCACCCCGCACGACGCGGCGGAGATCGTTCCGTTCAAGATCGACGGCATCAGCCTCGGGAGACGTCACCTGGGGCCACCGCTTCATGGCGCCCGGACCGATCGCCGTCCGCCGCTACGAGGACTATGTCGATGCGCTGTTGAAGGCCAAGGTCGTGCTCGACGCCGACCGGCGCAAGGCGATCATCCGCGAGGACGCGAGGACGCTGGCCTTCGCGCAGGGTCTGGAGCTGGTCGAGGACGAGGGCCTGATCGAGGAGGTCGCGGGCCTCGTCGAATGGCCCGTCGTGCTCATGGGCGAATTCGAGTCCGATTTTCTCGACATCCCGCCCGAGGTCATCCGGGCCACGATCCGCGCCAACCAGAAGTGCTTCGTGCTCAAGGGGCCGAACGGCAGGCTCGCCAACCGCTTCGTCCTGGTCTCGAACCTGATCGCGAGCGACGGCGGGGCGGCGATCGCCGCCGGCAATGGGCGGGTGGTGCGCGCCCGCCTCTCCGACGCCCGCCATTTCTGGCTCACCGACTTGCACGACCTGCCCGACTACAAGGACAAGGCCGAGAAGCCGCTCGACCAGCGCCTCGCCAAGCTCGAGGCGCTCGGCATCGTCTTCCACGAAAAGCTCGGCACGCAGGCCGAGCGGATCGAGCGGATCGAGTCGCTCGCGCGCGAGCTGGCCCCGCAGGTCGGCGCCGACGTCGAGCTGGCGGCGCGCGCCGCGCGTCTCGCCAAGGCCGATCTCGTCACCGAAATGGTCGGCGAGTTTCCCGAGCTGCAGGGCCTGATGGGCCGCTACTACGCGGCCGCATCAGGGCGAGGAGCCGAGCGTCGCCGCGGCGATCGAGGATCATTACAAGCCGCAGGGGCCGAGCGACCGGATTCCGGCCTCGCCGGTCTCGATCGCCGTCGCGCTCGCCGACAAGCTCGACACGCTCGGCGGCTTCTGGGCGATCGACGAGAAGCCGACCGGCAGCAAGGATCCGTACGCGCTGCGGCGCGCCGCGCTCGGCGTGATCCGCATCGTGCTGGAGAACGGCTTGCGCCTGCCGCTGACCGGGCCGCTCAACGCCGCGGTCTGGGGCGCGCTGCTCGACGTCGAGTTCGCGCGCGAGGACGAGGCGGGCGCGGTCGTCCAGTCGCTCGAGAAGCGCGGCTTTCCCGAAGGGGCCGGAGCTCGACGAGATCGTCGGCGCCGTCTCGCGCGCCGCGCGGCGCGGCTCAAGTTCCCGACGACGCGCGGCTCGCCGCCCTCACGAAAAGCCTGATCGACTTCTTCGCCGACCGGCTCAAGGTCTATCTGCGCGACAAGGGCGCGCGGCACGACCTGATCGACGCGGTCTTCGCCCTGCCGGGCCAGGACGATCTCCTGATGGTCGTCTGGCGGGTCGAGGCGCTCGGCCGGCTGCTCGAAACGGAGGACGGCCGCAACCTGCTCGCCGGCTACCGCCGCGCCGCCAATATCCTCAAGCGCCGAGGAGAAGAAGGACGGCGCCGACGCCTTCGCAGGCTCGCACGATCCGGCCAAGCTCGCCCTGCCCGCCGAACGGGACCTCGCCGACGCGCTCGCCGCCGCCGGCGCGGCCGCGCGCGAGAAGGTCGGCCGCGAGGATTTCGAGGGCGCGATGCGGGCGCTGCGCCGCTTGCGCGCGCCCGTCGACGCCTTCTTCCTCGACGTGACGGTCAACGCCGACGATCCCGCGCTCCGCCTCAACCGCCTGAGACTGCTTGGCGAGTTGCGCGACGCGGTCCACGCGGTCGCCGATTTCTCCAAGGTCGCGGGATAGCGCGGCCTCTGGCGCGCGGCCGGGAAAGGCCGTATGAGGCCCATCCGCCGGGCGTTTTCCCGCGGGTCGCCATGTTCGCGCCTCGATCTGGCGTTCTAAACGCCTCGCTTTGCGCGGTTTTTCGCGGGCGTACCCGCTCGCGGCGGCGACAAGTCGGTTTTGGACGGTAGACGACGGTATGGCAGGCAAACAGCACCCGCGAAGCACACCCAATTCTTCGGCGTTTCGACTGGCCATCGCCGCGCTCGCGGCGCTGACGGGCGTGTTCGCGACTGCGGAGGCGTTCGCCGAGAGCGCCGACTGCGCGCGCCTGCAGGTCCGCCATCGCGTCGGCTCCTCGGGGCGGCGGACAGAACGCCGGGGCGGCGGCTCGCGCAGCGGTCGGAGCTTGCCCGCACCAGCGCCTACGCCAATTCGATCGGCTGCAACAACCAGAAGTTCCTGTTCTTCGGTTCCGAGCCGCCGCCCCAGTGCGGCGAGATCAAGGGCCAGATCGCCCGAATGGAGGCGATCGTCGCGGATCTGGAGGCTCGCTCCGGCGGCGGCCGCGACGATCTGATCGCGCGATACAACGCCGAATGCGGCGCCGCCGCAGCCCCGCAGCCGAGCAACATTTTCCAGGCGTTGTTCGGCGGCGGCGCGAAGCCGCAGCCGGAGCCCTATCAGCCGGTCGAGACTCTTGCCGCCGGAAGAGCAGCAGCAGACCATCGAGAAGTCGATCGAGAAGGAGAAGAAGAGCGCCAACGTGTCGGCCGGCTCCTACGCGGTCTGCGTGCGCACCTGCGACGGCAGCTTCTTCCCCGTCTCCTATGCCGGCGCGGGCGAGCCGCCTCGAGGACGTCTGCCGGTCGCTCTGCCCCAACGCCGACGTGCAGCTCTACTCCTTCCCGTTCGGCGGGCACGATCGAGCAGGCGGTGTCGCTCACGCGGCGAGCGCTACGTCGACATGCCGAACGCGCTGAAGTTCCAGCAGTCCTACGATCCGACCTGCTCGTGCCGCCGCAAGGGGGAGAGCTGGGCGCAGGCGCTGGCCGCGGCGGAGGCCAAGTACGGCCACGAGGCGCACGACATCCTGGTGACGCCCGAGAAGTCGATCGAAATGTCGCGCCCGATCATCGCCAAGGTCGCCGCCGACCCGAAGGCGAAGCCGGGCGAAGAACGGCAAGCCGGCGCGCCCTGACGCCGGACGCCGACCGGCGCCGTTCCGAGCCCGGCGCCCGCCGACCGATCCGAGCCTGACCGGCGCAGGGCAGGGCCTCAACGCCAACGGCGAGGACACCGCGCTCAGCGCCGCCGCGGCGACCGTCAGCCGCGAAGCCTCGGGCATCGCCGGCGGCGCCGCGCAGTCCGGCAACGGTCTACAGCACGACTCAGGGCAAGACGGTCACCGAGACCGGCCCGGACGGCGTCAAGACGAAGGTGCGGATAGTCGGGCCAGCGCTTTAGCGCGTCCGATCAGCGGCAGCAGCGCCGCAAGCTCCGGCCCGGATTCCCGCCCGGTCAGCGCCAGCCGCAACGGATGATAGAGGTCCCGGCCCTTGCGGCCGGTCAGCGCCTTCAGCGCGTTCGTCCATGCGCCCCAGGTCGTCTGCGTCCCAGTCGCCTTCGGGCAGGCGCTCGGCGGCGAGATCGAGATAGGCGCGATCCTCGACGACCGGCGCGACGTCGCCCTCGACCACCGCGCGCCAGTCGGCCGCATCGGCGAGCCGGGCGACGTTGCCGCGAACCGCCAGCCAGAAGGCCTCGGCCTTCGGGCCGGCGACGCCGAGCGCCGCGAGCCGGTCGGCGACCGCCGCGTAAGGCATGGCGTGCAGCGTGCGCGCGGAAAGCGCGTCGAGTTCGGCTTCGTCGAACCGGGCCGCGCCGTGCGACAGATGCGCGAGGTCGACGAGGCCCGGCGAGTTCGTCGAGCGAGGCGACCGGCCGCACCGCCTCGGCCGAGCCGACCAGCACCGCGAGCGCGGCGACGGCGAGCGGCTCGACCCCCTTCTCCCGCAGCGAGGCGATCGACAGCGCGCCGGTCCGCTTGGACAGCCCCTCGCCGGACGCGTCGGTCAGCAGGTTGTGATGGCCGAACGCGGGCGCGCGCGCCGGCGAGCGCCTCGAACAGCTGGATCTGCACGGCCGTGTTGGTGACGTGGTCCTCGCCGCGAATGACATGGGTGACGCCGAATTCGATGTCGTCGACCACCGAGGGCAGCGTGTAGAGATAGGTTCCGTCCTCCCGCCGCAGGACCGGATCGGAGAGCGAGCCGCAATCGATGTGGCTCTCGCCGCGCACCATGTCGGTCCAGCGGACGGTTCCCGGATCGAGGCGAAAACGCCAGTGCGGCTTGCGGCCGGCGGCCTCGAGCGCGGCGCGCTCGTCGTCGGTCAGGCGCAGGGCGGCGCGGTCGTAGATCGGCGGGCGGCCGAGCGCCTGCTGGCGCTTGCGGCGGCGGTCGAGCTCCTCCGGCGTCTCATAGGCCGGGTAGAGCCGGCCCAGCGACTTGAGTTTTTCGGCGGCGGCGTCGTAAAAGGCCATCCGCTCCGATTGGCGGCGGACGAGATCGGGCTCGAACGCCGAGCCAGGCGAGATCCTCCTCGATCGAGCGCGGCGTATTCGGGCTTCGAGCGCTCGACGTCGGTGTCGTCGAAGCGGAGGATGAACGTTCCGCCCGTCGCGGCGGGCGAACAGCCAGTTGAGCAGAGCCGTGCGGGCGTTTCCGATGTGAATGCGCCCGGTCGGCGAGGGCGCAAAACGGACGATCGGAGACCGAATTCATGAGCCTTCATAGAAGCGTCGCGCGCAGTCCGGCAATACTGCTGGCGCTCGATTCGCGAATTGAGTACAATACGCTAATGACGATCAGCGCTCTTGCCGCCGGGATTTGCGTTTCGGCCGGCGGCGTCCATGCCCTGAGCGTGGCGCCTCGCCGCTCCCGCGTTGCGCGCGGCGCGGCCGCTACATGCCGCCCGCCGAAGGACGCGCCGCCCGTCTCCATCGTCCAGCCGCTGTGCGGGGTCGAGAGCGTTCTCGCGCGAGACGCTGCGCTCGATCTTCGCCCTCGACTATCCCGACTACGAGATCGTGTTCTGCCTCGCCAGCGGCGACGATCCGATCGCTCCGCTGGTGCGCGGCGCGATCGCGGCCCATCCCGAGCGGCCCGCGCGGCTGCTGATCGGCGACGACCGGGTCAGCGCCAACCCCAAGCTCAACAACGTGGTCAAGGGCTGGAAGGCGGCGCGCCACGAATGGGTGATCATCGCCGATTCCAACGTGCTGATGCCGCGCGACTATATCCAGCGGCTGCTCGCCCGCTGGCGGCCGCAACACCGGCATCGTCTGCGCGCCGCCGATCGGCTCGCAGCCCGAATCGTTCGGCGCCGAGATCGAGTGCGCCTTCCTCAACACCTACGAGGCGCGCTGGCAATATGCGGCCGAGGCGGTCGGCTTCGGCTTCGCCCAGGGCAAGACGATGCTGTGGCGGCGCGACATCCTGGAAGCCGGCGGCGGCATCGAGGCGCTCGGCGCCGAGATCGCGGAGGACGCCGCCTCGACCAAGCTCATCCATGCGCCAGGGCCTCGACGCCCACCTCGTCAACGAGCCGTTCCAGCAGCCGCTCGGAGCGCGCAAGCTGAAGGACGTGTGGGCGCGGCAGCTGCGCTGGGCGCGGCTGCGGCGCGCGACCTTCCCGCTTGCATTTCGCGCCCGAAATCCTGACGACGAGCCTGGTCACGATCGTCGCGGCGGCGTTCGCCGCGCCGGAATTCGGGATGAGCCCGTGGGCCGGCGCCGCGCTCGCGGCGGTCTTCTGGTACGCGATCGAGGCCCTGCTCGCCCTCGTCGCCGGCTGGCCGCTGAGCTGGCGGAGCCCGCTCGCCTGGATGGCTCGCGACCTCCTCCTGCCCGTGCTTGTGGGCGCGAAGGCTGGCCGGCGACAACTTCGTCTGGCGCGGCAACGCCATGAGCGTGGATGAAAGCACGCTTCAGGAGATCTCGTCCGGGCCCGCCGCCGCACAGATGTGACAGCGCTCGCATTCCGATTGCGCGTTCCTGTCGTCCGGCCTTCGCGCGCGGGCGGCGGCCTCAATTCCGCTTAACTGCCGGCGCTACGCCTTGTTGGCCTAGCGTCAGTCGGTCGCAGACAAGGTCCAACGGGGGAGTGGTAAGAACGGGCGCGGGGAGGAGAACCCGAACATGCAGTCGCACAGCGAATGACGTGCGGACGAGCGTCCTGAACGCTCTGCACTGGGATCTCGCCGTTCCGCGGCACCGGGTCACGGTCGAAGTCGAGCGACGGCTGGGTGACGATGTCGGGTCCGGTCGACCTGCCCTATCAGCGTTCTGCGCCGAGTCCGACGCCGAGAATGTGCCCGGGCGTCGTGGGCGTCGATCAACCGGATCCGGCTCGCCGCCGAAGCCGCGACGAAGGCCGAGACGCACGACCCACTGATGCCGACGGATCGCGTCGAGACGGCGCTAGACCGTCTTCAGCATGCCGCCGTCGACGAAATATGTCGAGCCGACCGAGTAGCTCGCGCGTTCGGAGCAGAGAAAGACAAAGAAATTCGCGAGCTCCGCGGGCGTCGCGAAGCGCTTGATCGGCGCGAATTCGCGCGCGACGCCGTCGAGATAGCCCTGCCAGTCGCCGCCCGTGTCGCGCGGTCAGCTGCTTGGCGGTCTTGATCCAGTCGGGCGTCAGCACCAGGCCGGGATTGACGCAATTGACGCGGATGTTGTCGCCGACGAGTTCGGTCGCCAGGCATTTCGAGAACATCATCAGCGCCGCCTTGGTCGTGTTGTAGATCGGCTCGTACCACAGCGGCTGGACGGCGCAGATCGAGGCGTTGTGCAGGATGACGCCGCCGCCGCGCGCCTTCATGAGCGGCGCGAGGCCGCGCGCGAGCCGCACCGCCGCCATCACATGCAGCTCCCAATAGGCCTGCCACTTGTCGTCGGCCGCCTCCATCACCGTCTCGTTCGAGCCGGAGCCGGCGTTGTTGATCAGAATGTCGGCGCCGCCGAAGGCCGTCTTCGACCGCGGCGATCAGCGCGTCCGTCCCCTCGCGGGTCGCGACGTCGCAGGCGACGCCCTCGGCCCGGACGCCGAATGTCGCCGGCGATCCGGCTGCGCCTCGCCGCGAACCCGCTCGACGCCGCGCGCGGCGAGGACGAGGTCGACCCCCTCGGCCGCCAGCCCCTCGGCGATCGCAAGCCAATGCCGACGCTGCCGCCGGTGACGACCGCGACCTTGCCCTTGAGCCCGAGGTCCATGCGCCTCATTCCCTTCACCAGCAGGTGTAGCCGCCGTCCGCCAGCACGATCGAGCCGGTCATCAGGCTCGCGGCGTCGGAGGCGAGAAACAGCACGACCGCGGCGATCTCGTCCGGCTCGCCCATCCGCGCCATCGGCGTGCCGTCGATCCAGGTGTCGAACATCGGCCTTGTTGGTCTTGGCGAGCGCGGTCAGCGGCGTGTTGATGTAGGTCGGCGCGACGGCGTTGACGCGCACGCCGCGCGCGCCCCATTCCGCCGCCAGCGACTTCGTCAGATGATGCACCGCCGCCTTGGAGGCGTTGTAGTAGGCCTGCGGCTGCGGCTTGTTGACGATGAACCCGGACATCGAGCCGATGTTGACGATCGAGCCGCGTCCCGCCGCCAGCATCGGCCGGCCGAAGGCGCGGCAGCACCAGAAGACGCCGTTGAGATTGACGTCGATGACCGTCGAGCCAGTCGCTCGTCGCGTGACGTCCTCGGCCGGGGTGTCCGAGCGCGCGATGCCGGCGTTGCAGACGAGCATGTCGATCGCGGCCCTTCTCCGCCATCACGCGCTGCGGCGGCGGCGTCGACCTCGCGGCGACTTCGTGACGTCCATCGCGATGACGTCGACGGCGTAGCCCTTGGCCTTCATCGCCGCCTGCGCCGTCTCCGGCGGCCTTCGCGTTGCGGTCGGCGATGTACGACATGCGCGCCCGCCTCCGACAGCGCCTCGACGCAGGCGAGGCCGATGCCCTGGCCGCCGCCGGTGACGACGGCGACCCGACCCGTTGAGACTGAACCGATCGAGATACATCGCGTCGCCTCTTCGAGGCTCAGCGATCGACATTGGTCGGCATCAGTCGCCGACATCGCGGATCGTCATGCCGCGCGGCCGGGTCGAGGCAGGAACATCACCACGCCGGCGACCTCGCTTGCCGTCCAGCAGACTGTCCCGACTCCCCGACCTCGTTCAGCTTCTCGCCGAGCGGCCGAGTCGGCGAACAGCGCGTCGCGACGGCACATCGGGCGTGATCGAGCCCACGCGAACGCCGTGACTTGAACATGCTGATAGTCGCCGGCCGACTGGGTGAGGCAGATGACCGCCGCCTTGGAGGCTGCAATAGACCGGCTCCCATGGCCTCGGCACGTCAGCCGCCAGCGAACTCGTCACGATGATGTCGCCCGTCTTGCGCTCGATCATGCGCAGGCAGCACGTCGTGGACGTTTTTCATCACGACGTTGACGTTGCAGGTTCAGCATCCGATCGATCGCAGCCGTCTCGGCTGTCGACGAGATCGGCGCCGAGATAAAGGCCGGCGTTGTCGATGCAGGATGTCGAGGCCGGCCTGCCGCCGCGAGCGACTTTTCGACATGCAGGGTCGACGCAGTCCTTCGGGTCGAGCAGGTCGATGACCAGCGGCGTCACGGCCTCGCCCGATGCTTCTCGGACAGCGTCTTCAAGGCTGCGGCGTCGCGGTCGATCATCACGACGCGCGCGCCCGCAGCGAGCATCGGCCTCGGCGCTGGCCACTCCGATGCCTGAGCGCCGCTCCCGTCGACGGCGGCGACCTTGCCGTCCAAGTCTTTCGCCGATCCTATCAGCTCTCTCGCGCCGGAGCGTCCCCAGGCTCACGCCCTGCCGTCGAGATAGTCGCCGAGCGTCGCGCGGACGCCGTTCGTCCACAGCGAGCCGAGCGCGCTCGAGAAGGCGGCGACGTAGGCCGGGTTGTCCGCGAGCTCGCCGAAAATGTCGCGCATGGCGAGGAAGGCGCGCGGATCGTCTGCGCGCCGGCTTCGCCGCCGCCTGCAGGCGGTCCCAGCTCGGATCGTTGGGCGGGATGACCTTGCCGCTCTCCGATCTCGCCGTAGCAGTAGCGGCACCACAGCGCCGAGACGAGCGCGAGGCCCTTGACGCTCGCGCCCGCGGCGAGCCGGTCGCGCACCGTCGGCAGGATGAACTTCGGCTGCCGGTTCGAGCCGTCGAGGCACAGGCGGCTGATCGTGTCGCCGATCTTCGGATTGGCGAAGCGCTCGCGCGATCATTCCGGCGATAGTCCTCGAGGTCGACCTGCCGGCGGCGGCGGCACGACGGGATGATCTCGCGCTTCGTCAGCGTCTCGAGGAAGGCGCGCGATCTGCGCGTCCTCCATCGCCTCGTGGACGAAGTGGATGTCGAGCAGCCCGGCCGGATAGGCGATCGCCGCGTGGCCGCCGTTGAGGATGCGGATCTTCATCAGTTCGTAGGGCGCGACGTCGGCGGTGAACGTGACGCCGACCTTCTCCAGCGCCGGGCGGCCGGCCGGGAACTTGTCCTCGACCACCCATTGCCGGAACTCCTCGCAGAACACCGGCCAATTGTCCTCGACGCCGTAGGTGTCGCGCAGGATCGCGCGCTCGCGGTCGGTGGTGGCCGGGCGTGATGCGGTCGACCATCGAATTGGGGAAGGCGACGTTCGTCGCGGATCCAGTCGCGCGAGCTCGGGATCGGACAAGCTCGGCGAGGCCGGCGACCGCGTTCTCGGTCACGTGGCCGTTGCCGGGAATGTTGTCGCAGGACATCACGGTGAAGGGCGCGACGCCCGCCGCGCGGCGGCGCTTGAGGCCGGCCGCGATCAGGCCGAAGGCGGTCTTCGGCGCGTCGCGGTTGCGCGGCGTCGGCGACGATGTCGGGATGGGTCGGGATCGAAGTGCTGCGTCGCCGGCGAGATGTAATAGCCGCCCTCGGTGACGGTCAGCGACACGATGCGGATCTCGGGCCGCGCGAGCGCCGCGAGCATCGCCGCGACGTCGAACGGCGCGACGAAATCGATCATCGCGCCGGTGACGCGCACGGTCGTCGCGTCCGCCTCCTGCTCGACGACCGTCGTCAGCCAGTCCTGCGCCTCGAGCTTCGCGCGCATCGTCGACGTCCGGCGTCGCGCACGCCGGCGCCGATCGATCGCCCAGTCGTGGTCGGCGCCCGTGTTGAACAGGTCGTCGAGATAGACGGCCTGATGGGCGCGGTGAAAATTGCCGACGCCGATATGGAGGATGCCGGCGCTTGAGATCGGAGCGCCGGTATTTCGGGACCGGCGACGCCCGCCGGCGGATGCGCCAGCGCGGCGATGGAAAGTTTGACGCTCATGAGTTCGCTGCCTATCCGCTCTGAAGACATCGGGCGGCGCTCGGCCGGCGTCAGTCGATGCGCCGGCCGTCCTTGTCGAACTTGTGCAAGTGCGCCTCGCGCGGCGTGACGAAGATGCGTCTGGCCCGGCTTCAGCGGCGCCTCGCCTTCGAGCGCGCAGCGTCAGCGGGCCGATGCCGTCGCGCCTCGGCGTGGACGAAGGTGTCGGAGCCGAGGTGCTCGGCGAGGCGCACCGTCGCCGGCCATTCGCCTGCGGTGGTCGAGACGTCGACATGCTCGGGCCGGATGCCGATGGTCGCCGCGCCGCGCTTCGCGGCGCGACGCGCCCCGTGATCGAGGTTCATCGTCGGCGAGCCGATGAAGCCCGCGACGAACAGGCCGTTCGGGCTGGTTGTAGAGTTCGAGCGGCGAGCCGACCTGCGCGACCGAGCCCCTGTCGAGCACGACGATCTTGTCGGCCATGGTCATCGCCTCGACCTGGTCGTGGGTGACGTAGATCATCGTGGTCTTCAGGGCGTTGTGCAGTTCGCCGATCTCGACCCGCATCTGCACGCGCAGCGCCGCGTCGAGGTTGGAGAGCGGCTCGTCGAACAGGAACGCCTTCGGCTCGCGCACGATCGCGCGGCCGATGGCGACGCGCTGGCGCTGGCCGCCGGAGAGCTGGCGCGGCTTGCGGTCGAGATAGTCGGTGAGGTTCAGCGTCGCCGCCGCCTTGCTCACCTTCTGCTCGATCACGTCCGCCGGTCTGCCCGGCCATCTTCAGGGCGAAGGCGATGTTGCCGCGCACGCTCATGTGCGGATAGAGCGCGTAGGACTGGAACACCATCGCGAGGCCGCGCTGCGCCGGGCCGACGTCGGTGACGTCCTTGCCGTCGATCAGGATCTGCGCCCGAGGTGACGTCCTCGAGCCCGGCGATGAGGCGCAGCAGCGTCGACTTGCCGCAGCCCGAGGGGCCGACGAACACCGCGAACTCGCCGTTCTTGATGTCGAGGTCGACGCCGTTGATGACGCTGACGGCGCCGAACGCCTTGCGCACCGACTTCAGTTGGATGCTGCCCATGGTCGCATTCTCCCTTGCCGGATTATTTGACTGCGCCGAAGGTCAGGCCGCGCACGAGCTGCTTCTGCGAGAACCAGCCGAGGATGAGGATCGGCGCGATGGCGAGCGTCGAGGCGGCCGACAGCTTCGCCCAGAAGTAGCCCTCGGGCGCCGAATAGGAGGCGATGAAGGCGGTCAGCGGCGCGGCGTTCGAGGTCGTCGAGGTTCAGCGTCCAGAACGCCTCGTTCCAGGACAGGATGATCGCGAGCAGCATGGTCGAGGCGATGCCGGGCACCGCCATCGGCGTCAGCACGTAGACGATCTCGTTGAACAGCGAGGCGCCGTCCATGCGCGCCGCCTCGAGGATGTCGACCGGGATTTCCTTGAAGTAGGTGTAGAGCATCCAGATCAGGATCGGCAGGTTGAGCAGCATCAGCACGAAGCCGATGCCCCAGCAGGCTGTCGAGCAGATGCGAGGTTGCGGAAGATCAGATAGATCGGCACGAGCACGCCGACCGCCGGCATCATCTTGGTCGACAGCATCCACATCAAGCAGGTCCTTGGTGCGCTTGCCCGGCGCGAACGCCATCGACCAGGCGGCGGGAACGGCGATGAGGAGGCCGACGACGTTGGCGCCGATCGACAGCACGACCGAGTTGAAGGCGTACTTCAGATAGTTCGAGCGCTCCTGCACCTCGGCGTAGTTCTCGAGCGTCCAGTTGAAGAACAGGAACTTTGGCGGCATCGCGATAGGCGTCGAGCTCGGTCTTGAAGCTCGTGAGGAACGTCCAGAGGATCGGGAAGAAGATCAGGAAGCCGACGACCCAGGCCGACGACCGTGACGCCGATCGCGCTTGCCGATGGATTGCTTCATGCGCCATCGCTCAGCCCTCCAGGTTCCTGCCGATGATCCGCATCAGGAAGATCGCGACGATGTTGGCGAGCACGACCGCGACGATGCCGCCCGCCGACGCGCCGCCGACGTCGAAGTTGAGCAGCGCCTGCTTGTAGACGAGGAAGGGCATGTTGGTCGTCGCGACGCCCGGGCCGCCGGAGGTGGTGACGCAGATCTCGGCGAACACGCTGAGCAGGAAGATCGTCTCGATCAGGATGACGACGGTGATCGCGCGCGCGATATGCGGCAGCACGATGTAGAAGAAGTAGGAGAACGGCGCCGGCGCCGTCGAGCTGCGGCCGCCTCCTTCTGCTCCTCGTCGAGCGACTGCAGCGCGGTCAGCAGGATCAGGCTCGCGAACGGCAGCCATTGCCACGAGACGACGATGATGACCGACAGCATCGGATAGTTGGTGAACCAGACGATCGGCGTCGAACCCGAACGATCGCGCGATCCAGGCGAACAGCCCGGACTCCGGGTTCATCAGCAGGTTCTTCCAGACGAGCGCGCTGACCGTCGGCATGACGAAGAACGGCGCGATCACCATCAGCCGCAGCACGTTCTGGCCGAACACCGGCTGGTCCATGAGCAGCGCGACGAGAATGCCGCCGACGACGCTGATGACGAGCACCGAGACGACGAGGACCAGCGTGTTGACGAGCGCGGCGAGGAAGTCCGGGTCGGAGAGGAAGGCGGTGTAGTTCTGCAGGCCGACGAAGCCGATGTTGTCCGGGTCGAGCAGGCTGTAGCGCAGCGTCGAGAAATAGAGCGTCATCGCCAGCGGCACGATCATCCAGAGGAAGAGCAGGATGACCGAGGGCGCGACGAGCACGCGGGCCGCGGTGGTGGTCTGTTGGGTCGCCATCCTTGAAGGCCTCCCGCTGTTGTCCGCGCCCGCGCTTTGCCGAGCGCGGCACAGGCTCGCGAAACCGCGGCTGCGGCCGGCGCTTCATTGACGCCCGCCGTCACGCGCCGCTCGCGCCGGTCGATTTCGCGAATTCCTCCCGAAAGGCCCTCCCCGCGGAGCGGGGAGGGAAGGGACCGGGAGGACGTCCCTCAGGACGCCGCGCGGCCGAGCGGCCGCGAGGCGAACCGTCGTCGGCTTACTTGATGTAGCCGGCCTTCTTCATCGCCGCTTCGGTGCTCGCCTGCGCCTTGGCGAGCGCCTCGTCGACGGTCATCGTGCCGGCGAGCGCGGCCGAGAAGTCCTGGCCGACGTTCGTCGCCGATGCCCTGGAACTCGGGGATCGCGACGAACTGCACGCCGGTGTAGGGAACCGGCTTCACGGTCGGATGCAGTCGGGTCGGCCGAGTTGATCGAGTCGAGCGTCAGCTTCGCGAACGGCGCCGCCTTCGTGATAGTCGGGGTTCTTGTAGAGCGAGGTGCGGGTGCCCGGAGGGACGCGCGCCCAGCCTTCCTTCGCGGCGACGAGGTCGGTGTAGTGCTTGCTGGTCGCCCAGGAGATGAACTTCTCGCGCGGCGTCGACCTTGCTTCGATGCCGGCCGGGACCGCGAGCGACCACGCCCACAGCCAGTTGCCGCGCTTGCCGAGGCCGTTGTCGGGCGCGAGCGCGAAGCCGACCTTGTCGGCGACCTTCGACTGCTTCGGATCGGTCACGAAGCCGGCGGCGACGGTCGCGTCGATCCACATGCCGCACTTGCCGTCGTTGAACAGCGCGAGGTTCTCGTTGAAGCCGTTCGACGAGGCGCCGGGAGGTCCGTCGGCCTTCATCAGCGTCGACGTAGATAGTCGAGCGTCGCCTTCCACTCCGGCGTGTTGAACTGCGGCTGCCACTTCTCGTCGAACCAGCGCGCGCCGAAGGAATTGGCGGTCGCGGTCAGGAACGCCATGTTCTCGCCCCAGCCCGGCCTTGCCGCGCAGGCAGATGCCGTAGACGCCGGCGGCCTTGTCGGTCATCTTGTCGGCGGCCTCGCTTGATGAAGTCCCAGGTCGGCTTGTCGGGCATCTTGAGGCCGGCCTTCTCCATCAGGTCCTTGCGGTACATGACGAACGAGCTCTCGCCGTAGAACGGCGCGGCGTAGAGCTTGCCGTCGACCGAGAGGCCGGCGCGGATCGCCGGCAGGAGGTCGTCGACGTCATAGTCGGCGCCGAGCTTGTCGAGCGGAACCAGCCAGCCCTTCTTGCGCCCAGATCGGCGTCTCGTAGGTGCCGATGGTCAGCGACGTCGAACTGGCCGCCCTTGGTGGCGATGTCGGTCGTCACCTTCTGGCGCAGCACGTTCTCTTCGAGCGTGACCCAGTTGAGCTTGATGTCGGGATTGGCCTTGGTGAAATCGTCCGTCAGCTTCTGCATCCGGATCATGTCGCCGTTGTTGACGGTGGCGATCGTCAGCGTCGTCTCGGCGTAAGCGGGAAGCGCAGAAGCTCGACAAGCGCGACGGCCCCGAGCAGGCCCTTCACGAGAACCTTCATGACGTTTCCTCCGATGAGCAATGCCGCGTAGTGGGCAATTGCCTACGGTAGCGGGCGAATATTCACCATAGCTGACGCGCCAAAGTCAACCGAAATTCGTCGCTGCGCTGCACAAATTCTGCGCAAGCTCGCTAAGCCATGAAACAGGCACATTGTCTTGTTCGGGTGCCTAGCGCTGCAGCAGATGCTCGGCGGTCGACTCGTCGGTGACCAGGCCGGAGATCAGCCCGCCGGTCAGCGCGGCGCGCAGCGGCGCCCGCCGCGAGGGGCCCATCGCGACGCCGATCACCAGCCGGTTGCCGGCCTTCGCAGCGGCGCGCCGGCGACGCGCTCGTTGACGCCCTCGTCGAGCACCCGGCCGCGCGCGTCGAACGCCCAGCCGGTGATCTCGCCGACCGCGCCGGCGTTGCGCAGCGCCTCGGCCTCCTGCCGCGGTGATGAAGCCGTCCTGCACCAGCGGCCGAATCTCGCCGATCGAGCCGACGCCGACGAAGGTCACGTCGGCGCTGCTCGACGAGGTCGAACAGGCTGCTGCACCGAGGGCGAGGCTCGTCAGCAGCTCGCGCTCCTCGACCGAGCGCGCGATGACCGGCAGCGGCATCGGATAGTGCGGCGCGCGCACGCGTGTCGGAGACGCGGATGATGACGTCGTAGAACGAGGCCGAGCCGTCGACCTTGGTCGGTGCCGACGAGCGCGACCAGCTTGTGCTGCGGGCATTCCATCGCCGGCAGCTGGTCGGCGACGGCGCGCATCGTGCGGCCCGTGCCGATGCCGATGATCGCCGGGCTCCGGCCGGCGCAGCCAGCGCTCGATCTCGGCCGCCGCGATCTGGGCGATGCCGAGCGTCGAGGAGGTCGAGTCCGGGTCGGTCGGCGCGACGTCGCAGATAGCGCAGGTCGTAGCGCTGCTTGCAGCGCCGCGGCGAGCTCCATGCAGCGCGCGATCGGATGGTCGAGCCGCACCTTGATCAGCCGCTCGCTGATGGCGAGCGAGACGAGGCGCTGCGCCGCCTGGCGCGAAATGCCGAGCTTGCGCGCGATCTCGTCCTGGGTGTTGCCGGCGACGTAGTAGAGCCAGCCGGCGCGCGCGGCCTCGTCGAGCCTCAGTCCGTCGTGGTCCGCCTTGCGCGCCATCGCGCCTTCCGACGCCGTCCCCGGCGCGCCGCCAGTTCGGCGACGAGCTCCGGCAGCCGCGCCATGTCGTCGAAGATGAGCGCGGCGCCCGCCGCCGTCAATTCCGCGCGCCTGCGCGGGCTCGGAGAAGTGGCTCGCGCCGACGAAGCCGAACACGGTCATGCCGGCGCGCGCGCGGCCGTGACGCCGGCGACGCTGTCCTCGATGACGAGGCACTCCTGCGGCGCGGCGCGCATCGCGCGCGCGGCGAACAGGAAGAGATCGGGACTCGGCTTGCCGCGCTGCGACCTCGGCGGACGGAGAAGATGTTCGGCGCGAACAGAGACTCGTAGCCGGTCACGCGCAGCGCGAAGCGCAGGCGCTGCGGCGCGCTCGACGAGGCGACGCAGACGCGGGCGTCGAGCCCGTCGACCGCCTGCCGCACGCCCTCGACGCCTTTCAGTTCGCGCTCGAAGGTCGCGAGGATCTCGCGCGCCAGCAGTCGCCGAGAAATCCTTCGGCAGCGGCGCGGCCGAGCTCCTGCTCGATGCGTCTGCAGCACGCCGTCCTGGCGCATGCCGAGGAAGCGCTCGCGCGTCTCCTCGTCGCTCAGCGACAGCCCGGCCTCGCCGAGCATCCGGCGGGTCACGCCGAGCGCGATCACCTCGCTGTCGACCAGCACGCCGTCGCAGTCGAAGATGACGACCTCCGGCCAGCGCGCCGCGCGCATCGCGCGTCGCGCGCCTCGCGCTCCGCCCGCGCCGAGAATCGCGGCGGCGCGGCGCTTGCGCGCGTGAAACGCGGCGATCTCGCCGCCGGCCGGCTCGGCGCGCTCGCCGAGCGCCGACATCGACGCCATCGCGGAGGCCATGGTCTTGCGGCCCGACGGCGGCGGCGCCGATCATCGCCGAGCCGAGCAGCACCGGCTCCGGCGTCTCCGGCGCGGCGACCGGCAGGCCGGCAGACGTCGGCGATGATCTGGCGCACCAGCGCGCTCCGCGCCGCGCCGCCGCTCGCCGACGATCGTCTCGAAGGCGTAGCCGGCCCGCTCGTAAGCGCGCGACGATGTCGGCGACGCCGTAGGCGAGGCCGCAGAGGCCCGCGACATAGAGCTCCTGCGAGGCTCGCCATGTCCTCGCGCAGATCGAGCCCGACGACGCCGCCGCGCGCCGCCGGCGTCGGCGAGCGGCGCGCGCTCGCCGATGAAGACGGGCAGCACGTGCAGGCTCTCGGCGAGCAGCGCCGCCCGCGACAGGCCGCCCGCGCGCGCGACGATCGTCGCGCTCGAGCGCCTCGAAACCTGCCCGCGCGCGCGACCTCGGCGAAGGCCGGATGCATGCGCATCAGCCGGTCGATCGCCGCGCCGAACGCCGACTGGCCGCCGTCCATCAGCCATTGGCCGGGCGATCAGCCGCCGAGAGATGCGGGCCCCAGACGCCGTCGATGAAGCGCGGCTCGTCGGACACGCGCCATGCAGCGCGACGATGTGCCGAGAATCAGCGCGAGCCGGCGGCGCGGATCGCCCGGCGCGCCGCCCTCGCGCGCGCCGAGCGAGGCCGAGCGCGCCGGCGTGGGCGTCGATGAGTCCGGCGCCGACCGGCGTGCCGGCGGCGAGCCCCATCGCCGCGGCGGCCTCGGCCGTCAGGCCCCGCCCGAGCGGCGTTCCCGGCTCGACGATCTCGGCGCCGAGGCGGGCGAAGCCGTTGGCGGCGAGGCGCGCCGAGGCCGATGCTGTCGAAAAACTCCCGCGGCCAGCGCCGCTCATGCGCGAGATAGCCGAACTTGCAGGCGACCGAGCAGAGCGAGCGCGCGAGCGAGCCGGTGGCGCGGAACGAGAGCTAGTCGGTGAGGCCGAGAAAATGCGCGGCCTTGGCGAAGGTTTCGGGCTTCGTCCGGCTGAGCCAGGCGAGCTTCGGCGTCTGCATCTCCGGCGACAGCGCGCCGCCGACGTAGCGCAGGACCTCGTGGCCGCCGGCGTTGATGCGCTCGGCGTCCTCGGCGGCGCGATGGTCCATCCACGCGATCACGTCGCGTTCGGGCGCGTCGGCCGCATTGATCGACAGGGGCGCTCAGCGCGGCGTCGAGCGCGACGAGCGAGCAGGTGGCGGCGAAGCCGACGCCTGCGAAGGCTCGCGCTCGGAACGCCGCTCGCCTCGACCGCCTCGCGCACGGCCTCGGTCGTGGCGCGCCCAGATGTCGGCGGACGATTGCTCGACGACGTCGCCGGGCTCGCGCCAGAGCGCGATCGGCCGCCGGGCGCTCGCGAGCAGCCGCCCGGCCGAATCGAACGCGCCGGCGCGGGCGCTGCCCGTGCCGACGTCCACGCCAACGAATGCGATGCTCATTGCGCCTGACGCCGCCCTCCATGCGAAACGGGCAAAGTCGAACTTTCCGACCGGCCTGACAAGCGAGCGGGGGAAATCTCTCTCACCGCCAGGAACATGAAGGAACGCGAAGCCTTTGTGGATCTTCGTGTCCTTCGTGGTGAGATGTCTCCCCACGCAGAGCGACCCGGCGGGGCAAAGTGCCGCATCGCCGAGGCTCCCCGTCGAGGGGGCGCGCGTTGCGCGGTTGCCCGTCTGCCGCTAAAGCGGGCCGGACTTCATAAAGAAAGGCAAGGCCCATGCGCCCTTCCAAACGCGCCGCCGACGAAATGCGCAAGGTGACGTTTCGAGCGCGGCGTCGCGCGCTATGCCGAGGGCTCGTGCCTCGTGCGCTTCGGCGACACCCATGTGCTGTGCGCCGCCTCGCTCGAGGACAAGCCGCCGCCGTGGCTGCGCGGCCAGGGCCGGGGCTGGGTGACGGCCGAATACGCGATGCTGCCGCGCGCGACCTCGACCCGCACGCGGCGCGAATCCTCGACCGGCAAGGTCTCCGGCCGCACCCAGGAAATCCAGCGCCTGATCGGCCGCTCGCTGCGCGCCGTCGTCGACCTGCCGAAACTCGGCGAGCGGCAGATCACCATCGACTGCGACGTGCTGCAGGCCGACGGCGGCACGCGCACCGCCTCGATCACCGGCGCCTGGGTCGCGCTGCGCGACTGCCTCGAAATGGATGATCCAGCGCTCGATCCTGAAGGACAGCCCGCTCAAGGACCACGTCGCCGCCGTCTCCTGCGGCGTCGTCAAGGGCGAGGCGGTGATCGACCTCGACTACGCCGAGGATTCGACCGCCGAGACCGACGCCAATTTCGTCATGACCGGCGCGGGCGGCCTGGTCGAGGTGCAGGGCTCGGCCGAAGGCGCGCCGTTCAGCGAGGCGGAGCTGCTGAAGATGCTGGCGCTGGCGCGCGGCGGCATCGAGAGGCTGGTCGCGCTGCAGAAGGCGGCGATCGGGTAGGGCGAGGACGCTTCAGAGCCAGCGCCTCAATTCTGCGCCGTGCGATGATGAGCGCAATTGGATTCGGAGCGCCATCACTTGAAGTCTTGCGGCCATCGTCGGGCGCCATGGAGGACCGCCAGGATTTGCACGTCGTCGCCGCGGACCCGATACGGCACAAGGTAAGGCGTATCGGCGATGACCAGTTCCCGCGTCCCAGGCACGCGGCCGGGTCGGCCGACATGAGGGTGAATTGTCAGCCCTTCGGCTTGGTCGAGAATACGGGTCACGACGCGGTCGGCGGCCGCCGGATTATCGCGCGCGATGAAGTCACCGATCTCTTCCAGATCACGCAGCGCCGGGACGGTCCAGCGCAGCTTCATCGTTTGTCCGAGAATTTCTTCCGAACCCTCGCCACGTCATGGTCACTGGCGAAGTCGCCCTCGTCGGCCGCAACGATGCCGGCCTCGATCTTGCCGATCTGCCAAGCGTTCAGCGCGACATAATCCTCGATCGCCTTGGTGATCAGCCAGGCGCGGGAGCGGTCTGTCTTTTCGGCCAGTTGGTCAAGCGCTCCGAGAGTCGCCTCGTCGAGGCGCACGGTGAAAGCGGCGGACATGTGCGGAACTCCTCGTCAAGGTGCGCATTCTTGAGTTCAAGTGAAGGTTATCAGAACTCCCCTTCCTTGACAATCCAATTCAACAATATAGTTTAGTCTTTTTGCAGTAGCCCGGCGCTCGCTGATCGACCTCGATTACGCCGAGGATTCGACCGCCGAGACCGACGCCAATTTCGTCATCACCAGCCGGGCGGCCTCGTCGAGGTCCAGGGTTGCGCCGAAGGCGCGCCGTTCAGCGAGGCGGAGCTCTTTAAGATGCTGGCGCTGGCGCTGGCGCGGGGGCGGGGTCGCAGATCTGGTCGCGCTGCAGAAGGCGGCGATCGGGTAAACGATGACGCCGGGACTGGGCGGGCGGTCGGCTCGCGGCAACTACAAATGGACACTTATCGTCCAATGATCAGAAGCAGCAAGGCCGGTAATTATCGGTCAACAGCATAGACCCGCCACTTGCCCGGCACGCCTTTCAGTGAATATTTGCCTCATCGACAAGAGACCGGAACCGGCCATGGGTCTTTGACGGTGCGTACACGAGGACTTGGCTTGGGCTGGCAAGCGCCGCCACGCGGGCGCCGATATGGACGGCGATGCCACCAATATCGTCGTCGATCTCTTCGCACTCACCCGTGTGAAGCCATGCCCGTATTTCGACAAAATCGCGCGAATTTGGTCGGTGGTCGCGCAAGCGCATCGACGGCGTGGGCGGCGATCGAACTTTACGAGAAATCCATCTCCGGTCTTGTTGGTCTCCCGGCCGCGAAACCGACTTACGTTGCGTCGGACTATGGCGTTGTGTCTATCAAGCAAATCTCGCCACCGGCGGTCGCCGAGTTCTGCGGCTCTTTCCGTCGAGCCGACGATGTCCGTAAAGAGCACGGTTGCGAGCACCCGGTCCGGAACGACAATCTTCTTTGAGCCTGTCAAGAACTCTTCGATCGCGTCAAGGATCTCCGCAGCGTTGTCGCCGATGAACGGAAGATGATCGGTCCCCGACATTTCAACCAGGCGCGCGCCAGGGATATTCTCGGCGAGATAACGGCCGCCCTCAATGTTGATCGTTACATCGTATCTTCGGTGAATCACTAACGTGGGAACTCTGATCGCGCTGAGAATGTCGCTGACGTCAATCTGACTATTCATTCGATCAGGTCTTTCGAGGGGCGCGCTCCAGCGCTCGACTTGCCCCAAACGCTCGAGACGGCGACGCCTACGGCGCGCTCAAAAAGTGGCAGGCTGCCACCCGTGCCCCAATATTGATCGATATAGCTCAGGAACGCCTCAAAAGCTTCGTCGGTCGGAAGCCAAGAGGTAAAGCGGGCGAAACATCCATAAAGCACCAATGCTTCACAGCGTTGCGGGTAGGTCGCGGCAAAAAGTGCGGCGAGAGAGCCGCCTTCAGACATACCCATCACCGCAGCTCTCTCAAATCCTGCCGCGTCCATGACGCCCCGAAGGTCGTCTATCCGGGTGTCGAGGCCTGGAGTTCATTGACGCGGTGGACATCCGGACCGCGCTTGTCGAACAACAAGACGCGGGCGAAGCTGCCCAGGTGTCGCAACCATCGCGCGCAATCAGGTTCGTCCCAAAAATTCTCCACGTTCGAGACGAACGGCGGGACGATCACCAGTTGAGATTGCCTTCGCCGAAGACCTGATACGCGATCTGAAGATCCCCGCACTTCGCGTAGTGCGTATCCGGATGCATGCAAATTCCCCCGGAAAGTGATGTGCTGCTGGAATGTCCCTTACAACAGCCAAATTCGGATGAAATTGACATCGCCGAGTCGCATCTCAAGGGCGCTCGACGAAAGGAAGCAGCGGCTTCATTCGTTCCGGTGTTCTGCTGACGGCGCCACAACGCCCGGGGATTCATCTTGCGGAAAAACAGAATCTATGCCATCCTAGCTTCAGGATCAAGAGAACCCAGAGCCCGGCATGTCAGACGAAGAGAAGCCCCTTTCCGAGTGGGCGCGCAAGCGCGCGGCGGGGAAAGCGCGGCGCGCGCAAGTGGTCAAGCGGCGCGAAACCTATTTCGACCTGCTGATGTCCGGCTACAGCGTCCAGCAAATCGCCGAGTCCACGTGCATGAGCGTGACGGCGGTTCGCCGCGCCATCGCCCAGGCGCTCGCCGACCGAAGACTCGATTCGCAGGAGGACTATGCCCGCCTCCAGGTCGCCCGCCTCAACAAGGCGCTCCGCTACGCCGACAAGTCGCTCGAGGAGGGCGAGGTGAAGGCTATTCCCCATTTCGTGAAGGTCGTGGCCGAGCTCGACCGCTATCACGGCCTCGCCCGGCCGATGCGGCTCGGTAAGCCCGCGCGCCGGCCCCGGACCTCGCGCCTCCCCCCGCCGCCGCTCGCTCTGACGGACGCGAGCGAGACGCCCGCCCTACAGCCGCAGAGCGCAAGGGAGGTCGTAAGCGCTTGGTTTCAGAAGCGTTCGTAACAATGTGCGCGGGTCGTCCCCTCACCCGGAGGCGCCCTGTAGGGCGGGGTCGACGACGCGTTTCCTTCCGCGAAGCGGGGAGGGTGGCCGCAGGCCGGATGGGGTGCGGAAAGCAAGTATGGTCTGATGAGGTTTCTCGGTGGGGTTGCGCAATCCGACTTGGGCCGGAGCGGCGGCCCACACCTTATCCGGCGCTTCGCGCCACCTTCCCCAGCTTTTGCTGGGAAGGGGTCCGCGCGCAATTTGAGAGGTGTACATGCTGTGGGTCCACGTCCGCGCCCTACAAAACGCCGACAGCCGCGCAAGGGAGGTCTTAAAGGTCGGAGATATTGAGGGTTCGTAACAATGTGCGCGCCGTCACGGATAGGCGTGGGAAAAGACGTCCATCGCGCCGAAGCCCGCGAGATCGAGGCGCACGCGCTCGGGCAGATAGGCGAAGGCGGCGCGGGCGAGGCCGTCGCGGCCTTCGCGCTCGAGCATGGCGTCGAGCTTTTCGCGCAGCGCATGCAGATGGAGGACGTCGGAGGCGGCGTAGGCGAGCTGCGCGTCGGTCAGCGCGTCCGCGCCCCAGTCGGACGACTGCTGCTGCTTGGAGATCTCGACGCCGAGCAGTTCGCGCGTCAGGTCCTTGAGCCCGTGCCGGTCGGTGTAGGTGCGGGCGAGCTTGGAGGCGATCTTGGTGCAGTAGACGGGGCCGGCCATGACGCCGAAGGTCTGGCAGAGCACGGCCAGGTCGAAGCGGCCGAAATGGAAGAGTTTGACCACCGTTTGGTCCGCCAGTAGCCTTTCGAGGTTCGGGGCGCGCGTCTGGCCGCGCAGGATCTGCACGACCTCCGCGTCGCCGTCGCCGCGCGAGAGCTGCACCACGCACAGCCGGTCGCGGCCGACCTCGAGGCCCAGCGTTTCGGTGTCGATCGCGACGGCGTCGCCGAAGGTCCAGTCGTCGGGCAGGTCGGCGCGGTGGAGGCGGACGGTCAAGGGCGGGCTCGTTTTCTCGAAGGGACAGGGGCTCGGATGGCGCGGCTTGAGAGCGATAAGGGCGGTTCTCGCCCGCCGTCAACCGGGATTGCAGCGATGACCGCACCGCCGCCGATCCCGTTTCACGTCGTGACCGGCTTTCTCGGCGCCGGCAAGACGACGCTGATCAACCGGCTCCTCGCGCGCGCCCGACCTCGCCGACGCGCTGGTCATGGTCAACGAGTGGGGCGAGATCGGGCTCGACAACCTGCTCTACGAGCGCCTCGCCGGCGACGCCATCCTCGTCAGCGGCGGCTGCGTCTGCTGCGCGCTGCGCGGCGATCTGATCGACGCCCTGCGCGACGCGCTCGCGCGGCGCGACTCCGGCGCGCTGCCGCCGTTCGGGCGGATCGTGCTGGAGACGACCGGGCTCGCAGAGCCGGCGCCCGATCCTCCACGCGCTTTTCGCCGATCCGGACCTCGCGACGCGGCTCGTCCTCGCCGGCGTGACCACGGTGGTCGATGCGGTCAACGGCGCCGCGACCGTCGGCGCGCGGCCCGAGAGCGCGCGTCAGGTCGCGCTCGCCGACCGGCTGGTCGTGGCCAAGACCGACCTCTGGCCGCAGGCGGAGCGGGCGGCGCGCTTTCGCGGACGCTACCGCCGCGCTGCGCGCCCTCAATCCCGTCGCGCCGATCCTCGACGGCGCGGCCGGGGAATTCTCGGCGGCCGACTTTCTCGGCCTTGACGGGCGCGCTGCCGACCGAGACGAGCGCCGGCGCCTCGGCGCGCCGGCGCATCGCGTGAAAACCTTCGTCTTCCGCAGCGAAGCCGCCCTCGATCCCGTCGCCTTCGCCCAGTTCCTGTCGGTCCTCGGCGCGATGCTCGGCCCGAGGCTGTTGCGGCTGAAAGGGCTGTTCACGCTCGCCGACCGGCCGGAGACGCCGATCCTGGTCGACGGCGTGCAGCACGTGTTCCATCCGCCGCGGATGCTGCCGCGCTGGCCGGACGCCGACCGCTCGTCGCGCGCCGTCCTGATCGTCGAGGGGGTTGCGTGCGCGGGAGGCCGAAATCCTGTGGGCCGCGCTGACCCGCACACCGCGGATCGACGCGCCGGACCTCGCAGCGCTTCACGACAATCCGCTCGCTCCGAAAGCGGGAGGGCTCCTTGGCTGAGGGCCGCGCATGGGGACAGAGGGGGAAGCGTCTCGCCGCCCCATAGGGCGTCCGGAAGGACGCCCGTCCTGCGGCCGAAGGATTGTGAGCGTGCAGTACAGGACGGAGGAGTGACCTAACGATTGAATGAATAAACAAGCCTCTGACGTCGGGTTCTGACCGGTTTGGGCTCGCGGACGAAAGGCCTCTCCCCTCCTGGCCCGGCGGCTCGTCAGTCGATTGCTCGGCGCATCGTCATGCGGGTTTTGAATTCGCGGAATAAGTCCGCTTATGGGGCGGCGCGGAACCGTGTATGAGGCGGCGAACTCTGCGGCTTCTCGTGATTTGGACTTTAGCCGATGCGCGCCATTCCGATCGACGTCGTCCGGGCCTTCGTCGCGGTCGTCGAGGCGCGCGGCTTCACGCGCGCGGCCGAAGATCTCGGCCGGTCGCAGCCGACCATCAGCCTTCAGGTTAAGCGGCTTGAGGAGCTGGTCGAGGCGCCGCTGTTCGAGAATGCGGCGCGATTCGAGCTGACGGCGGTGGGATCGGTCTGCTTCGACTACGGCCGGCGTCTCCTCAAGCTGCATGACGAGATGCTAGAGCAGGCGGCGCGCCGCAAGGCGCCCGATGCGACGCTGCGGGTCGGCATGCCGGGCGAGTTCGCCCGCGACTGACGCCCCGACTCGAGAGCCTGCTCGCCGCGGCGAGCGGCGCAGGGCTCGAGGTAGTCACGGGCGAACCGCATGCGCTGGGCGCCGCCTTTCGCCAGAACGCGCTCGATGTCGCCTTGCTGGTCGGCGGCGAGCCGGAGGAGGAGGAGGCAGGGCGTTGGCGCGCGCCGCTCGGCTGGTATGAGGCCGACGGCGAGGAGGAGTTCGCAGAAGCCTTTGCGCCCACTGACGGGATCGGGGCTGCGCGAACAGGGCTGGCCGTTCGGTTCGCATGCGCCCGACGGCAAGGCGCAACCGGCGAAGCCTTTGCGGCTCGTCGTTCCGCCGCCGGGATCGGCGCTGCACGAGGCGGCGGTCGGCGCCCTGCGAGCCGCCGGACGCCCGTTCGATATCGTGTGCGCGAGCGCCGACTTCGCCGTCCGAAGCGCAGCCGTCGCGGTAGGTCTGGGCGTCGCGCCGATGATCGACGGCCTCGCGCCGGACGGGGTCTGGCGCTCCGCCAATCCGTATCTGCCGGCCCTGCCGAGCTCGAAGTGTCGCTCGTCGCGCGCGGAGAGGCGCTGACTTCGGCGGCGCGCCGGTGGGCGGCCGACGCTCTGGCTGCCTTCCAAACGGCGTGAGGCGCGCCGCGACTTCTGAACTGACCTTGGGGAATTAACGGCGCGGCAGCGATTCGCCGCGAAAACCGACTCGGCAGCAAGAGTTTGCCCTGATGACCTCGACCACCGCCGCCTATCTCGCCGTCAACCAGAACCTCGCACGCTATCAGACGATGACCGCCGCCGAGCCGGCGGTGAAGTCGGCGACCGCCTATTACGAGGCCAATATCGGCAAGGCGACGTCGATCCAGGCCTTCGTCGGCAACTACCGACTGCTGTCCTATGCACTCAACGCCTACGGCCTCGGCGACCAGATCAACAACACCGCGCTGATCACCCAGGTGCTGGAGGGCGGCGTCACCAATTCGAAGAGCCTCGCCAACACGCTTCCCAACGCGAACTGGAAGGCCTTCGCGACCGCGTTCAACTTCGTCGGCGCGGGCGCCGTCCTCAATCTCCTCGTCGAGCGCGGTCAAAACGACGACGGCCGACTATGTCGAGCAGCAGCTCGAGAGCGACCAGGGGGTCGCAGAACGTCGGCGTTCAGCTCGCCCTCTATTTCCAGCGCGTCGCGCCGACCGTGACCAGCGAATACGGCATCCTCGCCGATCCGAACCTGCTCGAGGTCGCCCAGACGATCTTCGGACTTGTCGGCCGACGCCAGCGCCAGCAGCATCGACATCCCAGGCGCAGACGCTCTCCCGGCTGATGCCGCTGCGCGACCTCCAGGATCCGAAAAAGCTCACCCAGCTCGTCGAGCGCTTCACCGCCATGTACGACCTCGACTATGGACCGTCGTCCGGAGCGACGACGTCGCTGACGGCGTATCCTCCGGCAATTCGAACTCCGATGCGTCCGGCGGCCTCGTCCATCCTCTCGGGCGTCATCAGCGCGAACGGCGAGACGATCGGTTCGGCGATGAACGCTTTCACCGAACGCCGACCCCGATGTTCTCGACCGGGCTGATGTCGAGCCTGGCGAAGCTCAACCTTGGCGGGTAGGCGACAGCCCGCCGGCTCAAGCCTCCGCGGAATGCTGGGAACGCAGCCTGGCCGCCAGCCATTCCAGGTCGCTGTCGTGGACGCCGATCGCGGCCAGATGGTCGTGGGTCTCGGTGACGTAGGCGGCGTTGTCGCCGGACTGGCCGTGGCCGGCGCGGACGATGGCGAGCATCGTCTCGCGGTCGAGCCGCCCGGCGTATTGCTCGTGCAGGCGGTCGGCGACGTAGGTCAGCGCGTTCACCCGCTCGCCGCTCTCCAGCGTCACCGGGACGATCCGCTCGAGATAGACCGAGGTCGCCTGCTCGCGCTCGCGCAGGTAGCGGATCGTCGGCTCCCGGAGCGAGGCCTCCACGCGGAAGGCGACGCCTGCGCAGGCGCCGCCGCGGTCGAGGCCGAGCACGAGCCCGGGTTTTTCAGGCGTGCCGCGATAGACGTGCGAATAGATGCACAGGCTGCGACGCCAGCCGCGCAGCGTCGCCTTGCATCGGAACGCGTAGGCGAATCCGGGCCGCCACATGAGCGACCCGTAGCCGAACACCCACATTTCGCCGTGCGGCGCTTGCTCAGGCTCACGCGCCTCCCGTTCGCTGTCGCCCTCGGGCGAAACGCGGTCGAATGTCGGCTGTTCGGCGCTAGCGGACTTCCCATTTGCGCGCGGGCCCGGCGTCGGCGTGATCATGGGCGGTGTTCGATCTCCTCGCCGCTTGCTGCTTTATCCGCCGACCGCGTGCAAGCGGTGCGGTCGCTTCGCGCCGTGCGTCACGAGGCGAGCGCGCGCGCCGCTATGTAGCCCAAGGATGCGGCGATCGCGGAGAGCACGGTTCCCCAGGTGAGATCGGTTAGCGTGAGCGTCGCCGTCCAGTTGCGCAAGGTCGCCTGATTGCTGAGATCGTAGGTCGCGTAGGCCAGGAAGCCGACAAGCGCGCCGTTTCCCGCGGCAAGCCACAGCGAGCCGACCGCGAGTCCCGGGCCGCACAGCAAGGATCACAAGTCCTGCGGCGAAGATCAGGTAGAACGCCACGGCCGGCGCCGGACTGAAACCCTCGAGCAGAATGTCCTTGAGGACTGCGCGGTAAATCCGGCGCGCCTGCCAGCGACAGCCATACGGCGTCGAGCCCAAGTAACGCGACGAGCGTGGCGCCGTAAGCGACGACGATTGTTTTCATAGAATTCCCCTCTTCCTGTCTGCCGGCTGCGGTCAGTCCGCGTCGCCGATCCGGGTCCAAGTCATCGATTTGCAGAGCAGTCCGGCTAGCCAGCAGCCCTGAGTGATCATGGTTCGCTCTTTGACGTCCATGCGTATCGAATATTTAAGTCGCCGCTGTGGGTCCCAGGCCTCGCCCGACAATGCCGACGCCTCCGGCCACTGAATCGATATGAGAAGCCGGTCGCCCACCCTCTCGCCCGGGGTTCCGGGCTTGATCCAGGTGTTGGTCACGCAGATGCCGCGGTCGCAGCGCTCGATCCGCACGCGCGCTTTGCCGTCGCCCCGAGCCCAGTCCCCGAGCGCGGAAGGCTCCGCGGCGGTTGCTCCCGCAGACCACGCCGCCAGCGCAACACCGCCGAGCGCCGCCGATCTCAACATCCCGAACGCCTTTTCCTTACGAAGCACCCTCCAAGGACATACGCGAGCGGGCCCGTCGCGGTTTACCGGGCCGATGAAGAAAACGGGCAACCGCCAAGCTGTCGGGCCTGAAACGCGGCGCTGTCGGGTCGGGTCGCTGACCATTCAGCGTTGTTGGCGAAAGGGGCGGGGCGTCGAGTTGGGAGGTTCGAGCGTCGCCGGGCGCCGACGGCGAAAACCGAATGGCGGAACATTTCGTATGCCACTCATGAGCTCGAAACTCACCCGCGCCGAAGACCCCGTTGGCGAACACAAGACTGGGGCCGCCGGCTCCGACGGGCGCACGGCGGCCTGCGTGGCGGTCGCGTGGCTCGTTTTGATTAACAAGCCGCTCTACCCGCTGACCGTCTGGGTTCTGATCGGGGCGGAGGCTGCGACACGGTCGCTCGCGGCGCTGGCGATTGCGCCGCTCTATGCCGCCGTCCTTTGGCTTGCGCCCCGATCGGGATACGGCGCCCGCGTCGCGCTGCCGCTCGTGGGCATGGCGGACACGATGATCGCGGCCAAGGTGTTCGGGCCGGGGTCTGGCGCGGAGCTCTACTTCATCGCGTGCGGCGCGCTGGCGGTCGTGAGTTTTTCCGCGCAGCGAGGCGATGACCTCGCGGGCGCTTGTAGTCGCAGTCTACGCGGCCTTCGTCCTGCTCCAAGTCCTGGCTCGGCGCTCCGGTCCAGGCCTGGCCTCCGGCGGACCTCGGGCGATTTTTCACCCTCAACGCCTATAGCGGCGCGTCGCTCGCAGCCTTTGTCGGCCTGCGCTTCGCAACCGCGGAGTGACTCGGGCGTAGAGCGGGCGGCCCGGCGCGCGTCCATGGCTCGGCCTCGAAAGGCCCGCGCAAGCGGCGAGCCCGATCGTCAGCGCCATGCGTCGATCCAAGCTCGCCGAACGTCCTGCGCCGACACCGTCGCCAGCGAAGCCGAAGCGCTCTACGCCGCCGCGTGTCGCCTATGGGAATCCGGCCAGCGCGGCGACGCGATCGCGCGCCTCGACGCGGCGCTCCGGCTGAACCCGAATTCGCCGGAAGCCCTCGGCATGGGCGGCTACATGCTCGGCGAGATGGGGAAGCCCGAGGCGCGCGCTGCGCTTCTACCGGCGCGCGCTCGCTCTCGATTCGCGCCATGCTGTCGCGCATGCCAACGCCGGCAAGCTGCTCGTCGCGCTCGGCCGCCACGACGAGGCTCTCGACCGCCTTCGAAGCGGCGTCCGCGCTCAAGCCCGGCGACGCCGACGCCTGGAACGGCCGCGCCGGCGCGTTGCGCGACCTCGGACGGCTGGAGGAGTCGCTCGTCGCGGCGCGCCGCGCGCTCGCGCTCAAGCCCGATTTCGCGGAAGGCGCCGTCAACCTCGGCAACGCGCTTCTGAAGCTCGACCGGATGGAGGAAGCGCTCGATGCCTACCGCCGCGCTCGCGCCGCGCGGCCCGACTACGCCGCGGCGCTCTGCGGCGAGGCGCTGGCGCTGCGCAACCTCGGCCGCTATAGCGAGGCGCTGGCGGCGTTCGAGGCGGCCGAGGCGCTCGGCAGCGGCGAAGCGGTCGCCGGCAAGGGCTGCCTGCTCCTGACGCTCGGCGACTTCGAGCGCGGCTTCGAAGGCTACGAGGCGCGCTGGCTCGCCGGCAAGTCGCTCGGCGAGGCGCTGGGGACGCGCTACCCGACCTGGGCCGGCCCTGGTCGGGGGCAGGATCGCGTCCTCGTGCTCAACGATCACGGCCTCGGCGACACGATCCAGTTCGTCCGCTATCTGCCGCGGATGGCGGCGGCGGGGGTCGAAGCGACCTTCGTCTGCCCGCCGAAGCTGCATCGGCTTCTCGCATCCGACGCTCCCGGCGCGCCTCGTCGAGGTCCCCGCCGGAAGAGCCGTTCGACGCCCAGATTGCGATCAGCAGCCTTCCGCGCGCCTTCCGCACCCGGCTCGACACGGTTCCGGCCGACGTTCCCTATCTTGCGGCCGAGCCGGCGCTCTCAGCCAAGTGGGCCGAGCGGATCGGGGCGGCCGGGTTCAAGATCGGCATCGTCTGGCAGGGCAATCCACACCCCGAGGCGGATCGGGCGCGCTCCTTCCCGCTCGCAACGGCCGCGCCGCTGGCCGTCGCTTGCCGGCGTGCGGCTCGATCTCGCTGCAAAAAGGCTTTGGCGAAGAGCAGGTCGCCAGCCTTCCGCGCGGGATGAAAGTCGAAACGCTCGGCGAGGACTTCGACTCCGGTCCGGACGCCTTCGTCGACGCCGCGGCGGCGATGATGCATTGCGACCTCGTCGTGACCTGCGACACGTCGATCGCCCATCTCGCCGGCGCGCTGGCGCGGCCGGTCTGGGTCGCGCTGAAGAGCGACGCGGAATGGCGCTGGATGACCGAGCGCGACGATTCGCCCTGGTATCCGACGATGCGGCTTTTCCGTCAGCCGCGGCGCGGCGCGTGGGGCGAGGTGTTCGAGGCGATGGCGCGCGCGCTCTCGGCGCCGCTCGCCGCTCGCCGCCCGGAGGTCGCCATCCGCGCGCCCTGTTCGATCGGCGACCTGATCGACCGGATCTCGATCCTTCGCCTCAAGGCCGAACGGATCGGCGATGAGGGCAAGCGGGCCAATGTCCGACGCGAGCTCGACCTGCTCGAGGCCGAGGCGCAAAGCGCGGACGTGGTCGGCAGCGCGGTCGAGACGCTGGCGGAAGACCTCGGCGAGGTCAATACGCAGCTCTGGGAGGTCGAGGACGCCCTGCGTGCGTGCGAGCGCGACGGGGACTTCGGGCCGAGATTCGTGGCGCTCGCCCGCTCCGTCTACACGCTCAACGACGAGCGCGCGGCGCTCAAGCGGCTGATCAACAGGCTGTTCGATTCGACGCTCGTGGAAGAGAAAAGCTACGCATGAAGCCGAGCCCGGGCGGCGTTCAGTTCCGAATGCCGTAGTGGCGCATCCGCATCGGCTCGCGCGCGTCGGCGCGGCGGTCCCTCCGGCTTCGTTTCTCGACTCCTCCAACGCAGTAGGCGACTTCGCCGCGTTCCGCGAGGGCCGAGCCGAGGCGGCGAGCGGCGTCCGGCCGCGTCGTCCAGTTCGCGCGCTCGACGCCGTGCAGCAGCGGGGCAGGGGCGGGGGCCCGGTTGCGGCGGACGGCGGCTTCGCGGCGGGCGTTTAGCACGGCGTTAACCATTTCCAGAATACATAGAAACATAAGCGCTGCACATTTTTGAGCACCCGGCAGCGTGAAATCTTCTGCGAGGAGAGAGGGTCGGTCAACCGGTATCGCTTGTCATGCTCGCTGGATGTCAAAGTCGAACGAAGGCATTTGATCGTTCCTGCAGACATGAACGATGACAAACTGTTTATGCCAATGGTGTGAGGCGTATGCGTAGTTCGGGAGTTTACACAAACGGGGCTTCGGAGCTGGGGCATGTACATTATTATTGACGATCGCAATATTGTTGCCGGCGGTTACGCGACCGGTCTCGATCGGGAGGGCGTGTCGTCCGCCGGCATCGAGGCCGCCGAGTTCCGCGAGTGGATCGGCAAGACGAGCGAAGCGGACATGCACGCCGTCGAGGCGTTCCTGATCGGCGACTGCGGCGAGCGCGAGGGCCTGTCGCGGATGATTCGCGAACGCTCGAACGCGCCGGTCCTCTGCCTCAACGAACGCCATTCGCTCGACGACACGCTGGGCCTGTTCGCCGCCGGCGTCGACGACGTGGTGCGCAAGCCCGTGCATGTTCGGGAGATCCTCGCCCGCGTCGGCGCGATCAACCGGCGCGTGCATGGCGACAAGGGCTGCGTCGCGCTCGGCGGGCTCCGGGTCTATTTCGACGGGCGCGAGCCGGAGGTGGACGGCGAGCCTTTTCCGCTGCCGCGGCGCGAACGGCGGATCCTCGAATTCCTGCTCCAGTGCCGCGGCCGCCGCGTCACGAAGAACGCAGATCTTCAACGCCGTCTATGGCCTCTTCGACGAGAACGTCGACGAGAACGTGATCGAAAGCCATATCAGCAAGCTGCGCAAGAAGCTGAAGCGGAAGCTCGGCTTCGATCCGATCGATTCCAAGCGCTTCCTCGGTTACTCCATCGACAAATGACGTCGACCGCCTGTTCCCTCCTCCCTTGGGGGAAGGAAGGCGTGTCGCGCGGGCCGGCGACCGCGCTCGAACGGGCGCGCACAAAGTTACGCGCGACAGCGTTTCCAAGCGCTTACAACCTCCAATGCGCGACTCCCCGGCTGGGGGGCGCGCGACTGAGGATCCGCTTGCTCCTCCGGCGAACCGAGCCGGCAGTCGCCGAACTTCCGGGCGATCGCGCGGCGTCCCGAACCCAGGCGCGGATTCAATATTATCAGAGTGTTGCGGCAAGTCTTCCGGGCAGTCGCAACGCCCAAGCCGCCCCTCGCGCTTCGCGCCCGGGCCTGTGGAAGATGCTCCCACTGCGCATCCGCACGCCCGCTCGAAGCCGGCGCCATTTCCAGTTCGGAATCGAGCCGTTTCAATCGGTTGCGACAACTTTTCGTAACCGGAGCAGATTTCCGGGCAGTGTGGGGGAGTCAAGAGATGGAAAGTGTGATTCAAGCTTGGGATGTCACCCGGCTCGATTGATTCGCTTGATGGTATGGGCGCGACCGAACTGGTTGGGCTGGTTCGCCGCCTGATCGGCGAGGTTGAGCGGCTTCGGGAAGAAAACGAGAAGCTGAACGCGACGGTGACGGCGCTCCGACTGGAGAACCAGCAACTGAAGGACGAGATCCGGCGTCTGAAGGGCTTGCCGCCGCGGCCGCCGTTCAAGCCGTCGGGCATGGAAAAGGCGACGGATCGACCGGGGGCGGATCGACCGAACGAGGCGGACAGGCCGTCGCCGCGTCGTCGCGGTCCGGGCGTGTCGAAGCTGAGCATCGACCGCACGGTGACGCTGACGGCGTCGGCGCCGGAAGGCTCGCGCCACAAGGGCTACGAAGAGATCATCGTTCAGGATATCGCGTTCAAGCCGGACGTGACGCTTTATCGGCGCGAGCGCTGGACGACGCCGGACGGGCGGACGGTGACGGCCGATCTTCCGACGGGCGTGGTGGGCGGATGCGGCCCGCATCTGCATCGTTTAGTGCTGGTGCTGCATTTTCAGGGCCAGATGACCTGCGAGCGGATCGTGGCGGTGCTGACTGCCGCCGGCCTTTCGATCTCGAAGCGCCAGGTGGTGCGGCTTTTGACCGCGAAGCTGGACACGTTCCGCGCCGAGGAGGAAGCCGCGTTCAGCGCCGGACTTCGCGCCTCGGCTTGCGTCAGCGTCGACGACACCGGAGCGCGCCACGCCGGCAAGGCCTGCTACACGACGCAGTTCGGCTCCGACCGCTTCACGGCGTTCCGCACCGGGCCGAACAAGTCGCGTCTCGCCTTCCTGCGCAACCTCCTGGGCGGGACGGCGCGCTACGCCATCAACGCGGCGGCGACAGCCTATATGCGCTCCGCCAATCTGGCCCACGGCGTGATCGAAGCGCTGGGCGGCGCAGACGTCCTCGAATTCGCCTGCGAGGCCGACTGGCGCGCGCATTTGCGCGCCCTCGGCCTGACCGGGTTGCGCGTATCCCCCGATCCGGTGCGGGTCGCCAGCGAAGGGGCGCTCTGGGGCGCCATCTGCGCCGAGGATCGGCTGGCCTGCGCCGTCATCCTCTCCGACGACGCCGGGCAGTTCCGCGTCGGCGACCACGCCCTGTGCTGGGTTCACGCCGAACGCCTCGTCCACAAGCTCGTTCCCGCCAACGACCGGCAGCGCAACGCCGTCGAGGTCACGCGGCGAATGATCTGGTGGTTCTATCGTCAGCTCAAGGCGTTCAAGCTCGCCCCGAGCCCCGAGCGCGCCGCCGAACTCTCGGCCCGCTTCGACCGCATCTTCAAACGCCGTACGGGATATGCGACGCTCGACAGGCTGCTCAAGCGCCTTCTCGCCAACAAGCCTGAACTCCTGCGCGTGCTCGAGCGGCCGGAGATCCCCCTCAACACCAACGCATCCGAAAACGACATTCGCATCGTCGTCACCAAGCGAAAGGTCTCAGGAGGAACCGTCAGCGAAAAAGGACGCGCCGCCCGCGACGTCATGCTTGGCCTCGCCAAGACCTGCGCCAAGCTCAAAATCTCGTTCTTCGATTACCTCGGCGCCCGCCTCGGCATTCCCGGACACGACGTCCCGACCATCGAAAGCCTGATCGCAAGCGCTCCAACTTGATCGACCCCGCCCGGAAATCTGCCCCGATTACGACTTTTCCGAGCCGCAGCAACGCTCGACGGCGTCATGCCCGGCTTTCGCCGGGATGACAGGATAGGGCCATCCCTGTCCGGTCGGGGGCAGGAGACGTTACAGGCGGTCCGGGATCGATTCGGGAAGGCGGCAGGCAGCATTGCGGGTTTCGAACTGGAGGCTATGGAAATAGGATAGTCACGAATTTCTAAAAGTCAATAAATTGTTAGCAGGATATTCCGATATAAAGAAAGCCTCCGCGCTTCCAGACGTTTGACAGATTGGTCGCGCAACGGAAGCCGTCGCCCCGGTCCGCGCGTGGCGCGGATCGGGGCGATTTCCTTTTCGTCGCTTGGAAATGGGTTTCCCCGCGCGCCTTGGGGGAGTGCTTACCGGGGGCTGGGAAAGCGGCGCGCGGGGAAGCTCGGATCAGCTGAACAGCTTGAGGATCAGCTGCGAGTTCTGGTTGGCGATCGACAGCGACTGGATGCCGAGCTGCTCCTGGGTCTGGAGCGCCTGCAACTGGGTCGAAGCCGTGTTCATGTCCGCATCGACCAGCCCTGCCACGCCGTTCGAGTAGTCGGTGGTCAGGGCGGAATTGAAGGTGGACGCTGCGGTCATTCGATCCTGGGTGGCGCCGATCATAGCCTGAATAGTTCTGGACGGCGGCCAGCGCCTGGTTGACGGCGGCGAGCGCTGAGGCTGCATTGGATTCGCTGATCGTCGTGCCCGTGGACGATCCGAGCTGGGTAAGGTCAGTGCCGTTCTGCGTCAGGAGACCAGTTGCGCTTGTGGTCACCGTCGTCGAAACGGCGTACGATGCGGCGTTGGCGACGGTTACGTTCGAGTCAGCGGTCGAGTTCATGCCGTTCGCGTCGAGCGCCGTGTAAGTCGTGACCGTCTTATTCCCGTTGATGTCCTCGGTCGTGACGGACAATCCTGCTCCAACGGTCGTGGTGCCGGTCACGGCGGTGTATTCGGGACTGCCGTAGGTTCCGCTTCCCGAACCCGCGAGTGTGTTAAGCTGCTTTACCTGGGCGATCGTAGCCGCGTCGGTAACCGACGAAGTCGTGGTGGACACTTTTGCCGCAGGGTCGACCGTCGTGGACACGGATATCGAGCCTACGCCGCTGGCGGTAAGGTCATTCCAAGTATCGTTGGTGCCTGCTGTACTGGCATACGTAATCGGGCTTCCTGTAGTGCCCAACGCCGAATAAACACTCGTGACCGTATCCCCACTCGAATCGATTGAAACGACCGTCATCTTCGCAGCGGTTCCGGAGCCGGTGGAGAACGTAACCTTATCTGCTTGTCCGAACTGGGTTGGAGCGGTAGTTTGGCCTGCCGATTTGATCAAATCGGCGATCATGGAACTCGACGTGATCGTCGAGTTGGTCGTGGTCACCGCGGCCACGCCACCCGTCAGGGCCTGAGCGTTGAAGTTGACGCTGTTCAAAGAACCGCCCGTGGCGCTGGCGTTGTAGCCGGAGACGAAGTTCATCGCCGTCTGGGTGCCGTTGAGGACGTTCAGGCCGTTGAATGAGGCGGCGTTGACCGCGTCGGTAAGCTGCGAGCCGAGCGAGGCGAGCGAGGTGTTGATGTTGCTGATGATTGGCGCCGGGTTCTGCGCCTGGGTCAGCGCGGTCGCCATCGAGTTCAGCGTCGTGATGACCGAATTGATCGCCGAGGTCGCGGTCGCGCAGCACCGACTGCCCCTCCGACAGCGCGCTTTGCGACGCCGTGACGACGCCGCTGTCCGAGTTGAGCTGCGCGGCGATCGACCAGTAGGACGAATTGTCGGAGGCGGTCGCGACGCTGAGGCCGGTCGAGACCTGGTTCTGGACCGTGTTCAGCGACTGCTGCGTCATCTGCAGCGACTGCAAGGCGCTGAGCGCGGCGGAATTGTTGAAGAATCGAAGACATGAAGGGGTGCTCCTGATCGGAAATGGCACGGATTTTGGTGACATTTCGGACTTGCACCGAGACGACGGATTGGCGGCATGCCCTGGGCTTCGCGTCGAGGCCCAACCGTCGTGTTGCCTCGGAAGACGCGCGCTCTTCGCGTCAGCTCCATCCGACGCCGCCGATATCTAGAGCGAAGCCTCTAATGCCCGGTTAATCGCGCTCGAATTCGTCGCATTGGCGCGACTGCAGCGTAATCCCGGCGCAAGCTCCCGCCGCGAGCATGAAGCGTGCATCCTTGACCGGTCGTGGGCGTGGCGAATCTCCTGGCGCAAGTGGAACGGCTCTGGACGAACCTTCGCGGTTTGGGCGTCCGCCGTCTTGCCGCGCTCGCGCTGATCGGGATCGCGGTCGCCGGCGTGACCGGCGCTCGCGGGCTACATGCTCAGCCGGCCGACCATGGAGACGCTCTATTCCGGACTCGATCGCGACGACGTCGCGGCGATCGGCGCGGCGTTGCGCGAGGCCGCCGTCCCTTTCGACGTCAACGCCGAAAGCACGGTGGTGCTGGTCTCCGCCGGCCAGGCGTCGACCGCGCGGATGATTCTCGCCGAGAAGGGCCTGCCGCGCGGCGGCGCGGTCGGCAACGAGCTGTTCGACAAGCTGGGCTCGCTCGGCCTGACCTCGTTCATGCAGGACGTCACGCGGCTGCGCGCGCTCGAGGGCGAACTCGCGCGCACCATCCAGATGATGCGTCCGGTCAAGGCGGCGCGCGTGCATATCGTCCTCGCCGACGAGGGCTCGTTCCGGCGCGAACGCCAGCCGTCGTCGGCTTCGGTGGTGATCCGCACCGACGGCGGCGACGATCGCGCGACCGGCGAGGCGATCCGCCATCTCGTCGCCTCGGCCGTCCCCGGCATGAAGATCGACGACGTGACCGTGCTCAACGTCGACGGCCGCCTGCTCGCCTCCGGCTCGGACTCGCTCGACAAGTCGCCGGACAACCTGCTCGCGCTCGAGCAGGAAGTGTCGCAGGAGATCCGCGACAGCGTGACCCGCACGCTGACCCCGTATCTGAGCGCGCGCAACTTCCAGATCTCGGTCGCCGCCCGCCTCAACGCCGACAAGACCCAGACGAACGAGACGATCTACAATCCCGACCAGCGCGTCGAACGCTCGGTGCGCGTGACCAAGGAACAGCAGAGCTCGCAGAACGCGGCCGGGATCGCAGGCGGCCGGCGTCGAGGCCAACCTTCCCAAACAGAACGGCGGCGGGGACCGAGCAGAAACAATCGAACGACCAGACGCAGAAGCGCGAGGAGCTCACCAACTACGAAGTGTCGTCGAAGTCGGTCCAGACGACCAGCGCCGGCTTCGTCGTGCAGAACCTGTCGGTTGCGGTGCTCGTCAATCGCGCCGCGCTCGCCGCCTCGCTCGGCGACAAGCCCGCGCCGGAGGCGGTCGCGGCCCAGGTCAAGGAGATCGAGCAGCTCGTCGCTTCGGCCGCCGGTCTCGACAGGCAGCGCGGCGACGTCGTCAAGATCTCGGTCGTCGACTTCGTCGATTCGAGCAAGCGACCTCGAACCCGCGCCCGGACCTTCGCTGATCGAAATCGTCGCGCGGCAGACCGGATCGATCGTCAACGCCGGCGCGATCGTTCTGGTCGCCGCGATGCTCGTCTGGTTCGGCGTGCGCCCGGGCCTGAAGATGCTGCTCGCGCCGCCGGCCGTCGCGGGAGCCCCCGGCCGCGGGACAAGGCCGCGCTCGCGGCGCGCCGGAGTCCGGCGCAGAACCTGCTGATCGAAAGCGAGCCCGATCGCGACGAATTCTTCGAGGCCCTGCTCGCCCGCCGCGACAACGGCCCCGAACGCAAGCTGCTCAAGCTCGTCGAATTCGACGAGGCCCAGTCCGCCGACGATTCTCAAGCAATGGATACGTCAGGGAGGCAACGGATGAAGCCAGTGCCGATCGCCGATTATCTCGACCACATCGGGCGCGCGGGCGAGAAGGCGTCGCCGCGGCGCGAGACCTCGCCGTTTCGTCCGCGCAGCCTTCAAAGCCTCCAATCGCTCGAGCCGCGCTCGCCGCCCGCGTTCGAACGCGCGGCGAAGGCCGTCGGAGCGGTGAAGCTCGAGGCGCCTTCGGCCCCGCCGCGTCCCCTATGGGAGCGCAGGCCCGCGCCCGCCGACGCCGTCCCAGCGCGAGTCGCTCGCCGCGCGCGAGGCGGCGAAGGCAGAGGAAATGGCGCTCCGCCTCGAGGAGGCCCGCGCGCTCGGCCGGGAGGAAGGCATCGCGCTTGGGCGCGCGGAGGCCGAGGAGCGCTTCGCGGCGGAGCGCGCCGAATGGCAGGAGCAGGCGGTGATGGACCGCCTGGAGTTCCAGCTCAACGAATACGCGCAGCTCGAAGCGACGGTGCGGGCGGGCTTTGCCGAGGTCGAGGCGCGCCTCGGCGCGGCGGTCGCGCGCATTCTCGGTCCGTTCCTGGTGAAGGAGGTGGTCCGGTACGCCGCAGACGAACTCGTCAAGGCGATCGCCCGCCTTACAGCCGGCGGCGCGCCGGGCCTCATCACGATCCGCGGCCCGGAGCGGGTGCTGAGCCTGCTGCGCGACCGGATCGCCGACCTGCCGGCCGAAGTCGCTTACGTCGAGGACGGCGGCGTGGAGGCGACGGTCGAGTGCAACGCCACGCGGATCGTCACCGAGCTTAAACCCTGGGCCGATCTTGCTCGCCTCGTCTCGAAGCCTGAGCGGGCCGATGACCGTTGAGCACCCGGAAATCGTGATCGTCCGCCGCGCCCGCGCGATCGCACGCCGAGGGCCATCACGGCGGCGCGTGGAAGATCGCCTTCGCCGATTTCATGACCGCGATGATGGCGTTCTTCCTGGTGCTGTGGATCATCAGCGCCACCGACAAGAACACCAAGACGCTGATCGCGCGCTACTTCAATCCGGTGAAAGTGGAGGAGCCGGCCAAGGCGCAGAAGGGCATCCACGGCGCCCCGGAGCAGGACACCGACGCGCCGGGCGTCGATTCGGGCGCCCCCAACGGCGAGAAGTCCCGTTCCGACCAGGGCGACGCCGCGCGCGGGACCGTGCCGGAAACGCCTGAAGCCTCGCCCGGCGACCCGAAGATGAAGCACAAGGGAAAGCTCGACCCGAGGGAGCCGCCGGACCCGGCGCATCCCTATCCATCGATGTCGGAGGCGGAGCTGTTCAGCGACCCGCAAGCGAGCCTCGACAAGATCGCAGGCTCCCCGCCGCCGGGGCCGCGCATCGATCCCACCGCTGCGCTGAAGGGCTATGGCGACGTCGGCCCGAGCGCCGACGAAGCGTTCCGCGATCCGTTCCGGCCGCTCGGCAGCGACAAAGCGATGAACGCCGAGACCGTCGATCCCGGATCGCCGAGCGGCTCCGCAAGCGCTGAGCGCCGAGACCAGTCCGGCTGCGCCATCGCCTGCGCCCGCGGCTGGCGGCGCCACGGACGCGGCCAAGCACGGAGGCGGGACGCCAGAGACGAACGCGGGGATGACCGGAGCTCCTCCGGCGGCAGCCGCCCAGAACGAAACCTCGGCGGGCGAGGTCAAGCCGCCGGCTGCGCAGGCGGCTCAGGCGCGCGCCGCGGCGCTGCTCGCCGAAATCAGGAAACGTCTCGGCCCCGAGTCCCAGTCAGTCCCCGGCCCGGAACTCGCCATCGAGGCCGTCGACGACGGCATTCTCATCAGCATCACCGACCGGCAGAATTTCTCGATGTTCCCGGTCGGCTCCGCCGAACCGCAGGCGCGCGTCGTGCGGATGATGGACGCCATCGCCATGAGCCTCGAAGCCATCCCCGGAAGCATCGTCGTGCGCGGCCACACCGACGGGCGCCCTTACCGCTCGGCGACCTACGACAACTGGCGCCTGTCGGCGGCGCGCGCCCAGATGGCCTATTACATGTTGAACCGCGGCGGGGTTACGGAGAAGCGGTTCGACCGCATCGAAGGCTTCGCCGATCACCGCCTGAAGGACCCCGCCCACCCGCTCGCGGCGCAGAACCGCCGGATCGAGATCCTCTTGCGGGAGGCGAAGCCGTGAGGGGGCTCGCTGTCGGAGCGCGCTCTCGCGCGCCCCACACCCCATTCAAACGCCAAAAGGCTGGCGTCCTTTCGGACGCCCCATGGCGCGGCGAGACGCCGCCCCTCCGGTCCATCGGGCGGCTCGTGAGCCTTTGTCTGGCGCTCTGCGCGGTCGCGACCGCCGCGCCGCTGTCGGCGCGCGCCGAGCCTGCCGACCCGCCGACGCTTTCCGCAATGGCCGAGGACCTGCAGCGCTTCCAGACGCGAATAGCCGCGGGCGACAAGTCCGCCTATCCCGCAGAAATGGCCGAGCTGAAGATGATGGCCGAGGCGATCGCCGGCGCGAAGCCGGAGGTTTGGGCAAGCCGGCGCGAAGCCGACTCGCTCGTCCTCTATATCTTGAGCGGCGGCGCGGTCGCCCCCGTGGTCCGGCTCGTCAGGGACGAGGCGCTCGTCGCCTCCGAGCGGGGGCTTGCGCGCGGCGCGCTCGCCTATGTCACCAACCATGAAGCCGACGCGCTCGCGCTCTTCGCTCCCCTCGGCCTCGCCGCGCTCGATGTGCGGATCGCCGGGCCGGTCGCCTTTGCGCGCTCCGTGATGAAGACCGAGCGGGATCCGAAGGCCGCGATCGCCGATCTCGACTGGGCGCGCCTCGTCGCTCCGGGCGGCCTCGTCGAGGAGGCGGCGCTGAGGCGGGAGATCATGCTCGCTGGCCGAAGCGCACGACGCGCCGCGCGTCGCGCTGCTGACGCGGCAATACGCCGAGCGTTTTCCATCGTCTCTCTACGCGCCGAATTTCTTCCACGACCTCGCGCGGCAGATCGCTCGAACCGGGCTCGCCGACGATCCCGGAAACTACCGTCTGCTGTCGGAAGCCTCGGACCATATGGCGGCCGACGGCCGGCGGGACTTCCTCCTGACCCTCGCCCGCGCCGCGGCGCTGAACGGACGGTTCGACGCCGCGGCCTCGGCCGCGGGCGAAGTTTTGCGCAATGCGGCGCCCGGCGGTCCCGAGGAGGCGCGCGGCCGCCTCTATCTCGACGCCGGCCGGATCTTTTCCGACGCCTACGACGGCGCGGTCTCCGATCTCCAGGGGATCGCGGCCTCGAGACTCGATCGATCCGATGCGGCGCTGCTGGCGGCGGCGCGCAACGTGGCGGCGCAACTGCGCGCGCCGGTCGCTGCGTCGAGCGCCGAGGCAAAGGCCGGTTCCGGCGACGCCAAGCCGGAATCGGAGCCCTCGACGATCGCGAAGGCCGAAGAGGCGTTGCGGCGGACCGATAGCCTCGCCGCTCCGGGCGCGGGCGGCGGGGCCCCATGACCGCGATCGCCTCCGCCGTTCCGCAGGCCGCAGCCGCCCCGGCGCCCGCGGCCCCCGGCCACCCGGCCGTCGGCGGGGCGCACGGCTTCGCCGCGGCGCTCGACGCCCTGACCGCCGGCGAAGGCAAGGCGCGATCGACCGGCGACGGCAAAGACACACCCGACGACCCATCGGACTCGGCCTCGACGCAGCCGTCGTCCGACCTGCGCGCGGCGTTGATCGGAGGCGCGCTGGCCTCGCTGGCGGTCTCGCCGGCGACCGCCCCCGTAGGCGTGTCGCCGGCCGGCGACAGCGCGGGCGGGAAGGCGACCGAAGGCGCCGCGGGTAAACCCCAATCGGCGGCTGGCGCCGCCATCGACCGCGGCCGGGGCAGGCGCGCATCGGGCGGCTGGCTGCGCGGCGCCGCCGGCTGCGGGCGCGGCCGGCGCGAAACTGACGGGCGAGCGGTCGTATCTCGCGCCGGCCGCGTTCGCGACGGCGGCGCCCAACGTCGCCGCCGAGCCGCCGGCCGACGCCGTTTCGACGTTCGACGCTTCGCACGCCGCAATCCGGCCGGCCTCTGCGCCTGGCGACGGGCCGCCCGAGACGACGATGGCGGAGCGGACCTCGGCCGCATCGCCGGCCAACCCGCGGAATCCGCCCACCGAGGCCAGCCGCCACGCCGACCCGTCGGACGGGGCTGTGTCCCCTGACGCTCACGCCTCTCGGCCGGCCTCCGCCGTCCTGAGCGAGCCGCGGCCGGCGGCGAGGAGCGGTTCCTTCGGCTCCGGCGTCTCCGCCCCGCCGCCGAAAGCGCATGTCGATCCGGAACTCGACAGGGGCCACGCGGACCAGCCGCGATCCGGAACGCCGCTTGCGAGCGCGGCGCCGCCGGTTCGGGCCGACGCCGCGTCACTTGGCGCGACTCCTGCGCTGGCCGCTTTCTCCTTGTCCGATTCGGCGACGCAACCGGCGGAGGCGGTCTCTCAGACCCGCGCTCCGATGGCCCCGACGTCGCCGGCGGCCGACAAGGTCCGCGAGATCGACCTCGACCTTGCCCCAGGCGGGCTCAAGGACGTGACAATGACGGTGCGGCTGACGGGCGACAAGCTCGGCGTCGTCGTCCGCGCGGCGAGCGGCGAGACCGCGGCGACGATCGAAGGCGCGCGCGACGCGATCGCGGAGCGGCTTGCGGCGATCGGCCAGCCGGTCACGAGCCTCATCATCCAGCAGACGGGCGCGAGCGATGCGAAGGGCGCGACAGGTCAATCGGCAGGCGACGGCGACGGCGGCGCGCCGCAGGGGCAGGGCAGGGAGGCGGGCGATCCGCGCGGCTCTCGCCGCGGGGCTTCTCGCTTCTAGGCTTTGCGAGGCGGGCCTTGCCTCCGCGGGATCGCTCGCCTGCGAGCGCGAGATGACCCGCGCGGCGGACGAGAGCGGCGTGCCGCTCAACGTGCTCTATTCAGTCGGGCTTACCGAGACGGGGCGTCGGGGCGAGCTTGGCCCCTACGACATGAACGTCGACGGGCGCGAGGTCCATTCGGAGACGCTCGCCGAGGCGATGGCGCGCTTCGCGACGGCGCGGACGCAAGGCGCGCATTTCATCGACGTCGGCTGCATGCAGATCAACGTCCATTTCCATGGGGCCGAATTCGCTTCGGTGGCGGACATGTTCGACCCGGCGCGGAACGTCGATTACGCCGCGAGCTTCCTCAAAACGCTCAAGGCCGAGACGGGCGCCTGGACGCTGGCGGTCGCACGCTACAACGCCGGGCCGGGCAACCCTCAGGCCGAGCGACTTTATGTCTGCGCGGTCATCCGCAACATGGTCGCGAGCGGTTTCGGCCGGTGGACCGCGAACGCCCGGGCGCTCTGCCCGTAAGCCGGGGCGGCGGCTTCCGGAATCTGGAATTCCTGGACGCGCGCGCCGCAAGGCTCTTCCCCCGACTGCCCTGTAACGAACGGGGCCTCGCCGAGCGCCTGTGAAATTGAGATGGATCAATTCGGCGGCCGGCCGTTTTCGCTAGCTAGCTTGAGGTTTACGGCGGACGCTCGCCAGATCACAAGGCCAGGGTCGCCGGCCGGCGCGACGCGGCTCGTCTGCGCGCGAGGATGACGCAAAGCGGGACGCCCGGCTGCGCAGCGGCCGGCGAAGGTAGCAGCTTTGCGCCGGAAACGACACCGCGACAAAATGCGCATGAACCAAAGTCGAAAAGGCCTTCATACGGGCTCAGTTCGGCGCTATTTGTCCGAGCGGACCGAAGAACCACAAACGAGAAGGAGGAGGACATCCGGGGTTCGCACCCGCGCTCGCGAGATCAGGCCGGCGTGACGATATCCGCCACTGCCTGAAAACCGCGCTTGACGTCGGCGCCCCTTGGTCAAGGGAACAAAGCTCCGTCGTGGTGAGGATGCGACACGCCGATCCTCAGGGAACACATGACAGCAAAATATCCAGGCGTCGAGAGCGTCATCAACGGCAATGGCGCCGTAGCCGAGGTCATGAGCCGCGTGTGCGGCGGCGTGATCGGCTACCCGATCACCCCTTCCACCGAGATTTCGGAAATTTATGAGGCGTTCCGCGCCAACGGCGGAATCAACGTCTGGGGCAAGCACCCCTTCTTCTTCGAGCCCGAAGGCGAGCATTCCGCGCAGAGCGGCGCGCTCGGGGCGGCGCTCACCGGCGGCAAGTACGTCTCCAACGCCTCATCGAGCCAGGGCATCCTCTACGGGATGGAGTCGCACTACGTCACCGTCGGCAAGAAGGTCGGCGGTTTCGTGCTGCAGGTCGCGGCGCGCGTCGTCTCCAAGCACTCGCTCAACGTCATGGCGGGCCATGACGACGTCTATGCGCTGCTCCAGTCCGGCTACACGGTGCTGTTCGGCAGCAATCCGCAGGAGGCGGCGGATCTCGCCGCGATCTCCTACCGGCTGAGCGCGCTGTCGCTGATCCCGGTCGCGAACGCCATGGACGGCTTCGCCACCAGCCACATGCTGTCGGAATCGCGCATGCCCGAGCCCGAGCTGCTGCGCGAGTTCCTCGGCGACCCGTCGAGCCGCATCAAATGCCCGACGGTGGCGCAGGACATGCTGTTCGGCGCCAAGGGCCGCGTCTTCCAGCTCCGCCAGTATCTCGTGCGGGTCGGCGACGAATTCGCGCCGGAGGCCATGCGTGGCCTACGCGATTTCCTCACCGCCAACGAGGCGGCGGTCGAGACCGATACGGCCGGCGCGCTGGTCGAGCGAGACGCTCGCATGGGTGCCCGAGGAGCTGCGCGCCCAGTGGCGCCGCCAATGGCTGAACGCCCACGAGAAGGGCACGCGCCAGCTCGTCCCGGCGCTCGTCGACGTCCACAATCCCGGCGTCACCGGCGGCGTGCAGAACCAGCCCGACTTCCAGGCGGGCTCCGTCGACCACCGCACCCATTTCGTCAGCGAAGTTCCGCACATCGCCCGCGAGGTGATGAAGGAATACAGCGCGCTGACCGGCCGAGAGTACGGGCCGATCCTGACCTACAACTGCGACGACGCCGACTACGTGATGGTGGGCCTGGGCTCGGTCACCGACGACGTGCAGGCGGTCGCGACCCATCTGCGCGCGCAAGGCAAGAAGGTCGGCGTCGTGTCGATCAAGCTCCTGCAGCCGTTCCCGGAGGCCGAGGTCGTCGCCGCGCTCGCCGGCAAGAAGGCGGTGACCGTGCTCGAGCGCTCGGACGTGACCGCGCTCACCACCTTCGTCCGCGAGGCGCTGTTCAAGGCGCACGAGAATGTCGACGGCGAACGCCACCCCGGCATTCCGCCGCTCGCCGATCCGCCCAAGATCACCACCGCGATTTTCGGTCTCGGCGCGCACGATCTGCAGCCGCGTCATCTCGATCGCTGCGTTCAAGAACATGGAGACGCGCAACGCGCCGTTCGTCTATCTCGGCTCGCAGTTCTACGCCAAGAATCCGCCGCCGAAGCTCGCCGAACTGCAGGCGAGGCTGCAGGGCCGCCTATCCCGACACCGAGCTGATGGCGCTCGAGACCGAGCCGAACCCGGTCCTCTTGCCGAAGTCGGCGTTCCGCATCCGCTTCCATTCGGTCGGCGGCTACGGCACCATCGCCACCGGCAAGCTGCTCACCGACATTCTCGCCGGCGCGCTCGACCTGCATTCGCGGGCCGCGCCGAAATACGGCTCGGAGAAGAGCGGCGCGCCGACCAACTACTACATCACGCTGAGCCCGGAGCCGGTGCTGATCACCAACGCCGAGCTCGAGGACGTCGAGCTCGTCGTCTCGCCCGACCACAAGGTGTTCAGCCACTCGAACCCGCTCAAGGGCCTCAGCGAAGGCGGGACGTTCATCCTGCAGTCGAACCTCGATCCGGTAACGGTGTGGAAGGAGCTGCCGGAGCAGGCGCGCAAGGCGATCCGCGACCGGAAGATCAAGGTCTTCCTCATCGACGCCTTCGAGGTCGCCAAGAAACACGCGCCGACCGCCGAGCTCGAGACGCGCATGATGGGCATCGCCTTCATCGGCGCCGTTTGCGGAAGTTTCGAGCGCGTCACCGAGGGCGCGACGGAAGAGGCGGTCCTGAACAAGATCCGCTCGCAGATCGCCAAGAAGTTCGGCGCCAAGGGCGGCCCGGTCGTCGAAGGCAACATGGCGGTGATCCGCGACGGCCTGAAGGCGACCCGCAGGCTCGACTACGATCAGCCGGAATTCGTCGAGGCTGAAAAGACGGCCGCGCACAAGAGCAACCTCACGGTCGCGCTCTCGGCGGCGATGTGCCGCGCCGGCCGCTCGCCGGCGCCGTCGGGCTTCCTCGACGCCGAGTATTTCGACGAGGTCATGGGCTCGGCCTTCCGCGACGGAACGATCGCCGAGGCGCCGGTCCTGCCGGGCACGGGTCTGTTCATCCCGGCCGGCAGCGCCGCCCTCAAGGACAAGGGCCTGTTCCGCCGCACCGTGCCGGAGTTCATCGCGGACCTCTGCACCGGCTGCATGGAATGCGCGCTCGTCTGCCCGGACGCGGCGATCCCGAACACCGTTCATGACATCCGCGACCTGCTGACGACGGCGATCAAGCAGCTCGACATCGCCGAGAGCCAGAAGGAGGCGCTCCGGCGCGAGGTCTACCCGATCGCCGACGCGGCGCGCGAAGTCTACCGCAACGAGAAGCGGCCGCCGCCGTTCCATGAGATCGTCCGCAAGGCGGCCGAGTCGCTCGACGTCGAGAGTCCGGTCACCCGCGGCCATCTGACGCGTCTCGCCAACGCGCTTTCGACCTTCCCGGTCGCCAAGACCCGGCCGTTCTTCGACGCGATGGAGAAGGCCCATCCCGGAAGCGGCGGCCTCTACTCGGCGACGATCGATCCGTGGAAATGCACCGGCTGCCTCGAATGCGTCGACGTGTGCGGACCCGCACGCGCTGGTCGCGCGCGACCAGGACGAGGCGCTGCTCGACACGCTTCAGACGCGGTTCGACTTCCTCAGCCGACTGCCCAACACGCCGGCGCGATACTTCGAAGGGGCGGTCGCCGACGAAGGCGACACCAAGCGCCTGATGCTCGACCGCAACAACTACTACGCCACGACCGGCGGCCACGGCGCCTGCCGCGGCTGCGGCGAAGTGACGGCGATCCGGCTTGTCACCAGCACCAACCACGCCATCCACGACTCGCGGCGCAAGGGTCACATGCGCGAGGTCGAGGGCCTGATCGAGAAGCTCGGCGCCAAGCTCAAGACGGTCGAGGACACCGAGCGCGATCCGCATCGGAGCGAACGCATCAAGGACGTGATCGCGACGCTGGAGAAGCGCCTCTACCTCCTGGAGAGCGGCCCGCGCGGGCACGGGCCGGCGAGCGCGGTGATCGCCAACGCGACCGGGTGCAGCAGCGTCTACGCCTCGACCTTCCCGTTCACGCCCTACAACGATCCGTGGGTCAACAGCCTGTTCCAGGACACGCCGGCGGTCGCCAAGGGCATATTCGAGGGTCTGGGCGCCGAGGCGAACGGCGACGTTCGCGCATTGCGCATCGCCCAGCTCGAACTCGACGACGAGTACGATCCGGAGGTGCACGACCGGTTCTTCCGAACCTTGAGCTGGGCCGACTTCTCGCAGGAGGAGATGGGCCTGATGCCGACCGTGATCAGCATGGGCGGCGACGGCGCGACCTACGACATCGGCTTCGGCGCGCTGTCGCGCGTGCTCAGCACCTCGACCCCGATCAAGGTCGTCGTGCTCAACACCGGCGCCTATTCGAACACCGGCGGGCAGGCCTCGACCGCGAGCCTCACCGCTCAGGACTCGGATCTCTCGCGTTACGGCGGCGCCCACCACGGCAAGCAGGACGAACGCAAGGAGCTCGCGCTCCTCGCCGCCTTCCACCCGAACGTCTACGTGGTGCAGAGCACCGCGGCGCTGCAGGGGCATTTCCTCAAGCATGTGGTCGAGTTCCTCAACCACAACGACTCGCCTGCCGTGCTCGACGTCTATACGCCGTGCCAGGGCGAGCAGGGGATCGCCGATCCGGAAGCCAGCCGCCATGCGCGGCTCTCGGTGATCAGCCGCATGAACCCGGTGTTCGTGCATGATCCGCGCCGCGGCGCGAGCCTGCATGAGCGCTTCTCGCTCGAGGGCAATCCCGACGTCGACAAGGACTGGGCGACGGGCACGATCGAGCATGTCGAGAACGGCGCGACCAAGCTCTTCGCCGCGCCCGATGACGCCGGCGACTTCGCGCTGACGGAAGGGCGGTTCCGCAAGCATTTCCACCGCCTCGCCCCCGACGCCGTCGGCGTTCCGGTCCATGAGTACATCGATCTCGGCCCCGCGGAGCGCGAGGGCAAGACGCCGTTCGTCTGGTCGACCGACGACGCCAAAGAAGCTGATCAAGGTCGAGGTCTCGCAGGACATCATCCATCTCGTGCGCGAGCGCCGGCGCAACTGGCGCAGCCTGCAGGTGCTGGCGGGCCTCGACGTGGAGAAGCTCGACACCGCGCATCACGTCGAGCTCGAAGCCCTGAAGCTCCAGCTCAAGGACGCGACGGAGGCGCGCGAATCCTCGATCGACTCGATCGCGCGCGCCATGTCCGAGCTCGCCGCCTCGTCCAAGGCGCCGCCGATCGCGGCCTTCGCGCCGAGCGCGCCAACGGGCCCGGTGACGCGGCTGATCGGCGGCGCGCCGGCCGCTGCTCCCGCCGCGGCGCCGGCCTCCGCCGCCGGAGACGGCGGACCGCCGGTGTCGCTGGCCGAGGAGGACGTCGCCAAGTGCTCGAACTGCAAGACCTGCTACCAGGAGATCCCGGAGCTGTTCGAGAAGGCGCAGATCGTCGTCGACGGCGAGGCCAAGGAGGTCGGGCACCTGATCGCCGGCGCCCTGGCGCGCGTGAAGGTCACGCCGGAACTGAGGGCGAGAATCGCCCGCGTCGCCGCCAACTGCGATTCGGAGATCGTCCATGAGCATTGACACGGGAACGGCGGCGGGCGCTGACCTCGACCGCTACCTGCAAGGCCGCGAGCGCGCTCGAGGCGACGCGAAACGAGGTCGAGGAGCTCGAGCACACCGAAGCCTTCGACGTCTTCCAGAAACAGCTCGGGCTCCTGCGCAAGCGGCTGCTCGCGAGCCCGCAGTCGCTGAGGCAGATGTTCGTCGACGACGGCATGCAGGCGATCGTCTGGGAGTTCAAGCAGGACGAACTCGGCCCCGAGTTCATCAAGACGCTGTGGCGGCTGCTGCTGCGCGACGACGACATGAGCGCGCTGCTGCTGCGCTTCATCTGGAACGTGCCGCTGAAGTTCAAGCGCAAGTTCATCGACGCGATCGACGCGCATCTCTCCGACCGCTACCCGATGTTCAAGGGCCTGTCGCAGGGCTGGCCCGGGCAGAACGGCATCCCCCCCTACATCCGCTCGCCGGAGGAGCGGGCGCGCGACTTCGAGCTCGTGAACAAGGGCTATCTCGGCTACATGGACCTCGGCTACAGCGCGCGCGAGGTCGACCTTCTGGTGTGGCTCGAGACGCTGCGCGACAAGCAGTGCGAGGACAAGGCCTGCGAACTCGGCGTGCCGAGGCCGGGCCGCGAGCCGAAGGGCGGCTGCCCGGTCAAGATCCACATTCCCGAGATGCTGCAGCTCGTCGGCACCGGCAAGTTCCGCGAGGCGCTGCGGCTTATCGAGTCGCTCAACCCGCTGCCCGACGTCACCGGCCGCGTCTGCCCGCAGGAGCTGCAATGCCAGGGCGTGTGCACGCTCACCGGCCGGCCGCTCGAGATCGGCCAGCTCGAATGGTTCCTGCCCGAGCGCGAGAAGATCGTGCGTCCCAACGCCGACGCCGAGCGCTGGAAGAACTGGACGAGCCCCTGGACCAAGGCCGAGAAGCCGCCGATCGCGGTGGTCGGCTCGGGGCCCGCCGGCCTCATCAACGCCTATCTGCTCTCGTCCCAGGGCTTCCCGGTCACCGTGTTCGAGGCGTTCCATGATCTCGGCGGCGTGCTGCGCTACGGCATCCCGGAGTTCCGGCTGCCGAACACGCTGATCGACGACGTGGTGCGCAAGATCCGCCTGCTCGGCGGGCGGTTCGTCACCAATTTCGTGGTCGGCAAGACGGCGACGATCGAGGACTTGAAGGACAACGGCTTCTGGCGGATCTTCGTCGGCACCGGCGCGGGCCTGCCGCGCTTCATGAACGTGCCGGGCGAGCACCTGCTCGGCGTGATGTCGGCGAACGAGTTCCTCACCCGCGTCAACCTGATGCAGGCGCGGCTCGACGACTACGAGACGCCGCTGCCGGAGGTGAAGGACAAGAACGTCATCGTGATCGGCGGCGGCAACACCGCGATGGACGCGGCCCGCACCGCCAAGCGCCTCGGCGGGATCGTCACCATCGTCTACCGCCGCACGCAGTCGGAAATGCCGGCCCGCGTCGAGGAGCTGCACCACGCGCTCGAGGAGGGGATCGCGCTCAAGGTCCTGCGCTCGCCGCGCGCGTTCGAAAGCGAGAAGTCGGCGCATGTCTGCCACGCCGTTCTCGACGTGATGGAGCTCGGGCCGCCCGACGCCTCGGGCCGGCGCGCGCCGGTCGCGACCGGCAAGACCGAAACCATGGCCGGTCGACCTCGTCGTCATGGCGCTCGGCAACGCGTCGAACCCGCTCATCAAGAACAGCGAGCCGGACCTGAAGACCTCGAAGTGGGGGACGATCACCGTCGACGGCGGATCGCAGAAGACCTCGCTCGAGGGCGTCTATTCCGGGCGGCGACGCGACCCGCGGCGGCGCGACCGCGGTGCTCGCCGCGGGCGACGGACAGGCGGCGGCGCGCGAGATCGTCGGCGACATCCCGTTCTCGAAGGCCGAGATCGAGGACATGGTCGAGAACGCGTCGCGCTACACCGACCTCGCAGCGGGGCGCCGCAGACCATCCTCAAGAAGTCCAATCTCGCCGAAGGCATCGTCGAGATGCGGATCCGCTCGCCGATGATCGCCAAGGCGGCCAAGGCCGGGCAGTTCGTGCGCGTGCTGCCGACCCCCAAGGGCGAGCTCATTCCGCTGACGCTCGCCGACTGGGACGAGAAGGCCGGCACGATCGACCTCGTCATCCAGGCGGTCGGCGCAAGCTCGATCGGCATCAACGCCATGGAGGTCGGCGAGGCCTTCACCGGCATCGCCGGGCCGCTCGGCCAGCCGAGCAAGCTGCACCGTTACGAGGGCGAGCAGACGGTCGTGTTCTGCGCGGGCGGCCTCGGCCTGCCGCCGGTCTATCCGATCCTGCAGAAGCCATCTGAAGCTCGGCAACCATGCGACGCTGATCTCCGGCTTCCGCACCGCAGGCGCGCTCTTCTGGACGGGCGAGGGCGAGCGGGTGGACGCGCTGCAAAAGGAGTTCGGCGACCGGCTGCGGGTGATCTACGCCACCAACGACGGCACGTTCGGGGTCAAGGGCTTCGTCACCGGCCCGCTCGAGGAGCTGCTCAAGGAGAACGCCGAGGGCAAGGGCCGCAAGGTCGCGGAAGTGATCGCGATCGGTCCGCCGCTGATGATGCGGGCGATCAGCGACCTGACCAAGCCCTACGGCGTGCCGACGGTCGCGAGCCTCAACGCCATCATGGTCGACGCCACCGGCATGTGCGGCGCCTGCATGGTCCCGGTGACGATCGACGGCAAGATGGTGCGCAAGCACGCCTGCATCGACGGGCCGGAGCTCGACTCGCACATCATCGACTGGGACAAGTTCCTGCCCCGCTTCCTGCAGTTCAAGGCGCAGGAAAAGGAAAGCATGGTCAAGCACGGGCTCGCCTGACCACTTGGAGGGGCGGCGCCTGGCCGCCGCCCCTTTCGACAAACTCAGGATGAGGGGTGCGCGAGACGCGCACCCTCAGAAATCGCAATTTCGCCCCCGACCTTTCACACCACCGTAATCCAAAAGGCGCAGACGTCCCCGCGCGGATCGGAACGCGCCGTTCAGGGGAGGGCGCGTTTTCCGTCAAACGCGGATGGGCGCATGCACCTCTACGACTTCGAAGTGCTGAGGGACGGGGCGGTCGCGGCGGCCGAGCGCGCCGTGCTGCTCGCCGACCCGCGCGCGGCCTGGGCGGAGGTCGCCCGGCTCGCCAAACGCCACCACGAGCCGGGCTGCAAGATCCGGGTCAAGGACGAGACCGGCCGCATCGTCATCCTGACCGGCGTCGCCTCGGTGCTTCGCCATGCGCGCGAACTCGCCGCATAAGCGCCGCAAGCCTGTCAGTAAGCCGGCGGGTATCCCGGAGGCGGCGGCGGCGCGTAATAGGCGCGATCGCATCTTGCGTGCGCCCTCCTCAATTCCTCGAGACTGCCGAAGACCCGGGTCGCAATGCCGGCGCAGTAACCGTACGGCGGCGCATAGGCTTCCGGCCGCCCGGGAGGGGGGACGTAGGGCCCCGGCGGCGCGTCGTAGCCGCGCGGTACGATCGGCCCGCCGTAACCCGGCGCAGGCGGCGCGTCGTAGCCCGGCGCTGGAGGCATGTCGTAGCCGGGCGGGCCCGCGTCGGCGGCGGGACCGTTCGGCCCGGAGGGCTGCCCGGGGGCCGGCTCTCCGCTCGGCTGTCCCGACGGAACGACCGGCGAGTTCTCGAACAGGCCAGGCGGATAGGCCTGGTCCGCGACCGCCGGCGGCGCGGCCAGCGCGACGAGGGCCGCGCTCAGGAGCGTCGCGCGCGCGGCGCGGCAGGACAGCAGGGCGATCGGGAATCGGACAGTCCTCAACATGGGCAAGCCTGTCTCACAACTCTTGGGGCAAAACGTGGCCGATGACGAGATCGCCCGCGCGGGTCGTCGCATGCAAACCCTGCGCGAGGCGAACCTTCGCGTACGTCCGCCGCGCTACGGCGAATAGGTGACGACGCCGCTGAAGACATGGTCTCCGTGCCTCCGAACCACGCCGGGACGGACAGCCAGCGCCGCCGCGATCGCTCCGTCCCCATAGCCTTGGAGGATAACCCGCTTCGCATCAATCTCGGGCCTATCGGCCATCGCCCTCAGCGCCGCATAGGCGTCTTCGGCGCGCCGCATGAGGAAGACCATGTCGGGCGATTGGCCGCAATCACCGTTGTCGAGGCCGCGCGGCGTGAACGAGTCGAGGATCAGCACCGCCTCGCCCTCCGCGATATCTTCGTCCACGAAGACCTTTTGCAGCTTGACAGCGGAGGCGGAACTCGGCCCGTCGCATCCCGGCAGGTGGAGGACTGCGGGAAACGGCCCCGCGCCCAGAGGCTCGAACAACGTTCCGGTGATCGCCGACACCCGAGGGTCGTCGTCGAGCGGGATCGTGACGACCTCGACGGACCCGTTCGCAGACGGAGGCGGCGACTGCGTGTCGGAGAGGGACGCGAAGGCGCTGGCCCCCGCCGCCGTCCATGCCGCCACCGCGGTCGCGATCAGGAGATGACCGGGCATGGAAGCCTCCTCGCTTCCGGGGCCTGCGCTCACTTCATGCGCGCGGCGATGAAGGCGTCTGCGCGGGCCTCAGCGTCCTTTGTCGCTTTCTCGTCGTAGGCGATGTGGCGCCCCATGAATTCGACGGGCTGATCCATAGGCATGGTGAACCCGTGGGTCTCGCCCGGAAGGACGGCCACTTCCAGATTCGGCCGGTCCTTGATCGCTTCGCAGAGGGCGGCCGGCGCCCAATCGTCCTTGTCGCCGACCAATATGATTGTCGGCGCCGAGAACGCCATCCTGTCGAGGCAATAGGGGTAGAACGCGATTACGCCAGCGAAGACGTTTCCTCCGTGCTCTTCGACGGTTTCCGGATTGATGGCCAGAGTTCGCAGCGTTGGCGCCGTGTGAATAGCCTTGCAGGAAGATATGCTTGGCGTCGATTTCCGGCATTGCGGCGAGCGCCTTCTGCGCGGAATAGGCGTCATCGGCGCGCCGTTGATAGACGGTCATCGCATCGGTTCTGTCGCAGACGCCGTTCGGCATGCCTCGCGGGGTCAGCGAATCCAGGATCAGCACGGCTTTGCCTTGGGCGACGTAATGGGCGATGACCATCTTCTGCTGGGCGATGTCGGGAGGGATTCCCAAGCCGGCGCAGCCGCTCATATAAATGATCGTCGGAAACGGCCCCGGGCCATCGGGCTTGAACAACGCCCCAGCGACCGCCTTAACCTGCGGATCGTTTTCGGGGACCGGGATCGGAATGACGTTGGTATAGCCCCCGCCCATCGGCGGCGTCTGCGCCGCGGAAAAAGAGGGCATGGCGATCAACGCAGCAGACAGCAGGGCGACCGTCGCGGCGCTGATCAAGAGACGATGCCTCATCGCAACCTCCTCGCGAGGCGCGCAATCAGCCGCTCCGTTCCCCTTAGCTTTTGTTTGCGACGTTCGCGCGCCGCCTGTTCAAGGATACACAATAAAGCTCTGCTCGCCGGGAGTCATTGATTCCCGTCAAGTCCGAGGAAATAAGATGTTAACACCGGCCGTACTGGCGCTCCCGCCTCACGGCCGCCCGTGGGTGTCCCCGATCGCGGCGTAAGTGAATTCCTGCACGCCGACGTCGACCAGCACGTCGCCCTTCACCCGCGCGTTGACCGCGTGAATCAGCGCCTTGCTCATCTTGGCGAAGTCGAAGCGGTCGAGATGGTCGAAGTCGATGGTGTCGTCGTTGTAGACGTAGCGGAACGCCTCGTCGACGAGGATCGAATCCGGCGCCATTTCCGCTTTTCTCATCGCGCCGAGGTCGACCGTGTAGCTCAGCAGCATGACGGCGTAGCCCTTGACGGCGCCGTCCTTGATGCGCGGCACGTTGATCTCGTGGGTCTTGCGCGCCTCGGTAGCGCGCGCGATCGCAGCCGCCGCCCGCTGCTCCTTGAACACGAGCGCCTGGCGGGCGCCGATCTCGCCGGCGACGACCGCACCTGCGGCGACAAGGGCGATGACGATCGAGCGGATCACTCCTCGGGTCTCCGCCAGGCCCGCGCGGTGTAGGTTCCGTCCGACTGGCCTTCGCGAATGGCGCGGGCGATGATCTCTGCGACCGCGATCGAGGCCTTGAGCTGCATGCCGAGCGCCCGCCTGTTGGCCTCGAGCGCGGCGTTGAGGTCTCCGAGCGCGGCGCGCAGGCGTTGGCCCCCGTGAGCGTCAGCGAGCGCCGGCGTCGAGGCGGTTGAGCTCGAGCAGGCCCTGGTTCTTGCGCTGGCCGTAAAGCTCGTAGGGCGCCGGCCGGCCGGCGGCGATGTCTTCGGTCTCCGCCGCCACGGTCCGGGTCAGGCGCTCGACGACCGGCAGCGCGATTGCGGCGGCCGGCTCTGACGCGCGACGATTGAGCTTCATGTGCGCCTCCGGGCCGCCGACAGGATGGCGCCGCCTCACGATGTCGGCGCCGGCGGGCGCGGACAGAATGTTGGCGCTCGATCTCGACGGCGGTCGCGGCCGTCGCGGCGCCGGTCCGCCGCTCTCGCTGCCACGAGCTCGTGGGTCGCGAACAGACGCCGGCTGAGGCCCAGCGCGCCGGATTTGGCGATCTGCCGGGCAATCTGCTCGCTCAGCATCGAGCGCCATACCTCGCCCGCGGTCCCCTGTCCGAAAAAGGCGCTCGACTCCTTCGGCAGCATCTCGCCGACGAACGAATTCAGCGCCATCGCCTCGAACTCGACCTTGGCTCGCGCCGCCGGGTCGGTCGCATCGGCGGCGTCGGCCAATGCGTTTCGCGCGTTGGCGAGGCCGCGCTCGAGCGGCGGCGCCGGGATCGCGGCGGACGCCGCCGCCTTGTCGAGATCGGCGGTGAAATCGCGCGACGGCGCGCTCGAGGCGAGCGCCGCCAGCCGCTCGGCCGCCATGCTCGCCCGCGCCGGATCGGCGGCGTTGAGCACTTCGAGGACGACGTCGGAAGTTGGATTGAAGGCCATGGCGGTTCAGTCCTCCGGCGACTTCTCCCGCGAGGGAGAAGGGCGCGCTTCGCGGGAAGCCCGCAGCCAAATTCGTATCGCCGCCTTACCCCTGGCTTGCGTCCCGCCGCATGAGCGCGCGCTCGACGAGATCGGCGAGCTCCTTGCGCGCCTCATGCTCGCGATAGGCCTTGTCCGCCGTTTCGGCGGCGTGCTCCGGCAAGCTTGGCTCGCATCCCGTAAGCGTGCGGCTGCGCGCTGGACCCGCTCGGATTCGCGCTCAAGCGTGTCGAGCTTCTTCTGCAGGCCGCGGATGCGGCGGGCGCTGAGCTTCGCCTGCGCTCCATAGGCGAGGTCGCCGCTCTCGAGCGCCTCGAAGACGGCGCGGAGGTCGTCGCTGAGGCTCGCCTGTTCCTGCTGGATCGCCGAAAGCCGCCACTTCCCGAGTTCGTGCATCCGGGCGGCCAACCTGCCGATACGCGCAAGCGAATCCACACGCTTCTTCATCGCTCATTCCGTTCTACCCTGAGAGAGCCAGGTTTATCCTGAAGAGAGCCAGGCGCCGAAGCCGATCAGGAAGGCTTCGAGCGCCGGCTTGATGGTGGCGTAGAGCAGCGCCAGCGCGCCCGCGACGACGAACGGCGCCGCGATGAACACGATCTGGATCTGCGGGGTCAGCCGATTGATCAGCGCCAGCGCCAGATTGACGATCAGCGCGTAGATCACATAGGGCGAGGCGATCCTGAGCGAGAGCCGGAAGGATTCGCCGAACGCGTCGACGACCTGACGCAGCGCGAGCCGGGAATTGAAATCAGCGCCGACCGGCATGACGTCATAGGACGCCGCGAGCCCGCGCAAAAGCTCCCAGTGCAGGTCGCCGACGAACATCAGCGTCATCGCGGCGAGCGAGATCAGGGTGGCGAGCGGCGCAAGCGTTTCGCCCGCCTCGATCTGGACCCCGAACGGATTGGAGAAGCCGAGCATCTGCGCGGCGCCCGAGGCCAGCGTCTCGAGGGCGGCGAAGAAGATGCGGGCGAGAAAGCCGATCATCCCGCCGATCAGCGTTTCGACCGCGATCACCCTGCAGCGTCAGCGACGGGATCGTCGCCGAGCGCAGAGGCGGGAACCTTGTCGATGAGCACGGGCGTCAGCGCCAGCGTCGCCGCACAGCGCGACGAACAGGCGGATCTGCATCGGGATCTGGCTCGACGAGAACCCCGGCGCCAGCATGAGACACCCGCCGATGCGGCAGAACAGCAGAAACGCGCCGATCGAGAGGCGCGGCGTGAGCGGCGCCTGCGCCAGCCCCTGCGCGGCGAGCGCGATCATGCGGGCTCCCGCAAAACTCCCCTCTGCCCTTGCGGGAGAGGGGCTAGGGGTGAGGTCGCCTTCGGCGACACCTTCTCCCGCAAGGGGAGAAGGGGTGGTGGCCACTGAATGGTATCGCTGAAGGACGTCTCACGCGATCGTCCCCAGCGACTTGATCTCGAAGCCGCGCGCGATCTCGAGCTGCGACAGCACCGGCAGGGTCGGGAACATGCGCTCGACGATCATGCGCACGTAGGGCCGCGCCTCAGGCGCGGTGACGAGCGCGAACAAGCCGGCTCGAATCCATCCGCTTGCGGATCGCCGTCGACGCCTCGGCGGCGAACTCCTCCATGAGCCGCGGGTCGATGTCGAACTCGATCACGTCGCCCTTGGCGTCGCGCTTCAGCGCCTGGTGGAACACGAGGTCCCAGCGGTTGCCGAGCCGCAAGCACGCCGAGCGCGCCGTCGTCGACGAGATCGCCGCAGATCTGCTGCGCGAGGCGGATGCGCACATGCTCGGCGATCGCCTCGGGACGGCGGACGTGCGGCGCGATCTCGGCGACCGCCTCGAGAATCAGGTTGAGGTTGCGGATCGACACGCGCTCGGCGAGCAGGAGCTTCAGCGTCGCCAGCACGCCCGACTGCGAGATCTGCGACGGGCAGATGTCGTCGAGCAGGCGCTTGTATTCGGGCTCGAGCCGGTCGACCAGCGCGCGCATGTCCTTGTACGACAGGAGCTGGGCGAGGTTGTTGTGGATGACCTCGGAGAGATGCGTCAGCAGCACCGAGACCGGATCGATCGGCTTGAAGCCCTCGCGCCGCGCGTCCTTGACGAAGGCCTCGGGAATCGCGAGCGCGCGGATGCCGAACGCGGGTTCGCGCACCTCCTCGCCCGGCAGATTGGGCTTCGGACCGTCGCCGATGATGACGAGCCATTCGCGCACCCGCAGTTCCTGCGTCGTCACCGGCGCGCCGTGGATCTTGATCTGATAGGTCTTGGCCGGCGCCTTGATGTCGTCGGTGAGCCGGATCTCCGGGACGACGAAGCCGTAGGCCTGCGCGAACTTCCGCCGCATCTTGGCGATGCGCGAGGCCATCTCGTCGCGCGACAGGATGAGCGCGGCGTTCAGCTCCTTCGACAGCACGAGCTCGATCTCGAAGGCCTTGAGCTGCTCCTTGATCGAGGCGCGCGCCTCGGCCTTGGCCTGTGCGTCCTTCGCCGTCCGGCGAGCCGCCTCGTCCGCCGCGGCCCTGGCGATGCGGCGGGGAATGGCGATCCCGACCGAGGCCATCAGGCCCGACGAGCAGCGCGAACGGCAGGAACGGCAGGCCGGGCACGACGCCGAGCACCGCCATCAGCAGCGCCGCGACGAAGAGCGCGTTGGGATAGCCCGAGAGCTGGTCGATGACCGCCTTGTCGGCCGAGCCGCGCGTGCCGCCCTTGGCGACAAGCAGCCCTGCGGCGAGCGAGATGATCAGCGCCGGGATCTGGGTGACGAGGCCGTCGCCGACCGAGAGTTTCGTGAAGACGTCGGCGGCCGAGGCCGAGGGCAATCCGTGCCGGGTGACGCCGATGACGATGCCGCCGAAGATGTTGACCGCGAGGATGATGAGGCCGGCGATCGCGTCGCCGCGCACGAATTTCGAGGCGCCGTCCATCGAGCCGAAGAAGGCGCTTTCCTCCTCGAGTTCGCGCCTGCGCGCCTGCGCGATCTTCTCGTCGATGAGGCCCGGCCGAAAGGTCGGCGTCGATCGCCATCTGCTTGCCGGGGATGGCGTCGAGGGTGAAGCGCGCGCCGACTTCCGCGATGCGGGTCGCGCCCTTGGTGATGACCAGGAAGTTGATCGTCACCAGAATGAGGAAGACGATCAGGCCGATGACGAAGTCGCCGCCCATGACGAGATGGGCGAAGCCGCCGATGATGTAGCCGGCCGAGGTCGGCCCTTCCTCGCCGCGCGACAGGATGAGCCGCGTGGTCGAGATGTTGAGGGCGAGCCGCAGGATCGTCGCGACCAGCAGCACCGTCGGGAAGGCCGAGAACTCGAGCGGCTTCTGGATCCATAGGCTACCATCAGGATCAGGACCGAGATGCGCGATCGAGAACGCCAGCCCGAAGTCGATCATCGTCGCCGGCACGGGCAGGAAGAACAGGCACAGGATCAGGACGATGCCGACGGCGAAGCCGACGTCCTTGCCCCCGCGGCCTGCGGGGGCGGCTGGCGCAGCCGTCACGGACATGTTGGCGCTCACGCATCCCCTCTCGCCGCGGTCGTACGGCGCGGGCCAAGGGTGGGCGGCGAAGCTTGCGCGAGGGCGTTCAGGAGCGCGCTCGCCGAGGCGCGCATGCGCTTCTCTCCGCCCCCGACCCGCGCCGCGCTCTCGGCGACCGAGACGCCGCGTTGAGATAATCGACGATCAGCCGTTTCCGCTCGAACTTCGCGCGGCGCGGGCGTCCATTGAAGGATTCCGTGGGGCGGCCGCAGAGGCGGCTTTGGGCGTTAGCTGTTGGTGCGCGCCTTGGCATTCCCGTTCGCTTGCCCGCTCATGCTAGAGAGGCGCGATTCCAGGAGCTGTCATGATCGCAGGTTTGATCGCGCTGATCTTCGCCGCCGCCTTCGCCGGCGCGGCCATCTATCTCAACTGGGTCGAGCAGCCGGCCCGGCTCGCGCTCGACGACGAGGCGCTGCTCTCCGAGTGGGGGCCGAGCGACAGCCGCGGCGTCGCGCTGCTGTCGGCCTTCGCGCTGGCGGCGGCGGTGGCGGGCTTCCTCGCGTATTTCGAGACCCAGGACGTCCGCTACGTATTCGGGGCGCTGATCGCCATCTCGAGCTGGCCCTACGCCTTCTTCGTCATGGCGCCGCTCAACAACCAGATCCTCGCGCTGCGCGGGCGGCGACGTCGGCGGCGGCGCGGGCGCTGGTTCGGCAGTGGGGCTTCGTCGAATTCGGGCTTCGCCGCCATCGGCGTGCTCGCCGTCGCCATGTTCCTGTGGATTCTGTGAGCGGCGCGAGCGGTCGCCGGCGCGCGAGGTCGCCGACGCGCTGCGGTTCTTCACCCGCCTTCCGCTGCCGGCGCCGCCGGACGGGGCCTTCGATTTCAACCGCTTCGCCTGGGCCGCGCCGGTCGCGGGCGCGGCCGTCGGGCTCGTCGGCGCGGCGGCGCTCGGCGCGGCGTCGGGGTCTTGGCCTGCCGCCACTGGTCGCCGCGGCGCTTGCGGTCGCAGCCCTGGTCGCCGCCAGCGGCGCGCTGCATGAGGACGGGCTCGCCGACGTCGCCGACGGCTTTGGCGGCGGGGCGACGCGCGAGCGCAAGCTCGCCATCATGCGCGACAGCCGCATCGGCGCGTTCGGCGCGGTCGCGCTCGTGCTGTCGCTCGTCGTCCGGATCGGCGCGCTTGTCGGCGGCGCTGGCGCATGGGTTTCTGGGCGCGGCGGCGGCGCTCGTGCTCGCCGCCGCGGTCTCGCGCGCCGGCGCGCTCATGCCGCTTGCGCTGCTCGATCCGGCGCGCGCCGACGGCGCGGGCGCAGCGGCGGGGCGGCTCGAGCCGCAGAGCTTCGCCGCCGGCCTGCGGCGTCGCGCTCGATCCTCGCGCTCGCCCTCGGGCTGGCCGCGACCGGCGTCGGCCGCGCGCTCGCCGGCCGTCGTCGGCGCGGCGTCGGCGCGGCGGCGATGACGGCGCTGGCGCGGCGCCAGATCGGCGGCCAGACCGGCGACGTCGCGGGCGCGGCGCAGCAATGGGCCGAGATCGCCGCCTGGTGCGGCCTTCTCATCGGGCGCTCGGCGCGCTTAAGTGACGGCCATGAACGCCGCGCCGGTCTCCACCCCCTGCGTAAAGATCTGCGTCGTCGATCCCGTCTCGGCGCTGTGCGTCGGCTGCGGCCGCACGGTCGCGGAGATCGCGGGCTGGGGCGCGATGAGCGAGGCCGAGCGGCTCGCCGTCATGGCCGGGCTCGAGGCGCGCCTCGTCGCGATGCGCTCGCGCGCAGCGCGCGCCGGCCGCGCGGGCGCGACGGCCGGCGGAGCGGCTGATGCGGGCCGTCCTTCCGCTCGCGATTCTGGCCGTCGCCGCCGCGGTCCTGATGCTGACGCCGGCGGACGCGAGGATCGCCGGCCTCGACCACCAGACGGTCGCGGCCGCCGCCGGCCTCGTCGCGCTGCTCGCCTATCTACCTCGCCAGCGCCGCGGCCGTCGGACGTCGCGCGGATGGCCAGCTCGATCGCGGTCTGGGCGCTGCTGATCGCGCTCGCTCGCGGGCGTCTACGCCTATCGCTTCGAGGCGTCCGACTTCGTCGACCGGATGACGGCGGAGCTGATGCCGTCCGAGCCCGCGACCGGACAGGGCGGCGAGGCGATCGTCAGCCGGCGTCTCGGCGGCGAGTTCGCCGTGACCGCGCATATCAACGGGGCGCGGGCGACGCTCATCTTCGACACCGGCGCCTCGATGGTCGTGCTGACCGCGCGCCGACGCCCGCCGGGCCGGGATCGACACGGCCGGCCTCGTCTACGACGTGCCGGTCACGACCGCCAACGGCGCGGCGATGGCGGCCGAGGTCCGGCTCGACGAGATCGCGGTCGGGCCGATCGTGATGCGCAAGGTGCCGCGCGCTGGTCGCCAAGCCCGGCGCGCTGGAGGAAAGCCTGCTCGGCATGAGCTTTCTCGAGCGGCTGAAGAGCTATTCGGTCGAGCGCGGCAAGCTGATCCTGACGGCGAAGTGAGCGGCTGGCGAGGCTCCGGCCGGCTTTGCCACTTTCGAGTCCGTTTTGAGCCTTTTCAAGGGATTGCGGCGCCTTTTCGTA
>CAWANA010000028.1:0-160880 GCA_963783275.1 uncultured Alphaproteobacteria bacterium | reverse complement strand
CAGTTTCAGGACTAACCATCAGCTGCACAACCGGCGCAATAATGCCCTGATCGTGAGAGATGCCCTTGTGATGCCGCAAGTAAGCGGCGCGTGAAGACCACAGCGACGCCCAGCATTGCAGAACCTTGGCGATGACCTCATCCACTCCCCGGACGTAAGGTATGTATCCATCATACCGGGGAAAGAGGAGATGCCCGTGTCGCGGACAGCCACTGACGACCGCACGGCGACGTAGCAATTGTCCGGCGTCACCAGCTGCTGGTAACGTTCTCCAATGGCGTCGCTCAGAGACCTTGGAATAGCGGCATTAGCGATCATCTCGCGAATGACGCCCGTACTCTTCTCGACGGCTGCGAAGTCCTCGAAGTCCAGGCTGGCGGCGATCTCGGCTATGGGCGCATGGAGATCGTTGGATGGCAAGAGTTTCTTCAAGCGCGTCAGCGAGTATGCAGAAGCCGGGCGGAACAGTTGCGCCCATGCGGAGCAACTTGCCCAGGCTCGCGGCCTTGCCGCCGCACCGCCCGACATCATGGTCTTGCAAGTCGCGCAGTGACAGTACCTTGTTCGCGCCAAAATCTAGGCCTCTCTCACTGTTCGTTTCCTCCTGCCGCTGCGATTGTATTCAGCGGCTTTTTCACGCGCCGTTTTTTTCTCGCGCGTCGTTGAAGGCATTCAAACCAGCCCTTCTTTAGCCCTCCTTTAGGGGGTGTGCGGCAGAAGTCTGGATTGACCACCAGGCAGGATGGAGCCGTCACTAAACAATACGAGGAACTGATTTTCACAGTCGTTCGTCGGACCACCGTCACGGACTTGGAGCCCGTCGCGGGCGGGCGGCCCGGCCAGGTCGTGCTGGCGGCGCTGGCTCTCGAGATTGCCAATGACTTGCGCCATGATGGATCGCCAACCGTAGACGATCGGCGAACGGGCAAGGAGGCTGAACTTGCCGGTATCTTGCGCGCATGACCGCCTCCTGTGCTGTCCCACCGCGGTTCGCGGTCCGCGCCTGGCGCTTTACGAGTCCGCTGGTGTTCTGGATTGCCGGCGATGGCGTCGGGTCCCGCGGTTTGAGAGCTAGCGCGAGTTGTCTTCGATCCAATTCCTACTCTTCGCACGCAATACCTTCCTTCGGCCGAACAGTGGATGCCAGCGGTGAGCGGTCCTCGCCCAGCGAAACTATACGGAGAATATCGGCCTTTGGCCTCTGCGCCCCCGGAAGACCCGGCAATCGCCGACCCGCGGATCGCGCCGGAACCCCTCCTGCACCATGAGGGCGAGCGATCCGAAGCCGATCACTTTCGCCAGCGTCGACCGTCCGGCCTGCCCTCATCGTGAAGCGAACCTGCTCGCCGAGCGCGATCACTCGGACGCTACCTGCACCGGCACAAACGTCTGCTCGTGGCCGGTCGCCTGTGACAAATATGAGAGAGTCGATTAGGCCGATCCAATGCTCGACATTGACCTTCGGCTTCTGAATGTTTTTGACGAAACACAGAAGACTCGGTCTGTAAGTCGCGCGGCCGATATTCTTGGTTTGGGTCAGCCGAAGGTCAGCATCGCTTTGTCGCGGCTTCGTAAGCGCTTTGATGATTCCTTATTCGTACGCACGAGCCGGCTAGAGCCGACCGCGCTCGGGCAAGAACTCGTTCAGCCAATTCGAGAAGCCATAGTCGCTATCGAAGCGGCGCTCGGCCACCGATCCGCATTCGATCCTGAGACGGCGCAACGGACGTTTTGCGTTTGCATGAGCGATATAAGCCAGCTTGTTCTTTTCTGCCGTGTCTCTGGACTGAGATTCGTTCAGCGGCGCCCAAAAGGTGGAAATCGAAATTGTCCCACTCTCCGACGATACGCCGACCATGCTGGATTCAGGCGCCGCGGATCTTGCGCTGGGATTCTTGCCTCAGCTGGAAGGAGGCTTCTATCAGAAACCATGTTGGTCAGCACTACGTTTGCCTAATTTCGGCCGACCATCCAAGAATTCGCAAAACGCTCACGCTACGCCAATTTCAAACCGAAACACACGCAATCGTCATCGGCGCGGCCCCGGGCACGCGGTCGTGGAGCGTGAACTCGCACGACAAGGCATTGTACGCCGGGTCGCCCTGCGCATTCCAAATTATGTCGGCCTAGCCTTTGTGGTCGAAGGAACCGACCTGATAGTTACCATTCCGAAACGTCTCGCTGATGTCTTGAACGGTCACGGTCGCTTTCGGATTCTGCGCACGCCAATGCCGCTGCCCGCATATTCGATCAAACTGCACTGGCATGAACGTTTCCACACTGACCTAGGCAACCAGTGGCTTCGCGGCCTAATTTCCAAAGTACTGCGCTCCGACCAGGGATAGTTCGCGTGCTTCCGCTGAAGGGGCTCTTCTCCCCATAATAGCGGACCGCCCGCTGGCTGACTCACTGGAGGGATTCACAGGAGGTCGGTATTCTGAAGTGCTCGGCCTTGGCGTGGCCGATGACGGGTTGGCCGGCGAGCGCCGGCGCATGTCGCCTTTGTTATCGGCTCGGTGACGCCGCGCTTTTTTCGCACTGGGCCCCGCCCGCGCCATCCAGGCCAGGACGAGCGGATCGAGACGTTCAAAAGAATTCTCGCGCACGCTAAGCGCCCATATCCCGCCATGTCGCCGAGGGCGCCGACCCCGTCGTGCTGCTCGATCGGGCCGAATGGCACGCCACGAGCAACCTCAATGTGCCCGAAAACATCACGCCGATCTGCATTCCTCCGCGCTCCCGATCTGAACCCAGTCGACAACGTCTAGCGGTACTTCTCCAAACCAGTTTTCGAGAAGTGCGACGCGATTATCGACGCCGCCCGCGAGGCATGAATGAAGCGATCGCCATGCCCGAAACCATCACCTCCATAGGGATAGGCCCACGTCGGGCGGTGGTTGTGACCTTCAGTTTATAACCCGCCCGGGGTGTCCAATATTCGAATTTCGAATAAGGCGAATTCGGTGTGGCCACTTGATCGAAACAGCACAGAACCTATGATTTCACGCAGTTGAAGCTGGCGTCACAGGCGTCACGGCCGAAACTCGCTGAGGCGGACCAACTCAAGAGTCCTCGCAAGCGAAATGGGAGGTTGACGTGCAGGATCTGAGCGGCAGGCCGCTTCAGGGGCGCCATGGTTTCGTCACTGGCGGCGGGCGAGGAATCGGCAAGGCGATTGCATTAGAACTCGCGCGTCTCGGCGCAGATGTGAGCGTGCACGGTCGCGACGCAAGCGTGCTTGGAACGACTGCGCGGGAAATCGAGAGCACCCATGGCGTCAAGACGTCCGCAATCGTGGCCGACCTTTCGCGTCCAGAAGAAATCATAAGGGCCATTGCGACGGCTGTCGAACAACGCGGCAGCGTGTCCGTGCTCGTCAATAATGCCGGCATAGCCTATTCCGCGCCCTTCCTGAAGACGGGGCTCGATAAGTGGAACGAGGTGCTGGCGATCGATCTGACCAGCGCGTTCCTCTGCACCCAGCAAGTCCTGAAGCCGATGATCGCCGACGGCTTCGGGCGGATCGTCAACGTGAGCTCGACATCGGGCCTGACTGGATGCTCCTGATGTAACGGCCTACTGCGCCGCCAAACACGGCTTGATTGGCCTTACGCGGGCGTTAGCGATGGAAATGGCCAAGACCGGCGTGACGGTCAACGCCGTTTGTCCCGGCTTCACCGATACGGACATCGTCACTAGGTCCGTCGACAATATCGTCGCCAAGACGGGTCGGACGGCAGAGCAGGCGCTCGCGCAACTGGTCGTTCACAATCCTCAAGGCCGCCTCATCCAGCCGCGGGAAGTGGCCGAAGCCGTCGGCTGGCTCTGCCTGCCAGGATCGAAGTCCGTTACCGGCCAGAGCATTGCGGTTGCCGGCGGCGAACTGATGTGACTTCCAGCTTCCAGGCATTCTCGTTCGAGGACGATCCGATGAAACTGTTCGAACCATTGACCATCAACGGAATGATCATTCCCAACCGTATCATGGTTCCGGCGATGGTCACCCATCTCTGCCGCGAAGACGGCCTGATCAACCAGGACATCGTCGACCGCTACGTCGCCTATGCCGAGGGCGGGGTCGGATTGATCGTCGTCGAAGCTATGGCGATCCATAGCAACAAATCCGGCTCCCTGCTACGCATCAGCGACGATCAGTTCATTCCCGGCCTGAGCGAACTCACGAAGCGAATCCACGGCGCTTCGGATTCAAAAGTCGTTCCCCAGATCATTCATTTCATGAAGGTCGCGAAAACCGGATGGCGCCAGACGATCGACGCCCTCTCTCCCGAGCAGATCGAGGAGATCATCGATCACTTCGGCGCCGCGGCAGGACGGGCGCGGGAAGCCGGCTTCGACGGCCTGGAGCTTCACTCAGCACATGCCTACACTCTCTCGTCATTCCTCTCGCGGACAAATCCGCGCGCCGACGAATACGGCGGCACGACACTCGAAGGCCGCCTCCGCCTGATCGGTCGCGTCATGAAGAGCGTCCGTCGACGGGTCGGGACGGACTTTCCCGTCTGCGTCCGGTTCAACGCCGAGGAATTCATCAAGAACGGCTATACCGTCGATGAGTCCAAACTGATCGCGCAGCGGTTCTCGGAATTGGGCTTTGACTATCTTTCACTTTCGGTCGGCGGCAAATTCGAAGACGCGGTCCATACCCCGGGTCAGGTGCTCTTCCCATACTCCGGATATTCCGGCGATCGCTGCATGCCTGGCGTCTGGTTGCCGCGGGCGCTGCACGTCAACCTCGCAGCCGAGATCAAGGCGCACCTTCTCGCGCACGGTTGCTCGACTCCCGTCGCAATCGCCGGAAAACTCTCCGATCCGGCGGACGCTGAGCGCGTCTTGACGTCGGGCGGCGCGGATATCGTGGGCATTGCGCGCGGTCTCCTCGCCGATCCGACCTGGCCCAACAAAGTCAGGAGCGGCCGGACGGCGGACATTGTTCAATGCGACTATTGCAATGTGTGCAAGCAACTCGACGGATCGCACAGGCCGGTGATCTGCAACCTGTGGCCGAAAGGATCACTCCAGGCGGCCAGAGATGAGCCTGCGGCGGCGCCCGTGTTCGCGGGTTCGGACAAAATTGTTGCGATAGCGACGAGTTCTCAGGTGGCGCTGAGCTGGAACAAGGTTCCGGGCGCAACTTTGTTCGACGTCTACCGGTCAACAGGTTCCGATCCGGCGAATCTCGTCGAGGCGACCAAGCTCACGAACTGGACCGACATGACCGTGATCGGCGGAAAACAATACACCTATCAGGTACGCGCGCACAGCGCCGACGGCCACGCGAGCGCCAGCGCGCTTTCCGCCAAGGTCGATGTCCCGACGCCCGACTATCTGTCGTAGTCGATGCGCCTGGCGCAGCGGCGCGATGTCGACAAGGCTGCGCGTCTTGCCCGCAATGGTCACGTCACGCGGAGAGGGGACAATGCTGGAAGGATGCGTCGATTGGCCTGAAGACAGGGCGCGCCATTACAGGGACGCGGGATGCTGGGGGGCGCTTTCCATCTTCGAGTCGGTTTCCGCCGCCGCCCGGTCGAATCCGGGTAAGGCGGCGGTCGTCGACGCTACAGGTCGCCGAACCTATCGAGACTTGCTGTGCAATGCCGAGCGCCTTGCAGCGCGTCTGCACCGTCTCGGACTTCGCCCTCTCGACAGGGTGGTGTTCCAGCTCGCCAACAGCATCCAGTTCGTCGAGGCGTTCCTTGCGTTGATGCGTATCGGAACGATCCCCGTCATGGCCTTGCCCGCGCACCGTCGGACCGAAATAGAGCATTTCGTGCGCAGCAGCGGCGCGGTTGCGCTCATGACTCCCGGCGAAGCCAAGGGATTCGATTATCGCGTCATGGCGCGCGACGTGGCCTCGCGTTGTCCCGTCCTGCGTCATCTCATCGTCGATGGAGAAGCTTTCCCGGATCAGATCGAATTGTCGCCGCGACGGGATCGAGCGGAAGAACCGGCGCAGCTGTCGTTGGAAGAATGTCCGCTTCCTCGGTCGGAAGAGGTTGCACTGATGCTGCTGTCCGGCGGCACGACGGGACTGTCCAAGCTTATTCCGCGCACACACGCCGATTATCTCTACGGCGCCGAACAGAGCGGCAAGGCTGCGGGCCTTGACGCCGATACCGTCTTTCTCGGCGTACTGCCGGCAGGTCACAATTACACGCTGGGAGCGCCGGGCGTCCTCGGAACGCTCGTCGCCGGTGGCGCCGTCATCTTTTCTCCCGCGACGACGGCGGATGTGGTCTTTCCCTGGATCGAAAGGGAACGTGTCACCGTCGTAAGTTCCGCTGGGCCGCTCGTGTCGAAATGGCTGGGAAGCGATCTTTTCAATCGCCATGACCTCAGTTCATTGAAAGTCTTCATGAGCGGCGGCTCCAAGCTCGCGCCGGAGCTTCGGCGCAGGGTCGAGCGGCAGTTCCAATGCACGTATCAGGAGAGCTTCGGAACCGCCGAAGGCCTGCTCTGCATGAGCCGGCTGGCGGATGCGGAAGCATTGCGTCTGAACAGTTCGGGGCTCCCGGTCTCGGAGTACGACGAGATCCGGATCGTCAACCCGATGGATCAAGATCTTCCCGATGGATCCGCCGGAGAATTGCTGGTCCGCGGCCCGTACACGATCCAGGGATACTACAACTCGCCAGAAATTAACGCCAAGGCGTTCACCGCCGACGGATTCTACCGAACCGGCGACGTCGTATCCAGAAGGGACGGCTATCTTTACGTGGAAGGTCGGATCAAGGACCTCATCAATCGGGGAGGCGAAAAGATCAGCTGCGCAGAGGTCGAGAACCATCTTCTGACGCATCCGGCGATCGAGACCGTCTGCGTCGTCGCGATCCCCGATGACGTTTTCATTGAAAAGGCATGTGCAGTCGTCGTGCTTCGACGCGGTCACACTCTGACGCTGGAGCAGTTGAAGGCGTTTCTCAAAGACAGAGAAATCGCACGTTTCAAGATGCCTGAGCGTTTGGAATTGGTGAAGGAAATGCCCATCAGTCCGGCAGGAAAAATATTGCGGGGCAATCTGCGGGAAGTTCTGGCCAATCATCTCGCCGCGGAGCGGGTCCATGATCGCCAATAAGCGGCCACGGGTTGATCTGATCCGAAAATCTCATCGCGCTATCGCTCACGAACTGGGCGCACCGCTCTGGCTGCCTACGACCGCCTCGCGGGGGCTTGAACGCCGCGTTTCGTTCCATGGGCGCCCAGGCTTGTGGCGGCCGTGTTGCATGAGGGAGAGGGCTATGTGGATGGCCGCAAAAGCGCGCGCGACTAGACTGCACACCAAGCCTTAACAAGGTAGTTGAAAATGCGACGCCAAGAAACTTCATAATAAATCAAAAATGGGAGGGAGGAAATTGTGGACAAGGGTTTCCATGCAGTCGTCCTCTATGAGACGTCCGATGAGTTGTGGAATTGATTGAAACTCCCTCTCGAAGCCGCCGAGCGGGCAGGCGCAGTCTGGCGCTACCTCACGGACTGTTGTCCGACGGATGACATGAACTGCGTCTATGAACAAGCGACGGACGCGACCGTCATCGATTCCGCTTCCGTCGCCATGTACGAAACCCCGATTTCCGTAAAGACGATAATCGCGCGCATCCTTAAGCTGGCCGAGGACGCCAAAGTTGGGGGCAATAGCGGGCTGCTCGCGATCATCAACATGAACTGGATGCTCAATACGCCGTCCGGAATCGCCCACCAGGGTGAGTTCGAGACGGCTATCGAAGCGGCCATTCGTCACTCGCCGTTGAGCGTCATCTGTCTTTACAACTTGCGCCTGTTTCCGGATTCCATGATCCTCGACGCATTGCAGACGCATCGCTTTATCCTCACCTCGGCAGGTCTGTGCCGCAATCCTCATTTTCTGCGGCCGGATGCATTCCTGTCCGGCGATCCCGCCGCAAAACTGAGATGTTGGCTGGAAAATCTGGGGCCGCAGATGGCAGCGAGTTGGTGGGCGCCGCCAGCCGTCTCCATTTCCGATCCGAAACATCCCAGTTCCGATGCTTCGACCACGTTTTCGATCCCGGGGAGTGAACAGGCGCGGCGTGGCGCGTCAGGGCGCGACCAGTTAGCTCCCTACGACTTCGCGCCGGCGCCGCGTCACCGTTGGAAAATCCGTTGTTTCGGCAATTTGCGGATATTCCGCGAGGACGGTTCGCAAGTGCGTTGGAACACTGTCAACGGCGCCACAGCGAAGACGAAGACGCTCTTCGCTTACCTCCTGCAACGCGGACGGCGCGGGGCGCGGGTTGAGGAGATCGCCGATTTGCTCTGGCCGGAAGCCGAACGCGCCGATCAAAGTCTCAACCGCCTCTACCACACGGTCCATTGTTTGCGCATGGCGCTAAGTCCAGAGTTGACGACGAGCAGGGCGTCTCCTTACATCTTGGCTCACGATCATCGCTACTTTTTGAACCTGCCGGATGGCGTCTGGATCGATGTCCCGGTGTTCGAGGAATTCGCCAGACTCGGCGAGAAGCTTTTGCTGGAAGGAAACCTAGAAGATTCCATGGCGTGTCATTCCGCCGCCGAGAAGATTTATACCGGCTGCCTGTTCTCCGATATTCCAGAGCAATATGCCCAGGGCGTCGACCACGACTGGTGCTGGAGCCGCCGCTACTGGCTTGAGGGGATTTATGTCAAGATGCTCACCCACATGGCGACGCTGCAGCGCCAATTGGGGAATGTTGATCGCTCTCTCTCCTACGCATCGCGAGCGCTTGAGATTGACCCATGCTTCGAACATGCTCACCGGGAGATCATGAGGGGATTCCACGGCAGCGGCCGCCACGACGCCTTGAGACGGCAGTACCAATTGTGTTGTGGCGCCCTGAAGCGATATGAGGACAGGGTTCCTTCGTCCGACACGCGAAGCCTGTTCCAGCAACTCGCGTCCTGACGGCAAGGCCGCCTGGCGGAATGAACCGCCCGTGGTTTGCCGGAGGATTGTCATCAATTCAGGCCGCAAAGGCGGACTGTTCCAGCATGGCGTAATAGCGCACTTTGGCTTCGGCTCCGGAATGACTCCGCCGCCATGCGCCGTGCGGAGCCAGCCCAGCGCGTCGAGGACAGGCCGTGCGCGATGCGGCTCGCCGCCATCCGACATGCGGCAGCCGTAGGCGTCGATCACTAAGGCGACGTAGGCGAGCCCGGTCGAGACAAGGACACGTGCGACACCATCGGGTGGCGCCGCCGCGTGGAGCGTCGAGCCGGCGACGCGGCGGCAAAGGCTTCACGTCGAAATTGCAGCCAGACCTTGCGCGCCCCGGACGCGATCCTCAGGAGAAAATCCATCCTACTTGGGAGCCGGGCGGAGCCAGAAGCGAAAAATATTCCTGCGAGGTCAGCAGTTTGGAGCCCCAGTAGAATCCGGCGCGGTTCGATCGAGACTTCTGCCGCACACCCCTAAAGGAGGGCTAAAGAAGGGCTGTTTTGAATGCCTTCAACGACGCGCGAGAAAAAAACGGCGCGTGAAAAAGCCGGCGAATACAATCGCAGCGGCAGGAGGAAACGAACAGTGAGGGAGGCAGCCAATGGCCGCGAACAAGGTACTGTCACTGCGCGACTTGCAAGACCATGATGTCGGGCGGTGCGGCGGCAAGGCCGCGAGCCTGGGCAAGTTGCTCCGCATGGGCGCAACTGTTCCGCCCGGCTTCTGCATACTCGCTGACGCGCTTGAAGAAACTCTTGCATCCAACGATCTCCATGCGCCCATAGCCGAGATCGCCGCCAGCCTGGACTTCGAGGACTTCGCAGCCGTCGAGAAGAGTACGGGCGTCATTCGCGAGATGATCGCTAATGCCGCTATTCCAAGGTCTCTGAGCGCCATTGGAGAACGTTACCGGGAGCTTGCGACGCCGCAAGGAGCGAGACGGTGAGAGAATTCAAGGCTGCAGGTTATGAGGCCCAGCATTTCGGCTGGACAGTCGACAACAAGGTGGCGACGCTCACCCTGAACCGGCCCGAGAAGAAGAACCCGCTGACATTCGGCTCCTACGGCGAACTTCGCGACCTCTTTAACAACCTCGTCTACGCCAATGACGTGAAGGCCATCGTACTCACCGGGGCCGGCGGCAATTTCTGCTCCGGCGGCGACGTCCACGAGATCATCGGCCCGCTGACCAAGATGGACATGCCGGGCCTGCTCGAATTTACCCGCATGACCGGCGACGCGGTCAAATCGATGCGCATGGCGCCCGCAACCGATCATCGCCGCCATTGATGGTGTCTGCGCCGGAGCCGGCACGATGCTGGCCTGCGCCTCCGACATCCGGCTGGGCACGGCGCGCAGCAAGGTCGCCTTCCTGTTCGTGCGCGTCGGCCTCGCAGGGGCCGACATGGGCGCTTGCGCCCTCCTGCCGCGCCTGATCGGCATGAGCCGCGCCGCCGAACTCTTGTATACTGGACGCGCTATGCCCGGCTCCGAGGCGGAGCGATTCGGCTTCTACAACTCGCTGCACGAGCCCGAGGACGTGTTGGCGGCGGCCACCGCGCTGGCGAAAAATCTCGCCGACGGCCCCACCTTCGGCCACGCCATGACCAAGAAAATGCTGTGGCAGGAGTGGAGCGCCACTCTTGGCGAATGCATCGAGGCCGAGGCGCAGGCACAGGCCATCTGCATGCAGACCAAGGATTTCAAGCGTGCCTACCAGGCCTTCGCCAACAAGAAGTCTCCGGTTTTCGAGGGCAACTGATGTCAGACGCCTCATTCCTGTCCTGGCCGTTTTTCGACGATTCCCACCGCGCCTTCGCGGCGGCGCTCGAAAGTTGGTCGAAAGACTGCCTGGGGGAACTTGGCGGCGACGCGCATGGCGTTGGCATGGACGACACCGTCCGGCGCCTCGTGCGCGAACTCGGCAAGGCCGGATTATTGGGAGCGTGCGTTCCCGCGGCCTACGGCGGTCGCGCGGAAACTTTTGACGTCCGCGGCCTCTGTCTCGCGCGAGAGATACTGGCGCGCCACGACGGCCTCGCGGATTTCGCCTTCGCGATGCAGGGGCTCGGCAGCGCCGCAATCACCCTGTTCGGCAGCGCCGCTCAGAGGACGCGCTTTCTTCCAGCGGTGGGGCGAGGCGAGGGCATAGCCGCCTTCGCCATTTCCGAGCCGGAGGCTGGCTCTGACGTCGGCGCCATGACGACCAAAGCTGTCAATGACGGCGGCGATTACATCATCGATGGGGCGAAGACCTGGATCTCCAACGCCGGGCTCGCCGATTTCTATACGGTCTTCGCGCGCATTGGCGACGAGCCCGGACCGAAGGGAATCTCGGCCTTCGTCGTCGAGGCGGGAACGCCGGGCTTGTCGGTCTCTCAGCGGATCGACGTCATCGCGCCCCATCCCTTGGGAGCGCTCGCGTTCAGCAGTTGCCGCGTCCCCGGGGCGAACCTGCTCGGCAACCCCGGCGAAGGCTTCAAGATCGCCATGTCGGTGCTGGACGTGTTCCGCTCCACCGTCGGCGCCGCCGCCCTGGGATTTGCGCGCCGCGCTCTCGACGAGGCGGCGCAGCGCGCGCTGAAGCGGCGCATGTTTGGCAAGACGCTGGCGGATTTCCAGCTGACCCAGGCCAAGCTCGCGGACATGGCGACGGCAATCGATGCGGCGGCGCTGCTGACCTACCGCGCCGCCTGGGTGAAGGACACTGCCGGCGGACGGGTCACCCGCGAGGCGTCGATGGCTAAGCTGTTTGCGACGGAGCAGGCACAACAGGTGATCGACCAGGCCGTGCAGATTTTTGGCGGAGCCGGCGTTGTCAGCGGCGGCACGGTCGAGGCGCTCTATCGGGAAATCCGCGCCCTGCGAATTTATGAAGGCGCCAGCGAGGTCCAGAAGCTGGTGATCGCCGCGAACGTGCTGGACCACTACAAGCGAAAGGAGCGCCCCTTGCCTGAAGAGGCCGCATACCCAAGGCCCCTGCTCGGACAACTCGCCGGCTGATCGCGTCCCAGCCGCTGAAGGAGGACAAGCGCCGCTGTCGCCCCAGCCGGCGGAGAGGCGCACCGGCGAATCCGCTCGCTCATCCTCAAGCATCTGGCGGCGTTCCCGAGCGGCCGAACTGGAAACCCTGATCGGCCTGCGCGAACGGTTGCGGCGCGGACGTCGCAGCGTTCCCTGGCCCAATGCGAACGCTGTCTTGAACGCATGATGGACCAGCCATGTACTCGATCGTTGCCCGCGAAGAGTTTTCCGAGACCACCTTCCTATGGGAGATCCACGCGCCCGACGTGGCGGCGTCCGCCCTGCCTGGCCATTTCGTCATGCTGCGGCTTTATGACGGCGGCGAGCGCATTCCCCTCACCGTCGCCGACTACGATCGCGAACGCGGCACGGTGACCATCGTCGTGCAGGCGCTCGGCAAGACCACCCGCGAAATGCGCGACCGCTATCGGCAAGGCGATGCGTTCGCGGATTTCGTAGGGCCGCTGGGCCTACCGCAGCACGTCGACCACATCGATGCCGAGCCCAGCCATGCGGTTTTCGTAGGCGGCGGCCTCGGGGTCGCGCCGGTGTTTCCGCAGTTGCGCGCATTCAAGCAGGCGGGGGCGCGCACCACTGCTATCATGGGATTCCGCACTAGGGACTTGGTGTTCTGGGAAGAAAAATTCCGCGCATTCGCCGACGAGCTGATCATCTGCACCGACGACGGCAGCTACGGCGAGCCGGGACAGGTCACCGGCGCGCTCACGCGCTTGTTAGAGCGGCAAAAGCCGGACAAGGTGATCGCCATCGGCCCCATGCCGATGATGCGCGCCTGTGTCGAGACGACGCGCGCGCTCCGCGTGAAGACCATGGTGTCGCTTAACACCATCATGGTCGACGGCACGGGCATGTGCGGATCGTGCCGGGTAACGGTCGGGGGCGAGGTAAAATTCGCCTGCGTCGACGGCCCGGACTTCGACGGCCATCAGGTCGATTTCGTAGAATTGCTTGCGAGGCAGAAGCGCTTCAAACCAGAGGAAGAGGTCGCAAACAAGAGTTTCGATCACATCTGCAATCTGGAAAAGGCGCTGGTGGTCGAGGGGAAGCGTAACTACAAGAAATATTCGGCGGTCGATCCGCGCCAGACGCCGATGCCAGAGCGCGACGCGCACCAACGCGCCGCTGATTTCAACGAAGTCAATCTCGGCTATTCCGTAGCCGACGCGTACAAGGAGGCCGAACGCTGTATACAGTGCGTCGAGCCGACCTGCATCGCCGGCTGTCCCGTTGGCATAGACATTCCCGCATTCATCCGCCGCCTGCTGGTGCGCGACCTCGATGGCGCGCTGGAAACCATCTACGAGTCGAGCCTGTTCCCTTCGATCTGCGGGCGCGTCTGCCCGCAGGAGACTCAATGCGAGGCCCAGTGCATCGTGCGCAAGTATCGCAAGCACGAACCGGTCGCCATCGGCCGACTCGAACGCTTCATCGGCGACAATGCGCGACCGCCCAGAGCCGCGCCGCCGGCGGCCGGGTTCGGCTTGGGCAAGGTAGCGATCATCGGCTCCGGTCCCGCCGGCCTCGCCGCCGCAGCCGATCTGACGCGCTTCGGCGCGCAAGCGACAGTCTATGAGGCGCTGCATGTGCTCGGCGGCGTACTGCAATATGGTATTCCGTCGTTCCGCCTGCCGCGCGACATCATCGACCGCGAGATCCAGCGCCTCAAGGACATGGGCGTGAGCTTCGAGACCAACAAGGTCGTCGGCAAGACGTTCACGGTCGAGCAATTGATCGGAGAGCGCGGCTTCGACGCCGTGTTCATCGCGGCGGGCGCCGGCGCGCCGACCTTCCTCGGCATACCCGGCGAATTCGCGGGGCGCGTCTACTCCGCCAACGAATTCTTGACGCGCATCAACCTGATGGGCGGCGACCGCTTCCCCTATCTCGACACGCCGATCAGCTTGGGCAAGAGCGTGGTGGTGGTCGGCGCCGGCAATACCGCGATGGATTGCCTGCGCGTCGCGAAGCGGGTGGGCGCGAAAATCGTGCGCTGCGTCTACCGCCGCTCGGAGGCGGAAGCGCCGGCGCGCCTCGAGGAAATTCGCCACGCAAAGGAGGAGGGTATCGACTTCTTCTTCCTGCACTCGCCGGTTGAGATCATCGTCGACGGCGAGGGCGACGTGCGCAGCATGCGTATCGAGAAAATGGAGCTAGGCGAACCCGACGAACGCGGGCGCCGCAAGCCGGTTCCAACAGGCGAATGCGTCGAGATGGACTGCGACACGGTGATCTACGCGCTTGGCACCAAGGCCAATCCGATCATCGGCCAATCAACGAAGGGGCTGGCGCTGACCAGCCGGGGAAACATCTCCGCCGACGATTCGACGCAGGCGACCAATCTGCCGGGTGTTTTCGCAGGCGGCGACATCGTTACCGGCGGCGCGACGGTCATCCTCGCCATGAGCGCGGGGCGGCGCGCGGCCAAGGCCATCGCCGGCTGGCTGAAATCAGGCAAGCGCGCCTGGCCGGTCGAAGCGGCGGATATCGAGGCGCTCAACGCGCCGCCCGCCGCGCTCGCCGCCGATGAGGCGCAGGCGTACTGCCCAAAATGCCGTCAGCCGCTCGACGATTCCGAGCCGTACATCTGCTGCGCCGACGCACAATTGCAATGGCGTTGCGACGATTGCGCCAAGGTGAGCGAGGGTTTCGCCTTTCCCTATGGCATGTGTCCGCATTGCGGCGGCAAGCTGCGTGCGCTCGAACGCGCCGGCGTCAGCAGCGAGCCTGGCCTAGCGGCCATCCGCGAAGCCTTCGAGATCGAACTGGGCGGCTATGCGTTCTACGAGCGCGCTGCGCGGGAGGCGGGCGACGCCGTGCTGCGGGACCTCTTCGGCAAGTTCGCGCAGATGGAGCGCGAGCACATGGCGACGCTGTCGCGGCGTTACCATGTCGCGCTGCCCGAGAATTCCGGGCTGTGGTCCCGCATCGACCGCGCCGCGTTGCTGGCCGGGGCCGAAGGCCAGATCGGCGATCCCGAAACCTTGTTTCAGACGGCGATCGCCTTCGAGCGGCGCGCGGTGGAGTTCTTTCAGACCCGAGCCGAAGCGGTCTCGGCGGGCTCGGTAGAACGCCAGCTTTATCGCGAACTTGGCGCGGAGGAAGACGAGCATGTCGCGCTGCTCCAGACTGAACTCGTGCGCTGGAAGGCGGGGAAGCCGGGGCTGCTTTCCGAGCGCGCGCCGCACTCTCCGAATAGCCTGAACGCCGTAGAAGCGATCGTCATTTGAACGCGATTGCAACGCCGCGGCCGATCTTCTTCGACCGTCATGTCGACGATGGCGGCTTCGGCAAGATCGCTTTCATCGCTCTACGCGCTTAACCGATAGCCGGCTCTCGCCACTCCACGGGCCGCTGGCCAGGCGCGCGGCGTTCGACAAGGGTCTTGGCCGGATCAGGGCCGCGGCGGGTCCCGGTCGCCAGAGTGGTCAATCTCACGTCCCGACTGGACGCAATGCGCTCGGATTCGCGACGCCGCCGTTGTCTCGGTCTCTTTCGTTCGACCCTCTATGAGCTCCTGAAAGCTGGCAAGCTTCGCGCGGTCAAGATCGGCTGACGCCGCCTTGAGTGGGAACAAGGCGCTGGGGCGAAACCTCGCGTGAGCGGCTCGCTCCCTCCAAGGGCGGCGGGGGCTCACTGGGCAAGTCCCTCGGCCACCTCCGCCCGCTCGGTCAAAGGCTTTTCGGCGCGCTGCAGGTTGCGCTGGAAGAGCGGATAGATCGGAATGCTCAGAAGCAGAAGAACCAACGCGTCGCGCGTCAGGTCAGGATCGGACCCGATCACGACCCAAAGGCAGAAGGCGCTCGCTGCGATGGCGACGACCGCCGCGACCGCGATGCGCCGCGCCGACCGCGACTTCATCTCCAGGTCCACGTAGGAAACCACCGAATAGAGATAGGGAAGCGCAATCAGGATGACCGACATGTCGATCACCTCGTTGAACTGGGAGTCGATGGATCCGGAAGCAGTCGCCACCGCGATCCCGCTCATGAGCACGCCGGAGATGAGGAGGTTCCAGACGGGAACGCCGTTGTGATCCTCGCGTCCGTAGATGCCCGGGAAAAGGCCGTCGCGCGCTGCGTTCACGGATATCTGCGCGATGTTCAGCGTCCAGCCGATCAGCGAGGACCCGCCCTTGAGCACCGCGCACAAAGCCATGACCGTCGCCCCAACGGGCCCGACAATCATCTTCGCCGCCTCGGAAAAGGGCGACGAGGAGTTGGCCAGCGTCTCCATCGGCACGATTCCCATGAGCACGAGACAGGTCGAGATGTAGAGGAACGCCGAGATGACGAGGCCCAGGATGGTCGAGAGCGGCACGTTGCGTTTCGGATCTTCTATGAGCTCGGAATTCAGGGAAGCGCTCTCCACGCCGACGTAGGCCCAGAGAACAAAGGGAACGGCCTGCGCGATCGAATCCCACGCCGATAAGCCCATGGGGGTTCCACCCCGCAGCGAACGTGCGAGGGTCGAACCAGAACCAGCCTCCGACCGCCACGAAAGTCAGAGGAACCATGGCCACTACGGTGGCCGCGCCGGTGGTCAGACTGATAATGCCGGTGCCCGCCAGATTGATCCCGGTCGCTATCCAGAGGACCGCGATCGTAACGATGACTTCATGGCCCGACAGGAACGGCAGAAGGACGACCAGATAGCCCGTTACAGTCGCGGCGATGGCGATATTTCCAACGAGGTTCGCCAGCCAGTAGACATAATTGGTCTGAAAGCCGAGATAGACGCCGAACGTGTCGCGCGCATAGGCGTAGAGACCGCCAAACTTCGGGTCGGTCGACCCCAGGACCGCGTAGACGATGCCCAGTCCCGTCGCGCCGATGGTTCCGACAATCCATCCGTAGATGGAAATCGATCCGACGCTCGCCATGCTCGCGGGCAGCAGGAAGATGCCGGTGCCGATCATGTTGACGATCACGATGACGGTGGCGGAAAAGAGCCCCATCTTTCTTGCGCCGGAACCGGCCATTCGCGTTCTCCGTGATTTTCAAGCTCCGCGCAGCGCCCCGATCGCGGATCGTCCTTCGTCACCCGGATGTCGGCGCAACCCTGGAGAACGCGCTCGTCTCAGCGACCCTGCGCCCCGATGCGGCGGACTTTTGCGAGCGGTGAGGATTGCCGCGTCGCTGTTGAGCGCCTCGAAGCATGGGACACGGCTCTCGCCGATTCCGCTGGCGGCGTGGCCGGATCAGCCCTCGGACTCGCCATCCAAAGGTCCGATCCGCCCCGCAGCTCACGGTCCTACTTCTTTCGAGAGACGACTTGCCCGAGACGGCTGCGGACCGGAATGTTCTGGCTCTCCAGCCCGGGCGTTTGACCGTGAAGATCAAAGACGACGTCAACCTCGGGCCGGAAGATCAGGCAGTGCGTCGAGCCGCCGAAATGGAACATGCCGATCTCGTCGCCCTTCTTGATGCGCTGCCCCTCGTAGACGCGGATGTCGCAGGTTGACACCTCGGCCATTCCGATCGCGAGGAACGCCATCAGCCCGATATCGGGGTTGTCGGCCTCGATGAAAATCAGGCCGCGCGTCGCGATCTCCGAGATGTATCCCTGCGAATCGTTGGGTCCGGCAGGGTCGAGGCCCTCGGCCAGCGCTTCGGAGTAGTAGGAGCCTTCAATGATGCGGGTCTTCACCACGCGTCCCGATACGGGCGCGTTCCAGCGATGGTAACTCTCCGCGCTGAGAAACGCCTGGTAGATCGTGCCGCCGACGAACTGCGGGGTGAGCGGATCGTTGTCGAGCATGAACTGCAGGGCGTAGGGCTGGGCCTTGATCCAGAATCTTTCGCGCAACTGCACGTTCTTGGCGATCTTGTAAGGCGCCGACTTCGCAGGCGTTGGCGATCACCGAATTGTCGTCCGGCGACGCCACGGGCCGCCGCCCTTCGCGGAAGTTGCGGGTGAAGAAGTCGTCCCAGGACTTGAACCCGTACCAGGGCGCCTTGGGATCGCAGTTGAAATCCTCGACGAAGGTGGGCATCGCCTTCTTGGCGTCCGCACCGAACCAACCGGAGCGCGGATCGTCGTTCAGAACGTACCGGCTGTCGGAAGAGGACAAGAACACCGCCCACTCGTCGAGCATGCGCTTGAAATGGGCGTTGACGTGGCCGCTGAGGAAACCCGCCCATCCACCGGTCGTGTCCATCGACCAGTTGAGGATGGCGTTGAACGGAAAACCGACGAGGCCCGTTTCATTGAACTCGGGCGCGTGCGTCATGATCGCGTTGAAGAGCCGCAGCATGTGCTGATAGTCGCGAACCTGCGGCAAGCCGACCGGCGAAGTCTTCTCGGATTCCGGCTACCTGATCGAACATCTGAGTGAAGAACATGTACGCCTTCGCGTCCGACTCGATGTAGCGGCGGAAGTCGTCGACGACGGGCAGCAGCGGTCCCTTGTCGGCGTCCGCCTTGGCCATGAGCTTCTTCAAGCCACTGGGTCAGCGTCTCCTGATCCGAGGGCATCCATTTTCCAACATTGTACGCGGTCGTCGGCATTGGCGTGGCTCGTTTCGGTTGAAAGGTGCGTAGCGAAGGTCCGGGCGGCGGCGCGAAGGCGTCGCCGCCCGTGTCGACGAAGTCAGGGCGTGTAGACCTGCGGCAGGCGGCCGGTGAACAGCATCCAGAGCGCCAGCGCGGCGGCGGCGACCAGCAGCGCCGCGATCACGAGCTCGATCTTCGTGAACGGCGACTCTTGCGGCGCCTCCTCCCGTCGCGCCCAGACGAACACCGCGAGGCTGATTGCGAACACGACGGCGCCGGCGAGCATGTACTGAAGGCCCGCGGCGTAGACGAGCCAGAAGCCGTAGATCGTCGCAAGCACGCTGACGATGAGCGCGGTCGTCTTGCTGTACAACGCCTTTTGCGGATATCGGCCGGCCGCCGCTTCCTTCCAGAGATAGCCGGACGACCCGATATAGGCGGGAAGGATCACCACGCCGGTGATCGCGAGCATGATGTTCCAGGCGTTGTTGGAGAAATAGACGAGCAGCATCGCCGCCTGCATGACCCAGGTCGAGACCCAGAGCGACCCGGACGCGACTCCGGCGGCGTTGGTCTTGGCGAAGAACTTCGGGAAGGTGCCATCCTTGGCGCAGGCCCACGGCAACTCCGCGCATAGCAAGGTCCAGACCAGCCAGGAGCTGAGCAGCGCGATGATCACGCCGATATTGACGAAAATCTCGCCCCAGTGGCCGACAAGCTTGCCGAGGACCGCGGCCGTCGACGGAGACGGCAGCACCGCGAGCTGGCCCTGCGACAGAACGCCGAACGGCAGGACGGAGATCAGGACGTACATCACCGTGGTCACAATGAAACCGATCAGGGTCGCCCGGCTGACCGTCTTGGCGTCCGCCTTGTCCGACATCACGACCGCGCCTTCGATGCCGATGTACATCCAGAGCGTCACGAGCATCGTGCTGCTGATCTGGCCCAGGATGCCGCCGAGCGGCTTGTCGCTGAGCGGCTTATCCGTGAAATGGCCCCAGAAGTCGGAAGAGTACAGTTCGCGATGGAAGGAGAAGTATCCGACCACGAGGAGGAAGACGAGGATCGGCACGAACTTGGCGATCGTTCCGATGTTGTTCAGGATCGTCGCGCCCTTGATCCCGCGCAGAACCGAAGAACGTCATCGCCCAGATGGTGACGGACGCCAGAATGATCGCCTGCCACGTGTTGCCGCCCTTGAAATAGGGCGGGAAGAAAAAGTTGAGCGCATCCATCAGGAGGACCGCGTAGCCGACGTTGCCGAAGGCGCACGACAGCCAGTAGCCCCACGCGATCAGGAAGCCGACGAGCTTGCCGAAGCCCTCGCGCGAGTACATGTAGATGCCCGAAGTCATGTTCGGGCGGACGTCGGCGAGCACCTGGAACGACCGGGCGAGGAAGAAGATGCCGAGCCCCGACACGACCCAGGCGAGAATCGACCGCGCCGAGTGCGGCCGACTGCGCCATGTTCTGGGGGATGTTGTAGACGCCTCCCCCGAACATGGCGCTGATGACCAGAAGCGTCATCGCGAAGACGCCGAGTTTTTTGGTTGTGGCGGGCGCGGGGGCCGCGCTCGCGGCGGTCGCTGAGGCCCCCTTCGGCGATGACACTACGGTCGACATCGGTTCACTTCCTTGTCTCTGGAGAGGCGGACCCGAGGCCACGGCCAGGCGGCCCCTGAGGGATTGCATCAGGAGTCGGACATCACCTCGCCGTCGCGATTACGCTGCCCATCCGGGTGGGCTTCTTGTCGTTCTGATGGGCGACCGCGTTGCGGGCCCATTCCTCGAGGCGCACCCGGTCCTTCTGAAAGATCATGACGTGGGTCGAACCGCCGAACTCGAACCGGCCGATCTCGGCGCTGCGCTCGACGGCCACTGGATCGGCGCCCTCGTCGACCAGGTACGTGCTCGGCGCGATCACGCATGTCGAGACCTCCACCATGCCGATGCAGATCAGCGCGACATAGCCGCAGGCGGGATGCTTGAAGATGAAGATGGCGCGGGCCGCGACGTGGCCGAGGTAAGGCTGGGACTCCGTCCCTTCCCACGTCCCCTGATCCTCGCCCTGCCGAGGCCGCTGGGCGAAATATGTGCCCGGCTGCACCCATGACCGCACGAGTTCGCCGTTGAGCGGCGCTTGCCAGCGATGGAAATGCGTCGCGGACAGAAAGCCTTGATAGGCCTGGCCGCCGGCGAACAGTTTCGCCCATTGCCGCTCCCCGCCGAACAGGTCCAGCAGCGAGTACGGCATCTCCTTGATCCAGAACTCGCTCTCGAGGGCGAGGTTATCCTCGTACTTCCACGGCGTGGTCTCGCAGCCGATGTTGATCTGGGTCCCTGGGTCGCCCTGGAACGGCCGCGCGCCCGGAACAAACTGGCGAATGAAGAAGGAATTCCAGGAATTGAATCCGTATCCCGGCTTCTTCGGATCATGGGCCATCTCCGTCCACACGCCGGCTTCATGAGCGCCCTTGGAGATCCATGATCCCGGCTTTTCGGGATCGTTGATATCGAGCTTGTCGAGAGACGCGCTGCTTTTGAGGAACGTGTTCCAGGCGTCGAGAACGGTCTTGAATCGGCGGTTGAAGACCATGTCGTGAAACAGCGAGGCGCCCGCCTGGGTCCCCATCGCCACCGAAAGGAATGCGTTCATCGGCGTGCCGACCTGGGCCGTCGTGTTGAAAGAGGGCGACGTCGTGACGATCTCGTTCAGGATCTCGAACAGGCTGTCATACCCATCGATCCAGAGCGCGTCGCCGTCCGCCTTGATCTCGTTCTTGATCGCTTCCGGCTGCCCCGCGACAAAGGCGTTGGCCTGCTCGATGACCGAATTGACCCACATGCGGTAGATGCTGTCGTCGGTGACCCATGTCTTGAAGTCCTGAACCACGGGCAGCAGCGGAGCGAGCGCGCCCGCCGCCTTTTTCGCCGCGACATGCTTACGCAGGGGGACGAGGAACTTGGCGGTGCCCCAGACGCGATTGGGCGTCCAGAACCCCATCTGGATCGGATCGGTGTTTTCAAGCGAGAGAAGGCCGGACGAGCCACTCCCGCGTTTGCCTGTGTCGCTCATCGTATCCCTCCAGACCGAGAACCCTCGATAGGGTCCGCTTGCGGACCGTTTCAGGCGCGGCGCCTCGCGCCGCGGCCGCTGTGCGCGCCCTCAAACCTTGCCGCTCGGGATCTGCTGGGTAATGCAGTGGATGTTGCCGCCCCCAAGCAGAATTTCGCGCGCCGGGACGCCGACGACGTTGTGTTTGGGAAAGATGGACTGCATCTGTTTGTGCGCGTCCGCGTCCGTGTTCGGATCGAGTTGCGGCAGGATGATCCGGCCGTTGGTGATCAGGAAGTTCACGTAGGATCCGGCCAGTCGATGCCCCGCGGCCCGGTTCATGCCTGGGCTCGCCTGAATGGTCGCCGCCTCTTCCTTGCTGATGAAGAGCGGACCGGGCTGATGAATCTTGTTGATTTTGAGCTTGCGCCCCTTCGCGTCCGTCTCACGCTCGAGCACCTCGAGCGCCTTCTTCGACCGTTCGTGCTGCGGATCCTTCTCGTCGTCGGTCCAGGTCAGGATGACTTCCCCTGGGCGCGCGAAGCAGCACATGTTGTCGATATGCCCGGATGTCTCGTCCTCGTAGACCCCGAGCGGCAGCCATATGATCTTGTCGACGTTCATGTAGTCGCGCAGGAAATCCGCAATCTGCTCCTTCGTGAGAGCCGGATTGCGATCCGGGTTGAGCTGGACTTCTTCGGTGACGAGGCAGGTGCCGTCGCCGTCGGTGTGAATGCCGCCGCCCTCGATAACGAGCGCAGCCTGGTAACGCTTGAATCTGTGGTAGGCGCAGATCTGCGGGGCGACCTGCTCATCCTGGTCCCAGGGATAGTAGAGCCCGCCCTTCAGGCCGCCCCAGGCGTTGAAGATCCAGTCGACGCCGCGCCGCTCCCCTTTGTCGTTGACGACGACCGTCGGGCCGCAATCACGAACCCAGGCGTCGTCGCTGTCCATGGGCACGATGGCGACCGCGGAGGGCAGGATGCGCTTGGCCTCCGGGATCCAGGCCTCCGGGACGCCCATGAATACGGGTGTGGCGCCGCTGATCGCGTCGGCGACCGCAGCGTAGTTGCGCTGAGCCGGACGAGCGGATTCGCGCCAATTGTCGGTGCGGTAAGGCCAGAGCATCCAGACGGCTTCATGAGGCGCCCATTCCGCAGGCATCCAAAACCCATCAGCCGCGGGCCGGCTGGCAAGCGTTGTCAGTTCCATCGTCACTGCCCCTTCGTGGTGCTGTAGGTGTGCCGTCCGTCCGAGGTCATGAGCGCGCCGTACATGTCAGGACGCCGGTCGCGGAAAACGCCCCACCAGTCGCGCTGCTGGGCGATTGCATCGAGGTCGAAGGCGTGGGTGTGGAAGCCCTCGGTGACGCGGTCGGCCTGAACGACGAGCGCGCCCGTTTGGTCGGCGATGAAGGAGGAGCCGTAGAAGGTCATCTCGAGACCTTTGGTGAACTTGCTCGTCTCCGTGCCTATGCGATTGGCGGCGATAACCGGGGTGAGGTTGGCGCCGGCGGCCCCCTGCTGAACGCGCGTCCAGTGCCCGGAACTGTCGTAGGCCTGCACCCCCTCGCCCGGCTCGGATCCGATGGCGGTGGGGTGGAAGATGAGTTCAGCGCCCATCAGCGCCAGCGAGCGCTGCGTCTCCGGGAACCACTGGTCCCAACAGATGGCGGCCCCGATGCGACCGACCTTGGTGTCCCACACCATGAAGCCGGTGTCGCCGGGCGTGAAGTAGTTCTTCTCCTGATAGCCGAAATCGTTCGGGATCTGCGTCTTGCGATAGACGCCGAGCGTCGAGCCGTCGGCGTCGATCATGACGAGCGAGTTGAAATAGGCGTGATGCGCCTTCTCGAAGAAGGACAGGGGCAGCACGACGCCCAGTTCCCGAGCGACCCCCTGGAAATGGCGGATCAGCGGGCTGTCTTCGACGGACTGCGCGAGCGCGAGGTGCCGCATGTCCTGGTCGATGCAAAAGTACGGAGAGAGAAAGAGTTCCTGAAGGAGCACGATCTGCGCTCCCGCTGCACTGGCGCCGCGGACGAGCTTCTCGGCCCTCGCGACATTGCCATCGAGGTCCCAGGTGCAATGCATCTGCGTCGTTGCGACCGTGACGTTTCGACTCATGACTTCTCCGACCCGTAGCGTTTGAAACACACGCGCAATGCGACCTGATCGGTCGCCTGAAAGACTCCAGTCGTGCAGCAAGGATCGCGCGCCATGCGCACGAGCGCTCACCCGACCTGAGGGGCTCCACTGACGCCTGGCGCGTTGTCCTACCGACTTCCGGCTGCGGCGCGTTTCATCTGGATAAAAACTATTGGACTCGACGAGCATCTCAAGAGCATGGGCGCCCAAATTGGGCGGCGACGTACTCGGTGTTTGAAACGGACGACGTGGGAATGCGGCGCAGCGGCGCGATCGGGTTGGACCTCGGCATCCGGAATTTGTCCTGGCTGCGCAAGACGATCACTTTGCCGCCTTCAACTGCGCCAGCTCCGTGTCGCCCAATCGGTAAACCCATTCGATGACGATAGAGGCGAGCACGATCGCGGCGATAGCGACAGCCTGGCTCACAGTCGACGGAACGGACACGAATTCCCAGATCGTGATTGCGAGCGCAACGAGGCACAGGAGGGCGGCGAGGCCGGGGATGAACCGGTTGGCGCCGGTCTCGTCGGCCAGGCGGACGGCCGCGATGTTGAGCGCTGCGTAGACGAGCAGAAAACCACCGCTGGTCGCCGAGGACATCGCCTCGATCGACGCAAAATTGACGGCTGCGAGCGCCAGAGACGCCGATGACGGCCAGGCTGATAACCGACTTGCCGTGCAGGCTACGATGAAAGGCGGACGGCATTTCGCGAATGGTAGCGAGTTGCGGGGGCAGCTTGGAGGCGCCGAAGTAGTCCGCATTGATTGCTGAGGCCGATGCGAGGACGGCGCCGATCGCCATGATCGCGAAGCCGAACGGCCCCAGAAAGCTGGCGGCCGCGGCGGAGATGGCAAAGTCCTTGGCCGAGACAAGCGCAGGAAACGGCAGATGGCCAATGCCCACGATGAAGGCCAAAGCGTAGACCACGATCGCGATGATGACGCATCCGAGGAAGGCGATCGGCAGGGTGCGTTTGGGGTTGACGATGTTGTCGGACGCGTTGGCGATGAGCTCGAAGCCTTCGTAGGCGAGAAAGCCGATCATGCCGCTGGCGACGATGGCGGACGGCGAAGCCCATTCCGCAGGCGCCAGTCGATCCCAGTCCAGCCCGCTGGCAAACAGGCCGACGACGATGAAGAGCGCCAGCACAGCAAGCTTGCCGGCATTGAACGCGCCTTCGGATTTCTCCACCAGCGCCGAGCCGGCATAGTTGATGAGCCCAAGCAGGATCAGCGCGGCGGACGAGATGACATGAGACGCGACGGGCCGCATGGCCGCGGGCAAGTAGGGAAGGGAATAGCCCGCGAGCGCATAGGCGTAGACGCTCATGATCGCGACGTAGCTGAGGACCAAGCAGCACGTTGATCGACGCGGCGAGCAACCCCGTCCCGAAAGCCTTGGTGATGAAGGAAACCGTGCCGCCGGGCCCAGGATAGCGGAGGGTCAGCCCGATGTAGGAATAGGCGGTGATCGAGCGCGAGCGCGCCGCCGATCAGGAACGCGATCGGCGTTCCGCCCCTCGCGCCGGCGGCCGTAATCCCGAAGGTCGCGAAGAACCCGCCCCCGACAATGCCGCCGACCCCGATCGACAGCGCGCCGAAGACGCCGATGGTTCCGTCCCGCTTACCGCCGCCCATGGCCCCCTCACTTTTATCCTTGTCGACGGCTCACGCGGTTGCTTTGACCTCACATGAGCGTGGACGGTATTTGGATTGCCCAGAGCGGACAGGATTGACGCGATGGTCAATCGCGTTGGCGCTCAAAATGGGCGAAGGGACCTCCCCCGATCAGGCGGACTTGGTGCGCGACACGCTCTACTCCGTCAGCATGCCCCAGAACGCGCCCGAGAGAGCGCCGGCGCCGCGGGATGCAGCAGCTGGTTCAGTTTGATCTGTCCGCGTCGTCGCGCGTGCGATCACGGCGTCCTCCACCGAGATCAGATATTCCTTCTGCATATCGAGGACTTTGTTGCGCACCTCTTCGGCCTTGGCCTCGCTGTCGAAGCGATGAAAACAAGATCGCTCATGGGGCTCCTCGGTTAACCAGCCGACATTCGGCGGGATCGATCGAGCTGGAAAATCGGGTTCAGTCTGGCCGAGCGGCTCGAGCCAGGCGTAGAGGACGCCCCAGACGACGCCGCCGATGACGAAGTGACCCAGCCATCCCGTGTCCGCCGGCAGCGCCATGCCGGTGAAGCTGTCGACCACCGCGACAATGTCCTTGATCGGATTGAGGTCGGGGGCCAGCCCCAGCGCGGACTTCGCCAACATCAGCAGCGAGATGACCACGGTTGCGGTAAACCCGGCCGTCATCCCGGACTTGATCCGTTCGAAGTCCAACTGCGTCCCCTGGTGCTCTGCAGGCAAGTCGCCGTCGCCGGAAGTGGCCCTGACTGTCGAAAGGTTTTCGTTTCGCGGTGGGACGCCGTCAACGCGATGGGCGCCCAAATTGAGCGAGATCGAGCGTGCGTTCGACCCTCGGAAAAGCTCGCGCTTTGGCCGATACCGCGCGAGGAGGCGAAAGCCCTCACACGCCGACTGCGCGGGCGATCGCAGTGCCGATGGCGACGCCGGCGAGCGCCGCCGCAGCGCATCCTCGGTCATCCGTGGTTCAGAAGATCGCTCGGACCGCCGCGTTCAGCTGCGCATCCTGCCAGCCCGTCGCGGGCCCTATGGGACGCAAAGGCCACGCCTCTTCATCCGAACGCGGCTCTGCTCGCATCCCCCCGAACATCGCTCTCGCCGCCGCCTGAAAGCTGCGAAACGCGCCGTCCGCTTTGATCGCTCGTTTCATCGACTCGACTGTCGCATCGTCGATTGCGCCCCAGGCGCCCAGGATCAGTTTCACTCCAGGCGATTTCGTCCTGATCTCGTTGCGCTTCCTTCGCGAGGGCGGACCCGCTTGCGTCATCAAGACAGGAGACGCATACGAACGCAGCCTCGGAGAGGTCAGGCTTCGCAGGTTTCGAGACCGTCACGGCGCGCAGACCATGCGACTGCGCGAGTGCGGTGATCACCACCGCCGCAGCGTCGTCGAGAGCGCCGGGCCCTCCGAATGAGACCAGCAGTGCGGCCCCCGCCGGGCGGTCGGTCCGCTTGCCGTCGAGCAACGCCGGGACGGGGCGAGCCTTCGAGTGTTCCTCTGCCTCCGGCCAAGCGCCCAGCGTTTGCGGGCGATCTCCTCGAACAGCCTCACGAATGTCGTCTGAAACACCGTGAGCGCATTGGCTTCGAGCGCGCCCCGCTGAAAGTCCTTCTGCGCGTAACATGAGTGCCGGACGAGCGACAGCGTCGCAATACTCGGCGAGCGTGCGGGTCGACATGAAAGATTTCGCCTGAGCCAACGCTTCGGCAAGATTGCCTGCAAGCATGCTGCGGTAGAGGGCTTCCGGGTCTGACAGCGCAGGCGAGTCGCCCAGCAGGATGTCGAAGGGCTTCAGCGCCTCGAAATGGCGTCCCAGCGCGACCAGAATGACCGTGAGCGGCGTCGACATGACGAGCCCGATCGATCCCCAGATCCGCCACCAGAACAGGGCTGCGACCACGATGGCGATCGGCGTCAGGCCCGTCGTTCTTCCCTCGAACAGCGGTTCGATCGCGTTCCCGGTCACACCTTCCAGGCCTGCATAGAGGGCGAGGGTCCACAACGCCATCGACCACCCGGACCCGACCGCGACCGACAACGTCAGCGGGAAGATGAGGGCGAGAACCGGTCCGATGTAGGGAATGAACCTCAGGGCTCCCGTCAGCACGCCCCAGACAAAAGCGCTCGGGACGCCGATCCAGAACAGCCCGAGGCCGATTATGGCGCCGTAGATCGAATTGATCACGGACTGGGCCAGGAACAGGCGGCTGAGCCGACGCGCCGCCTCGTCGAGCGCCGCCGTCGTGTGGGCGATATCGGTCGAACCGGCCAGGCGGATGAGGCGATTGCGCAGGTCTTCGCGCTGAATCAGCATGAATACGACGAAGACGAAGGCGAGCGTGGTGATGACCAACGGACCGAGCAGCGGCGCGACGAGCGCGACGAGCCAGCCGACGGGAAGGCCGAGCAAGGCGGAGTTGCCCTTGGTCAAGTCGTGAGGCGTCTCAGCCGTCCCGGCGCCCGGGTCAGTGGCGCTCGATTTCGGGCCCCCCGCGTTGAATTCCCGATCGAGCGCGCGCAGTATGCCTCGCACCGGCTCGAGCGTTCGCGCACTCGTGGTTGGCCTGAGGGCGTCGATCTTTTCGCCGATGGTCGCCTCGTATTGCGGCAAGCGGCTCGCGAGGTCCGATACCTCCTGCTCCAGGATCTGGCCGAGCGCAAAAATTGCGCCGAAGGCGGCCACGACGACCACGACCACGGCGACCGATCGAGGCGCCCCGAGTTTTTGCAGACCGCTGACTGGAACCGCGAGGACGAAGCTCAGGATCGTTGCAAGCGCAAGCGGGATCAGGACGTCGCCGGCGAAATACATGATCGCGGCCACGACAACGCCGGTCAGCAGAATATGAAGCGGCGGCACGGTCGAATTCATCGGCTATCTCTGGGCGCCGCGCCGCCTCAATGCCCTTCTGGCGCAGCCGCTCGGACGCCGGCAGAGAAGCCCGACAGGGATCGTTTTTGGTCGTCGCGCTTTCAGGGTCAACGTGCGGGGCGCCCAAATTGGGCGCGAATCGTCTCGGTCGGGGGAGAACGCTGGCGATCGCTTTGGCGCCGGCTTCGCGCGCTGACCGCGTCTTTTCTGTCCGCCTCGGCCTAACCGGCGGGAGAAGGTTTGGCCGCCGGATCAATCTCCCTGCGCGTTTGCGCTTCGACCGCCAGCGCATGCATCTGTCCGAGAAATTGGCAGACCCGCTCCACTTGCCTGCGATCGATGTCGATGAGTTCGCGACGGACGGGGGCCCCATCCGAACTGTCCAGCTTGATGCGCCAAAGGCCGTTGACGTCGCGCTCGATCCACCCTTGCCGGGCGAGCGCCTCGGCTTTGCGCCGCACGGTCTCGCGGGGAATGCCGCTAATCTCGGCGATGCTGGAAATGTTGATCCGCGCCGGCCTTCCCATCGTGGGGTCAGGCGGCATCAAGCCTGAGTTGTCAGGCTGCGACCGAATGCGCGCATCGATTTCCATCTGGCCGACGATCGCGAGGACGACAACGGATTGAAGATCCGCTTCAAAGGCGCGGGAAACATCAAGGAGATGCTCGACAAAGAATTGGACAAAGCTATAGTGCATTAAAAAGTGTTTGTCGGCGAATAACCGCCGATAAATGTCGGCATAGCTCGACGTTGCGCCCGGGCCGCTGTCCTTTCCCGGCATCGAACGCCCCATCACAAATCAACGTCGACCGAGGGCAGCGTGCGAAGTCGCGCAACATGGTCAGATTGAGACGCAGCAGCCGTCCTGTCCAAAACAGACTCCTCAAGGAGCCGCCTGAATGGCGGCGCGTGCGCCGCTCGGAGTTGGCGCACAAACCGAGCTGGTTTCGTTTGTTGGTCGGCGCGCCCTTGGGGTCAACGCAAGCGGCGCCCAAACTGAGCGTTATTGTTGGCCGTCAGAGTGCGCCGAGGGGTTCCAGCGCCGCCACGATCGTGGACGTCCGCCACAAAAGTCTGCGGCGCGAGATTCGCCAGATGACAGGAGCGGCCGTCAGCCCGCGAAGCGGACCAGACTGGGGCGACCTTCAATCCGCTGCACGGTCCATATGGGCTGGCGAGGCTTCGTGGGAGAATCGGTCGCACTGCGGGTCTGCGCTTCGCTCGCCAGCGCATGCATCTTTCCCAGAAATTGGCAGAGTCGCTCCATTCCTCTGCGATCGATGTCGAAGAGCTCGCGTCTCGCGGGGGTCAACTCCGAATTGTCGGTCCTGATATGCCAGAGGCCGTTGGCGTCGCGCTCGACCCATCCGCGCTGGGCGAGCCCCTCGAGCTTCCTCCGCACGGTTTCGCGGGGAATGCCGCTCACCTCGGCGATGCTCGATGCGTTGATCCGTGGCGGCTTTCCAACCAGCGCCTCGGGCGGCATCTTTCCTTCGCCGGAAAAGTTGGACCGAATCCGCGCCTCGATTTCCATCTGGCCGACGAGCGCAAGAACGAGAACGGATTGAAGATCGGCTTCGAAGACGCGGGACACGTCCGCGAGGTGCTCGGCAATGAACTGAACAAAATGATACTGCATGACAAGGTATTTTTTGTCGAATAGATCACGATATGCGTCTGTGTAGCAAGAGTTGGCTCCTGAGCCGTCGCCATTCGCGTGCATCGCCGCCCCCGCAAAAAAGTCGCGCAACCGCTGATGCAGAATGCAACAACATCCAAAATCGCAACATGGCTCGGTTGTAGTACAGACGCGGTGACGCCCAAAAGGGGATGGCGCCCAAAATGGGCGAGGATAGACGATTTCTTTCCCGCTTCAGGAGTTCGTTGCGCCTGAGGGCGCGGTTGCGGCGGTTTTCGGCGCGCCTCAACGTCAACGGTATGCCCGGTTGGGTCAGATCCCTGGGCCGTCGGACACGCCCATTTTGGGCAAGCACCGCCTTGTTTTGCCAAAGCGGACCGCTCGATAAGGTCTGTCGGATGCGCCGAGTCCGGCCATTGCGGACGGAGTGTGCGAAAGCGTTGAGCGCGCGGAACCTCGAGGGGTCATGTTGACGAGGCCAGCGGTAGCGCTCGCCCTTACGGGGGTTTGCCTGTCTGGCTGCTCGTCCGTGCCCTCGCTCGATGCGGCCTCGGGGGCGGGACCGAGCCAAACCAATATCCTGATCGCGGACGTCGTCCGCCGGGTCAAATGCGAGATCGCGGACGCCTTCGATGACAAGCTTGGCGACCGGAATTTCGACTGGCTCTGGAACTGGACGGCGAAAGTCGATTTGCAGCTTCAGGTGAACGAAACGGCAGGCGCGTCGCCGGGCGTCACCTACACCCACTATTACCCGAACGCGTTCATCTATTCGGCCGGCTCCGAACTTACCAACGGGAGCCTGATCGGCTATTTTCAGCAGACGTTCACGCTCGCCGGCGGCGTCACTTACACGACCCAGGCCCAGCGGGCCGAGACGGTTTCGTTCACTCTGCCGTTGCAGGAAGTCAAGGCCTGGAGAGCCGGCCTCGACGCGCGCGCCCAGGCGGGCGCCATTGGCGAACGTGACCTCTGCGGGGCGACCGGCCGTGAGCTGCGGGGAAATCTCGGACTTAAGGAATGGGTCGATTCCGCGCTCTATCCGGTGTCGACTTCGGAACTGCGCGCCGGCCTCCATCCTGAGGCGCCGGAGCCGCCCGGGCCGCCCACAATTCGGCCGCGCTCCGACTTCCCAATCGAAGATCAAGCCAACGCGACGATCCCGGCTGCAAAGGCCACGACCGAAATCGCTTCCGACTTGAGGGCGGCGGACCTTGCCTACCAGAGAACCGTGGAGCGTCAGGCGGCGATCGCGACCGACCTGGCGAGCGCTCAGGCCGCCATGCAGACGAACGTCTCGCCCGATCTGCCGATCCTGACGGACACGGTCAAGCGCATACTGTCCAACAACATGTCGACCCTCTCGATCCTTGACGAGTACGCGCGGGACGACGTCGAGCATGCCCGGGAGGCGCGCAGGCAACTCGAGGACATCGAGCGTCAGGCCGACGGCGCCGCGCGTAGCGATCCCAGCGGGAACTTTTCGGCGGCGGCGATCGATCGCGCCGCCACGTTGACGTCCGCCTCGAAGCTCTTCGCCGAGGACGCGAAGACCAAAGAGCAGAAGGCGAAGCGCATCGCGGACGGCGTCGTCTCCTTCAAGCCGAATCCGCCGATTGACGGCTTGCTCCATTCCGTGGAGTTCATCGTGACCTACGGCGGCAGCGTTTCGCCGACATGGACGCTGTTGTTGTGGAAGGGTCCCGGCACGCTGCCCGGTCTTTCCGCGCAAGGCGTGCGAACGAATAGTCTGAATATCGCCCTCGGGCCCACCTCCGAACAGACCCGCCTCATCACCAATCAGCTCATCTCCAACGTCGGGACGCACCCGTGATCGCAAACCATAGCGCTACGAACCCCTGTTGCAGTCAGTTGTCATAGGTCATTCCTTCGAGATCACGCTCACTCAAAACGTTACGTTGCCCAAAATGGGCGCTCACGGACTTCGCGGCGTTGGCGACGTGTGAGACGACGTGGCATGGCTGCCTTCCCCACCGCTATCGACAGGCTTACCGAATTCGCATGGACGGCCGCCGAGATTTTTTTGCCGCGGCTCGTTTTCGCGATCCTGATCCTGATCGTCGGCGCGCTCGTGGCCAAATGGGTCGCTCGTGCAATCGACGCTGCGGTGGCCGAGACGGGAAAGATCGACGAGACGGCACGGCCGGCTCTCGCCGCCGCCGCGCGCTATGGCATCCTCGTCCTGACCTTCATCGTATCCTTGAGCCAACTGGGGGTCAGGACAGCCTCGCTCCTTGCTGCGCTCGGCGCCGCAGGCCTGGCCATCGGGCTCGCGCTTCAAGGCACTCTCGCCAATATTGCCGCTGGCCTCATGCTGCTCTGGCTCAGGCCATTCCAGGTCGGGGATTACATCGAGGTCGTCAGCGAAAGCCCCTTCGCAGGCACGGTAAAGGAGATCGGACTCTTCGCCTGCCTGCTCCATACGTATGACGGCCTCTTCGTCTTCGCGCCCAACTCCTCGATCTGGACTTTTCCGGTGCTCAACCATTCCCGCAACGCCGGAAGGTTGGTCAGCTTCAACGTCGGCTTCGCGGACGGCGTGGACGTGGAGCGCGCCAAGGCCGTGCTGCTCAAGGCCGTCAGCAATCAGCCGGGAGTGCTTTCCGATCCAGAGCCCGAAGTGTTCGTCTCCACCCTCAATGCCGGGGCGCCTCTGGTTACCTGCCGGCTCTGGGCGGCTCACGATGGGATTGGCGCAGTCCAGCGCGCCATGATCGGCGCAGCCCAGCGCGCCCTTGCCGGTGTCGGCCTCAAGGCCGCGGAGATCATTCGCACGGTTCCAGCCGACGCCGATCCGTCGCGGCTGATGTAGGGACGGCCAGCCGCCGATCTCGCGGAGCCTGCGGGTCTTCGATCTCAGCCCGGCTGCGCCTGGATGTCGGCGCCCCCGCTCGGACGACCGATGCGTCTAGAAAGGCCTCCTGGCTGCGGACAGCTTCGGGCGACGTGGTCATTTTTGAACAGCCGCCCCTTTTGAAATTGGATACTTCCCGTTTTGGGCGCGGTTGGCGATCCCTCCCGTCGGATCGCCAACTGGGTTTGGGAGCGCGGCGACGCCGATGGCGGCGAGAGGAAGGATTTGATCGGACCGCATTGCCCAAAACCCAATAAGGCGTAGAAGCCACGCAAGTCAGCCCTAGAATCAAACCGACCAAGCCATGGTGTCGGCAGGAGCGGCCATCACCGGGCCGCCTTCGCTGACGCGATGGCGATAAGGCGTGAATGAGACTCTCCCAAAATCTGCGTTTCCACCTCGAATTCGCTGGTTTCCTGCTGGCGGAGGCCGGCGCGCGTGCGCTGCCCCTGGAAGCCGCGTCGTGGCTGTCTGGAAACCTATGGCGCCTGATTGCCCCACGCCTGCGCCGGCAGAAGCGCGCGCTGGCCAATCTGGCCCTCGCCTTTCCGGACATGTCCCTGTCGGAGCGGACGAGTTTGGCAGCAGCCATGTGGGAGAATCTCGGCCGCACCTTCGTCGAGAGCTTCCGTCTCAAGACCCTGGTCGAGAGCGGCCGGATCGCCTTCGCGCCCGACGAACGGTTCGATGTGGTCGCGCGCGGAGCGCCCTTCATCGTCTGCGGCCTTCATATGGGCAACTGGGAAATTCTCGCCCATGGGGGCAAGCGCATGGGCTTGCCGATCGCCGGCGTCTACCAGCGCATGTCGAACCCTCTGGTCGAAGCGAGGATGCGCACGATGCGCGCGCCCCTCTATCTGGGCGGCCTCCTGCCCAAGACGGCGATAACCGCCCGCGCGCTTCTGCGGGCGATCAAGCGCGGCGCCTGCCCTTCGTTCCTCGCCGATCTTCGCGACGATCGCGGGCCTCCCGTGCTCTTCTTCGGCCATCCCGCGCGCTCGAACGTTTTTCCCGCGCTTCTCGCTCGCGCGACCGGGGTGCCGCTCTATGCCGGCGTCGCTTTCCGTCGTCCGAACGTCCGGTTCACGATCCGCATCGAGCCGATCCTCGTTCCGCAGACCAGCGACCGGGACGCCGACGCGCTCGCCGCAACCGAAGCTTTGCAACGCCAGTTCGAAACCTTCATCCGCGAAGCGCCGGAGCAATGGATGTGGGCGCACCGGAAGTGGGATTAGTCTAGCAATATCTGTTCTTTACGGCGCTCGCCTCCGCGCCTTAAGAATACGCACGAGGTCGGTCCGACAAACGAACCCGCCGCGAGGCTTTGGGCAGGTTGTAAGGGCGTCCCAAAAGGGAGTGCGCGCGGTTTCGACGTCCCGTCCCGGTCGCCACGGTATGGCCTTTCCTGGAGACTAAGTTGTCACGCCGTCCGGGCCGCTCAAGCGGGCGCTCGCGGCTGGCGCCGATTGGCGCTGCGACGCGTTTCCATAATCGATTCGCAACCGGAGGAACGCAATGTCGGAAACTGAGAAGGCTGATCTCGGCGTGGTGGGGCTGGCGGTGATGGGCGCGAACCTCGCGCGCAACGCCGCTCACAAAGGCTTCGGCGTCGCGCTGTTCAACCGTCACGGGGAGCGCACCGACGCGCTGATGCGGGAGCATGGGCAGGAGGGGCGGTTCGCGCCCTCGAAGGCCCTTCCCGACTTCGTCGCGTCGCTGAAGACGCCCCGGATCGCGATCATCATGGTCAAGGCCGGAAAGCCGGTCGACGAGATGATCGACGAGATCATGCCGCACCTCGAGCCGGGCGATATCCTGGTCGACGCCGGAAATTCTCTGTTCACCGACACCCAGCGGCGGGTGAAGAGCTGCGAGGCGAAGGGCGTCCGCTTCGTCGGCATGGGCGTATCCGGCGGCGAGGAAGGCGCGCTGAACGGACCGAGCATGATGCCGGGCGGCGACCGCGCCGCTTACGACCGGCTCGCGCCCTTCCTCGACAAGATGGCGGCTCAGGCCTATGGGCGGCCGTGCTGCGCCTACATCGGAACGGACGGCGCGGGCCATTACGTCAAGATGGTCCACAACGGCATCGAATACGCCGACATGCAGCTCATCGCCGAGACCTACGACATCCTGAAATCGGTCTACGGCCTCTCGGCGAGCGCGATCGCCGACGTGTTCGCGAGCTGGAAAACGAGCGCGCTCGATTCCTATCTCATCGATATCACGACCGAGGTTTTGCGGAAAAAGGACGCAACCGGCAAGCCCCTCGTCGACGCCATCCTCGACGAGGCCGAGCAGAAGGGCACCGGGCGCTGGACCGCCCAGTCCGCGCTCGAGCTCGGCGTGCCCATCACCGCGATCACCGAGGCGGTCTATGCCCGCGCGCTGTCGAGCCGGCGCGAACTGCGCGCGACCGTCGAGCGCTTCTTCCCGCATCCGCAGACACTCCCGAGGAAGGCCGCGCCTGACGAGATCGAGGCGCTTCGCGACGCGCTCTACGCCGCCAAGATCGTCGCCTACGAGCAGGGCTTCGAGCAGATGGCGGTCGCCGGCGCGCAGTATGGCTGGCGCCTCGATCTCGGCGAGATCGCCTCGATCTGGCGCGCCGGCTGCATCATCCGCGCCCGGATGCTCGACCGCATCATGGACGCCTACGAGCGCGACCCCAAGCTGCAAAGCCTGCTGCTCTCCGAGCACTTTCGCGACGCGGTCGCTTCCGCCGAAGGCGCGTGGCGCAAGGCGGTCTCGCTCGCGGTCGCGCGCCGGCGTGCCGACGCCCGCGTTCTCGTCCACCCTCGCCTACTACGACGGCCTTCGCCGTGCGCGGGGTCCGACAAACCTGATGCAGGGCCTGCGCGACTATTTCGGCGCGCACACCTACCGCAGGCTCGACAAGCCCGGCGTGTTCCATACCCGCTGGGCCCAAGACGGCGCGGAGGAACAGACCGGGTGAGCGGGACTGCCTTATTTAGCCGGCTTGTTGGTTGGACGCGCGCTCTTGGCGCGCGCCCGTTGGCGTTGGGCTAAGCGTGATCGAGGATGCGCCTGACCATGTCGGGTTCGCTTTCAATGACCTTCAGATAGGCGAGGATCGCCGAATCCGACGCGAAGCGCCCCTGCTCCCAGTCCTGTAATCTTCGCAGATTGATGTTGAACCGGGCCGCAAACTCCCTCTGGGACAGGCCGAGCTTCTCGCGGGCGAGACGCACCTTTCGGCCGAAGAGCCCGCGCGACAGGTCTTCGTCGGTCAGCGGCCGATTGTCGGGATCGGCAAGCGCATTGGCTTCGATCTCGCCTTTTGTCAGCTTGTCCAGATGGGCGCGAGCTGCGTCGGAAAGGGCGCCGGGTTTGGCAGGGTCGAGTTTACGGCGAACCGTCGCCATAGCGTTTCTCCTCTTTCGCATTGGCCCGCCGAGCGGAAATCAAACGCTTCACCTCATTCCGCTCGGTATAGACGATGGTGAACACGCGGTCGCCGATGCGGCCGATCGCCTTGAAGCGATCCTCGCCGTCTTCCTCACGAATGGTCGCAACGATCACTATGGCCGGATCGGCGGAGGCCGCGATTTCGTCATCGAACGAGATGCGGTGCTTGGCGAAATTGCTCTCAGCCTTCACATCGTCCCATTCGAAGTCGATCTGCATAAGACTGATATACGGGTATCCCGTATAACGTCAAGACTAATCAAACCGGCCTCCGCTGCCATCGCTCACTGCGGATCGCGGCCGCCGGCCGCATGCGCCGCCGAGGCCGGCAGGGGTCCGCCGAGCAGGTCGGAGATCCAACGGGTCGAGGCCGCACGCTCGCAGAAGGTCAGGGCTGCGATGGCGATCGGCACGCCGATGAAGGCGCCGTAGAGTCCCCACAGGAAGGTCCAGAAGAAGACGGCGAACAGAACGACCGACGGCGAGATCGACAAGACGTTGCCCGACAGGCGCGGCTCGACATAGCTGCCGATGACGAACTGGATGATGTTGAGGCAGACGAACACGCCCAGCGCCGCCTGCCATGTCGCGAACTGCGCCATCGCGAGGAGCGTCGGGAAGACGGTCGCGATGAACGGGCCGATGAAGGGGATGTAGTTGAGCGCGAAGGCGATCACGCCCCACTCGACCGCGAATTGAAGCCCGGTCGCAGCGGCGAATGCCCACACCAGCGCGCCAGTCGCCACGCTCATCAGCGTCCGCACTTCCATGTATTTGCGGAATTTTTGGGCCGTGTCGGCGCATGCGCCGATGAAAATCCGGGCCGTCGGAGGGCTGAGAAAGGCGCGAAGCTTCCGCTCCATGTCCTCGACCTCCATCAGCCCCAGGATCATGTAGACGAGCGTGATGATCCAGAAGCTGAGGGTCGTGTTCACCCGTCCCGTGATCTGCTGGACCCAGCGCAGCATCCAGCCCACGTTGAAATGCTCGGCCCAGAGGCCCGCGACCGAAACGTCGTGGCTTTCGAGCCAGGCGACGGCAGCGTCAAAAATCGCCTGATAGCGGCCCGAATCGGCGATCAGCGACCGCCCGACCCGGCTGAAACCCCAGGCGACAACGGAGGCGAACGCGAGCATGGTCAGGATCGTCAGCGTCATGGTGAGGGCGAGCGCAAGCAGGCCGGGCATGCGCTGCTGAAGCCAGCGCTGAAGCGGCCACACGAGGGCGATGATGAACAGCGCGAGCGTCAACGGCGCAAGCACGGTGTCGGCGAAATAGGCGCTCGCCGCCACAGCCACCGCGGCGACGATGGCGAGCGAGACTTTGGAAACCGGGTCCGACGACATCAGCGCCCCTCCAGCCGACCGCGCCCGCCTCCATAGCGCGAACCGCGAAGGTCGCGCCACGCCGCTATCGAGACGCGGCCCCGCCTGCTATGCCGGGCGACCGCAATGCGAGCGCCGACCCGTGATCGATTTGACCGTCAAGACCGGAGGAGCGGCGCCGGCGCCGCCCGGCCCCGCGCCGCTGATCGATCCCAAGCTCGGCGATTTCGAGAGCGATCATGCCGCGCCGAAACAGCGCTCGTTGCTGGCGATCGCCGGAAGCCTGCTCAGCGAGATCAGCCTGACCAAGCTCGCCGTGACCTGGATCATCCAGATCCTCGCCCCGGCGGTTCTGCTCGGCCTCGCGCCGCTGTCCTGACGGCCTGGATCGGCGAGGCGTCGAACCGCTTCTACGAGGCGTCGGAAATCGGCGCGATCGTGGTCGTGATCGCTGCGGCGGCGGCCGCGGTGCTCGGCTGGCGCCCGCTGTTCCGGCTCGCAGAGTCGAACTTCTGGTCCTTGAACGCGCTTGCGGTGCAGCCCGGCTACGCGTTCTGGCGCGAGGCGATCCGGCATCTCGTCGAGCGGTCGTTCGGCGAGCCGGACAGGAGTCGAGCTCGCGCGGATGCGCGCGGCAAGCTGCGTGGCGGCGGGCGTCCTTCTGTTCCTTGTCGCCGCGGTGGTCGTTCCCTCGCCTGGCCGATGACTCAATGGATCGCGACGGCGTCCGATCTCCTGGCGCCGCAGCGGCTGATCGTTCCGACGATCGCCAACACAATCGTCGTCATGTCCGCCTATCTCGCCGTCGCGGCGCTCGTCTGGGGGATCGCCGACGCCACCGCCGACCAGCCGCTCGACCTTCCGAGCCCAGGCGCGCCGCCGTCGGGCAGCGCGCGTCTATCGGGTCGCGCATCTCTCGGACGTCCACGTCGTCGGCGAGCGCTACGGGATGCGGATCGAGAGCGGGCGGGCGGGCGCGCGCGGCAACGCCCGGTTTGGGCGGGCGCTCTCGCGGCTTTCTGAGATCCACGCCGAAAGGCCGCTCGACCTGGTGCTCATCACCGGCGACATGACGGACGCCGGCACTTCCGCCGAATGGGCCGAGTTCCTCGACCTCCTCGGGACGTTTCCGGAGCTCGCGGCGCGCGCGCTGATCTTGCCGGGCAATCACGACGTCAACATCGTCGATCGCGCCAACCCCGCCCGCCTCGACCTGCCGTTCAGCCCGATGAAGGCGCTGAGACGCATGCGCGTGCTCTCCGCCCTCGATGCCGTCCAGGGCGATCGGGTCCAGACCCTGCGCGACGGGAGCCGCAGTCGCTCGCCGACGCGCTCGCGGCGCGGCGGCCGGAGATCGCGGCCTTCGCCGACCGCAGCGGGTTCCGCCTGTCGTTCCGACTGCAAGCGCTGTGGCGGAAAACCTTTCCGCTGATCCTGCCGCCCGAGCGCGAGGACGGACTCGGCGTCGCGATCCTCGATTCGAACGCAGACACGCATTTCTCGTTCACCAATGCGCTGGGCCTCATCTCGACCGATCAGGCGCGCCGGCTGACCGCGGCCTTCGAAGCCTTCCCACGCGCGGGATGGATCGTCGCGCTCCATCATCACGTGACCGAATATCCGCGGCCGGTCGCCGCCTTCTCCGAGCGGATCGGCACGGCGCTGATCAACAGCAGCTGGTTCGTGCGTCAACTGAAACCCTTCGCCGAACGGATCGTCGTGATGCACGGGCATCGCCATGTCGACTGGGCGGGCGCGTGCGGCGCGCTGACCATCGTCTCCGCGCCGTCGCCGGTGATGGGGCCCGAGAGCCGCGCGACGCACTTTTACGTGCATGCGCTGACCGTCGGCCCGGGCGGGCGCATCAGCCTTCATAAGCCGGAGCGGGTCGAGATCGCCGCCGGGGAAGCGGTTCAGCCGGCGCCGGCCGTCGCGTAGACGAGCGCGAGCACGATCGCGAGCAGCGCCAGCCCCGCCGCCGGCCAGCGGCGGAAGGCCGCGTCGAGCCGGTCGAACAGCGCGCCGGCGCCGAGCGAGCGGTCGAACGCCGCCTCGAGCGGCACGATCGTATCGCCGGCCGGAATGCGCGGCAGGCGGTCGGCGATCCGCGCAAGTCCGAGCGCGAGGAGGCCGCCCACGAGCACCGGCCAGAGGCCGTCCCAAAGCTTCGCCAGCGACAGCGCATCGCCGAAATCGCCGACGAACGGGAAGATGAGATAGGGCAGGACGAGCGCGCCGATCGCCGCCGCCGGCCAGAAGCGGACGAGCGCCGCCGGGCTCTGGGTCGCGTCGTAGCGCCACGACAGCGGCAGGCGCGAGACGAAATGCAGCATGAGCAGCGCGCTTCCCGCCGAGGAGAGCGCCGCGAGCCCCGCGGCGAGGCCGTAGCCGAACAGCGGCTTCGACGCCGCCTTGGCGAGCGCCCCGCCGGTGAACGGCAGGCCGGCGAGGCTCAGCGCCAGCGCGAGCGCGAGCAGGCTCCAGACCCCAGGGCGAACGCCCCGCGCGGCGAAAGCGCCGACGGTCAGGAACAGCGCGCCCTTCACCAGCACGTGATTGGCCGCGTAAAAGGCGACGAGCGCCGGCCGCGTTGGCGTCGCCAGCGGCGAGCGCCCAGGCCGAGCGCGGCGGCGATCACGCCCATCTGGCTCACGCTCGAATAGGCGAGCACCGCCTTGGGGTTCTGCTGCGTGATCCCGACGGCGACGCCGTAGAAGGCGGTCGCGAAGCCGATGACCGCGAGCGCCTCTCCCCAGCCGGCGAGCGGGACCCCGAGCGGCAGGAAGCGGATGAGGCCGATCACGCCGGCCTTGACGCCCGCGCCGCTGAGCACGGCGGCGGCCGGGATCGGCGTCGCGGCGTAGGCGAGCGGCATCCAGCCGTTCAGCGGAACGAGGCCCATCTTCGCGCCGAAGCCGGCGATGAGGAGCGCCAGCGCCGCGTCGCGCCAGGGAGAACCGGGCAAGGCGGCGACCACGTCGGGAATTCTCAAACTGCCGTGCGGCTCGCCCGCCGCGAGCATGGCGAAGGCGAGCAGGAGAAAGGCCTCGCCCAGAATGGCGAAGGCCATGTAGACGCGCCCTGCCCGCTGCGTTTCCGGCGACGGATCGAACGCGAACATGCGCGTAGGCCGGGATGCTGACCAGCGCGTAGAAAAAATAGAACGACAGCAGGTCGTCGGCGACGAACACGCCGAGGCTGCCGATCAGGGTGAGGAGCCAGGAGACGCCCACGCGCGGCTCGGGCCGCTCGTCGGGTTCGGCGAAGGCGCCAAGACCGACGACGATCCAGAGAATCGCCGAGACGGCGAGCAGCAGGGCCGCCGGCAAATCCAGCCGCAGGCTCAGCTTCAGCGCCGGCGCCTCGAGATCGAACGGGCCGCCGATCAGCGCGGCGAGCGCGGCGAAGAGCGCCGGGATCGGCGCGTATCCCTTGCAGCGCCAGCGCGGCGGGCCGCAGGCGCGGCGACAGGCAGGCCGCGAGCAGCGCGCGCCGGGACGGCGAGGCTCGCCGCGAGCAGGAAGGGCGCCGAGGCCGCTCATGGCGCGCCCGCGATCGCCAGCGCCGGCCGGCCGATGGCGAGAAGCTGAAAGAACGACTCCGGCGCGAAGCCGAGCGCGACCGCGACCAGCGCCAGCGTCAGCGCGATCGCCTCGCCCCCGCGCCGCGGCGGCGCTTTCAGATCGACCGTCACGTTCGCGAACGCCGGCGCGAGGATCCGGTAGACGTAGCCCGCCGCGAGCAGGCCGCCTCCGATCAGCACGACCGCCCAGACCCATTGTCCCGAGGCGATGGAGGCGCGCATCAGCAGCCACTTGGCGGCGAAGCCGCCGCTCGGCGGCAGACCCATCAGCGACAGGCCGCCGAGGCCGAGCGTCGAAGAAGGTCATCGGCATGACGCGCGCCGCGCCGGAGAATTTCGCGATCTCTGTCGTGCCCGAGCGACTCGTAGAGAAGGCCGGCGGCGAGGAACATCGAGGACTTGGCGAAGGCGTGGGCGAGGACCTGCATCAGCCCGCCGTTCCACCCGTCCGTCGTCCAGGCGTGCGTCCCGGCGCCGAGCGGGAAGATCAGGAAGAGATAGCCGATCTGGGCGATGGTCGAATAGGCGATGAGCAATTTCAGCCGCGGCTGGCGGAGCGCCATCACGCTGCCGAACACCGACCGCCGCCGACCCGAGCGTCCCGAGGATCGCGTCGAAGCCGACCGCCGGCAGCGCGGGCAGGACGAAGAACCACAGCCGCACCACCAGGAAGAACGAGCCCTTGACCACGAGGCCGGAGAGCACGGCGCTCGCCGGCGCCGGGAGCGTTGGCGTGGGCTGGCGGCAGCCAGAGGTGCAGCGGGAAGAGCGCCGTCTTGGCCAGAAGCCCAGCGGTCATCAGCGCCGCCGCGGTGGTGACGGCCGGCATCGGCCGGATTCGCTCGGCGAGAAGCTGCGATGTCGAGCGTCCCGAACGCGCCGTAAAGAAGCGCCGCGCCGAGCAGGTAGAAGATCGAGCCGAACAGGGCGAACAGCAGATAGCGGAGCGCGGCGGCGTAGGTCTCGGCCCGGCCGTCGACGCAGGCGAGCGGAACCGCGGCGAAGGTCAGAAGCTCGAGCGCGACATAGAGGTTGAACAGGTCGCCGCTGACGAAGATGATCGCGAGCGCGGCCGAAATCGCCTGGAGCATGATCCAGAAGGTCAGCGCCTTGCGCGATTCTCCGCCGCCTGGCGGCGTCGCGAAGCCCGCGCGCGCAAAGAGCCCCGCCGCAGGCAGGATCAGCGCGCTCGTCACCAGCATGACCGCCGAGAGGCCGTCCGCCCTCAGCGCGATGCCGAGCGGCGGCGCGATGCCCGCGACCACGTAGACGATCGGGCGTCCGGCCGCCGAGCACCTCGACGAGCACCGCGAGCGCGATCGCGAGCGCGATCGGCGCGGACCCGAGCGCGATCCGCTCGGCGTTGCGGCCGCCGAGCGCGAAGGAGGCGAGAATGCCCGCCGCCGGCAGCAGGATCGCCAGCATCGAGCAGAGCGCCGCCGGGCGTCGTCGCCTCGGCCGGGGTCATGGCTCGCTCGGCCCCGTCGTCCGGATCGAGCGTGACGCGGCCCGCCTCCTCGGCGAGGCGGAGCATCAGCGCGACCGCAAGCGCGCTTGCGGCGAAGGCCACCACGATGCCGGTGATCACCATCGCCTGGGGAACGGGATCGAACGGAAAGGGGCCGACCGCGCCACGACGGGCGACGATGCCGAAGACGAGGAACACGCCGCTGCCGATCAGGTTGAAGGCGAGCAGCTTCTTCAAGGGCTCCGGATTGACGATCAGCGCGTAGAGCCCGAGCCCGACCAGCCCCGCGCCGACCAACCCGGCGATGGTCGAAGCGGTCATCGGTCCGTCTCGCGGCTCGGCGGCCCGGCGACCAGCAGCGGCAGCGTGACCGCGATCGACAGCACCATGAAGGCCTCGATGAACAGGATGATCGGCTTGGCGAAGCCGGCCGGGATAGGCGAAGAAGCTCCCGGCCATGAACGGACCGAGCGAGGCCGACGATCAGGAACACCGCGGGGCCCGAGATCAGCGCGAGACGAAGCCAGCGCGCGCCGATCCGCGGCGGATCCTTCAGCCGGGCCATCATCACCAGCATCCACATCGCGGCCAGGATCGCGCCGCCCTGAAAGGCGCCGCCCGGTTCGTCCGCGCCGACCCAGAACATCTGGACGCCGATCACGACGCCGATCGGCGCGAGCACGCGGGCGAGGAAGACGAGCGCGGCGTCGGGCGCCGCGCGCCCGAGCGGCGCCGGCGCGCCGCCCCAGAACCGGTCCGGCGCGACCGACCACACGCCGACCACCGCGAGCACGAGCACGACCTTCTCGAGCATGGTGTCGAACGAGCGATAGGCGATGAGCACCGCGGTCACCGCGTTGCCGAGACCGGTCGCGGCGAGGTCCCTGTCCGCGTCCGGGGCGAGCGAGGGCGCGGGATCGGGCAGATACCATCACCGCCGTCGCGAGCGCGCCCGCGACCAGGACCGAGAGCAGGCCGGCGGCGATCTTCAGCCCGGCGCCGGGCGGCCGCTCCGGCGTCGGCAGGCGGCCGAGCCGCGCGGCCGCCGCGACCAGCAGGACGCCGGTGACGCCGCTGCCGATCGCCGCTTCGGTCAGCGCGACGTCGGGCGCGTAGAGGCGCACCCAGACGATCGCCAGCAGGAGCCCGTAGGCGACATAGCCGACGACCGCGCTGAACATTTCGCGCGCAACGACCGTCCAGGCGGCGACGCCGAGCACGATGGCGGCGAGGCAGAGATCGAGCGCCTCGAACAGCGTCATTCGATCGCGTCCCGCCGACGAAGCGCGCCGCCGATCATCTGCCCGACCGTCGCGCTCGAGAGCTGCACGATCGCCCAGAGCACGACGAGCTTGAGCGCGGCGAGCGGCGAGCCGGCGCGCGGCAGAAGCCCGAGCACGACGAACCCGAGGCCGAGGTTGTCGGCCTTGGTCAGCGCGTGCAGGCGGGAGAGCGAATCGGGAAAGCGCAGCAGCCCGACCGTCCCGGCGAAGAAGAAGAACACGCCCGCGCCGATCGCGAGCACGCTGAAGAGATCGAGGGCGAGGCTCATGTGTCGTCCGCCTCCCTCGGCCCGTTGCCCGTCGCCGCGGCGAAGCGGTGACGAAGGCGACGGAGGCGAAGCTCGACAGCAGCGCGAGCCCGAGCGCCACGTTCTCGACGCCCGCGACCCCGGTCGCCGAGGCCGCCAGCAGCAGCGCCGCGATGCCGCCGGTTCCGAGAAGCTGGACCGCCATCATCCGGTCCACGCCGCGCGGACCGCGCAGGACGCGCGCGAGGCCGGCGGCGACGGTCAGAAGAATCAGCGCCGGCGGCGACGATGCAGCGCGTCAGTCATGGCCGAGCGTCCGCAAGAAGGCGGCCTCCTCGGCCGCGAGTTCGGCTGCGATCGGCTGGCGGACGTCGAGCGCGTGGACATAAGCCTGCTGCTCGTCCTCGGGGTCGAAGCCGGTCAGGAGCGAGCCGGGCAGCAGGCTCGCGATCACGGAGAAGGCGTTGCGGGCGAAGCCCGGCGGCAGGCTGAGCCGCGCCTCGACCATGCCGGGCTCGAGATCGGGGGTCGCGCTCAGCGCGCGCCGCGCGACGTCGAGCCCCGACACGAGCGACAGGCGCAGGAAATCGCGACGAGATAGGAAAGCGTCGCCGGCACGTTCAGGCGTCCGCCGGACGGCGGCGCGAGGACGACGCTCGCCCACGCCGCGCGCGGCTGCGACCGCGACGCCGACGGGCAGGTCCGAAGGCTTGAGGCCGGCGACCGCGAGCCAAAGCAGAAAGAAGGCGCAGGCGCGGCCGAGCGATCGCGGTCATGAGCGGCATCGCCCTTCGCTGTCACGATTCAGCGCCAGCCGCAGACCGCGACCGCAAGGCGCCGCCGATCCATCGTTCGCCATCGGCCCTCTCCATCGTCTCTCGATCGGCGCTCGCTTCGGCCACGCCGGCGATCGCGCCGGCGCGATCGCGAGCGCGCGCGACATCTAGACTTCGTTTGTGACGGCAGCGCATAGTGCTTTCGCGAACGCTCTGAATGACCCGAATCGACTGTAGACGCGAGCCGGATCGATGCTTGGAAGAGCCGTTGCGCCCTGAGAGGGACCTTGCGCTGAGACGGGACGGGCGTTCCGGGTTGGCGGAGCTAGTCGCTTTCGGCTATGAGGGACGCCCGGATAAGGCTTGGGGGTCGGCTCGTGGTGGAACGCTCGCGTCGTCGAACAGGCAGCGTGACGACCGTGTTGCGCGGCGGCGGCTCTTTTGGCGGCGTTCGTGCTCAGCGCCTGCAGACCAGCAGGAAGAGAAGGCCGCAGGCCGCAGCCGCGCCCGGTGCGCACCGTCACCATCGAGAAGCGCGAAGTCGGGAACGCCGATCACGCTGACCGGGCGCGTCGAGGCCAAGGACGAGGTCAATCTCGCCTTCCGCATTTCCGGCCGCCTGCTCGAGAACACCCTGAGGCAGGGCGATCGGGTCGAGGCCGGGCAGGTCGTCGCCCGCCTCGAGCCGCAGAACGAGCAGAACGCCTTGCGCTCCGCCGAAGCCGCGCTGGCCGCGGCGCAGGCGGCGCTGACCCAGACGACAAACCATTTCGAGCGCCAGGACACGCTGCTGAGGCAGGGCTGGACGACCCGCGCCAATCACGATCAGGCGCGGAAGGCGCATGGATACGGCGCAGGCCCAGGTCGACGCCGCGCAGGCGCAGCTCGAAGTCGGCGCACGATCTCGTCGAGCTTCACCCAGCTCGAGGCGGACGCGCCCGGGGTCGTGACCGCGGTCGGGCCTCGCGCGGGCTCCGTCGTCCAGGCGGGACAGACGATCGCGACGCTGGCGCGCAAGGAGGGCCGCGACGCGGTGTTCGACGTCCCGGCCCAGATGCTGCGGGCCGCGCCCGCCCGATTCCGAGATCCTCGTCACGCCTGGCGGGCGACCCGAGCGTCGTCGCGCACGGCCGCGTCCGCGAGGTGTCGCCGCAGGCCGATCCGGTCACGCGGACGTTCGAGGTCCGGGTCGGCCTGACCGATCCGCCGCCGACCATGCTGCTCGGGCGCGACCGTGAACGGCGTCGCTCGAGACGCCGTCGACGCCGATCGTCGACATTCCGGCCTCGGCGCTGACCCGCATCAACCAGCAGCCGGCGGTCTGGGTGGTGGACCCCGCGACCCAGACCGTGTCCGCCGCGCAACATCGAAGTCCTGCGCTTCGATCCGGCGTCGGTCTCGGTCGCGAGCGGGCTCGACACCGGCGAGATCGTGGTGACGGCGGGCGTCCAGGCCCTGCATCCGGGCCAGAAGGTCCGGCTGCTGGGATCGTAAGATGGGCGGGTTCAACCTTTCGGAATGGGCGCTCAAGCACCGCTCGATCGCCATCTATCTCATGATCGTGGCGGTCGCCGCGGGCGTGTTCTCCTATCATCAATCTCGGCCGCAGCGAGGACCCGACCTTCGTCATCAAGACGATGGTGGTCCAGGCGGCGTGGCCGGGCGCGACGATCGACGACACCCTGAAGCAGGTCACCGAGCGGCTCGAGCGCAAGCTCCAGGAGACGCCGCAGCTCGACTACATCCGCAGCTTCACCCGCGCCGGCGCTGACCACGATCTTCGTCAATCTCAAGGGCAGCGCGACGGCGAAGGAAGTGCCGGACATCTGGTATCATGTCCGCAAGAGCATCGGCGACATCCGGCCGACCCTGCCCGCGGGCGTGATCGGGCCCGGATTCAACGACGATTTCGGCGACACGTTCGGCATCATCTACGGCTTCACCGCCGACGGATTCACGCATCGCGAGCTCCGCGACTACGTCGAGGACGTGCGCTCGCAGCTGCTCAGCGTCCCCGACGTGTCGAAGATCGAGATCCTCGGCGCGCAGGACGAGCGGATCTTCGTCGAGTTCTCGACCCGGGAGCTCGCCAACCTCGGCATCGACCGCAACGCCGTGATCGCCGCGCTCGCAGGCGCAGAACGTCGTGCAGCCGGCCGGCGCGATCCAGACCGGCGACGAGACCCTGTCGGTGCGCGTGTCAGCGGCTCGTTCGAGTCCGAGCAGGACCTGCTCGCGACCAACTTCAACGTCGGCGGACGGCTCGTCCGCCTCGGCGACATCGCGACGGTCCGGCGCGGCTTCGCCGATCCGCCGCAGCCGATGTTCCGGGTGAACGGCGAGCCGGCGATCGGCCTCGCCATCGCCATGCGCGACGGCGGCGACATCCTGGCGCTCGGCAAGAACCTCGAGAAGGCGATGGCCGAGGCGACCGCCAACCTGCCGGTCGGCATCCATCCGCTGCTCGTCTCGGACCAGGCGGTCACGGTGAAGACCGCGATCTCCGAGTTCATGGAGTCGCTCTGGCAGGCGGTGGCGATCATCCTCGTGGTCAGCTTCATCGCGCTCGGCGTGCGGCCGGGGCTGGTCGTGGCGCTGGCGATCCCGCTGACGCTGGCGATCGTGTTCTCGGCGATGGACCTCGCCCACATCGACATGCAGCGCATTTCGCTCGGCGCGCTGATCATCGCGCTCGCGCTCCTCGTCGACGACGCGATGACCACGATCGACGCGACGCTGACGCGGCTGCGCGCAGGCGACACCAAGCTCGAGGCCGCGTCCTTCGCCTTCCGCACCTACGCCTTCTCGATGCTGGCGGGCACGCTGGTCACGATCGCCGGCTTCATTCCGGTCGGCTTCGCGGCGAGTTCGGCCGGCGAATACACCTTCTCGCTGTTTGCGGTGGTCGCGATGGCGCTGATCGCCTCGTGGTTCGTCGCGGTCCTCTTCGCGCCGCTGCTCGGCGCGGCGATCCTGAAGCCGCCGGCGGCGCCCAAGAGCGCCGAGCCGGGCTTCGTCTTCCGAACGTCTTCCGGAGCTTCCTGACGCTCGCCATCCGCATGCGCTGGCTGACGATCGCGCCTATCGCTCGCGCTGTTCGTCGCCTCGCGTCCTGGCGCTGCCGCTGATCCCGCGCCAGTTCTTCCCGTCTTCCGACCGGCCGGAGCTGCTGGTCGACCTGTCGCTGCCGCAGAACGCCTCGATCTATCGCGAGCCAGACGGTCGCCGACAGGTTCGACGCGCTGCTCAAGGACGACCCGGACGTCGAGCGCTGGAGCACCTACATCGGCCGCGGCGCGATCCGCTTCTACCTGCCGCTCAACGTCCAGCTGCCGAACAACTTCTTCTCGCAGGCGGTGATCGTCGCCAAGGACGTGCCGGCGCGGGAGCGGCTGAAGGCCAAGCTCGAAAAGGCGCTGGCGAACGATTTCCCGGCCCTCATCGCGCGGGTCTATCCGCTCGAGCTCGGGCCGCCGGTCGGCTGGCCGGTCCAGTACCGGGTGAGCGGTCCGGACGTCTCGCGAGGTGCGCGAGATCGCCTCGAAGCTCGCCGCCGCGCGTCGCGGCGAACCCGAACGCCGAGAACGTCAACTTCGACTGGATGGAGCCGACGCGGCAGGTCCGCATCGTGATCGACCAGAACGAGGCGCGCCTCCTGGGGCTCAGCTCGCAGGCGATCGCGAGCGCGCTGAACACCGTCCTGACCGGCTCCGCCATCACCCAGGTCCGCGACGACATCTATCTCGTCGACGTCGTCGTGCGGGCGACCGACGAGCAGCGCGCCTCGCTCGATTCGCTTGCGCTCGCTGCAGATTTCCGTCCCCGGCGGACGGACCGTGCCCCTGAGCCAGTTCGCCACGTTCGAGTACGGACAGGAATATCCGCTGGTCTGGCGGCGCGACCGGACGCCGACCCTGACGGTGCAGGCCGACGTCGCGCCGGGCGTGCTGCCGGACACGGTGGTCGACGGGCTCGCGCCGGCGGTCAAGGCGCTGTCGGAGACGCTGCCGCCCGGCTACCGGATCGACACCGGCGGAACGGTCGAGGAGAGCGCGAAGTCGCAGGCCTCGGTCGTGGCGATGGTGCCGCTGATGCTGCTCGTCATGCTGACGGTGCTGATGTTCGAGCTCAGAAGCTTCCAGCGGCTGTTCCTCGTGCTCAGCGTCGCGCCGCTCGGGCTGATCGGCGTCGTCGCGGCGCTCCTGATTTCGGGCCGCCCGCTCGGCTTCGTCGCCATTCTCGGCGTGCTGGCGCTGATCGGCATGATCACCAAGAACGCGGTGATCCTGATCGGCCAGATCGAGTCCGAGCGCGCCGCGGGCAAGGACGTGCGGCAGGCGGCGATCGACGCGAGCAGCGCGCGCTTCACGCCGATCATGCTGACCGCCGTCTCGACGGTGCTCGGCCTCATCCCGATCGCGCCGACCGTGTTCTGGGGGCCGATGGCCTTCGCCATCATGGGCGGCCTCCTGGTCGGCGACCATCCTGACCCTGATCTTCCTGCCGACGCTCTACGTCACCTGGTTCAGCCTGCGGAAGACGGAGGGGAAAGACCCGAACGTCGCCCCAAAGCCGGAAATGGCGGCGCAACTAGACCCGCGCGTTCGGCCGCGCTCGATTCAAAACGGAGAATTGCGATGCTGTCTGTATCCGACGGGTTCACCTTTTCGAATTTCCTGGCCGACGCGCTGGCGATCTTCCTGTTCGTCGTCTGGCTGTGGCTCCTGATCACGGTCACCAACGATCTCTTCCGCCGCCACGACATCTCCGGCTGGGGGAAGGCGGCGTGGGTGATCGGGCTGATCCTGTTCTCCTATCTCGCGATCTTCATCTATCTGATCACCCAGGGGAAAAGCATGGCCCAGCGCAACGCCGAGCAGGCGAAGGAAGCGCGCGCCGAACTGAGACAAGCCGTCGGCTTCAGCGTCGCCGACGAGATCGCCAAGCTCGACGCGCTGAAGGCGTCGGGCTCGATCAGCGCCGACGAATTCTCCCGCCTTCGCGCGAAGCTCGTGCAGTAACGTCGAGCGCTCTGTCGCGAACCCTTCCCCAGCTCTGCTGGGGAAGGTGGCCGAAGGCCGGATGGGGTGTGGCCCGCTGCTTTGGCCATCAGTCGGAGTGCGCGACGGTCACAAAGAAGCTTTTTGCACGCGCGCCGCCCGCAATTACGGCTGCAAGGGCTCGGGGAGACAATCAATCGCGGGTTTGACAGCGAGCAATATAGAGATGCGTCTCATAATCCAAGGTAAATTCTCCGCCCTGCTCGTCAATGGCCTTGGCAATCTCACCAAGCATCTCTTCGCGTTTCGCGGGTTCCATCATCACATACTCTGATCTCGTGCGTAAGAAATCGGTGAAGCTTGATGTCGTCCGTCGCCATTTCCAGGGATATCTTCTGTGCTCGACCGGCCCGAATAGCCCTGATTCATCAAACCATCCTTTGAATGGACCATCAGGTAGGTACCCAACTTCCGGTGGGGGGCCCCAATTGCCGGTTCGACGCACGTAAATCTCCTCGAACCGAGCGAGTAACTCGGTGGGCATTCGCGACCGGGACGTGTCCAAACACCGCGAGCGAACCGTTAGGCGAAAGCGCCTCGGCGGCTTTCGTAAACCGCATCTCCGGGGAGACCCAGTGCCATGACTGCGCGGCGATAATCAGTCGGAACGCTCCTCGGTTCGCGGGCCATGCCTCGAACGTCGTCTCGCAGCAACTCAACATTGCTGAAGCCCGCCAAGGTCGTCACGGGCACTTTTTGGATTTCCTTGGATTCTCTCATCCAAGACGTGCCTTTTCAATGGGTTGCGGCCCTTGCGGGCCTGAAATTCAATGGCGCGTGGCCGCCTCTCGCGAGCAAGGCGACGCTCTCGAAAGGCCTGCTCCGCAACCGCCATCCACGTATCCGACCTATCGCATTTGGCGATCGTATCAATTATTCTGATAAACAGCGATAGGAACGCAGCTCATTGGTTAATATTGAAGTCGTCCGGCCTGGTCAGAACGATCCGACGAGCGACCCGAGCACGAGCACCACGGCGAGCGCGATCAGCGCGCCGCCGATCGCGACGATGAACACGTCCTTGTAGGCCTCGCCGTGGTTCGAGCCGCAGACCGCGAGCAGCGTCACGACGGCGCCGTTGTGCGGCAGGCTGTCGAGCGTTCCCGAGCTGATCACCGCCACGCGATGGAGCAGCGCCGGGTCCATGCCGATCTGCCCCGCCGCGCTCGAGGAACGTCGCGCCGAGCGCGTCGAGCGCGATCGTCAGGCCGCCGGAGGCCGAGCCGGTCAGCGCGGCCAGAACGTTGGTCGCGACCGCCAGCGACACCGCGGGGCCGCCGCCGATGCCGAGCACCGCGTCGCGCACCACCGCGAAGGCCGGCAGCGCCGCCACGACCGCGCCGAAGCCGACGAGGCTCGCGACGTTGAGCACGGGCAGCGCGGAGGCGTTGACGCCGGCGTCCATGGTGGCGCGCAGGTTCGGGATGCGCCGGACATTGAGCGCGAGCGCGGTGAGGATGGCGCAGGTCAGCGCGACGATGACCGACCAGACGCCGGTGACCGCGGACGGCGACGTCGCCGCCCCATTCCGGCCTGGCGAGGAAGCTCAGGTCGAGCCGCGGCAAGACGATCAGGGACAGGACCAGATTGACCAGGATGACGACCACGATCGGCGCGGCGGCGACCGCAGAACGGCGGCGTCTCCCGCGCGATCTCGCCATGCGCGATCTCGGCCGGATCGAATTCGTGCGCGGTCGACGCCCGCTCGCGCACGGTTTCGTCGTCCGCCAGCGCCATCGGCCGACGTCAGCGCGCCGTCGCCGAAGCCTTCGCCCCTCGCCTTCGCCGCCGCCTCCTCGCGCTGCAGCCACCAGAGGCCGAAGCCGAACATGATGATCGAAGCGAGGATGCCGAGCCCCGGCGCGGCGAACGGCGTCGTGCCGAAGAAGGGCATCGGAATGGTGTTCTGGATCGAGGGCGTTCCGGGCATCGCCGACATGGTGAAGGTCGCCGTGCCGAGCATGATCGCCGCCGGCATCAGCCGGCGCGGAATGCCCGCCCCGCGGAACAGGTTCTGCGCCATCGGCGCGATGACGAAGAAGGCGACGAACAGGCTGACGCCGCCGTAGGTGACGACGGCGCCGCCGAGCACGACCGCGAGGATCACGCGTTTCGCGCCGAGCTTTTGCGTCATGAAGTCGGCGATCGACGTGACCGAGCCGGAATCCTCCATCAGCTTGCCGAACAGGGCGCCGAGCAGGAAGAGCGGAAAGAACTGGGCGAAGAATCCCGCCCCGCTGCGCATGAAGGTCTGCGTCCAGTGCGCGAGAATTTCGGTCCAGTGCGCGAAAACGGCTCGCCGCCGAACAGCGCCGCCACGACCGCCGCGATCGGCGCGAGCAGAAGCACGCTCCAGCCCTTGAAGGCGAACCAGATGAGGATGCCGAGGCCGAGCGAGGATGCCGAGAAGGCCGATGAGATCGGAACTGCTCATCGGCTCAGACCTCCTTGAGCAGCTCGTCGAGGTCGGCCGTCGACCGCTTGCCGAGGTCGGCGCCATGCGCGCTGAGGAAGGCGTCGGCGGCGCGCCGCCCGTCCTCCTTCAGCATCGCGAGAAACTCGCCCTCGGCGTTGAGCTTGGACGAGGCGCCGTATTCGGCGAGCTTGTCGGTGGCGATCCGGTGCATCAGCATGCGCGCCCAGCGCGCGCCCTCGCCGGTGCCCGGATCGGCGGCCTGCCGGAGGAGCGCGATCATGCGCAGTTCCTTCATCAGGGGCGAGTTGAACGAGATCTCGTTCAGGCGGTTGAGGATCTGGCTCGCCGTGCGCGGCGTCTCGGCGCGCACGGTCGGATTGATCTGGACCAGGATCACGTCGAGCGCATCGCTCTCGCGCACCAGCGGCGTGATCGTCGGGTTGCCGACGTAGCCGCCGTCCCAGTAGGGCTCGCCGTCGATCTCGATCGCCTGGAACATGGTCGGCAGGCAGGCCGAGGCGAGCAGCACGTCGGGGGTCAGGTCCTTGTTGCGGAACACGCGGCCGCGCCCGGTGTGGACGTTGGTCGCCGTGATGAAGAGCTTGATCGAGGCCTCGCCGAGATGGGCGAAATCGATGCTCTTCTCGAGGATGTCGCTGATCGGGTTATGGCCGAAGGGATTGAGGCTGTAGGGCGAGATCATCCGCGACATCAGGTCCATCGCGAGATAGGCCGGAGAGGTGTCGAGGCTCCAGCGGTTCATCAGCCGGTCGAGCGGCGAGCGCTGGAGCGGGCTGAACCGCGCCGCCTCCGCCACCGTGCCCCAATAGGCGTCGAGCGCCGCCCGGGCGCCCTCGGCGCCGCCCTGCATGTAGCCGCTGACCAGCACCGCGCCGTTCATCGCGCCGGCGGAGGCGCCGGAGATCGCCTCGATCTTCAGCCAGGGCTCTTCGAGGATGCGGTCGAGCACGCCCCAGGTGAACGCGCCATGCGACCCTCCGCCCTGGAGGGCCAGATCGATCGGCACCGTGCTGCGCGGCGGCTCAGCGCTTTTTTCGGCTCGCTTCGGCATTCTGTCCCCCGCCTCTGGAGTGGCATGACCCAACGCATGCGGCCGGCGAACGAGGACCGAGTTCAAGTTTCTGTTTTTGTTTTGGGAGCATCCGGCGGCGTCGCGTCAGGCGGCTTCTCTTGGCAGCGCGCGTGGGCCAAGTCAACCGCGGGGCCGCGGCCGGACGACCGCCAATGCAGGGAGCGCGTCTCGCGCTCCGAAGGGCCGTCCAAGACCGGCGTCCATCCGGACGAAGCATGGGGGCGGCGAGGCGCCGCCCCTCCGATTACCCGGTCACCGCGAGATGGCCGTGGAAGCGCTGGCGCAGCTCCGTCTTGAGGAGCTTGCCGGTCGCGGTATGCGGCAGGCTGTCGACGAACACGACGTCCTCGGGAATCTGCCATTTCGGCAGCCGCTCGCCAAGAAAATCGAGGATCGCCGCCTTGGTCGGGCTCCTGCCCTGCGCGCGGCTGCACGATCAGCAGCGGCCGCTCCTGCCAGACCGGATGGGCGACGGCGATCACCGCCGCCTCGAACACGTCCGGATGCGACATGGCGAGATTTTCGATCTCGATCGAGGAGATCCACTCGCCGCCCGACTTGATCACGTCCTTCAGCCGGTCGGTGAGCTGGACATAGCCGTCGGGGTCGATCGTGGCGACGTCGCCGGTGCCGAACCAGCCGTCGTCGTCGAGCACCTGTCCGCCCTCGCCCTTGAAATAGCCCGAGACGACCCAGTTGCCGCGAACCTTCAGCTCGCCGACCGAGACGCCGTCGTGCGGCAGCGCCTTGCCATCGGGGCCGAACAGCTCGAGCTCGATGCCGAACACCTGCCGGCCCTGCTTGACCTGCATGTCGATGAGTTCGGCGAGGCTTGCGTCCGCGTGCTTGTAAAGCGGCGCGCCCGTCGTCGCGATCGGGCTCGTCTCCGTCATGCCCCAGGCGTGGAGCAGGAAGACGCCGAGAAGGTCGTGGAACTTCTCGATGATCGCGCGCGGCGGCGCCGAGCCGCCGCAGAGCACGGTCTTCAGCTTCAGCTTCCCGAGGTCGAGCTTGTCGCGATTGGCCTCGATCCAGGCCAGGAAGTTGAGCCACACCGTCGGCACGCCGCCCGACTTGGTGCAGCCTTCGTCGCGCAGCAGCGTGAAGAGGCTCTCGGGGTCGAGCCGCGGCCCCGGCAGCACGAGCTTCATGCCGCACATCGCCCCCGAGAACGGAAGGCTCCAGGCGTTGGCGTGGAAGAGCGGCACCACGACCAGAAAGCGAATCGCGCCCCGAGAGCGCCGAGCCGTCGACCGCGCAGGCGGCGAAGGCGTGCAGCACGGTCGAGCGATGGCTGTAGAGCACGCCCTTCGGGTTGCCGGTCGTGCCGGAGGTGTAGCAGAGCGTTCGAGGCGGCTGTTCTCGTCGAGCTGCGGCCACTCGTAATCGGGCGAAGCCTCCGCGAGGAGGTCTTCGTAGACGAGAAGTTTGTTGACCTTGACCTGCAGGCGTCCCGGCGCGATCGCTGAGCGACACCCAGGCCCGCACGTTCGGCAGGCCGCGGCGCCAGCGCCTCGACCAGCGGCGCGAAGACGGGATCGAAGAAGACGTAGGCGTCCTCGGCGTGGTGGATGATGTAATGCAACTGCTCCGGGAAAGAGCCGCGGGTTGACCGTGTGCAGCACGCGTCCCGAGGAGGTGACGCCGTAGTAGAGCTCGAGGTGGCGAAAACCGTTCCAGGCGAGCGTCGCCACGCGGTCGCCTTCCTTGAGGCCGAGCGCGTCGAGCGCGCGTCGCCACACGCTTCGCCCGCGCCGCGACCTCGGCGTAATTGGAGCGATGGATGGCGCCGTCCGCATCGCGCGAGACGATCTCGCGATCCCCGTGCCATCTTGCGGCGTAATCGACCAGATTTGAAATCAGAAGCGGACGCTGCTGCATCAGTCCAAGCATCGGTTCCCTCCCCGCGGCGATTCTTGTCGGTCGTAGACGCTGGGGCTCAGGGCCCGGGATCCGGAGCCCTCAAGCGCTCTGCGCCGGCGCCGAACTTAGATTATCCAACTGATTTCCCGTGGCAACACGGGCCTGCCGCGCGAGCCCGGAGGGGCGGCGTCTCGCCGCCCCATAGGGCGTCCGGAGTTGCGCGGCGAGGCGAACGCGTGTGGACCTTGGACGCGCCCTTCAGGCGGCCTGATCGCCCGCGCTCGGATTCCTGATCGTCTGAAGCACCTCGAAGCCCTCGAACTCGGGATGGCCGAGATAGAGCGGCTTGTTTTCGCCGGCGCCGCGATGAGCGGCGCGGAAATGTTCGGACTGCGTCCAGGCGGTGAAGGCGTCCCTGCTCGCCCACACCGTGTGCGAGGAATAGAGCACGTGATCGTCGCGCTCAGGCCCGCGCAGGAGATGGAACTCGAGGAACCCTGGCACGCGGTCGAGATGGCTGTCGCGCGAGAGCCACACGTGCTCGAACGCTTGCTCGGCACCCTTCATGACCTTGAAGCGATTTATGGCGATATACATGGGCGACCTCCGGGTTCCGATGCCTCCGACCCTATCGGGCCGCGGCGACCCCGGGCAAGATCGTTTCGGCGCCCCTCTTCTCGGCCCCTCAGTCCGGCGCCTCGAAGCGCATCAGCGCGCGTTCATGCAGCCCGGCGCACCACACATGGCGGCCGGCGCGGCAGACGCCGGTCACCATCGCATAGGCGCCGTCCGTCCATTTGAAGTCGTGCATGGGCTGGCCGCGCTCGTCGTAAGCCGCGACCCAGGCGACGCGCGAGGGTTTCGGCTGCATGGTCTCGGGCAGGCGCGCCGCCGGGCGGCGCAGAAGGAGCGGCAGCTTGTGCAGCCGCTCGAGCGCCGGGTTCGGCTCCGAGGCGAGCGCGACCCAGACGAGGCCGTTGTCGTCGGCGCCGAGATTGTCGGGAAAGCCGGGGAGCGCCGCGATCACCTCGCTTGTCCCTGCCCGTTCGCCGGCGAGCGCGAGACGCAAAAGACGATGCCCCGCCGTCTCCGCGACGATCAGGCTTTTCCCGTCCCGGGTCCGCACGAGGCCGTTGGCGAAGCGCAAGCCGTCCTTGAGCCGCGTCAATGAGCCGTCCGCCGCGCGCCGATAGACGCGTCCGGTCGGCACGTTCTCGACGATGTCCTTTTTCCAGTCCTTGATGGTGTAGCGCATCGACGAGACGGTGAAAAAGATGTCTCCATCGGGCGCGGCGACGACGTTGCTGCAAAAGATCAGCGGCTCCGCGCCATCATGGGTGACCAGCGTTTTCAGCGCGCCGGTCCTGAGGTCCAGCTCCAGAACGCCTTTCGGACTGTCGCAGATCAGCAGCCGCCCGTCCGCCGTCGCTTCGAGACCGAGAGGCCGCCCGCCGGTGTCGGCGATCTCGCTGACCGTCCCGTCGTCCGGCGCGATGGCGAGGACGCGCCCGTCCAGGAGGCCGGTGTAGATCACCCCGTCCGGCCCCGCCACGACGTCCTCCGGCCCCTCGCCGGGCAAGGGGATCAGGTCATAGGCGGGCGGCGAAGCGGACATGGCGTCTCCCCTTGCGGCGTCCCCGTTTATGTTGCGGAATTCGGCGTCGTTGCGCGGTTATAGCGCATTCCTCAATGAAGGGAGGCCATCAGGATAGATCGAATTGAAGAGGAGGTTCCGGGGTCGGTGCAAGAGACGTCTTCGCACAGCCTTGCCGGGGGGCTGGAAACGCGCGATGGTGATGGCTTACACCGTTGGTGGGGGCGTTTTGCATGCCCCTTAGATGCCGATTGTCCCCGGTCAAGCTTGGAGGAGGCGATGGCGCACGTTGGCAAGCATGCAATCGTGATCGGTGCGGGCATGGGCGGTCTCCTGGCCGCCCGAGCGTTATCGGATTATTTCGATGAAGTGACCGTATTTGAGCGGGATGCGCTTCCGGATGCGTCTGATCCTCGCAAAGGCGTTCCCCAAGCGCGGCATACGCACGGTTTGCTTGCGCGCGGGCGTGAGGTCCTTGAGCAATTGTTTCCCGGCTTTACCGAGCAAATGATTGCTGCAGGAGCGGTTGCGGCGGACCTCGTCAACGATGGGCTTTGGTTTAATTACGGCGTCTATCTTCGCAATGCGCCCAGCAAGATGCTTGGGCTTGGGGTGAGCCGCCCGGCGCTGGAGTGCTGGGTGCGGCGGCGACTTCTCGAGTTTCCCAATATCCGGGTGCAGCAACGGCATGACGTTGTGGAGCCGGTTTTTGCTCGCGATGTCGGCCGCGTGACTGGCGTTCGCGTGAAATCAAGGGCTGTCCCGGACGGCGCAAAGACGATAAACGCTGATCTTGTGGTCGATGCGAGCGGCCGCGGGTCCTCAAGCCCTGCTTGGCTCGATGCGTTTGGTTTCGCCAAGCCCGTAGAGGAGCAAGTCACAGTCAATGTCGGGTATGCGAGCCGCTTTTATCGTTTCGACCCTGCACATATCGAGTATCTGCATGGACGACGGTTTGTTCTTATGTCGGCGTGCTCGCCGGAATTTCGCTTCGGCGTGCTCCTGGCGCAGGAGGGCGGACGTTGGAGCGTTTCCTTGGGCGGCTACATGGGCGATCATGCTCCAGTCAGCGAAGCTGGCTTCCTCGAGTTTGCCCGGAGTTTGCAGAAACCAGAAATATATAACGTGATCCGGAACTGCGAACCGCTTACTCCACTCACGGCGTATGTATTCAATTCCAACTTTCGACGACATTACGAAAGCTTGGCTAGTTTTCCAGACGGATACCTGGTTTTTGGCGACGCTCTGTGCAGTTTTGACCCGGTCTATGGTCAGGGAATGACTGTGGCCTGCGTCGAATCGCTGGCGTTGCGTGATTGCCTGGCGAAAGGCACGCAAGGAATTGCGCGACGATTCTTCAAATTAGCAAGTCAGTGCATCGATACTCCCTGGCAAATTGCAGTGGGAAGCGATCTGCAAAATCCACGAGTTGAAGGCAAGCGGACCGCGCAAGTGCGATTTGTTAATTGGTACGTCGCGAAGTTCTACCGTGCGGCGCAACATGACCCCATGCTGGCGACAAGGTTTCTTGAAGTCGCCAACCTGATGCAGCAGCCAGCCGCTTTGCTGAACCCCGGCGCTGCGGTCAAGGTTTGGGGCGGAAGGTTCAAGAGTCATGACCCCCAGCGCCATGAGTTCGGTTCGGGTCGGCGCGACGCCGCGTGACGAAGAAGCCGCGTTGAGCAATTGCGCGCCGGGCTATCCCTCGCTCTCAGCGACGCCGATTCCAATCTCAAGGGCCTGATTTTCGGCCCGCCAGGCGGTTGCTATTCGGCAACCCCAACGTGAGTAGGCCCGACGCGCCCCGCGGCGATGCCCCTGAACGGCGGGCGAGCGCCAAATTCGGGCGCCGGGCCGCTTGACTTCGCGCTCGCGCCCGACTATTTTGCGCGCCAATCCGCCTGCGGGGGTTCCCGCGGGCGTTTTCCGTTTCCGGCGCGGCTCCGCGTCCATCGTTCAAGGATTTCGACATGGCCAAGGCCGCCTCGCTCAAGATCAAGCTGCTATCGACCGCCGACACCGGCTACTTCTACGTCACCAAGAAGAACGCCCGCACCAAGACCGAGAAGTTCACCTTCAAGAAGTACGATCCGGTCGCGCGCAAGCACGTCGAGTTCAAGGAAACCAAGATCAAGTAAGCGCTCGCGGGGTCGGGCGGGTTTTCGAGGGCGCCTCCGGGCGCCCTTTTTTATGGGCGGCGCGCCGGCTCCCTGCCGATCCTGCGACCGGCGAATGCGCCGACCGGACTCGCGATCGCAGCGCCCGCCCCTACCCTCCCCTCAAGCCCGCCAGGGGAAGGTCCAGGTTTCGGTGAGCGCCTTCGAGCCCGCGCGCAGGAAAACCCGGAGATCGGTGCTCTGGCCCGAATCGACCGCCACGTCCACGCCGGCGCGGAAGCCCCGGGTGTGGGCGTTGGGCGTGAGGAAGGTCCGCAGGATCTTGCCGTTCGAGGTCGTGGCGACCGTCTCCATCATCGAAGGGTCGCTCATGTAATAGGAGAGATCGCCGCCGGCGAAATCGATCAGGAACCGGGTCGAGCCCGGCGGAGGCGATTCGGCGGCGCCGAGAGCCCGCGCGGCGGAGCGGAAGGTCGCAACCGTGCGCCCGCCGGGGCTCAGCGTCTGATCCATCGTCAGCGCGGTGATCCGGTAGCCGTAGGTCAGCGGCCTTGCAGGGTCGAGCCCGTCCCTCGGCGCCCAGGCCGCCACGATGTTGTCGTTGGTCTCGTCGCCGGTCGGCAGCTCGAGGAGCTCGACCTTGCCCTCGCCCCAGTCGTCGTGCGGCTCGATCCAGTAGCTCGGCCTCAGCTCGTAGGCGAGTTCGAGGTCCTGGTAGTCGCTGAAGTTGCGGTCGCGCTGCAAGAGCCCGAAGCCCCGCGGATCGCGGTCGAGGAAGACCGACACCTGGGGAGCGACGGGATTGCTGAGCGGCCGCCAGATCCACTCGCCCGCCCCGGTATGCATCAGGAGCCCGTCCGAATCGTGCAGCTCGCTGCGGAAGTCGTCGAAGAAGCGGTGATCGTTCTTGCCCACGAAGAACATCGAGGAGAGCGGCGCGAGCCCGACTGCCGGGATCGTCTTGCGGGCGAACAGGGTCACATTGGTCTCGAGATAGGTCTCCTGGCCGGGAACGAGCATCGAAGTGGAACGCGCCGGTCGCCGACTCGCCGTCGAGCAGGGCGTAGATGGCGATCGTGTCGGCGTTCGGGTCCGGCGTCTCGATCCAGAATTCGCGAAAGTAGGGGAATTCCTCGTTCAGCCGCTGGCCGCCGCCGATCGCGAGCCCGCGCGCCGAGAGGCCGTAGCGCTGGCCGCGGCCGAGGAAGCGGAAATAGCTCGCGCCCAGGAACGCCACGACCTCGTCCCAGACGTGCGGGGCGTTGATCGGAAATTTCAGGCGGAAGCCCGCAAAGCCGAGGTTGATCGGCATGTTGGCGGCGAACTTGTTGCGCCCGTAGTCGAAGAGGTTCGCCGTATAGGGGATCGGCGCCGGGATGCCGTCGCGCAGCACGTTGACCACGACGGGACGCTTGTAGAGGTGGCCGAGGTGGAAGAGTTCGAGCCGGAAGTTGGCGTTGAGCTGCTGGCCGAGCAAGGGCTTCTCGGACTTGAAGCGGATGTCGCGCCAGGCGTCGTAATCGAGATTGGCGAGGCCGTCGGGCAGCGCCGGCACGTTCGCGTCATAGGGGGCGGCGGCGAGGTCGCGCGCGCGCTTCACCACGTCCTGATAGCCGAACGGCGCCGCCGCGCCGCCCTGCGGAGCGTCGCTCTGGGCGAAGGCGGGCTTGATCACGGGCGCGCCGGCAAGCATGGCTGCGCCGACGATGAGCGCGCGGCGGCTGAGTTCGGGCATGGGGGGAACATTCGGCAGGAAAACAAACGAGGCGGTCGGGGTAGCGCTTTGCCCGGACGAAAGCAACAGGACCGAAGGGCTCAATAGGGCAAAGGCGCGAGCGCGTTGTTGGCGTTGTTGGCCTTGTACACCTGCGCCTGCATGCCGACGGCGAAATTCGGAGCGACCTGGTAGGTGAAGCCCATGCCGACCGTGCCGACCGCCTGGACGGCGCCGGGGCCGGAGAAGACGGCGTTGACCGCGTCGAGCGGGTTCGATCCGCCGAATTGGGTCGGCCGGGCGAGATCGACGCCGGCGATCAGATAGGGCGTGAGTTGGCCCATGCGATAGCCGACCGTGGCCTCGCCGCCGGCATAGGCCGTTCCGGTGAACGTGCTGAACCCGCGCGGCGTCGCAAACAGGAGGGGTCCATAGCCGGCGGTCGCCCGCACGCCGACGACAACGCCGTTGTCGAAAGCGTGATCGTAGCCAACAAAGCCGTCTCCGCCCGCGCCGCCTTTCACGCCCTTTCCGCCCCAGGCCGAGATCCCGGCGCCGACGGACAGCCCCGACCAGGGGTTCCACGCCGGCTGAGCCGCAGACGACAAGGCGGGATAGTCTTGCGGCGCATTCGGCAGGTCCGCGGCGGAAGCCGCGCCGCCAAACGCCGCAACGGCGGCGGACCCGAGAACGAGGGTGCGGAAAGAAACGATGCGCATGATCTCCGCCGAATGGACAAGCAGCCGAGCACGGTATGCCCGAGCGACTGGGGCCGATTCAAGGCGAGCCGGCCGCACGAGACAAGCTTAGCCGAACGACAAGAATCCGTCACCTCATGTCTGGACAAGGCCGCCCCCGGCGCCTATAAGCCCGGCGCCGCCCGTCCCTTGAGGCACGCCCGGCGCCCAGGTAGCTCAGTTGGTAGAGCATGCGACTGAAAATCGCAGTGTCGGTGGTTCGATTCCGCCCCTGGGCACCATCAAGATCAATAAATCAACGAATTAACCTAGTTTCCAAGCTTTAGCCCCACACGCCGCCCCACATCCAACCTTCGGCCCGCGAGGTTTCATCCCTCGAACCCGCGCCCGAGCGCCGCGCCGCTGGCTGAAGCCCGTCCCGTGTCGCACGCCGCGGTCTCCACCAACAGGTCGGGCGGGGCGATGTCGGGGCCGTACCGCTTGATCAGGCGATCGCGGTGGTGTGGGCTTCGCTACCCTTGTTGGCGTCGTAAATAGAAAAGGCCTAACGAACGCGGCTGGCTGTGGGTCGGATGTTACCCAGGATGCCCGCGATCCGTTGGATGGGCAGCGAATCTCTGCTTAGTCTAGCCCGGGGTTCCCCGGAAAGGCCTTGGCGGCGGCCAGAGCATCCTTGGTGCGCTCCGACAATTCGCTGACACCCGCCCGTGCCTGTTCTATTTTTGTTCTCATTGACCGAAATCGAGGCGAGCGCGTGTCCGACCCCATCTCCGATCCGAATATCTGCGCCGACCGCTCTCCCGCCTCGCGCGACGGGATAGGCTCAGCCAGGTCCGCGCCAGCCAAGGCCGAGCGGGAGCGGCGGGTCGTCGAGGGGCTCAAGGGGGGCGTGTCGATGGCGGAGATCGCCCGGCGCGAGGGGATCTCCGAGCGGGGATTGCGCAAATATGTTCGCAACCTCTTCGCCCGGCGCGCGCCCGAGGCGACCGGCGAGTTCATCGCGACGCAAATGAACCGCCTGAACGAGGCGCTCACCGTGAGCTTCGGCGCGATGTCGGCCGAGAACCTTCCGGCGGTCGACCGGGTCGTGAGAATCGTGCGCGAACTCGACCGCTATCAGGGCGTTTGCGGCGGCGCGCGCGGCCCTTCAGCGCGCCGCAAGCTCCTGGAAAGCCTCGTTTCCGGAGCCGAAAAGGACTCCCCTGTCCTGGACGGATCGGATTCGAGCGATCCGTTGTCGGACATCCTGCCCGATCCGGCCGCCCTTCCCGCCGATTGTCTTTGGCAAGAGCCTGCCCCCGGGCGCACGCAAGCCCGGCCCGGGTGGGAAGAACAGGGAGCGCGCGGAACCGGAATGCGCCGCAACCCGCTGGAAACGCCCGATTCGGGAGCCGGGACGCCGCTCAGCCGCGAGGATTGGACCGGCGGGGCTACGGAAGACGATTCAGACCTGATCGCCGATCTGACAAGATTTCTCGCCCGCCCCGCTCGGCAACGAGGGAGGCCGGGCGAAGGCGGAACCGGAGCGCGTCGCAACCTGCTGGAAAGTCTCAATTCGCGAGCCGAGACGGCGCCAGCCCCCTCCCTTAGAGCGATATGACATGAAGTTCGACCATCGCCGTCATTGCGAGGAGCGTAGCGACGAAGATTCCATGGGGGGTGGATAGCGGCCGGTCTTTGGTCAGACTGGGGTTGCTCATCGACCACTCTGGAGACGACCGATGTCGCTTGACCGCCCTTTCACAGAGACTGCCGCTATCCAGTCGCAGCTTGGCGCAATTTTCGTTTCGTTGGAACTGAGCCGTTCGACGTGGCTTGTGACCTCGCTGTCGCCGGGGGCCGGCGAGAAGATGTCGAAGCACGCGATTGAGGCTGGCGACGTTTCGGGACTGCTCGCCTTGCTGGCGGAACTGAAGCGCAAGGCGCTCGCGCGGACCGGGGCGACCTATCGGATCATCACGATCCAGGAGGCGGGGCTGGACGGCTTCTGGCTCCATCGGGTCCTCGAGGAGGAGGGCTGCGAGAGCCATGGGGTCGACCCCGCCTCGATCGCGACGCCGCGCCGCCGACGGCGGCCCAAGACCGACAGGATCGACGGCGAGGCGCTGTTGCGCGGGTTGCTCGCCTTCAAGCGCGGCGAACCCCGGGTTTGCTCGATGGTTCGGGCGCCGACGCCCGAGGCCGAGGACGAGCGGCGGATTTGCCGCGAGCGCGCCGAACTGATCGAGGAGCGGGTTCGGCACGTCGACCGGATCAAGGGCCTGCTGTTCTCGCAAGGGGTGGGAGACTATGAACCGCTGCGCCGCGATCGCCGCAAGCGCCTCGTCGAGCTGCGCACCGGCGACGGCCGGCCGCTCGGGGCGCATCTGAAAGCGCAGATCGAGCGCGAGCTCGACCGGCTCGAATTGCTGCTCAATCAGATTAAGGCGGTCGAGGACGCCCGCGACAGGCTCGTCGCCCGGCTCGCCGAAAGCCGAAGCCAGGACGCGACTGCGCCGCCGAGAGGCAGCCTTCGCCGGTCGGCCAGCTCATGAGCCTGAAGGGCATCGGGCAGGAGTTCGCCGCCGTGCTCTGGACCGAAGGGCTGAGCCGTTCCTTCGCCAACCGCCGGCAGGCGGGCGCGTATCCCGGCCTGGCGCCGACGCCCTGGCGGAGCGGAAAGCTCGAGCACGAGCAGGGCCTGTCGAAGGCGGGCAATCCGCGGCTGCGCGGGAAAATGCTGCAATTGGCCTGGCTGTGGTTGCAACATCAACCGCAATCGGCGCTGGCGCGTTGGTTTCATCGGCGGCTGCCCGGCATGACGGGCAAGGCCGCGCGCAAGCGGCTGATCGTCGCGCTCGCCCGCAAGCTGTTCGTCGCGCTGTGGAAATTCACCAGCGCCGGCGTCGTCATCGAGGGGGCTGTCATGAAATCCGCCTGACCTCGCCGCCAACCCAAGTCCCCTTTTTCTCATCTGCCGAGGGCTGATCAACCTCGGTCGATCCGGGTCGGCGAACCGATGGATTGCTTGGCTGCAATACGCCGATGCGAAGAATGGTCTCGCCTCCCGAGCCCCGCCGCCGAAAGCGGAATCATGGTGCAGTCGCGCCACACGCGACGACCGAATGTGAGGTTGATCCGGCGCGACGCCGAATCTCGCAAACGGGCTCGAACCCAGGATCGAAAGCCAAGCGCCAAAGGACGCGACGCCATCGCAAACACCACCCTTGACGAGAAAATCCCCCTGTGAGCAATCCAGAAGCCTGCCGCGGCGGCATGGATTGCTTCGCTTCGCTCGCAATGACGGCTGCCGTCTAGCGCCGCGCGGCGGATTCGCTTGTCGCCGCACTGACGCCGCGCGTGTCCTGAGGCGCGGAGGCGCGGGTGGTGAAGATGAAATAGCCGACGAGCAACAGGGCGAGAACGGCCGCCGCGGCGACGAGCCGGGAAAGCGGAATGCGGGCCACGGGACGCAGCGTCGCAGCCGCGGCCGTGTTGACGCTTCCCGCCTGCGGCAACAGCGCGATCAGGCGAGCGGCGATGATCTCGGGAGATGAGCCGGTCGTCGCGCCGGTCGGCAAGGACGCAATGAGGAAAGTCAGTCGCTCTTTCGCCAGGTCCCTGGGCATGCGCGCGAGGCTCGCGGCTTCTTTCCAGGGATCGACGTCGAGCCGCGCCAACGCCGACACGACGCTCAGCACCGGATCGTCCCGTTCCTGGTCGATCGATGCGAACAGGAAGGGGTCGAACGCGCGGCCGAGCAGCGGAGTCGATGGCAGCGTGGGTCATGTCATTTGCCAAATCTCTCGGCGCAGGCGCCGGGCTCTCGCGGCGAACCGTCGCCGCTTTCGGTCAAGGCGGGAGAAGTTCGGCTCGTCCATCCGACGCGCCGACGCGCGAAGACTGTTCCCAACTCCGGGATCATGGGGGCGCCGCGCTGGAGGTCACGAGCACCTCGACAGACAGGCTTTCGAGCGCGTCGCTGCTTCCGGCATAGGCGCCCGACACCGGCGTCGCTTGCCGGATGTCGCGCGCGACCGCGACCGGAATGAGATTCGCGCCGCCAACGCTGCGGTTGGTCGGATCGAAGCTGATCCACCCGGCGCCCGACACGAAGACTTCGCCCCAGGCGTGGGTCGATCCGGCGTCCGTCGATCCCACAAGCATCTGATCCGGGTTGAAAAGGTAGCCTGAGACGAGCCTTGCGCCGAAGCCCAGAGAGCGCGCCGCTTCGACGAAGAGGACCGCGAAATCCCGGCAGGAGCCCCAGCCGCGGTCGAGGGTTTCGATTGGCGACTGGGCGCCCTCGTCCTCCCGGCTCTGGTAGCGGATCGCCGACGACACGCCGGCGCTGAGGTCCTTGAGCAGCGCGAGGGTATCGGTCTGATCGCCGTAAACGAAAGCCCGCGCCCAAGTCGCGAGACGTCCGGACGGATCCGGATATTGCTGTCGGGCGAGCGCGCCGAGGTCCATCCATTCGTCGTCCGAATAGCGGAACGGGTAGACGATCGCCGAGGCCGCGATGCTGAAGATCGGCCACGCCGTCGCCTCGAGGCGAAGCTCCACCACGCTGTCGATGACGAGGTCCGTGCTCGCGCCCTGAAACGCCGCGGTCGCGACGGCGTTGCCGAAAACGTCGTGCGCCCATGTGACCTCGGGCGTCGGCGACACGGTCAGCACGCAGGAGATGACCTGGAGATCGCGGCTCTCGCGCGGGCAGAGCATCAGCCGGTGCGGCCACAGTTCCACCGGCCGCCGGTAGCGGTAAGCGGTCCGATGATGGATCGTGAGTGGGATCATCTGCCGCTCGTTCTCATCCTAACCGGACGCGAACGCGGCGAATGGCGCCGTCGTCGACGATCGGCACGCGCAGAGGCCGCCCCACGATCTCCACTCCGTCCATCTCGGCGAAGCTCACGCCCCGATTGACCCCAGCCGGATTGTCGACCACGATTTCGTATCGCGAAGAGCCGCGGCGCACCGTCATTTCGTACCTCGCCCAGCTCCTGGGAATGCAGGGGTCGATGTGCAAGGCGGCGCCGCGGATCCTGAGCCCGAGAATGCCCTCGATCCCGGCGCGCTGCATCCAACCGGCCGACCCCGTGTACCACGTCCAGCCGCCGCGTCCGACGTGGGGCGCGCTCGCGTAGACGTCGGCCGCCACGACATAGGGCTCCACCTTGTAGCGATGCACGTCGGAGCGGGTTCGCGCATGGTTGATGGGGTTGAGCAACGAGAACAGATCCGCCGCCTTTTCGCCTTCGCCGAGCGCGGCGAAGGCCATCACGGACCACAAGGCCGCGTGCGTGTACTGGCCGCCGTTCTCGCGAACGCCCGGCGGATAGCCCTTGATGTAGCCGGGATCCTGCGTGGTCTTGTCGAATGGCGGGGCGAACAACAAAGCAACGCCCTCATCCCGCCGGATCAACTCCCGCTCGACCGCGCTCATCGCCTTCGCCGCCCGATCGGGCGCCGCGGCGCCGGAGAGGACCGCCCAGGATTGCGCGATCGAATCGATGCGGCACTCGTCGTTCGCCGCCGCGCCCAGCGGCTCGCCGTCGTCGAAGAAGGCGCGCCGATACCAGTCACCGTCCCACGCTTCCTTTTCCAACGAGGCCGCCAGCGCCTCGGCGTGCGTGCGCCACACCGCCGCTCTGTCGGTTTCCCGCCGCGCCTCGGCGATGGGAATGAAAGCCGTCAGCGCCGCGTGAAGGAACCAGCCGAGCCAGACGCTTTCGCCCGCGCCTTTTTCGCCGACGCGGTTCATGCCGTCGTTCCAGTCGCCCGTCCCGATCAAGGGGAGCCCATGGATGCCGAGAGCCAGAGAGGCGTCGAGAGCCCGCGCGCAATGCTCGAATACGGTGGCGGTCTCATCCGAGACGGTCGGATTGAAGAAGCTGTCATGTTCGCCGGGCTCGATCGCCTGGCCCTCAAGGAACGGAACGCGCTCGTCGAGGACAGCCAAGTCTGCGGTGGTTTCGACGTAATGGGCGACGGCATAGGCGAGCCACGGACGGTCGTCGGAGATATGGGTTCGCACCCCCTGCCCTGAATGCGGAAGCCACCAATGCTGCACGTCGCCTTCGACGAACTGCCGCGCAGCGGCGCGCATGAGATGCTCGCGGGTCAGCTTTGGCGTCGCCGCCGCGAGCGCCATGCCGTCCTGCAATTGATCGCGGAATCCATAGGCGCCGCTGGCCTGATAGAAACCGGAGCGCGCCCAGAAGCGGCAGCTCAGGGTCTGGTAGAGGAGCCAGCCGTTGAGCATGACGTCCATCGACCGGTCCGGGGTTTGCACGACGACCGAGCCGAGGATTTCATCCCAATGGCGTTCGACCTCCTTTTCGACCGCATCGAGATCGGCGGCGCGATAGCGGCCGACGAGGTCGCGCGCCGCGTCCTCGTTCCTGGCTTCCCCGAGGAAGAAGACGACTTCGACGGCCTGCCCGGGCGACAGTTCGATCTTGGCGCTGAGCGCGCCGCACGGATCGAGGGCGGCCCCGACGGCGTTCGAGAGCGCGGCGGCGCCCGAGAGCGCGGCGGGCTTCGCAAGGGCGCCGTTCCGGCCGATGAATTCGCGGCGATCGCCGGTCCAGCTGGTTTGAGCCGCGCGGAGATCGGCGAAGGCGACGCGCGAGCCGAAGCTGGCGCTCCAGCAGATTGCGGGCGAACATCGCGCCCGTCGCGGCGTCGATCTCGGTCGAAATGAACGGCAGCATCGCGGAACGCGACGGGCCGAGCACCCATTCGACGTATGCCGTCACGCTGAGCCGACGTGTCCGGCTCGAGCGATTGGTCAGTGCGAGGCGCGAAATCTTTATCGAACCCTCGACCGGCACGTACTGAAGCAGGTCGGACGCGATTTCGTGAGCGATATGTTCGAAGCGGCTATATCCGCGGCCGTGACGGGCGACATAGGTCGCCGCGGGGTTGCGGATCGGGAGCGCCGTCGGAGTCCAAAGGTCGCCGGTGTCGTCGTCGCGCAGGTAGAACGCCTCGCCCTGACGATCGCTGACCGGATCGTTCGACCACGGCGTAATCTGATTTTCCCGGCTGTTGAGCGACCATGTGTAGCCGCCGCCCTCGGCTCCCGTGTGGAATCCGAACGCGGGGTTGGCGACGACATTGATCCATGGCGCAGGCGTCGACTGACCCGGTCCCAGGACGGTCACATATTCCTGTCCGTCTCGTGCGAAGCCGCCAAGTCCGTTGAAGAACTCGAGGTCGGGAGCGCGCGCCCTTTCCGGCGCCCTCCATCGGCGCGCCATTGGCTTCGGCGCGTCCTTCTCGGTCGTTTCCGGCTCCACAATGCGCTCGAGCTGCTCGAACAATCTGCCGCGCTGGGCGGCGAGGGCGACCCGCGCGACGGAGGCCAGAAGATCTTTCGTCTCGGCTGCGATCAGGTCGGCGCGCAACAGGAACACCCGACCCGGATGGTGCTCCGTCCCCGGCAGCGGCGACGAGCGGCTTGCCCGAATCAGAGTTTCGATCGCGATCTGAAGTTCCTGGACATAGGAGGATTGGCGATCGTTCAGGATGACCAGATCGACCGCGAGCTGTTTCATCCGCCAGTATTCGTGCGCCTGCAGAAGCTCTCGGACGATGTCGATGTCTTCGATGTCCGCGATGCGCAGAAGAACGATCGGCAGGTCCCCGGAGATGCCCTGGCCCCACAGGCCCGACTGCGCGCCGGCGCCCCGCAGAATCGTGTCCGAGGATGGCCGCATCGCCGACGCGGCATAGATCACATGCCCGGCAAGCCTTTGAAACAGGCTCGCTTCGCCTGCCGTGACGCCAAGGTGGTGCAACTGCACCTGGCCCTGCGTCCAGGCGAGCGTCGAGGCGCGTGTGAACGCGGTGGCGTCGCGATGCTTGTCGACGCCGTCGAGAAGCGCCTCGCGGCTACCCGCCGCGATCGTCCAGTAGGCGACGCGAACCATCGCCCCCGGCGCAACGCGAATGCGTCGGCGGATGGAGAAAATCGGATCGAGGACCGTTCCGATCGAGTTCGAGAGCGGCCGGCTATCCATGATCGCGATCGGCGCGCGGACGGTATGGGTGCGACCGAGGAATCGCGCTCTGTCCGTCTCGAATTCCGGCGCGCCGACAGCCTGGCCGTCGATCACCGTCAAATGCGCGGCCCAGATCTCGGGGTCGCTCGGCGCCCGCTTTCGCCGCGTGGCGACGATGGCCCCGACATCGGGCAGGTATTCCGTGGCGACGAAAAGCTTCGAGAAGGCCGGATGCGCGATGTCGGCGCTCTGGGGCGCGAGCACGAGCTCGGCGTAGGAGGTGATCTCGATATCGCGCGCGCGGGTTCCGGAATTGGTGATCGAGACCCGGCGAACTTCCGCGTCGTCTTCTGCGGAGACGATGACGTCCAAAGTCGTCGTCAGCGAGCCGTCGCTTCGTGTGAACTCGGCGCGGTTTTCGTCGAAGGCGACGTGATAGTCATCCGGCTCGACGCCGGTCGGCTGCAATCCCGCCGACCACGCCACGCCGGTGCGCAGGTCCTTGACATAGATGTAGAAGCCCGAGTTGTCGCAAGTCGCGTCCTCGCGCCAACGCGTCAACGCCATATCGCACCAGCGGCTGTATCCCGAGCCAGCCGCGGTGAGCATCGTCGCGTAGCGGCCGTTGGAGAGCAAATGCGTGGCGGGCGTCGCCTGTTGCGCCGAAGCGAACCGCCGACCGCCGAACGGTTCGACGTTGCGGGCGGCGGCAGCCGACTTCACATCCGCGGCCCAAAGACGGGTCGCGGCGACATCGCGGGGCATGCGCTCCTGCAGAAGCAGTTCGGTCGCCTTGACGATCGGTTCGGCATGGAACCACGTCCGCACTGCGCCCTCCAGCAGAGTGTCGGCGATCGCGACGATCGTCATGCCCTGATGATGCGCCATGAAGGCGTGGACGATCGCGACGCTTTGCCCCTCCGGAACGCGCGCGGGCGTAAAGTCCAAGGCCTCGTAGAAGCCATATCGGCCTTGCGCCCCGATTTCGGCCAAACGGTCGAGATTCGTGACCGCCGCCCGAGGTTCGACCATCGCGGCGAGACCGGTCGCGTAGGGCGCAATGACCCTCTCTTCGCCAAGGCCGCGTTTCAGCCCAAGGCCGGGAACGCCGAAATTGGAATATTGATAGGTTAGTTCCAGATCTCGGGCATTATAGGCGGATTCCGATATGCCCCATGGCAGCCCGAGTTTCGTGGCGTAGGCGATCTGCCGGCCGACGATCAGTCGGTCTGTTTGTTCGAGCAGGCTTCCCGCCGGGGCTCGCATGACGAGCGCCGGCATCAGATACTCGAACATGGATCCCGACCAGGAGATCAGCGCGGCGCCATGGGCGACAGGCGTCGCGGAGCGGCCCAGGCGGAACCAATGCTTCGCCGCAACGTCGCCTTTGGCGATCGCAAAGAAACTGGCGAGCCGCGCCTCGGAAGCCAGAAGATCGTAACAGTTGTGATCGAGAACGCCTTCGTTGACGAGATATCCGATCGACAGCAATTGCCGGTCGGCATCGAGCAGGAAGCCGAACTCCATCGCAAGCGCCATCGACCGCGCGGCGCCTTCCAGAACGGCCAGCCTTTCGCGTTGGGCGCCGGCGGCCTTTGCGTCCTGCGCGAGATCCTGGCCATGGGCGTCGATCGAACTCAGGACGGCGCGCGCCCAAAGCAGCGTATCCGCGCTCGGCCCGTCGCTTCGCTCGATCGCGATCGCGCTCGCGATGTCGACCATGATCTCGGCCTTGACGCGAAGGCCGGCAAGCTCCGCCTGACAATCGACGGGCGACAGCGGGGCCTGTTGCAAAGCCGATGAGACCACGGCCAGGCTTTCGTCGAGCTGATGCAGGGTCACGGTCTGGGTCTGGCGGCCGTCGCGCAAGCGGGCGCATTCGGCGCGGGTGATGTCGAGCGCGTCGGCGACGCCCCTGAGGCGCCGCCCAGCGTCGAGGGGATGATCCCTCCACGCTTCGCAGGCATTGGCGAGCGCGATCAGATGTCCTGCCAGATTGCCGCTATCGACCGTGGATATGTATCTCGGCTCGAGAGGCCGAAGGTCGCGCGTGTCGTACCAATTGAAGAGGTGACCGCGCATATGTTGCATGCGGGCGATCGTCGCAAGCGTCGCCTCCAGCCGGCCGATCGCCTGACCGGTTCCGATCCAGCCGAACTCCCGCGCCGAAGCGACCGAAAGCAGATAGAGGCCGATATTGGTCGGCGAGGTTCGATGCGCGACCGCGGGCGCGGGATCGTCCTGGAAATTGTCCGGCGGCAGCATATTGTCGGCCGGCGTGACGAAGGTCTCGAAGAACCGCCAGGTACGGCGGGCGGTCCGCCTCAGCGCCTGCGCATCCGCATCGCTCAGCGGCCGACGGGAGGCAGCGGCGGCCGGCAAGCTGACAAAGCGCGCGACTGCGGGCGACGCCAGCCAGAGCGCGGCGAAAGGAAGCGCCACCGGCCAGGCTCCATGGCGAGACGTCAGCGCGACAAGCGCCGCGACCGCGCCGATGACGATCGCGCCCGTCATTCGCCACGCGTAGCCCGTCAGGTCGAGGCGAGGACCGATTGCCGCCTGCGCAGCCGGCGTCCATTCGAGAAGATGGCGTCGGCTGACGCCAAGGCGCCAGAGCGTGCGGCCGATTGCGTCGACCATCAACCACGCCTGGTCCGCGAGGAACGCGACGGTCAGCGCCGACAGGGTCAAGGCAAGGCCCGCATCGTGGCCGAGCGCCCGCATATGGCTCGACAACGTCACGCCCGAGCGACGGGGCGGAATGGCGGCCAGCACCGGAATGAGCGTCGGCAGCGCGATGGTCAGCACGACGAACAGCGTCCAGATCAGCGCCACGTGGATAGGCAGAGTCCAGCCGACCAGCAACGCAACGACCGCGGCGGGCGCCGAAAGCGTGCGGCGCAGGTTGTCCAGCATTTTCCAGCGGCCGATCGCCGGAAGAACGCTCGACGATGACGCGGTTCGGGATTGCGACGGTCCGCGCCCGAAAATCCAGGGCAGCAATTGCCAGTCGCCGCGCGCCCAGCGGTGATGGCGAACGGCGCCGACGTCATAGCGGGCGGGGAATTCCTCGACCACCTCAACGTCCGAGGCAAGACCCGCGCGCGCGAACACGCCCTCGAAGAGATCGTGACTGAGGAGGGTCGAATCCGGCGCACGGTCGGCGAGCGACGCCTCGAACGCGTCGACGTCGTAGATGCCCTTTCCGGCATAGGATCCTTCCCCGAACAGATCCTGGTAGACGTCGGAGACCGCCGATGCGTAAGGGTCGATTCCACTCACGCTCGAGAAAATACGCTGGAACAGCGAGCCTTCGCGCGCGGTCGGAAGCGACGGCGTGACGCGAGGCTGCAGGACGGCGTAGCCCTCGACGACCCGGCGGCCATCGGCGTCGAGGCGCGGCCGGTTCAAGGGATGCGCCATCTTGCCGATCAGGCGTCGCACGGCGTCGCGCGGCAAGCGCGTGTCCGAATCGAGCGTGACAACGTAACGGACGCCGCTCGGGACGGCGGGCGTTCCCAACCCTACGTCGATGAACGTCGTGTCGGCGGCGCCGCGCAGAAGCCGATTGAGTTCGTGGAGCTTGCCGCGCTTGCGCTCCCACCCGATCCACTGCGCCTCCCCTTGGTTCCAGACGCGGCGCCGGTGCAGAAGGAGGAAACGCGTTCCGCCGGGCGCAGGGCCATAGCGCCGATTGAGGCGCGTAATTCCTTCCGCCGCCACTGCGACCAGCGCGGCGTCGCCTTCGACATGTTCGTTCGCGGCGTCGGTCCAATCGGTCAGCAGCGCGAAATGGAGATCGCCCTCGGGGCTCGCGAGATGATGAATTTCGAGACGCTCGATCAGCTCTTCGATCCCCGCCGGAGTTGTGAGCAGCGTGGGAACGGCGACGAGCGTGCGAAGCTCCGCGGGAACGCCGTCGACGAGATCCATGGCGGGGAGAAGCGTGGCGGCGAAACCGGCGTTCACTCCCCGATTGACCAGCGCCACGGCGGCGTCGATGGCGGGAATGGCGCCGAGCGCGCCGAGCAGGCCAAGACCCGCGGGGCCCACTCCGGCAAAAAACAGAGCGAGCAGCGCCGCGGCAAGAAGGATGACCGCGACAACCGAAATCGCCGTCAAATAACCGCTGACGCCCACGGTTCGGTTGATGCGCGCCGCCCAGCTTCGCACCGGGCGCCGATAGCCAATCGTTTTTTCGAACCCGCGGCGTCCTTCGGAGATCAGAACATATCCGACGTCCCCCCGCCGCGCCTGTTCCGCCGCCGGCGCGTCGGCCGCCGCCGCCTGCTTCGCCGCCTGTACCGCAGCGCTGGCGATATCGAGCTCCGTACGGCCCGAACCGCGCGACAGGTCCTCGACCGCGCTGCGGTAGAGCGTACGCGTCGGAAAATCCATGCGTTCGAAGTCGCTGTTCCATGTGAGTACGACGTCGACAAGGCTCAGCCGCTCGAACAGTTGCTGCCAGTCGGCGTCGGAAATCCGGCTGAGGCTGGTGATGATGTTGCGAACAGAGACGTTCGCTGCGCCCTGCTGGCGATGGACATCGCGCACCGCCGTGTCCGTCGTCGTGTCCTGAACGGCGAGACGTTCGTCGAGCCAATTCAACGCCGGCGTGATCTTCGGATCCTGGTCGCGCAATCGATGCACGAGCTGGACGGCGAAGGCTTGCGAAAGCGCCTGGCGCTCATGCGGCGAAAGCACGACGTCCAGGGATTCGGCTGGTCGGCCGCCTTCGCCCAGCAGACGGTCGGCGGCAATGTCCGCCCTCTGCCTTTCTGCGCGGCTGTTGGTGATCTGCTGCGCGAGGCGTCCGAGATTCTCGATGAGAACGATCCGCAGCGTGATTGAAACCGCCCAGAGCTCGCCAATGGTGAGCGGCTGCACCTCTTGATAGGCTCTTACGAAGCGAACCAGCATCTCGGGGTCGAATCGACTATCGGTATGGGCGACGAAGGCCCAGGCGATGCCGAACACCCGGGGATAGCCCGCGAACGGTCCGACCGCGAGCTTGGGAAGCTGGCGATAGTATCCCGGCGGCAAGTCCGAATGAATCTCATGGATCTGCTTTTCGACGAGATGATAATTGTCGACCAGCCATTCGGCCGCGGGGGTGATCGGGCGACCTTCGTTGATCGCCTTGACGGCGGAACGATAGGCGTCGAGCAGCACCGCTCGATTTTCGCCGAGCCGCCTTGCCAGAAGCCGCCCCTTGGTCGGTCGGGAGGACACGATCTGCGCGACCGCGAGACTGCGCGCATGGTCCTCGAGGCGCTCGACGCTGAACAGTTCTTCGCGAACGGGTTGTTTGCTGTTCCACGGCGATGAGAGACGCGCGTCCTGAAAGGCGCTCTGCAGGAAAATTTTCAATTCGACCTTTCTCCCGCGGAGTGCGGCCGCGGAGAGCGCCGGAGCGGGATTCGCTTTACCCGCCGCATCGCGAGTTGCCCCGATGGTCAGGGTCGATGGAAGTCAAGCCGAGGGGCGGGTCAAGCCGTCCCCAAGAATTCGTTCAATGTTGAGCACGCCGACGGCATCCGGCCCCCAATCGCTCATATTGCGGCCCGGCGCCGCTTGAGTTTTTGGTCGCTCTCTGAATATTGCCTAGTCATGCTCATCACACCGGCGCCCGGCGCCGGATTCGCCGATCGGCAATGCCAGCGCCCGGCTTCCGGCGGCACTCCGATGTTGCTTACATGGCTATCGTTGGCACTCGTTGCAAGAGAGTGCCAACCAGCCCTGTTGCGCGCGAGCGCGCGCCGCGCAGCGCCTCATGTCTGCGGGCGCATGTCCTCGCGGCGCACGCCTGCGACGACGACCGGCTTCTTCATGGCGTCGCGACGAAAAGGTTCGCCGAGTTCCTGATTGAGGACGACCTCGATCAGGGTCGTGACGCCGTCGCTCTGCGCGGCGCAGGCTTCGCGAAGTGCTTCTGTCAGCGCGGCGGGCGAACGGGCGACGACGCCCTTGAGGCCGCACGCCTCCGCGACTTTGGCGTAGCTCAGGCGGGGGTTGAGTTCGGTCCCGACGAAATTGTCGTCGTACCACAGCGTCGTGTTCCGCTTCTCGGCGCCCCATTGGTAGTTGCGGAAGACCACCATCGTGATCGCCGGCCATCCGTCGCGGCCGATCGAGCTCAGCTCGTTCATCGAGATGCCGAACGCGCCGTCTCCGGCGAAGCCGACGACGGGAACGTCCGGACAGCCGATCTTGGCGCCGATGATGGCCGGGAAGCCATAGCCGCAGGGCCCGAAGAGGCCGGGCGCGAGGTATTTCCGGCCGCTGGGAAAGGTCGGGTAGGCGTTGCCGATCGCGCAATTGTTGCCGATGTCGGACGAGATGATCGCATCCTGCGGCAACGCCGCCTGGATCGCGCGCCAGGCCTGCCGCGCCGACATCCAGTCGGGATCGCGCTTGCGAGCGCGGTCGTTCCAGGTCGTGCCGGGGTCGTCGTCCTCGTGGTCCATGCCTGAGAGCGCCTGCAGCCAGGCGGACTTGGTCCGGTGAATGAGCGCCTTGCGCTCCTCCCGTCCTGCGTCGCCCGCGGAAGGCGAGAGCGTCGGCCAGAATGCTGCGCGCGACCAGCGCGGCGTCGCCGCAGATCCCGACCGCGATCGGTTTGGTGAGGCCGATGCGATCCGGATTGACGTCGACCTGGATGATCTTCGCCTCGCGCGGCCAGTAGTCGATGCCGTAGCAGGGCAGCGTGGAGAACGGATTGAGGCGCGTGCCGAGCGCGAGCACCACGTCGGCGCGGGCGATCAGTTCCATCGCCGCCTTCGATCCATTGTAGCCCAGCGGCCCGACCGCGAGCCGGTGCGAGCCGGGGAAGCTGTCGTTGTGCTGGTAGCCGTTGCAGACCGGCGCATCGAGCCGCTCGGCGAGCGCGACGAGGTCGGGAATGGCGTCCGCGAGCACGACGCCTGCGCCCGAGAGGATGACCGGGAATTTCGCCGCGGAAAGCAGCGCAGCGGCCTCGGCGACCGCCTTTTCCCCGCCCGCCGGGCGTTCGAGCTCAATCAGCGGCGGCAGCTCGATGTCGACGACCTGCGTCCAGAAATCCCGCGGCACGTTGATCTGCGCCGGCGCCGACAGGCGCTTGGCTTTCTGGATCACGCGGTTGAGAACCTCGGCGATGCGAGAGGCGTCCCGCACCTCCTCCTGATAGCCGACGGTGTCGCGGAACATCGCCATCTGATCGACCTCCTGGAAGCCGCCGAGGCCGATTGTCTTGTTCGCCGCCTGGGGCGTCACGACCAGCATCGGGGTGTGGTTCCAGTAGGCCGTCTTGACCGCGGTGACGAAGTTGGTGACGCCGGGGCCGTTCTGCGCGATCGCCATGGCGATCCGGCCGGTCGCGCGGGTATAGCCGTCGCAGATCAGCCCGCCGTTCGTCTCGTGCGCGACGTCCCAGAAGGTGATCCCCGCCTTGGGGAAGAGATCCGAGATCGGCATGAACGCCGACCCAATGATCCCGAACGCCTGATCGATCCCGTGCCGCTGGAGAACTTTCACGAACGCTTCTTCTGTCGTGATTCGCATTTTTGGGACAGGCTCCTTCGCTCGGTGCGACAAGTTAGTTGACTACTATGATAGACATTATTTAAATGCAACACGGCCGCGCTGACCGGCATCCGCTCCACGGGATGGCGTTGCGAAGAAGCTTTGGCAACGAGCGCCAAAGCGGCCTGCGAAAGTGCTGACCTCATGAACCGACGATCCTTCCTCCTGATGACCGCCGCGTTAGGCCTCTCCGCGCCGCGCCTCGCCGTCGCGGCGCCGGCGCCGCTGAAGGAGGTGCGGATCGGCTATCAGAAGACCTCGGTCCTGCTGGTCGTGAGAGCGCGCCAGCAACTCGAGAAGCGGTTCGAGCCGCAGGGCGTATCCGTACGATGGGTCGAGTTCGCGTTCGGGCCGCCGCTGCTCGAAGCCCTTAACGCCGGCGCCGTCGACTACGGCTACACCGGCGATGCGCCGCCGATCTTCGCCCAGGCCGCGCACGCTGCGATCCGCTACGTCGGCGCGATCCCGGCGCGCGGCGACGGACAGGCGATCGTCGTGCCGACGGATTCCGCCCATTCAGTCGCTCGCCGACCTCAAAGGCAAGAAAGTCGGCGTCGCCAAGGGCTCGAGCGCGCACAATCTCCTCGTCGCCGCGCTCGAAAGCGCCGGCCTCGCCTGGAGCGACATCTCCCCGGTCTATCTCGCGCCGGCCGACGCGGCGAGCGCCTTCTCGCGCGGCGCGGTCGACGCCTGGTCGATCTGGGACCCCTTCTTCGCCATCGCCGAGCTCAAGCAGAACGCGCGGCCGCTGCCGATCGATCCGAATGTCAGCCGGCAGAACAGCTTCTTCCTCGCCAACACGCGATTTCCTGGCCGCGCACGCCGACGTCGTCGACCGCGATCAACGCAGGAGATCGCCGCGGCGACCGCCTGGGCCGCCGATCATCGCGACGAGACCGCCAGGCTCTTCTCGGAGGCCAGCGGCGTCGACCTCGCCGCGCAGAAGCGCTCCGTCGACCGCGCCGAATTCGCCTTCGGCCGCTGACGGACAAGGTCGTCGCCGAGCAGCAGGCGCGTCGCCGACCGCTTCCAGCGCCTCGGCCTCATCCCGTCGGCCGATCGCGGTGCGCGACATCGTCTGGGACGGCAAGTCCAATTCCTGAAGCAACACCATCAAGGAGTCCTCCGCATGACGGAGCCCGCAAAGCCGCTCGACATCTTCTGGTTCATTCCCGTCAGCGGCGACGGCTCCTATCTCGGGATCGGACGTCGGCAACCGCTCCGCCGATTTCCCCTATCTCAAGCAGATCGCCCAGGCCGCCGACCGGCTCGGCTTCGGCGGCGTGCTGATCCCCGTCGGCTCGCATTGCGAGGATCCCTGGATCACCGCGGCGGCGCTGGCGCCGCACACCGAGCGCCTGAAGTTTCTCGCCGCGCTGCGGCCCGGCCTCGCCACGCCGACCCACTGGGCGCGCCAGGCCGCCGCGCTCGACCGCATCAGCAACGGCCGCTTCCTCGTCAATCTCGTCGCCGGCGGCGACGCGAAGGAGCTCGCGGGCGACGGCATCTTCCTGTCGCATGACGAGCGCTACGCGCACGCCGCCGAGTTCCTGACGATCTTCCGCCGGCTGCTGGCGGGCGAGACGGTCGATTTCGAGGGCCGCTACCAGAAGGTCGAAGGGCGCGCGGCTGCTGTTCCCGCCGGTGCAGCAGCCGCTGCCCGTCTGGTTCGGCGGCTCGTCCGAGCCCGCGCACGAGCTCGCCGCCGCGCAGACCGACGTCTACCTGACCTGGGGCGAGCCGCTCGAGCAGGTCGGCGAGAAGATCGAGGACGTGCGCGCCCGCGCCGCGCGCCAAGGGCCGCGAGGTCAAGTTCGGCCTGCGCATGCACCTCATCGTGCGCGAGACCGAGGAGGAGGCGTGGCGCGTCGCCGACAAGCTGATCGCCAATCTCTCCGACGAGGCGATCGCCGCGGCGCAGAGGAAGCTCGTCCGAGAATCGGACTCCGTCGGACAGAAGCGGATGATCGCTCTGCAACGCGGCCGGCAGCCGCGAGGCGCTCGAGATCGCGCCCAATCTCTGGGCGGGCATCGGCCTCGTGCGACGCGGCGCGGGCACGGCGCTGGTCGGCGATCCGAAGACGGTCGCGGCGCGGCTGCGCGAATACCAGGCGCTCGGCGATCGAGACCGTGATCGCCTCCGGCTATCCCCATCTCGAGGAGGCCTACAAGGTCGCCGAACTCCTGTTCCCCGAACTCGGCATCGGCGTCCGACGGGTCGCTTCAGCCACGGGTCGCCGCCCGGCGAGTACGGCGTCGGCGCGTTAAGCCGGCGGTCGCCGCCGAATGACGCCGGCGACGGCGGCCGACGAGCCTCCCAACGGCCGCCGCACGCTCTTTCGATCCCGCAGGAGGTCGATCATGACCGACGCAGTAAGTCCGCTTTCCGTCCCCGACGTCAAGCCGATGCGCGGCGCTTCCACGCGGAGCCTCTCTGCCGGCCTCACAGCGGCCGCCTCTGGATGGATCGTTCCCGCGCTGATCCTCGCGCTGTGGCAGGCCGGCTCGCAGCCTCGGCTATGTGTCGGAAACCTTGCTGCCGTCGCCGCGCGTCGGTGCTCGCCGCGGCCTGGCGGCTGACCCGCTCCGGCGAACTGCCGGCGCAACATCGGGATCAGCTTTCTGCGCGCGATGGCCGGCCTCGTCGTCGGCGGCGGGATCGGCCTCGCGTTCGGCCTCGCCAACGGCCTGTCGCAAGCTCAGCGAGGCCTTCAGCGACTCGACGCTGCAGATGGTCCGCAACGTGCCGCACCTCGCGCTGATTCCGCTGGTCATCGTCTGGTTCGGCATCGACGAGGGGGCGAAGCTGTTCCTCGTCGCGCTCGGCGTGTTCTTTCCCGATCTACGTCAACACGCTGCACGGCGTGCGCTCGGTCGATCCGCAGCTTATCGAAATGGCGCAGAAGCTACGGCATGGACGCGCGCCGCGCTGTTCCGCCGCGTGATCCTGCCCGGCGCGCTGCCGTCGATCTTCGTCGGCCTGCGCTATCGCGCTCGGCGTGATGTGGCTGACCCTGATCGTCGCCGAGACGATCGCCGCGCAATCCGGCGTCGGCTACATGGCGATGCAGGCGCGCGAGTTCATGATGACCGACGTCGTCGTGCTCTCGATCCTCATCTACGCGCTGCTCGGCAAGCTCGCCGACGTGGTGGTGCGTGCGCTCGAACGCGCGTTGCCTTCCCTGGCGCCCGGCCTTGCATCGGAGGCTGATCGGCGATGGCTCTTCCGGCCACGGCCGCAGCGGAGGTCGATACCAGCTCCTTCCGACGCCGAGCGCGGCGCGTCGGTCACGGCGCGCGGCCTCGCCAAGACGTTCGGCGCGAAGCCGGTGCTGCGCGGGCCTCGACCTCCACGTGTCGGCCGGGCGAATTCGTCGCCGTCGTCGGCCGCAGCGGCTGCGGCAAGAGCACGCTGCTGCGGCTGCTCGCCGGCCTCGACGCGCCGACGCAGGCCGCATCGCCGTCGGCGAACGCGCCGAGACTGATCCGCGCGCAGTCGCGCGCGTCATGTTCCAGGAGCCGCGGCTGCTGCCCTGGGCGAGCGTGCTCGCCAATGTCGAGGTCGGCCTCGGCGCGGACCGGCGCTCGCGCTGCGGGCCGGGCGCGGGCGCTCGAAGCGCTCGACTCGGTCGGCCTCGCCGACCGCGCCAAGGACTGGCCGTCGGTCGCTCTCCGGCGGGCAGAAGCAGCGCGTCGCGCTGGCGCGGGCGCTGGTCAGCCGCCCGCGATTCCTCGCCCTCGACGAGCCGCTCGGCGCGCTCGACGCGCTGACGCGGATCGAGATGCAGCGGCTGCTCGAGGCGGCCTGGCGCCGCGAAGGCTTCACCGCGGTCCTCGTCACCCATGACGTCGCCGAAGCGGTGGCGCTCGCCGACCGCATCGTGCTGATCGAACAAGGCGCGATCGCGCTCGACGTTCGCCGTCGCGCTGCCCCGCCCGCGCCACCGCGGCGGCGCCGGGTTTCGGCGCGCTCGAGGAAGCGTATCCTCGACCGCCTGCTCGGCGCCGGCGAGGCGTAAGTGACGGCTCTCCCGAGCGTGGCAGTCGGCAGCCGTCTAGCGGCGGCGTTCGAGAGTCCCCATTACCGGTGGACGATCATCCGCGAAGTGCTCATTCCGGAGTTGCTGCCGGGACTGATCTCCGGATTCACGGTCACCCTCGTGACCCTCGTGGGCGCGTCCGCGATGGCGGGCGCGGTCGGTTCTGGCGGACTCGGCGACATGGCGATCCGCTACGGCTACCAGCGATTCGAGACGGACGTCATGATCGTCGTCGTGCTGGTGCTGATTGCGCTCGTCTGCGCCGTGCAGTGGATCGGCGACCGAACGGCCCAGCGCCTCGACCGAAGCGGACGCCTGCGGTCGTCCCGTTGAATTGAATGGAAGGGGGCGCGGCGCCTCGCGCCTCGACCGGGAGCGCGGCCGGACGCAGCGCGACGACCTCCGGTCGCAGCCCCGACGCCTGAAACCTCGGCGGGCGCCCGGCGCGCCCGCCGAGCGCAACGGCCATCACGGCTTGGCTGGCTCCGCAGGGGCGGCGGCGGCGCGCCGGCCGCTCGCGACGATCGCGATATGGTTCATGCCGGCCGCGGCGAGGTCGTCCATCACCGATACGACGTCGCCGTAGGCCGCCTCCCGGTCGCCGCGCAACTGTACGACGCCGTTCGAATCGGCGAGCCGCGCCCTGACGGCGGCGACGAGATTGTCACGCTGCACGACGTCGTTGCCGACCGACACGGCCCCGTCCCTGGTCACGGCGACGATCACCGGGTCCTTGGCTTCGAGCGGCTGGGCCGTCTTGGCGCCCGGCAGGTTGACCTTGATCCCGGCCGCCAGCATCGGCGCCGTCACCATGAAGATGATCAGCAGCACCAGCATCACGTCGACGAGCGGCGTGACGTTGATTTCGGCCAGCGGCTGGTAAAGGCCCTCGCCGACTTTCCGCGGGTTCATGGCCATCGAGCGACTCGCCATCAGCGGCGCCTCGCTGCGGCGGCGTGGGCTCGCGTCGCGCGCGACCTCGGCCGGGCGGGAGATGAGCTCGATCGCGCGCTCCTCGACGAACGACGCCATCGTCCTGGCCGAGGCGCGCGAAGGCGGCGCCGATGCGGTTGTAGCCGATCGAGGCGGGGATCGCCGCGGCGAGCCCATAGGCCGTCGCCGCGAGCGACTTCGGCGATGCCGGGCGCGACGGTCGCGAGGCTCGTGTCGTTCGCCTGCGAGATCGCCGCGAAGCTCGACATGATGCCCCAGACCGTGCCGAACAGGCCGACGAACGGCGCAACCGAGGAAATGACCGCGAGATTGGGCAGGCCGCCCTCGGCGCGGGTGAGGAGTTCGCGCGCCGCGCGCGCCATGCCGTCGGCGATGCGCGCCCGCGACCTCGCTCGACCGTCTCGCCGGGAATGCGCCGGTGCGCCTCCTCCTCGCCCGCGGCGACGACGCCGGCGAGCGGAGCGGCGATCGCGCCTCCCGCGCGCGGCGACGCCGACGGCCCGGCGCAAGCCGGACGACCGAAACGACGCCTTCGACGATCAGCACCCAGCACCAGAGCGAGGCGACGAACAGGACGGCCATCACCGCCTTGCCGACGAGGCCCGCCGCGAGAAATAGTCCGACCGGAGAAAGGTCCAATCCCTGCATGTCGACGCCTCTTTCGCTTGCGGACGCGCTTGGCGCGTGACAGCGTGTATTCCAGGCCCCCAATACACCGCAAACGGCGCGGCCGGCCGCGAAATTTTCATTTACGCCCCAGAGCGGTCCGGGGAATTGCGCGGACTTTCCGTCTATGCGATGCATTCACACACCTTTTTACGAAAGACTTGCGCAAGAAAGTGGGTTTGCGTTAATTTGGCTGTGCGATCATCCCGGGAGATAGTCGAGATTCGGCCGACCCGCTCCGGCCTCGGGCCCCGTAAATCTGATGGCGCGCAAATCTCATACGGAGCGCGAAACGCGCCGAATGGCGCCGAGGCGCGCTAGGACGGCTGTATGCATCTGATTACGGGAGGAGCTGGCTTTATCGGTTCGAACATCGCCGCTGCGCTCGAAGAGGCCGACGCCGACGTCGTCATCAGCGACCGTCTCGGCTCGAGCGACGTCAAGTGGCGAAACATTTCCAAACGCCGGCTGTTCGATATCGTCGAACCGCAGGCGATTGCCGATTTCCTCGCGCGCTTTAGGGGAAAGATTCGCGGCGTGGTCCACATGGGCGGCATTTCGTCGACGACGGAAACCGACGTCGATACCTTCGTCAGAAGCAACCTGCGGCTGTCCATCGACATCTGGAGCCACTGCGCCGCGGAGGGCATTCCGCTGGTCTACGCGTCCTCAGCCGCAACCTACGGCGACGGCCGGTCGGGGTTCGAGGATCGTTCGGATTCGGACTACCTGTCGCGCCTGCGGCCGTTGAGCCCCTACGCCTGGAGCAAGCATCTTTTCGACCGCTGGGTGGCGCGCGCGGTCGAGACGGGCTTGCCCAGTCCGCCGCGCTGGGCGGGCTTCAAGTTCTTCAACGTGTACGGACCCAACGAGTACCACAAGGGCGAGCAGCGCTCGGTCGCCGTCCAACTGTACGCGCAGATTTGCGAGCTTGGCCGCGCGCGCCTCTACCGATCGGAAAACCCGGACTATCCTGACGGCGGCCAGTCGCGCGACTTCGTCTGGATCGGCGACTGCGTGAATGCGACGCTTTGGGCGCTTCAGGATCCGGCCGCGCGGTCAGGCCTCTACAATGCCGGCACAGGGGTTGCGCGGACGTTCCTCGACGTCGCGACCATTCTGTTTCAGGAATTGGGCGCCGCGCCTGACGTCGAATTCATCGACCTGCCCGATAAACTGCGGGACAAGTATCAATATTATACGTGTGCGTCCATCGATAAGCTGAGGGCGGCGGGATTTGCCGCGCCCTCGACGTCGCTCGAGGACGGACTCCGGCGCTACGTCACCGAATTCCTCGAGACCGACGACCCTTTCCGCTGACCTGCTGCGCCTTTCGCCAGAGATTTGCGGAGTCTTCGGATCGCGGCAAGGCTCGTCCGCCGTCCGGAATTTAACGAAACGCTTACGTCGCGGCGTGCGATTCGCTCTCGAATGCTTATCCGCACGCGACCGATAATGCGCGGCGATAAGACCTCGGAGTTCGCCTTATGCGAGACATTCTCTACGGGACGTCCAGCCACGCGGAACGTCGCGTCTTGCGGCCGGCCGCCGCCACGGCGTTTCAGGCCGAGAGCGATCACGAGCCGCCCGCGCCATCGCAAATGTTCGCACGCCTCGGTCTGTTGCTCGTCATCGCGCTCGGCTTCGGCCTGATCGCTCAACTTCTGGTCGGCGTTCCCGCTTGATTTCGACCCCTCTCACGGGGAAGGGCGGGATTCAAAAAGCGAGCCGGCTCTTCAACAAAGTCCTCGAGCGCTTCCCGGAGACGACCGCGGGAATGGCTCGCGATCCGCAAAAATCGCTTTCGGGCCGCGCGGTCAAACGAGGAGACCGCCATGATCCAGCGACAAGTCATCGATACGGCCACGGCGGTCCGCGCGCCTTTGTTCGTCGGCCAGGACCGCAGCGGGCGATGGGTTGTGCGCGATGCGCGAAACTTGTGCGGAGGGCTGTTCGTCAATCGGAACGAAGCGATCCGCTTCGCGATGCTCGAATGCCAGCGCCGTCCGCAGTCCGTCATCATGCTGCCGAACGGCCTCGAGATCGACGCGCTCGCTCCCATTCCCCTTCCGAACCAACGAACCGCCGGCGCCGGCTGACGCCTCGTCCCGCTTTGCCGCCCGGCGTCATTTCGGCGCGGAATAAAGCCCGTAATTCGAGATCCGCTCGGCCACGTTCGCGACTTCCTCGGGCGTCAGCAGAGGCGGCTCCCGGCCAAGCTGCAGGCAATTGAGATACTGGTGGGCGAGGTTCTCGACCTCGACGGCGAGCCACATTGCGCTGCGCAGGCTGTCGCCGGTGGCGATGAGGCCGTGATGGGCGAGCAGGCACGCTTTCCGGTCCGTCGAGCGCCTGAAGCGCGTGATCGGAGAGTTCCTGGGTGCCGAACGTCGCGTAACGGGCGCAGCGAATGGTGTCGCCGCCTGCGGCGCAGACCATGTAATGCAGCGGCGGAATGTCGCGCTCGAGGATCGCGAGCGTCGTGCTGTAGATCGGGTGGGCGTGGACGACCGCGTTCACCTCCGGCCGCGCGCGCAAAATGTCGAGATGGAAGCGCCATTCGGTCGACGGGCGTCCATTGCCGACCACGGTGCGGTCGAAGCGCATGGCGATGATGTCTTCGGGCTGCATCTCGTCGTAAGGCATGCTCGTCGGCGTGATCAGGAAGCCCTCGCCGTCCCTGAGGCTGATGTTCCCCGACGTTCCCTGGTTGATGCCGAGCGCGTTCATGGAACGGCAGGCGTCGATGATGCTCTGACGTTTCTGTCTTTCGGCGGCGGACAGCATGACGGTCTCCATCGGCTTCCGGGCGGATATTTCGCCACCGGCCCGAGCTTTCGCGCCCCTCCTTAGGCGTGGCGCCGCCGCGGCGGCAAGCCGCCGCCCGCGCAAACGAAGAACCCCGAAAAACTCCTGTTGGCGCCGGTCTCCGGTCGATTGACCGGCTATGGGCCGTTTGCTAGCAAGCCCCTTCCATAGGGTTGGCGGACTATGCGGCGATTCGCGGCGCAAGCCTCGGCTGACAAAGATCGAGGGGGCGCCAATGGCCAATGCATTTCGCACCGGAGCGCTTGCGCTCGCGGGTCTCGGCAGTTGCGCTTCTCGCCGGCTGCGCGACCGAGCCGCCGCCGCCGCCCGCCGCCGCGGCGGCGAGCATCAGCCCCGATCAGCTTGTCGGCAAATGGGGCTTCGCCGCCTATCACCGCGACACCGATCGCACGCGCACGATCAAAGAAGCGGCCGCCCAGTGCAACAAGCCCTATGTCATCGCCAAGGGCCCGAACGGCGGCGTCATGATGAACCTCGCCGACCAGGCGGACCTGTCGGAACTGGTGCTGAAGGCCGGCCCGGACGGACAGACCTACCTCGGACCGCCCGGCGACGCCGGCACGGCCGACGACCGGATCGTCACCAACGTCGACCCCAATTCCTTCACGACGAACTGGGTCGACCCGGACAACGCGGCGCGCTATGGCACCTCGGTGTATGAGCGCTGCGGCCAGAAGAAGGCGTGAAGCGCCGGACCTTCACCTCCATGATGGAGCGGACATGAACGTAAGAATGGCTTTTCTGGCGCGGGCGGCCGCGGCGGCGATCGTCGCGGCGTCGGCGTTCCTTCCCAGCGTCTTCGCGACCGCCCAGCAGGTCGACATGAATGTGGTCGATCAGCCCGGCTACGTGCCGACGCCCGAGGAGAACCAGCTCAACGGCGCCTACGAGCGGCAGGAGGTGTTCTTCCGCACCACCGAGCCGCCGGGCACCATCATCATCGACACCAACAACCGCTTCCTCTATCTCGTCCAGCCGAACAACCGCGCGCTCCGCTACGGCATCGGCGTCGGACGCGACGGCTTCCAGTGGCAGGGCGTCGAAAAGATCTCGCGCAAGCAGGAATGGCCCGACTGGCGCCCGCCGCCGGAGATGATCGAGCGCCAGCCCTATCTGCCGCGCTTCATGGCGGGCGGCCCGGGCAACCCGCTCGGGCCCCGGGCGATGTATCTCGGCCATACGATCTATCGCATCCACGGCACCAACCAGCCGCAGACGATCGGCCACGCCGTCTCGTCCGGCTGCTTCCGCCTGGTCGACGACGACGTGATCGACCTCTACGATCGCGTGCCGGTCGGAACGAAGGTCATCATCAAGCAGGCCGTGGCGCTCTGAGTCGCGGCACAGAGACAACATTCGAGGCTGGCCATGGGCATGATCAAACCGTTTCTCGCCGCCGCCGCGGCGATCGCGTTCGCCGCCGTCGGCGCGGCCGACGCCCAGACGCTCAAGTCCGTGCAGGACCGCGGCAAGCTGGTCTGCGGCGTCAGCCAGGGCCTCGCCGGCTTCTCGATCAAGGACGACAAGGGCGAGTGGACCGGCTTCGACGTCGACTTCTGCCGCGCGCTCGCCGCGGCGATCTTCAACGATCCGTCCAAGGTCGAGTTCGTGCCGCTGTCGGCCTCCGAGCGCTTCGACGCGCTCAAGGACAAGAAGATCGACGTCCTGTCGCGCAACTCGACCTGGACCCTGGGCCGCGAGGAGGACTTCGAACCTCGTCTTCGCCGGGCGTCACCTATTACGACGGCCAGGCGTTCCTGGTGCCCAAGAGCCGCAACGCCACCTCGGCGCTCGAGCTCGACGGCAGCAAGGTCTGCGTCCAGAAGGGCACGACCACCGAGCCGAACGCCAAGGACTTTTTCGAGACCAACCACATCAACTACGAGATCGTCGAGGGCGACACGCGTCGCCGACATCGTCGCCAACTATCTGGCCGGCAAGTGCAACGTGCTGACGACCGACGAGTCGCAGCTCTTCGCGCTGCGCTCGCAGTTCCCGAAGCCCGGCGACCACATGATCCTGCCGGACGTCATCTCCAAGGAGCCGCTCGGCCCGGTGGTGCGCCAGGACGACATCCAGTGGTTCAATATCGTCAAATGGGTGAATTACGCCCTCCTCGACGCCGAGGAGATCGGCGTCTCCTCGAAGACGATCGACGACGCGCTGAAGTCGCAGAAGCCGGCGGTCAAGCGGCTGGTCGGAACCGAGGGCGACTTCGGCAAGCCGCTCGGCCTCACCAACGCCTGGGCGGCCAACGCGATCCGCGCGGTCGGCAACTACGGCGAGATCTTCGACCGCAATGTCGGCGCCCACACCAAGCTCGGCATTCCGCGCGGCCTCAACGAGCTGTGGGACAACGGCGGCATCCAGTACGCCCCGCCGATCCGCTGACGCCCGAAAGCGAGATCGGCGCGCTCTAGCAGATCTTGGCGCGGCCCTGGTAGCACTTGCTCTGGTCGACCCCCGCGTCAGGCGGCGGCGGCGCGGCGGGCGGCGGCGCCGTCTGTTTGGGCTTCAGCGGCTTCGGCATGACCATGCCCTGCGCCGGCGGCGGGACCATGATGACGGGATACGCCCCCGACATGAACTGGGCCTCAGCCGGCCCGGTCGCCAGACACGCCAGCGCAAGGCCTCCAGCGGCGCACCGCGCCCGAAATCCGCGACCGCTCGCCATCGCCGCAACTCCGTGCCGACGCGGCCTGGTCCGTCCTGCCGCAAACGTCCTTCATTATCCGCCCCGCGCTTGGTTTGTCGAGAGTGCGACGCCGGATGGAGGCGCGCTGGATCAACGGTGGCGCGTGCGTTTCGTTCGCCACGGCGCCCGAATATTCTGGCCGAGCGTGCAAAATCGTATCGTTCGAGGCGACGCGGCCCTTGCCCGGGCCGATCGGTTTCCCTAACGATTTCTGAAGACGCGGCGCAGCGGCGCAGCGTGTGGACTCGTGGGGGGCGGCACATGAAGGGCGTGGTCAAGGCAGCGGTTCTGGCGTCGGTCGCGATGCTCGCGGCGGCCACCGCCCTCGCGGCGGACTTGCCGACGAAGAAGGCGCCGCCTCCGCCGATCCCGGTCCTTCAGCCGTCGCCCTGGCGCTTCGAGATCACCGGTTACGGCTGGGGAACGAGCATCGCCGGCAATGCCGGCTTCGGAACGCTTCCCACCCTCCCCTATTATGCGCCGTTCAGCGAAGTGCTCCAGCACCTCGAGGCCGCCTTCATGGGCTCGGTGGTGGCGTATAACGACACGTACATTGTCGGCTTGGACGCGATCTGGTCGAGGATCGGCGGGGCCGGAACCGTCAAGGTTTCGCGCCTCCCGGCCGGCGCCGCCGGCGTGGACCTCACCCTGACCGAAGGCCTTGCGACCGCCTTCGGCGGGCTCAGGATTCCCGTCGGACCGCCCAACCTCTACCTCTATGGCACGCGTCGGCGCCCGTTACACCTACAGCGGAACGAAGCTTGAACTCACCACGCCGCTCGGCTTCAGCAACACGCAGTCGGTCAACAAGGGGTGGGTCAACCCCGTCGCCGGCTTCGCCGCGCATTACGTTTTCAACGACCGCTGGTTCATGAACGTCTTTGGCGATCTCGGCGGCTGGAGCGACAGCGCGACCGGACAGGCGTTGGCCTCGGTCGGCTACAACTGGACCCAGAACTGGTCGACGACGCTCGGCTACCGGGTGCTCTACACCTACGAGAAGCAGGACACCGGGTTCAACTATCTTTTCGGCAGCCGACCGCAGCTTCCGCTACCAGCAGTGGATGTACGGGCCCTTCGTCGGCGTGAAATACAGCTTCTGAATAATCGGGACCGCCAATAAACGCCGGCGGACAAGGGGCGAGCCTCGCCGCCGGCGTTCCTGTTTTAGCGGACGCAGACGCGACGGCCAGCGCGATAGTAGCATCGGACGGAGCGCGATGCGTCGACGACCGCGCCGTGCGGGCCGGCGCATCCCGCGTGATAGACGCCGGCGCGGCAAACGACGGCGTTGGCTTCGCCGACTGTTCCTGCGAGCATGCCGACAACCATGACGGCGAAAGCGATGGTCTTCACGTACAATCTCCTGTTGTGATGTATCAAACCGTCATGCGCCGACGGCAGGCGTCGAACGCCCGCAAACGCGTTACTTGCTTCCAGCTTCGGCCTTGGCCAAGGCGTCCTTGCAGCCGTCGCTGATATCGGCGGCATGGGACTTCAAGCATTCCGCCTTCGCGCCCTTGCCCGGCTTCACGTCCCCGCAATACTGTTTCATGTCCGCCTTGCAGGCCCGCCCGACCGCGGCCGCCTTGACGATGGCGATCTGGCAATCGGTCGACAGGTCGGAGAAATGCTCCTTGACGCAGTCCTTCAGCTTGCCGCCGCCGGGCTTCACGTCGGCGCAGACCGACTTGACGTCCTTGGCGCAGGCCTTGGCCAGGGCGGACGGCGCGGCGTCGGCCGATGAAGCCGTCACAGTGAACGCCGCGGCGAGCGCGACAAGTGTGGCCAATATTCTCAACGGAACCTCCCTCATGCATGCGGATCGCGCAGCAAATCGAAATCTTCGTTTCTTGAGCGCGCTCCTCAGGTAACCAGCCGTTGGGGACGCCACGCCCGTAGGACGTTGTCTTTTTGCGAAAGCTCGCTGCCTCTTAACTCTGGAGGACGGCGAGGTCCTCCAAGACCCTTCCTTCGTGACGTTGCTTCCGAACTCATTTCCTGTCCGGTCGACGCGGTCAACGACCGCGTCTACAGGGACCGCTCACTTCTCCATCATCAACCCTTCTGCGCGGTCCTCCTTGAGGAGCACGGCGATAGCGTGGATGATCCGCTCGTCCGGATGGGCCTTGCAGTATTCGATCACCTGGTGCTCGAGGATGCGGCCCTTCCTGAAGTCCGCGTAGTGCTTGTGCGCCAGGCCGTTGTACCAGCCGCTGTACCATGTCGTGAGCGCGTTGGCGTCTTCCTGATAGGTGTTGGCGAGCTGGGCGCAGGTCAGCGCCTGCACGTCGATAAAGCCGTTCGCGTCGGCGTAGGCCGAGAGATCGACCGGGTCGGCCTTGGCCGCGCCGGCCATCGCCATCACCGCAATGCTCGAGATCAGCAGGAACTTTTTCATTCGGGACTCCAGTTGTAACGGTCTTTATGAACTCTTGACTGAACTGCATGTGAACGACCATCGGGCTGCAGTGCGACCCCACGGCGACGCCTCGATACGCTTGACGCAGCGCGAGCCCGAACGATCGCGCGAGCGCCGTTCGCCGGCGCCCGCCGTCGTTCAGTAGCAGGGCGGATAGGGGTAGTAGCCGCAGGCCGCCGGCGGCGGCGCGTAGTACGGGTAGCCATAGGGGTGATAGTATGCGCTTTCAGCCGCCGCTCCGATCGCAGCGGCGCCAAGCGCCGCGCCTGCTCCGACCCCCACCCCCACCCCGACGGGATGAGCGTAATAGGCGCCATGCCATGCGCCGCCCCACGCGGCCCCGTGATAGCCCGCGCCGCCGACGAACGTCCGTCCGCCGTAGCCGCGCGCCGCGAACCAGTCGATGAAGAGCGACGCGGGTCCCGTCGCCTTCGCCAGGCTTCCTTCGAGCACCGACACGTCGAACGTCAGATTGTCGCCTTCGAGCTTTGGCGCCTTCAGCACCACGACGGCGTCCTCCACGGACGCGCCGTCCGAGCCGAGCACCGAGATTGTGGCGTTCGGGGGTCCTTGGCGAAGCTGTCGCTTCCCTCGTCCCATTCCCTGAGGAAGTGCTTGGTCAGGACGTGCCCGGCCGCCCGAAACGGCCGATCGGCGAAGATGATGGAATTGGGCGACACGCCGGTCAGCGTCAGGGTCGAGCCCTGGAGACTCGCCCCGCGCGAATTGATGACCGCAAGCGATGGGATCATCGCGTCCTTGGCTGCGGCTTTGGCTGGCTGGCCGATCGTCTTCTGACCCGGCGCGGCGATCGCGTCCTGGGCCGCTGCGCCGAGCGGCGCGGCGACGAGCGCGAGCAGCCCCGCGCACAGGCCGATCATGGTGGTGTTCCGCATGCTGTTTGCTCCGTCTCGGTTAGATTTTTGGACCGCGAAGGCCGACGCTCCGGGCGTCCCGCGGGGGCGCGCAAGCATTTGCCATGTCATTGTCTCAGTCCCCGATTTCCCATCCCGTCCCTCCGCGCCAAAGTGCGAATCGACGCAGCGCAGCCTAACGCCCGCCCCTAGACCCGCTTTATGAATTTGCGACGAACAGGCGGTTTTCCACACGGACCGTCGGCCTCCCGCCGCCCGCATAGCGAACGGCGCTCAGGCCGCGCCGCCGAGCGGTCGTCGTCAGCTTGAGCGGGTCGAGGAGACCGCGGCCCTCACTTCCCCATCTCGGCCTTGAGTTTCTTCAGCTCTTTCGCGCAGCCGATGCTCACCTCGTTCTCGTGCTCCTTGAGGCAGTTCTTTATCGCGCCGCCGCCTGGACGAACGCCGGGACAAAGCCTTTCCGCATCCGCCCGGCAATAGGCGAGCGGGCTCGCCGCGTTGGCGGAAACGGCGAACGCCACCATCGTCGCCAAGACTGCGGTCGAAATTGCCACTCTGCTCATGACCATCTGCTTCTCCCTCCCGATTTTCGCCGTTGCGGCGGATTTGAAGCGTCGAGGAGCCTGAGGCTCAGGGGAACATCCCGCATTCGCCCATGAAGCCGTAGAAATACTGGAATCCCATGCCCGAGGGCCATTGGTCGAACGGGCCCGACCACGCTGAACTGGGGCCCCGGCGTGTTGTGGTTCTTGCCGAACCAAGAGGTGGCGTAGCCGTGCTCGCTGAGGATCCTCCCGATCGTCGCATTGTCGCGGCCAATGTAGGAATCATAGCCGGGGTAGCCGTCGAAATCTCCGAGACCACGCCGAAGCCGACCGCGTGGTGGTTGCGCCCGGTGATCAGCGCGGCGCGGGTCGGCGAGCAAAGCGCGGTCGAATGGAATTGGGTGTAGCGCAGACCGGCGTTCGCGACCCGGTCGAGCGCCGGAGTCGGGATCACGCCGCCGAAGGTGCTGCTGACGCCATAGCCCTGGTCGTCGGTCATGATCAGCAGCACGTTGGGGGCGCCCGCCGGCGGGACGATGCGAGGCGGCCACCAAGGCTTCGAGTCCTTGACGCTTTCGTTGATCGCGCCGCCGAACGCCGGCGGGGCGGGCGGCAAGACGCGCCCGTCGATCGAAATCGTGCTGCTCGGACTTCCCGGCGTTCCGGAAAGCGCGCCCTCGGACGCAGCGGTCGGCGCCGCAGGATTGGGCTGCGCCTTCGCCCGGCCAGGAACCCATGAGCCGCCGAACGCCGCAAGCAGCGCGGCTTTCGCCGTGGAAAGGAACAATTGCCGCCGGTTCATGGTCGCCCCCTCCTCGCGTTCCGTTTAGCGTCACGCGGATTGACGAATGAAGCCGGTCGAGCATCTGTCGGCGAGACCGCCCGCGGTTGCTTCATGCGTCCGACCAGGCTTCTAGCGGTCGGCGCGCCTGCCGTCATTGACTTTGCGCGCCAGGAATTGATCAAATGGGCGGGCAGTTGAGAGCCGGTATTTCGGTGGCGGCGCCCGGTCGGGCGTCGCCGTCAGGGGCGGACTGGCGTTGGATATTCTTGCTCGACCGGGACTGCGCATCGCGACCGCGAGGGTCAGAAACGTCGCCGCGATTCCCCCGACCCTCGCCGAACTCGGCGCCGATCCGGACGGGTGTTCCGACAGCCGGGGATCGACCCGAAGATCTTCGCCAACCTCGACGCGGTCCTTCCCTTTACGGCGCTGGGACGGCTGGCGAGCGAGTGCGTCAGGGTCACCGGCTGCGAATGCTTCGGGCTCCGGGTCGGGATGAAGACGCGGCCGAGCGGCATGGGACTCACCGGGCTCGTTTCGATCCATTCGCCGACGGTGCGCGAGGGGCTCGACGTCATTACGGCGACCCTTCGCACGAGCGACACCGGCGGCGCGACCTTCCTCAACGTTCGCCGTAACGTCGCGTCGTTCGGCTATGCGGTGACCGCGCCCAACGTCGAGGGCGCCGACCAGATCGTCGACGGCGCGATCGCGATCGCCTGCAACGTCATGCGCCAGCTCTGCGGCTCCGGGTGGCGGCCAACCGAAGTGCGCCTCACCCGCGCGCCTCCACGGGACAAGACGCCGTTCGCCAAATTCTTCGAGGCGCCGGTCGAATTCCGCGCTCACGCGGCCTGCCTCGTATTCGAGGCCGGCGTCCTTGGCCAGCCTGTGCACGATCGCGACCCGCATGCGGCGGATATTCTCGCGCCGCTCCTGCGCGAGGCCGCCGCCAGCGCGCAGGCGGACTTCGCCTGGACGGCGCGCGCGATGATCCGCACCCAGCTCGCTGCGGGGGACCTTTCGCGCGACAACGTCTGCCGCGCGCTGGGCATGAGCTCCCGTACGCTCGTCCACCGGCTCGCAACGATTGGCCTCACCTACACCGGGCTCGCCGACGAGGCGAAGTACGAGGCGGCGCAAGGCTGGCTCATCAAAGGCGAGACCATAGCCGAAACCGCCGCGCGCCTTGGCTTCGCCGACCCGAGCGCGTTCACCCGCGCCTTCAAGGCCTGGTCGGGCGCGACGCCGGCAAGGTGGCGGGCGGAGCGGACCCGGTGAAGGGCAGAATCCGGGCCGCGCCGGCGGCGCCGGCGACCGACTCCGCGCTAACCCTTTGAAATCATTGAATTGCTCGGCGCAAAACCGCCTCTTTTCGAGTCTAACGCATTGAAAAGATTGGGGTTCGGTCAGAATTCCGCGCTTTTCCCCGGCCTCGGCCGGGATGAACAGCGCGCCGGCCGTGATGTCGGCCTTGGGCGGGGACAAGCGGGAAATCGCGACCGCGCCGGTCATCAGCGCGAACACGAAGAAAATCAGCCCGATCATCGCGCCCCAGCGGAAGGCGACCAGCGCGGTCGCCAGCACGAGACCCCAGAACAGGAAAGAATACAGGCTCATGGCGCATCCCGAACGCATCTTGGCCGCGCGGTCCTTTGAGCCTTCGGCCGCGACTGAGATGCGCCTCGGCAAATAAGGAATCGATTGGGGAGTACGGGCGCCCTCATAAGAAATGCGTCAAGAGCGGTGGCTTTCAGGGCGCTCCCGCAGGTCGCCGATTCGCCGCCGCCTTGCCGGGCCGCCGGGCCGCGGCTATAAGCGCCGCGTTTTTCCCAACCCTTGGCAGAGATCCATTCCCATGGCCGTCCAGCGCACCTTCTCGATTCTCAAGCCCGACGTCACGCGCCGCAACCTGACGGGCGCGGTCAACGCCAGGATCGAGGCCGCGGGCTTGCGGATCGTCGCGCAGAAGCGCGTGCATATGTCCAGGGCGCAGGCCGAAACCTTTTACGGCGTGCATCGCGAGCGGCCGTTCTTCGGCGAACTGGTCGAGATGATGACCGCGGCGCCGGTCGTCGTGCAAGTGCTCGAAGCCGAGGACGCGATCGCCCGCTACCGCGCGGTCATGGGCGCGACCAACCCCGAGAAGGCCGATGCGGGCACGATCCGCAAGGACTTCGCGCTCTCGATGGGAGAGAACTCCGTCCACGGCTCGGACGCCCCCGAGACCGCGGCGCAAGAGATCGCCCAGTGGTTCTCGGGCAACGAGATCGTCGGGTAACGCGGGAACTGGACCTTCGAAGCGGAAACCATCCGCGCCTGACCGCCAATCATCGGCCCGGTTCCGGCAAGCCCGGAAGCGGGCCGCCCGGCAGGCAGGCCAGGCCGGTCCCGGCGCGGAGCCGCCCGAACATTGTTGCGTCTTCCAGGGTCTACGCGGCCGCGCGCCGCCGTGCGCGCAACGCCAGTCCCCCGAGTCCGAGGAAGCCCAGCCCCATCATCGCCCAGGTCGAGGGCTCGGGAACCGGCGCAGAGCCCGGGGCGAGCAGCCGCCGCCGGTCAGGGCGTAGGTCTTGTCGCCGAGATAGGCGTTTCCGGCGAGTCCGGGGTTGTAATAGATGTCGAGCCCGGGCGCGCCGTCGATGTTGGTCACGTCGAGGCCGCTGAGGATCGCGCCGGCCACGACGCCGACGTAGAAGCCGCCGCCCGGCGTCGAATTGCCGTCGGCGAGGTGATGACGTTGCCGGCGTCGATCTTCGAGCTCGCCCCAGGCGAAGTTGTCGACGTAGCCCGCCGCGCTGCTGCCGTCGTTGGCGCCTGGAACGTCCAGCGTGTGGTCCACGCCTGAGCAGCTTCCGTCCGACGGGCAGACGAATTCGAGCGTCGCCTCGGCGGTGTTCCAGGTCAGGTTCTGCGTGCTGTTGTTAATAAAGTCGCCGCTGATCTGATAGACGTCGCCGGCCGAAGCCTCGATGACGCCGATGACGCCTTCAGTCAGCGTGGTGAAGGACGAGCGTCGACGGGTCGGAGATCATCACGCCGTTGTTGGTGAACGTGCTGGTGAAGGTCGCGTTCGCCGCGATCGTCTTGAAGGTCCCGTCGTTGGTGACGGCGCCGTTGAAGACGCCCGCCGCATGATCGAGGGTCATCGTTCGCGCCGGCCTCGTTGGTCACCGTCGCACTGACGGTCGTCGTCCCGCCGGCGAAGGTCATCGGTCGCCTTATTGTCGAGCGCGCCCCCGGTCAGGATTTCGTAGCCGGAGAGGATGCCGGTGTTGGTGATCGTGACTGCGCGCGCGACTGCGACAGTGTCCCGCCGGCGAGGCTGATGAGGCCGGCGTTCGATGTCGAGGTCGTCAGGCTGAGCGTCGATCCCTGGCCGATGGTGACCGAGGCGCCGGCCTGGTTGGCGAGACTTCCGTTCAGGTTCAGGATTGAGCCCTGGCCGAGCGCGACCGAGCCGCCGGCCTCGTTGGTGAGCGCGCCGTACAGGGTCAGCGCCCCGGTCCCCGGCAGGATCTGGCCGGTGTTGGCGATGGCGTTGCTGATCCGCCCCACGCCCTCGATCTGCCCGCTGTTGGCGATCGCGCCGCCCTTGAGCCAGGACGAGGCGCCGTTCACCAGGATCAGCCCGCTGTTGGCGAAGGCGCTTGAGACCGTGATCGTCTGGCCGGTGTCGACCAGAAGCTCGCCCGCGCCGCTGTTGACGAACGCGCCCTTGATCGTGCCGGCCCCGGTGATGAGGCCGGTCGTGTTGTCGAGCGTCACCCCGCCAGCCAGTGGCCAGCGTCCCCCCGCCGAGGTTGATCTCGCCGTCGTTTTCGAGCGTGGTCGCGGGGCCGGAGGTGAAGGTAAGCGTCTGGCTCGCGGCGACGTCGATCTCTCCGTTGTTCTCGATCGCCCCGCCGTTCGCGGCGTCGATCGTTCCGTAGCCCGAGATCGTCCCCTCGTTGTCGACGGCGGTGTTCGGCGGGGCCGCCGTGGCGACGAGCTTTCCGCCGGCGAGGGTGACGGTGTCGATGACGACGAACGATCCGGCGGTCTCGGTCGTGGCGCCGGCCGCGAGCGTCCCGCTCAAGACGGTGATCGTCCCCCCGAGCGTCACGTTCCCCGTCAGCGTGAGCGTGCCCCCGCCCTCCTGCGTGAGCGAGCCGCTTCCGGTGATCGGGCCGCCGAAGGTCACGTCGTCGGGACGGTCGAACACCAGCGTTCCGTTGTCGGTGACCTCCGCCGACGATCGAGCCCGTCCCCCCGCCGTCGTCGATCTGGAGCGTCGCTCCGACGCCGATCGTCGTGCCGCCCGTATAGGTGTCGGCTCCGGTCAGCGTCAGCGCGCCCGTTCCGTTGACCGTCAGCCCGCCTGCCCCGCTGATCACGCCCGACAGCGTCTGCGCCGCGCTGCTCGAATATGCGAACGTCCCGCCGTCCGCGATATTGCCGGCGTAGGAGCCGGAGCCGAGCGAGCCCGCCCCGCCGATCACAATGTCGCGCCGCCCTCGATCGTCGTCGCGCCGGTGTAGGTGTTGGCGCCGTCCAGCGTCTGCGTGCCGCCGGCGATCGCGAGCCCGCCGCCGCCCCGCCGTTCCCGCCTCGGCGATTACGCCGCTGAAGGTCGTCGAGGCCGCGGTGATCGTCAGGGTCTGGCCGCCGAGAGCGACGGTTTCGTGCGCTCCGGTGGACCCGGCCGCGTCGCCGAGCGTCGTGATGCTCGCGCCGGAGCTCGTCTGGGAAATGTCGAACGTCGAGCCGGGCGCTGCGGCGCTCGATGTCAGATAGACGCCGCTCGAATCCGCGATCGAGCCCGAGCCGGCAAGCTTGAGGGTCGAGCCCTTGATCGTCGTCGCGCCGCCGTAGGTGTTGGCGGCGAGGAAGTTGAGGGTCAAGCCGCCTTCCACGGTGACCGACCCGGTTCCGGAGATCGGAAACCCAAGGATTAGATTGCCTGAGCGGTCAAAAACGAGCGCGCCGTTATCGACGACGACGTTCCCAAAGCCGAGCGTGCCTGTTCCTCCGCCGTTTCCAATCTGCAGCGTCGCGCCGCTGCCGATCGTCGTGCCGCCGGAGTAGCTGTTGCCCCCGGTCAGGGTCAGCACGCCCGTCCCGTCGACCGTCAGCGCGCCTCCGCCGGTGATCGGGCCCGACAGCGTCTGCGCCGCGCTGCTCGAATATTCGAACGTCCCGCCGCGCTCTTATAGCGTTAGCTGTTGGTATGTGGTAAGGAGCGGAGCATCTGTCCGAAAGCGAAGGGGATTGGCGATGGATACGGGCGAGTTTGCCGGTTGGCTTTCGGGGATGGGACGGTTGAGCGGCGCGCAGATTGCGCTGGCGCTCGCCGAACTTTGGGAATTTGCGCGGCGACCCGGTGAAACCGGCGCCCCTCCGTCTTCCGAGGTTCGGCCCGATCCGGCGTCGTCGACTGGAAAGGGCGAACGAAAGGCTTCGAGGGCCGAGCGGGACGAGTTGGCGGCGATTGGCGAGCAGAAGGTCGATCGCCTCGGCTGCGCGCATTGCGGCGCCGAAGAGATGATCGGCTGGGGTCGATCGCATGGGTTGCCGAGGTATCGCTGCAAGTCGTGCGGGCGCACCTTCAACGCCGCGACCGGGACGGCGATGGCCCGGTTGCGCAAGAAGGACCGCTGGCTTGACCAGGCGCAGGCGATGATCGAGGGCGTCAGCCTCGCGAAGGCGGCTGAGCGCTGCGGCGTCCACCCGACCACGGCCTATCGGTGGCGGCATCGGTTCCTGAGCGCCCCGGCGCTGGACAAGCCGCAGATTTTGCAGGGGATTGTGGAAGCGGACGAAACCTTCATCCTCGAATTGTTCCGGAGATCGGAAACCCAAGGTTTCCATTGCTTGTGCGGTCATAAACAAGCGCGCCGTTATCGACGATGTTCGAAGAGCCGATGAAGCCTGTCGCTCCGCCGTTTCCAACCTGCAGCGTCGCGCCGCTGCCGATCGTGGTGACGCCGCTATTGAAGTTGCTCCCGGTCAGGGTCAGCACGCCCGTCCCGTCGACCGTCAGCGCGCCTCCGCCGCTGATCGAGCCCGACAGCGTCTGCGCCGCGCTGCTCGAATATTCTAACGTCCCGCTGTCCGCGATATTGCCGGCGTAGGAGCCGGAGCCGAGCGAGCCCGAGCCGCCGATCTGCAGCGTGCCCGCCGTGATCGTCGTCCCGCCGGTGTAGGTGTTCGTTCCCGTGAGCGTCAGGGTCTGTCCGTCAGCGTTCTCGGTCAGCCCGGTCGCGCTCGCGCCGTCCTGGATCACGCCCGAGAAGGTCGACGACGCGCCCTCATTGGTGAGGGCCGTCGCGCTCGCCCCGCTATTGGTGACCGTGCCGGCGCCCGACAGCGAACTCACGGTCTCGTTGAAGCCGCCGAGGTCGAGCGTGCCGCCGCTGTCGACCGTCGTCGCGCTCGCGGCGCTGAAGGCGTTCGTCGCGCCGGCCTTGAGCGTGCCGGCCGAGACCGTGGTCGCGCCGGAGTAGGTGTTGGCGCCCGAGAGCGTCAGCGTCGAGGCGCTGGTGTCCTTGGTCAAAGCGCCGGCGCCCGAGATCACGCCCGACAGCTTCTGCGCCGCGCTGCTCGAATATTCGAACGTGCCGGCGTCGCCGATCGCGCCGGCGTAGGCGCCGGAGCCGAGCGAGCCCGAGCCGCCGATTTGCAGCGTCGCATTGCTGCCGATGGTCGTCCCGCCGGTGTAGGTGTTGACGCCCGCCAGCGTCTGCGTGCCGCCGGTGACCGCCAGCGCGCCGCCCGTTCCGCCGCCCAGTCCGCCATCGGCGATCACGCCGCTGAAGGTCGTCGAGCCGTCGCTGATCGTCAGGGTCTGGGCGCCGAGGGCGACGGTTTCGCCCGTCCCGTTGGAGCCGGCCGCATCCGCGAGCGTCGTGACGCTCGCGCCGCTGGTTGTCTGCGAAATGTCGAACGTCGCGCCGGACGCCACAGAAACGCCGCTCGAATTGGCGATCGAACCTGATCCGTAGAGCGCGAGGGTTCCGGAGGCGATCGTGGTCGCCCCGCGGTAGCTGTTGGCCCCACTCAATTGCAGCCAAGTGCTCCCTTCCTGGGTGAGCGCGCCCGAGCCGCTGATGACACCAGCGAAGGCGTGGATGCCGGGCTCGTCGAAGACGAGCGCGCCGTTGTCGGTCACGTTGCCCGCGACCGAACCGCCGCTGGTGCCGTCGCCCAACTGGAGAACGCCGGCGGTGATGGTCGTTCCACCGGTGTAGGAGCTGTTTCCTGCCAAGGTCAGGACGTTGTTCCCGGCGCCCTGCGTCGAATTCTGGATAAGCGCAGTTTTGCCGCCGCTCCCGTCCGAGATTACCCCGAAGAATTCAGAACTCGGCCCCGTATTGGTCAATACCGCCAGGCTCGAGCCGCTGTTCGTCACGGCGCCGTTTTGGAACCCTTCCGTGATTTGGTTGAATGAGTTCAGCGATTGGACCGTCTGATCGTACCCGCCCAGATCAAGGACACCGTTAACCGACATCTGGGCCCCCGCGCCAAATGCATTCACCGCCCCGCCCTTGAGGGTCGAGCCGGTAGCCACATAAGTATAGTCATCGTAGTTATTCTGGGCGCCCGTGAAGGTCATCGTCCCCCCCCTCCACGATGACTGCAAGACCTCCGCCGATGTTGCCCGAGAATGTGAACCCGTCGCTGCGGTCGAACGTGAGCTCGCCGCCGCCCGTGACATTCCCCTCGATCGAGCCGGTCGTCCCGCCGCCCCCGATCTGCAGCTCCCCATTCACACTCGTCCCACCCGAGTAGGTGTTGGCGCCGGTGAGAATCAGTGCAGGACCGTCCGTCGTGATGACGGAAAGCCCTGTCTTCGCGCTTGTTCCGTCCATGATCACGCCCGAAAAGGTCGAGTTCCCGAGCTCGGTGCTGGTCAGGAGCGCATTGGCCGAGCCGCTGTTGGTCACAGTGCCCGAGCCGGACAGCAACCTGACGGCTTGGTTATGGCCCCCGAGGTCGAGTGTGCCGTAGACCGTCGTATCGCTCGTGGAGCTGAAGGCGCCCGGCGCACCGCCCTTCAGCGTCGCGCCGGCCTCGACAGTTGTCGCGCCCCCGTATGTGTTCGCCCCAGAGAGCGTCAGCGTGCCCGTGCCGTTGACGGTCAGCGCGCCCGCGCCGCTGATCACGCCCGACAGCGTCTGCGCCGCGCTGCTCGAATATTTGAACGTTCCAGCGTCGCTGATCGCGCCGGCGTAGGCGCCGGAGCCGAGCGAGCCCGAACCGCCGATTTGCAACGTCGCACCGCTGCCGATGGTCGTCCCGCCGGTGTAGGTGTTGACGCCCGCCAGCTCCTGCGTCCCGTCGGAAATCACGAGCTTGCCGCCCGTGCCTCCGCCGAGTCCGCCATCGGCGATCACGCCGCTGAAGGTCGTCGAGCCGTCGGTGATCGATAGGGTGTTGGCGCCGAGAGCGACCGTTCCCTGCGTTCCGGTCGTCGCAAGCGTCGTGACGCTCGCGGGGCTGGTCTTCTGCGAAATGTCGAGCGTCCCGCCGCTCCCGAAAGTGACGCCGCTCGAATCTACAATCGTGCCTGACCCGGAGAGCGCGAGGGTTCCGCCGTTGATCGTCGTCGCGCCGGCATAGGTGTTGGCGCCCGAGAGCGTCAGCGTGCCCGCGCCGTTGACCGTCAGCGCGCCTGCGCCGCTGATGCCGCCCGACAGGGTCTGAGCGGCCGAGCTCGAATAGGCGAGCGTCCCGCCGTCGGCGATCGCGCCGGCGTAGGAGCCCGCGTTCAGCTGGCCCGCGCCTCCGATGGTGAGGGTCCCGGCGGTGATCGTCGTGGCGCCGGTGTAGGTGTTCACGCCCGAAAGCGTCTCGGCCCCGGCCGTCAGCGTCAGGCCGCCCGTCCCGCTCATCACGCCGCTGTAGGTTCCGCTCGCGTTCGAGAGGATCAGGGTGTTCGAACCGAGGCTCACGCCGCCCGCGCCCGACAGCGTCGTGATCGTCGCGCCGGGCGCGTTCGACGCCGAGATGTCCAACGTCCCGTTGTCCACAACGCCGCTGGACGAAGCGATCGCGCCCGCGCCCGAGAGCGCCAGCTCCCCGGATATGATCGTCGTGGCGCCGGTGTAGGCATTCGCGCCGGTCAGGGTGATCGTGTGGCTCCCGCCGACGAACGACACGGCGCCGGCGCCGATGATGGCGGTGGAGAGCGTGTAGCTTGTGTTCGCACCGGCGCTCGATTGATCGAGTTTCAGCGACGCGCCCGAGGCCACGGAAATGCTCCCCGTGTACACGGCGCTCGCGCCGGATTCGAGGACGTTGGTCCCGCTGGTGAAGTCAACCTAGAAACAGCAGTTCGTCGGATCGCGATAGACGAGCTTCTATTTTTCGCGCTCTGGTTGCATCAGGCCGGCGCGAGCCGCGGCGGCGCCCGCAGCAGGCGGCCTTTGAGGAACGCCTGGAAGGCGCGCGAGAGGATGGCGCGCCACGTTTGCAGGCGGGTCAACTGCTCCGCATTTTTCGTCAGGCCGCGCAGGAATACTGCGACGGCGGCGAGCGCGCGCGACGCGGGCCTCGCCTTGGCGTGAGAGCTGGCGACCCGGATCGTGGTCTGCCGGGCATGGCGCGTCCGCGTCGCGACGGCCGACAGGAACAGCGGCCGGCTGGTGATCGCCTCGCGATGCGCAGTGGGATCGGCGAGACGGACGAAGATGTTCCACCAGTCGTAAACGAGCGCGAGCAGGCGCGCCGCGAGCCGGCAGCGCGCGAGGTCGTGCGTGGTGAAGCCGCCCCAGCCCCATTGGTTCTTCATCTCGTCGAAGATGTTTTCGTCGTCCCCCCGGTCGCGATAGAGCTGGCCGAACGTCTCCGTCTCCTCGGCGAGCGACGTGACCAGAACCGAGTACTCGTAGATCTCGGACGCCTCGCCGATCTCGGCGAAAGCGAGCTGCTCCGCCCCGGTCTCGTCCTGGTAAGAAAGGCCCACGGCCCCCTTCAGAGGCCGCCTGAGCACGATGGCGCGCCGCTGCCGGCTCCAGCCCTCGAGCCGAACCTCGCTCTCCTTGGCCCAGAAGCCCTGACCCGCGGCGACCCAGTCGCGCCCGGAGAGCTTCTCGATCATGCGCCGGACGTTCCGGGTCAGACGCAGCTTGAAGAGATAGGGCAGCCGGCGCGCCTCGGCCTCGCGCATCACGCCCTCGTTGCCGAAGCCGCTGTCGCCGCGCAGAAGCGTCGGCCACAGGTCGGGCGGGGTGCGGTCGAGGAACGCCCACAGGCCGGGCGCACTGTGTTTTGACGTGTGCTCGTCGCCGGGGCTGACGTCGACGTCGAAGACCAGCCGCGTCGAGGCCATCGAATAGGTGTGGTAGCAATGGCTCGGCCGTCCGGGCTTCTTCGGATTGTAGCCGAGAACCGCCCCCTCCTGATGGCCGTAGAGCGGCTTGATCGTCGTGTCGACGTCGAGGATCCAGGGCTCTGCGAGCAGCGGCTCCACGCAAAAGGCCAGATGACCGCGCAGCCAGGCCGCGCCTTCCGTCTCCTCGATCATCTTGAACGCGCGTCGGACCGCGTCCTCGCTCACGACCTTCGTCATGCCGAGCAACTCCGGCAGCACCCCGTCCCCTCGCACCGCCGCGACATGCGCGTACCGCTTGGCCCCGGCCAGCATCGCCAGCATCGCCGTGCCCAGGACGTCCCGCTTCTTCGGCGCGTTGGGGCTCGCGTACCGCAGCGGGCAATCCGCGACGAAGGCGTCGAACAGCCCCGCCGTCTTCAGATAGTCGATGAAAAACGCAAGCTGACCGAGCGTCGTCGTCGCCGCCTCGTGGTCCCACTCGACCCGCACCGTCCCAACGAAGCTGTCGACCTCGACCTCCGCGGCCTCCCCCTCGACAACCAAAGGTTGCTCACCCGCAGGGTGAGGCGAAAGGGCGTGGGGATCGCGCGTCATGCCCTACAAGATGCGCGATTCTCGCCCACCCGCCAAAGGGCGAACTGCTGTTTCTAGGGTCAATCGCGTCGGCCTGGACGCCGCCGCCGCCGCTGCCCCCGCCGCCGGCGCCGGAGAGGCCGCCCGCGATCGTGCCGGTGTTCACGATGGTCAGATTTTCGCCGCTGACGCCGACGCCGCCCGCGCCGCCCGAACCGTTGACCGCTGCGCCAAATTCCGTGCCGCCGGCGCCGCCGGCGATCGTATGGGCGTTGGTGATCGTCACCGCCGACGATCCGGTATAGTCGATGCCGAACCCGCCGCCCCCGCCGCCTCCGCCGCCGGAATAGCCGGCCGTCCCGCTGCCGCCAGCGCCGCCGGCGCCGCCCGTGACGCCTCCGCTCGGCGTGGTGAAGTTGCCGCTGGTGATGACGTCGCCGGCGCCGCCTCCGCCGCCGCCGCCGCCGCCGGCGCCGAATGTGGCGCTGCCGCCATTGCCGCCGGCGCCGCCCGCGCCGCCGACATAGCTGTTGCCGGACGTCCCGTCGCCGCCGCCGCCGCCGCCGCCGCCGCCGCCGTTGTTGGTGACGCCATTATGTCCGTTCGCCGTGCCGCCTGCGCCGGTCGTCCCGCCGGTCGTTCCGGCCGCGCCGCCCGCTCCGCCAGCGGGAGCGGCGGATCCGGCCTGCGTGGCGGCGCCGCCTGCGCCGCCGGTGCTTTCTGCGCCATTCCCGCCTTCGCCGCCCTGTCCCGGGGCCGCGACGCCCGTGCCCGCAAGCGCCGGCTGGCTCACAGTCAGTCCGCCGGCGAACACGATCGCCGCGGCGGAAACCCCCGCCAGCAGCGTTCGGCGCGCGCGATCAGAAGGTGACAAGGCTCCGCCCTGCCCAAAACGAGCATATTTTTCCATGTGCGTTCCCCAGCCTTGCGCCTCGGCCAATCAGGCGCGCCAAATCCGGCCGTAAAATCCTGATTTTGCCCCTTGACGATTGCCTCAGGTCAATAGTGTTCACATCCAACAGGCGTCCTGAGGCCAAGTCAAGCCTTTGTTCCTTGCCGTTTAAAAAAGAACGATTGTTTACAATACTGCTGACCGGCGCCGACCCGCGCGAGTAAAGCTTGGCCGCCGAACAAGAGGGAAGGATTTCGCTTGATAGGCGATGCGGTTAGCCCAGGCCTCTCGTGGGCGACATCGCCGGTCCGCGCTACCCCGACTGGATCATGGCGACGATCGACCGCTAAAGCGGGACGCTGTCATAATCACCGTCGGCGCATCCTGACCCTTGCCATCGCGGGTTCGGCGATTAGCATGGGGTCGAAGGACTTACGCGGACCAGCCAATTCAAGCGCTTGATCGGCGTCGGTCGCGCCTGGAGGCGGCATGCGTAAAATCCCGACGACGGCGGCGTTCGTCAGTCAAAAGGGCGGCGTCGGGAAGAGCACGCTTGCGCGGGTGCTTGCGGTCGGCGCGATGCATCGCGGGCGCAAGACGCTGCTCGCCGACTTCGATCTCGATCAGCTCACCTGCGTCGAATGGGGCGCGGCGCGCATGCGCGCAGGCATCGAGCCGGAGATCGACACGCGCGCATTCAAGAGCCTGAAGAAACTGCGCAGAAACGAAAGCGTGGTCGATTTCATCGTCGCCGACACGCGCGGACTTGCCGACGACCTGTCGACCGAGATCGCAGAAGACTCCGACGTCGTGTTCCTGCCGACCGGCGTGTCGCTCGACGACCTCCGGCCTACGCTGGGTCTCGCAGGAAAGCTCGCGCGGCGCGGCGCCGAGGGGCGGCTGGTGGTGGTGCTGTCGAAAGTCGGCCGCTCCGAGATCCAGTTCGCCAAGGCGGTCGAGACGATCGAGGACGAAGGATTCGAGCTTCTGTCCGAGCACTGGCCGCAGCGCGACGGTTTCCAGAGCGACCTCGACGCCGGCCGCGCCGGGCGCGAGGCGCGCAACCCGCACCTGCGCGAGATCGCCGAGCGGATGGAGCAGGCGCTCTGGACCCGGACGCTGAAAGCCAAGCCGAGAGCCTGAGAGGCGGGCCCCTCAGCGTTTCGGCGCGACGAGGGCGAACAGAGCGCCCTGCGGGTCGAGAGCCTGGAGGACCCATTGGCCGCCCGGGACCTCGATCGGGCCGTTGACGATCTGGCCGCCCTTCGCATTGATCCGCTCAACCGCCGGATCGAGCGCATCGACGTTGACGTAGTAGAGCCAGGACGACGTCGGCATTTGCGCCGTGCGGGTCATGATTCCGCCTTCCTCGCCATGGCCGGTCTTGAACATCCGGTAGACGCCCATCGGCCCCATGTCGAAGTCGCTGGTCTTGGACCAGCCGAAGAAGTTGCAATAAAAATCGAGCGCCTTGGCGCCGTCCTCGCAGTGCAATTCGTGCCAGCCGATCGTCCCGGGAGTCCCCGGAGCGGGGGCCGCCGGCGGATTGCCGCCGAAGTCGCGAAACAGCATGAAGGTTCCGCCATAGGGGTCGGCGACCACGGCGAAGCGGCCGATTCCGGGGATGTCGGAGGGCGCCCTGAACACCTTCCCGCCGGCCTCCATGAGCTTCGGCAGGGCGAGATCGACGTTCTCGACCCAGATGTAGGCGAGCCAGCAGGGCCGCGCGCCCATCGCCTTGGCGTCGGCGGGAACCGCCATCACGCCGCCGACCGGGTGGCCGCCCGCCAGGACGACCTCGTAGCGGAAGTCGGACCGGCCGCCGTCGCGCGACGTCCAGCCAATGACATGGGCGTAAAAGTCGACCGCCGCGTCGACGTCGTTCCCCATATATTCGTACCAGACGAATTTCCCGATCGGCGCTGCGCTCATGGACCGTTCCTCCTCGAAGTTGGCCGTGCGAACCTAGCGCGTCGCGGCGCAAAGAATAAGACGCCGTTCCGACAAATCGGCGCGCGGCCGTCGAGGGCTTGAAACAAAGGAGATTGGCCGGACCGCGCGCGCACATAGGCCCGTTCGAATTTCATATCAATTTGTCGAACGTGATCGAGAGGTCACGGTGAATTGGCTATTCTGGGTCAGCCCAGGCCGTTCAGCCACGTGGGTAGGGATTGCAGAGCGGTCGATGTTGACTAAAGCCGCCTGATGATATACGTACGATGAAAAGTATATCCTCAGGATTGTCCATGCAAGTTGCAAAATGGGGAAACAGCCTCGCCGTTCGCCTCCCCGCAGCCGTTGTCGATGCGCTACGGCTTAAGGAAGGAGATGAGATTGAAATCCATCTCGCGGACGAACGCGTCTTCGCGGTCGCGCGCAAGCCGAGCAAAGACGAATGGCTGAACCGCCTGCGCGCTTTCCGCGGGCGACTGCCGGCGGACTTCAAGTTCGACCGTGACGAGGCCAATGCCCGGTAGCTTCTTCGACACGAACGTCGTGCTCTATCTCGCCTCCGGCGACGCCCAAAAAGCCGATCGCGCCGAGCAAGTTTTGCGCGCCGGGGGCGCGATCAGCGTGCAGGTCTTGAACGAGACCGCGAACGTGATCCGCCGAAAACTCGGGATGTCATGGTCCGAAGCGCGAGAATTCCTGACCGGTTTGCGCGCGCTCGTCTCCGTCCTCCCCCTGACCATGGAGATCCACGAGACAGGCCTCGTCCTCGCCGAGCGCCACGGGTTGGCGATCTACGATGGGATGATCGCCGCGGCGGCGCTGACTTCCGACTGCGATACATTGTGGTCCGAGGACATGCATCACGGCCTCCTGATCAGCGGGCGCCTCCGGATCCTCAGCCCCTTTCGGACGCCCCCGTGAAGCCCGCCTCAGCCCCTTCCGCCCTAAAGGTCCAGGCCGCACTCGGGCCGCGATTCACGGTGCTCGAATTCGACGCCAGCACGCGAACCGCCGACGACGCGGCGGCGGCAATCGGCTGCACGGTGGCTGAGATCGCCAAGTCGCTCGTGTTCCGATCGGCAAGCGGCCGGAGCGTTCTGGTGATCGCCTCCGGCGCCAATCGGGTCGATGAAGAGAAGGTCGCGGCGCTGATCGGGGAGCGAATTGGGCGCGCCGACGCCGAATTCGTCCGCCAGGAGACCGGCTTTGCGATCGGCGGCGTTCCCCCGGTCGCGCACGCGACGCCGCCGATCGTGCTGATCGACGAGGCGCTGATGCGCTTTTCTGAAATCTGGGCGCCGCCGGCACGCCGAACGCGGTCTTCCGCCTGACGCCGGCTGACCTTGTCGCGTTGACCCAGGGAACGATAGCGCCGATCGCGCGCTGATCGGTTCGGTGGCGGAGATCCAGCAATGCCGCAGAGCAAGCATGGACGCATTCGGATCGGCGTCGGCGGATGGACTTACGATCCGTGGAACGAAACCTTCTACCCGAAGGGCTTGCCGCGCGCTCGCCAGCTCGAATATGCCAGCCGCACGCTCACCTCGATCGAGATCGACAGCACCTATTATCGCGGCATGTCGAAGCCAATCTTTCAGAAATGGCGCGACGAAACGCCGGAGGATTTCGTCTTCGCGGTCAAGGGATCGCGCTTCGTCACCAACCGCCGTGTGCTTGCGGAGGCCGGCCCGTCGATGGAACGGTTCTTTACGACCGGCGTAACCGAGCTCAAGCAGAAGCTCGGCCCGATCAACTGGCAATTCGCCTGAACGAAACGGTTCGAGCCCGACGACTTCGACGCCTTCCTGGCGCTCCTTCCACGGTCGGTCGAAGGCGTCACGCTTCGCCACGCCGTGGAAGTCCGCCACGACAGTTTTCGCACGGCCGAGTTTGTCGAGCTTGTTCGGGCGCGCGGCGTCGCCGTGGTGACCGCCGCGGACGGCGACTTCCCGCTGATCGCCGACGTCACCGCGCCGTTTGTCTACGCGCGGATCATGGGAACGCGCGAGGACGAGGTTTTTGGCTATCCCGAAAGGGCGCTGGACGACTGGGCCGGGCGGGCGCAGACTTGGGCGCGGGGCGATGCGCCAGACGATCTCGAGAGCCTTCGGCCCTTTGCGAAGACTGGCGCCCGGGACGTATTTCTCTACGTGATCTCGGGCTTCAAAGCGCGCAACCCGTTGGCGGCGATCAAGCTGATCGAGAAGGTTGTCAACGGTTCGGCTTAAAGATTACGGCCGGCGCGTTTCGCCGGCCGGGGGTCATTCTCGTCGCATTGAAAGAACGGCTAATCGCCTTCTTTGCACAAAAGTCAGTCGCGCTCGCATCCGGCGGCGGCGCAAACGACCGGGCGGACCGCGCCGGTCAGCGAGCGGAGCGCCGTGGCCAGCGCGGCGCCCATCTGTGTAGGCCCGTACCGGTTCAACGGCACGAGCTGGGCGCATAGGTCGTTCGCGAACAGCGGCGAAGCGGACCGGGCTCCGCCGCGTGCAGAAACCTGCGGACGTAGCATGTTGATCTCCGTTTTTCTTTGATGCTGCCGCCTTCGGGCGGCTGATTCCAAATGGCTCGGCAATCCTGACATTCAAGGCGGCGTGTCCCTGGACATGCCGCCGCCTCCGCGTGATCCGCTCACTTCAGAGCGTGTTCTTATCATAGGACTGTGAAGCTCATTTGACCGAACGCCGCCGATGAGAGCGTCATTCGACGCTCCCGATATAGTCGGCCCCGCCCAAAGAACAATAGCTCCAAGCCTGTCCATATTGTTGCGCGCTGCGCGACAGTCGTTGGCGGGGCATGTGATCCTCGCGGCTTTGCAGGACCGACAACGACAGTGCAGGAAACGAGTTGATTCAGGTCCCGTTGACGCTCAAGCTCTCGCAACGATAGGGAGACGAAACGTCGCAATGAGCCGATCCGGACAGTTCTTTTGCCTCTTCGAGACTCCATGTGGCGTCTGCGCCGTCGCCTGGAGCGATTTCGGCGTGACCGGCTTCGTCCTGCCGACGCGTTCGACTGCGGCCGCCGAAAAGAGCCTGAAACGCCGGGCGCCCGACGCCCAGTCCGGCGCGCCGCCGCCTGTCGTCGCGGATGTGATCGCGCGTGCGAAAAGCTATTTCGCCGGCGAGCCCACCGACTTCGCCAAGGTTCCGCTCGACCTGCTCGCCGAGGACCCGTTCTTCGCCCAGATCTACGACGCGCTGAGGCGGGTCGGCTGGGGTCGGACAACCACGTACGGCGCGCTGGCCGCGGCGGTCGGCGCGTCGCGCGAGGCGGCCCGCGACGTCGGCGTCGCCATGGCGAAGAATCCGATTCCGCTCCTCATCCCCTGCCACCGCGTGCTGGCGGCGGGCGGCAAACTCGGCGGCTTCTCGGCCCCGGGCGGCGCGGAGACCAAGGCGCGCATGCTACGCATGGAGGGCGTCGATCTCGCGCCGCTTTCCCCCGCGCAACGCGCCTTCGGCTTCTGAGGAAGACGACCGCGCCCGCTGCTCTCCTGTCCGTCGCCAACAGACAGGCGCCGCCACAGTCGCACATTCACCATCGAGCCGCGAGAATTTTGCGCTCGATCAGTCCTTGCTCGATCCGCTGCGCCAGTTCGTCCTGGGTGAGCCCCGCGGCCTTGATCCGACCGAGATAGGGAAAGGCGATCGTGCCGTCCTCATCGACGCGGGTCGTCGTATCGAGATCCGGCGCAATCACGATTCGAATGGTGACGACATCCATCGGCGTGAGAACGCGGCCACCCGCCGAAGCCGGGACGGCGGCGGCGAACAGCAGCGCGGCGCGCCAAGAACGGGGACCCACGACAAATGTCCGCCTTCCCCTCCTCAAGGTCCTTCCGGCGCGAACCGCCAGCCGCCGCTGGGCGCCCGCTCGAGCGTCGTTGTTTTCAGACCGAACGGCTCAGGCGTAAGGTCTCGAATCCAGAGATCGAGGCGTTCCGCCTCGACGGTGAGAAAAACCGCGGCCTCCTTATCCGCCTCGGTTGGGAAGAACGGGTCATAGGCGCGCTTCCAGCGCCGGCGAACCTCTGTTTGGTCCTCCTCGAGTTGCGCCGCGCCCGTGACCGCGACGAAGGCGTCCTCCGCCTCGCGCTGAAAGACGAGCACGACCTTTCCGGCGCGCCGGATGTTCGCCGCCTTCCCCGAACGTCCGTCGGTCACGAACCGGAACGTCCACGCCTCGTCGCCGGCCTTCGGCGGGAGGCGGCCCATCGGCCGCATGCGCGGCACGCCGGTTCTGCCGGCGCTCGCTAGCCAGCAGGTCGCGACTTTGGCGATGGTTGCGGCGGCGCCCTCGACGAGCCGGCCGACCTCGGCGGAATCGCGTTCGTCCATGCCTGACACCTTGCGCGCCTCCAGAACTCCGAGAGTTCGGACCCTCGATGAAAATTATGCGTTTTCTTAGTCGCCGCACGGGAGACGCCGTCTCACGCGGTCACGGACGCAACCACGGCCTTCAACAATGCCGCCACGGCGCGCGGACTGATCCTCACCTGCAAGCCGCGTTGGCCGCCGTTGAGAAAGACGTGCTCGTGCGCCATCGCCTGCTCCTCGATCGCGGTGCGCGTCGGCTTCATCTGTCCGAACGGGCTGATGCCGCCGACCTTGTAGCCGGTCGCGCGCTCGGCGTCGGCCGGCTTCATCATCTGCGCCGACTTGCCCTTGGAAGGCCGCGGCGAGCTTCTTCATCGAGATTTCGCGGTTGGACGGGACGATGACGCAGACCGGCTTGCCGTCGACGAGCGCCATCAGGGTCTTCAGCACCCGATCCGGCGATTCGCCCAGCGCCTCCGCCGCCTGAATGCCGATCTTGTCGGCGTCGGGGTCGTAATCGTAGGCGTGGACGGTGAAGGCGACGCCCGCCTGCTCGAGCGCCTTGGTCGCCCGCGTAGCCTTCGACACGGCGGCGCCGCTCCCCTACAGGGGACGCCCCTCGTCGACTTCGTAAACTCTCAGGTTACGCTCGGCGACGCCGAGTTCGCGCCCGGCCCTTCGGCAGACGCCCATATGCGCGGACGACGCCGTGCCTTTCGAGCGCGGCCTGATCGCGCCACAGCTCGCTGATATGGATCAGGCCCGGGTCGAGCACGTCCTCGGCAAAGGCGTAGTGCACGCAACCGTCCTCGGCTCGCGTCGCCTCGATCATGCGCGCCATCGCGTCGCGCGCATCGCGAATTCTGTCAGCGGGGAAACGGACCGTGCCGGCGATCATGATCATGACTGGACTATAGGAGCACACTGCCGACTTCGGAAGTCCCGCTGAGGGGCGGCGTCGCTGACGCCGCCCCTCAGCGCGCGCGCCGGAAGCGCCCCTAACTCGCGGCGCTCGGCGCGCTGGCCCCGGCTCTTCCGTTTCGCCGCGCTAGGCGACAACGATCTCTACCGGCGTCCCGACCGCAAGGTCGAGGTCGCGGTCGGCGCGGCCGCGATTGACGGCGATCTCGATCAGGCCGTTGGAATTCGCGTACCAGAAGGCTTCGCCCGGCGGCCGGTCGGAGAAGGTCCGCGCCCGATCGAGCAGGCGCCCCGCCGCAGCGAGTTTCGCGTCCGGCGGCAGGACAGACGCCCGCAGGCCGGTCATGGCGTTGCCGTAGTGGTCGACATAGACGATCTCGGGAAGATCGTCGGGCCAGTCGGGGCGGCGGATGCGGCGCTCCTCGATCGGGCGGCCGCGCGGGTCGTCGCCTCGGGCGATCTGAGCGGCCACCGGCGCGAAAAGGTCGCGGCCGTGAAAGCTTGCCGACAGGATGTCCGGCCGCCAGGTGATCTCGAAGCCTCTTGTAGTTCGAGCGCGGCGCTGGACCAGTTCAAAGAGGCCGTTGCCTGGTCCGACAAACCATCGCCCATCGGCTTCGACGATGACCGCCGGACGCTCGCCACCGACGCCGGGATCGACGACGGCGAGGAACACCGTCCCTTGAGGAAACCACTCGGCATAGGCCGCCAGCAAATAGGCCGAGGCCTTCGGGTCGCCGATCGGCGCGTCGGCGAAAAGGTCGACGACCGGAACGGCCGGCGCCATCCGATAGAGCACCGCCTTCATCTGACCCGTGTAGGGTCCGAGGAGGCCGAAATCCGTGAACAGCGCGATCATGAGGACCCAAGGTTCGCCGCGCGCCGACCGGAGGTCAACCGGCAAGCGGCGAATGCGGCAAAGTCATTCATGAGTTAAATTCATGAACGTATGCGCTTCTCCCCTGCTAATCCTTGAGTGGTCCACGCGCTATCTTGTTGGCCTGCGGTTGACCCGCGCAAAGGCCATGGAGGCGGAAGATGGACATCCTGAAAGCGGGCTCGAGGCCGTCAAGCAAAGGGCCGAGCGACTGGTTCACCGGCACGGTGCGGATCGATCCGCTGTTCAACGCGCTCGATGCCGGCACGCGTGCAAGGCGCGCAGCGTCACCTTCGAGCCGGGCGCGCGGACGGCGTGGCACACCCATCCGCTCGGCCAGACCCTGATCGTGACGGCGGGCTTCGGGCGCGTCCAGCGCTGGGGCGGCCCGATCGAAGAGATCCGCCCCGGCGACGTCGTCTGGATTCCGCCGGGCGAGAAGCACTGGCACGGCGCCGCGCCGACCACCGCCATGACCCACATCGCCATCCAGGAGATAAAGGACGGCAAGGCGGTTGACTGGCTGGAGCACGTCACCGACGAGCATTACGGCGCGTAAGCGCCCCTCCGGACGCTGCGCTCGCCGAGGGCGACTGAAAGGAGACAAAACGATGAAAGAAGAACCGGCGAACGCCCGCAAAGCCCTTCGGCGACATCGCGCCCGCATCTGGCGGAAATCACCGACAAGGTGCTGTTCGGCGATGTCTGGGACAATGCGGCCCTGTCGCCGCGCGACCGCAGCCTTGTGACGATCACGAGCCTGATCTGCTCTCTATCGCATCAACGAGATGCCGTTCCACCTGAAGCGGGCGCTGGAAAATGGCGTCACGCGCGAAGAGATCATCGGCACGATCACCCATCTCGCCTTCTACGCCGGGCTGGCCCCCTGCGATGACCGCGCTTCAGATCGCACGCAAGGTCTTCGAGGAGGCAGGCGTCTGAGCTTGGCGACACGCCAGCAAGGAGAACGCAATGCAGACCCGCAAGCTTGGCAACAGCGGCCTCGCAGGTCTCGGCCATCGGCCTCGGCTGCATGGGCATGAGCTATCACCGCGGCCCGGCGCCCGACAGAAACGCGATGATCGCCCTGATCCGCGCGGCGGTTGCGCGCGGCGTCACCTTCTTCGATACCGCCGAGGTCTACGGCCCGTTCACCAACGAGGAGCTGGTCGGCGAGGCGCTGGAGCCGTTCCGCAAGGACGTCGTCATCGCCACCAAGTTCGGTCATGACCTCCGCACCGGCAGCACTCGACAGCCGCCCCGACCATATCCGGCAGTCGGTCGAAGGCTCGCTGAAGCGGCTGCGGGTCGAGGCCATCGATCTCTACTACCAGCATCGGGTCGACCCCAACGTGCCCATCGAGGACGTCGCGGGCGCGGTCAGGGACCTGATCGCCGCGGGCAAGGTCAAGCATTTCGGACTGTCGGAGCCGGGCGCCGAGACGATCCGCCGCGCGCATGCGCGTGCAGCCGGTCGCGGCCGTCCAGAGCGAATATTCCCTGTGGTGGCGCGCGCCGGAGGCGGACGTCTTGCCGACCTGCGAGGAACTCGGGATCGGCTTCGTGCCCTTCAGCCCGCTGGGCAGGGGCTACCTCACCGGCAAGATCGACGAGACGACGACCTTCGGCGGCAACGACAATCGCGTCAGCCTGCCGCGCTTCACGCCCGAGGCCCGCAAGGCGAACCGGCCTGTCGTCGACCTGCTCGAGCAGAGACGGGCGAACGGAAAGGCGCGACGGCGGCGCAGATCGCGCTCGCCTGGCTGCTGGCGAAGAAACCGTGGATCGTCCCGATCCCCGGCACCACCAAGCTCAGCCGGCTCGAGGAGAACATCGCCGCGGCCGCGCTCGAGCTTACGCGCGACGACCTGCGGCGCATCGAGGACGCCGCTTCGAAGATCACCGTGCAAGGCGACCGCTACCCTGCCGGAGGTCGAACGCCTGCGCGCCAGTAGAGGAGGCCTTGTCGTGCGTTTCGCCCGTTCGCCTCAGCTTGTCCAACGGCGTTCCAACCCGCACCAATGTCGCCGCCGTTGGATCATACTTCGACAGGCTCGGGATGAGGGTTTTGCGATGAAGGCGCTGATCATCCCGCATTTTGGGAGCTTCGTGTGATCATCTCGTTCGAAGGAAAGGTCGCGCTCGTCACCGGCGCGGCGTCCGGATTGGGCTTGCCACGGCGAAGGCCTTCGCGGAGTCGGGAGCCTCGGTCGCGCTGGCCGACTGGAACGAGAGCGGCGTGCGCGCTGCGGCGAGGAACTGACCGCGCAAGGTCACAGGGCGCTCGCCATTCCCTGCGACGTCGCCGACGACGCCCAGGTCGAAGCCATGGTCGCAGCAGACGGTCGCCGCCTTCGGCCGGCTGGACGCAGCCTACAACAACGCCGGCGTTCAGAACGTGCTTGCCGAGACCGCCGACGCGACCCGGGACGATTTCGACCGCGTGATCGCCATCAATCTCCGCGGCGTGTGGAGCTGCATGAAGTTCGAGCTGCGCCAGATGCGCAAGCAAGGCGGCGGCGCCATCGTCAATTGCTCGTCGATCGGAGGCCTCATGGCCGCTCCCGGCCGCGGGACCTATCAGGCGGCGAAGCACGGCGTGCTTGGGTTCACCAAGAGCGCGGCCCTCGAATATGCGGCCCGCGGCATTCGCATCAACGCCGTATGCCCGGGACTGATCTGGACGCCGATGGCCGAGCGGATGGTCGCGGCGGGCCAAGGCGACGCGCTCAAGGCCATGGAAAAGAACGTGCCGATGGGACGGGTTGGCCGCCCCGAGGAGATCGCCAACGCCGTCCTGTGGCTTTGCAGCGACGCTGCGAGCTACGTCACGGGCCAAGCCATCTCTGTCGACGGCGGTCTGGTCATGCGCTGAAGACGAAGAAAACCATGCGTGGAATCGTCCTCTACGATCAGGGCGACGCGCGCTCCCTTAAAGGATACCGCCATGAGTAACGTCATTGTCGTCATCGGGGCCGGGTCGATCGGCTCGGCACGAACGAGTTGATGACGCAGGCGATCCGGTGCGCGCGTCCGGGCGCCATGATCGGCTATGTCGGCGTGCCGCACGGCGCGCAGCTCGATGGGCAGGCCTTGTTCTTCTCGCAGACCGGCATGCTCGGCGGTCCTGCCCCGGTCCGCCGGTTCCTGCCGGATCTGATCGACATGGTGCTCGAGCGCAAGATCGATCCCGGCAAGGTGTTCGACCTGACGCTGCCGCTCGCCGACGTCGCCGAAGGCTATCGGGCGATGGACGAGAGGCGAGCGATCAAGACGATGCTGCGTGTGTAGGGGTATGCGCCAGACACGTTGAGAGCGTTCTCATTGGCCGCCACCCCTTCCCGTCTCAATCGATCATCGCGGCCTTGAGGATGTTGACCATGGTGGCGTGCGCCGGCGCGTCGCCGGGGTTGAGAAGACGGTGGGGCCGGTCGCAGCGGTAGCGCAGCGTCTCGCCCGCGCGGACCCGCTCAACCGCGCCGCCGACATCGACCTCGACCTCGCCCTCGATGACGGACAGACACTCGACCGACCCCCGCACGTGCGCCGTCGAACTCGAGCACGCCGCCCGGATCGGCCTGGAAATCGTACCATTGCAGCCAGTCGACCGTCTTCAGCCAGCCGGTCACGGCGAGACGGCAGAGGCCGTCATCGGACACGAAGATCGGAGTCGCGCCGCGGCTCAGGTGTTCGATGAACGGCCCGTCCTCTCCCCCTTCGAGCATCGACTGGATCGAGACGTCTAGGGCGTGCGCGAGCCTCCAGATGGTCGTCAGCGTCGGATTGGTTTCGTTGCGCTCGATCTGGGAGATGATCGACTTGGCGACGCCCGACTGGACCGAGAGATCGGCAAGGGAGAGGCCGTAGCTCCGGCGCAGCCTCAGGACGGCGAGGCCGAGCTGGTTCGACAGCGCCGCGGCGCCGGCTTCCAGCACTTTCGCGCGGTCCTTGCCTTCAACGCCCATGGACAGTCTCCCGGGATAGGTTTCCGGAGCGAGACTACGAGAAAGCGTCCGGAATATCGAACAATTTCGACCGGAAGATCGGCTCAGTCCCGGTGTGGCGACAAGACGTTTTAGAACACGCCGGGAAACGCGCCGCCGTCGATGAGGATGTTCTGTCCGGTGATGAACCCGGCCTGGGCGCTGGCGAGAAATGCGCAGAGCGCGCCGAACTCCGCCGGATCGCCGAAGCGGTGCGCAGGGCTGCGCGCTGCGGCGTCCGCCCGGGCCGTCTCGAACGGCACGCCGTGCTGGACGGCGACCCGCTCGATCGCCGCGCGCTGGCGATCGGTCGCAAAGGCGCCGGGCAGGATCGCGTTGATCGTCACGTTGTCGCGCACATAGGCGCGCGCCGCGGAGGCCAGGAACGCGGTCAAGCCCGCGCGCGCTCCCGACGACACGTCGAGGCCGGCGATCGGGGCGCGGACCGAACCCGAGGTGATATTGACGATCCGCCCGAACTTCCGCTCGGCCATGCCGGGCAGCAGCGCCTGAACGAGCGCGATCGGGGTCAGCATGTTCGATTCGACGCCCGCGAGAATGTCCTCGCGCGTGATCGCGCCGAGCGTCTTGAAGGGCGGCCCGCCATTGTTGTTGACGAGAATGTCGGCCTCCGGCGCCGCCTCGACCAGGGCCTTCCGGGTCGCCGGGTCGTTGAGATCGCCCGCGATTTCATGAACCTCGACGCCGAATCGGTCGCGAATCTCTTTCACCGTCGCGGCCAGCGTCTGCGGATTGCGGCCGTTGAGCGTGAGTTCGCAGCCCGCCTCAGCCAGCGCGAGGGCGCAGGCCCGTCCGAGACCCTTGCTCGATGCGCAAACAATGGCCTTGCGGCCGGATATCCCGAGGTCCAAGGTCTTCGACTCCGTTATCTCGACAGTTTGCGCCCGCGGTTTTATGATCGCAAACTTTCCATTCTGCTCCCTGCGTCATCGAAGCGACACGAGAATCTGCGCAGAGAATTTCGATATTGAGGTCTAATACGAGAGGCCGCCGTGTCCAAGCATCTCGGAAGCCATCGCTACCGCACGCTGTTCCTGTCGGACCTCCATCTCGGCACGCGCGGCTGTCAGGCCCATCTCATCCTCGACGTGCTTCGGCACGTCGAAGCCGATACCATCTACCTGGTCGGCGACATCATCGACGGATGGCGGCTGCGAGCCGGCTGGTACTGGCCGCAGGAGCACAACGATGTGGTGCAGAAGCTCCTGCGCAAAGTGCGGCGCGGCGCGCGGATGGTGTTCGTGCCCGGCAATCACGACGAATTCGCCCGTCAGTTCCTCGGCCTGACCTTCGGCGGCATCGAGATCAAGCGGGACACGATCCACACCGCAGCCGACGGCAAGCGCTACCTCATCATGCACGGCGACGAATTCGACGTCGTCGTCCGCCACTCGAAGTGGCTCGCCTACTTCGGCGACTGGGCGTACGAGACGGCGCTGTTCATCAACACCCACTTCAACTCGGCGCGCCGTGCGATTGGCCTGCCCTACTGGTCGCTCTCGGCCTGGGCGAAGCTCAAGGTCAAGAATGCGGTCAACTTCATCGGCTCTTTCGAAAACGAGCTGGCGGGCGAAGCCAAGCGCCGAGGCGTCGACGGCGTCGTCTGCGGGCACATCCATCACGCAGTCATCCGCGACATCGAAGGCGTGACCTACGTGAACACCGGCGACTTCGTCGAATCCTGCTCGCTGGTGGTCGAGCATTTCGACGGCCGGTTCGAGGTCATGCGCTGGCCGGTCGTGCTCCCGGCGTCCGTGACCGACGACAATACGCCATTCGAGGACGAGCCCCAAGAGATCGAGGCGGAAGCGGCGTAATGCGTATTCTCATCGCGACCGACGCATGGCGGCCGCAGGTCAACGGCGTCGTGTCGACGCTGGAGCGGATGACCCAGGCCGCGGCCGAGTTCGGCGCGGAATTCGAGTTCCTCACCCCTCAGGGGATGTGGACCGCGCCGATGCCGACCTATCCGGACATTCGCATCGCGCTCACGACGCCCGGGAAAATCAGCCGGCGGATCGAGGAGATCGCGCCGGATCACATCCATATCGCAACCGAAGGCCCGATCGGCTGGCTTACCCGCGGCTATTGCCTGAAGGCGGGGCGACCGTTCACGACCAGCTATCATACGCGCTTTCCCGAATATATTACGGCCCGCACCGGCCTCCCCGAGCGGCTGACCTACGCGGGCCTCCGCCATTTCCATGCGCGTTCGGCGGCGGTGATGGCGCCGACCCCGACAATCTGCACGGACCTGACGCGGCGCGGCTTCGATCGGGTCCGGCTTTGGAGCCGCGGCGTCAATCACGCCTTGTTCCGGCCGCGTGTCGAGCTGGCGCTCGACCTGCCGCGGCCGATCTTTCTTTGCGTAGGGCGGGTCGCGGTCGAAAAGAACCTCGAAGCGCTCCTCGGCCTCGACCTTCCCGGCTCGACCGTCATTGTCGGCGACGGTCCGGCGCGCGCAGCGCTCGAGCGTCGCTACCCGCACGCTCATTTCCTTGGCGAGAGACACGGCGAGGCGCTGGCGCAGATTTACGCCAGCGCCGACGTGTTCGTTTTTCCGTCGCGCACCGACACGTTCGGCATCGTCCTCATCGAGGCGATGGCGAGCGGAGTGCCGGTCGCCGCCTTTCCGGTTCCCGGGCCGATCGACGTCGTCGGCGCGCAAGCGGGCGTCCTCGACGAGGACCTGCGCGCCGCCTGCCTCAAGGCGTTGACAATCCCGCGCGAGGCGGCCCGCGAATACTCGCTGCGCTTCACCTGGCGGGAGAGCGCAAGGCAGTTCCTGGACAATATCGAGATCGCCCGCGGCAAGCGTCTCCGGATGCGGTCGAGGAAGTACGAACTGGTCGCCGATGTCTAGCCCGGCGCTGTTCGCGCGCGCTCGTCCTGGTCGCAACCCTCTCGCCGGCCGATGCGCTCGCGCAGGAGAGCGCGCCAGCGCCGATGACGCATGGCGGCGCGATGATGGCGCCCGGAGCAATGACGCATGTGCATGGCGCGACGGCGCGCGGGGGGTCCATGCCGACCGAGGCCGGCCAGGGCGCCTTCGCCGCAATCCAGGAGATCGTCGCGATCCTCGAAGCCGACCCGAACACGGACTGGTCCAAGGTCGACATCGACGCCTTGCGCCAGCATCTCGTCGACATGAACGCGGTGACGCTCGAGGCGAAAGTGGCGACCGCGCCGGTCGAGGGCGGGGAGCGGTTCGACGTGACGGGGGCCGGTCCTGTTAGCGACTCCATCCGCCGCATGCTCATCGCTCACGCGGCGACGATGAACGGCGTCGACGGCTGGACGTTTACGGCCCAGCCGATCGAGGGCGGGGCGTCGCTCACCGTCCACGCGCCGCCGAAGGACGCGGCCAAGCTCAAGGGCCTCGGCTTCTTCGGCGTCATGACGCTCGGCATGCATCACCAGATGCACCACCTGATGCTCGCGCGCGGACAGAACCCGCACGAGTGACGGCTGACCATCGGGACGCTTCACGAACAGCCGTATCGAGTGGCCTACGCGGCCGGGAGCGCGGTAGCGCCGCGACGAAATGCAACGACGCAAAGTCCTGCAAAAGCCATCATGATCATCGCCCACGTCGAAGGTTCCGGAACTCCGGCGGACACGCTTAGGCTTGTTATGTTAGCGTAAACGATTGTATACCCTCCATCAATTTGGAGAGCAAGCTCTCCGGAACTTGTATCAGCCGAGCCAACCAAATACGTAAATGGCGTTGTGATAGAAGCAGGCAGCGCACCGGTGTTAGTTTGAACATAATCCTCGGTGAAATCATCTTCATCGGTTTCTGCTTCGTGAAGCTGCATATCACTCATACTTGGACCAAAATTTTCTCCATAGATCACACCTTTGTATGCTCCGGTTATGTTCACGGATTGGCCATTGACAGTTACAATGGCGCTGACGACTGGAGTGGCAACCCCAATATACGAACCGCCGTAGGCATAGTTATTAGTTGCGCTGCTGTAGGTCGTACCTAAAGCTGTGTTGAATACGAAACTCGCTTCGTAAGTGTCACCGACAAGGTTGTCGAATCCGCCTGCAGGCCCGAAATATCCGCTTGCGTCTGTATTGGACGATACCGTTCCAATGTAGACGACGTCGACAATTGCCGCCGAAGCCGGATAGACCGCTAAAAGTCCGATTGTTACTGAAAGACACGCCCGATTTAGCGCCACAGAAGGGCTCTCCAACCACTGATTAAAGCAGAATAACTACAAATAGTAGGTTGTATTATCAATGTATACGCAAATATTATCAATGTCAAATTTAAATTTATGCCTAGTTTAATGAGGGCGCAAAACCATCGACGGCGTCGCTACATTTCCAGATGACTTTGCTGTGGATCTCGGTCGCCAGAGGCGATCAGACTTCGCGCCGCAGCATCGGCGGCCGTAGCGAGGATGAGGCCGGGGGTCCGTGCGCGCGACGACCCGCGATCGGCCTTCGCGTTCCGGTAGCGAGAAGCCGGCCTTGGCGGCGCGCGCCGAACGGTCCGGCGCCGGCGGCGGGTTTTCGAGGAGTTCGAGAAATACCGGCGACACGGGACGCGAGCACAATCGAGACCACGCCTCCCCACCGTGCAGCTTGACGCGATGCTCCGAGCGTGTTGCATCCTTTTGGCGCTTGGGGCGTTGAGCCCGATGCCCCTCACGCGAACGGCGACCAAGCGGGCGCAGCGCCAAGGAACCCAATACCATGCGCATTCTGATCGTCGGCGCCGGCGCCACCGGCGGATATTTCGGGGCCCGGCTGGCCGAAGCCGGCCGGGACGTCACCTTTCTGGTGCGGCCGGATCGGGCCGAACAGCTTCGGCGCGACGGTCTCAGGGTGCTCAGCCCCCATGGCGACCTCAATCTGAAGCCTCGGCTTCTCGTCACGGGCGAGCCGACCGAGCCGTTCGACATCGTCCTGCTGGCCGTCAAGGCTTTCGTGCTCGAGAGCGCGCTCGGCCACGCCGTCCCCGCGGTCGGGCCGGAGACGATGATCGTGCCGTTCCTCAACGGCATGCGGCACATCGACCTGCTCATTAAGCGTTTCGGGAAGGCGCCGGTGCTCGGAGGGGTCTGCGCGGTCGCCACCACGCTCGACCGGCATGGCCGGATCGTCCAGCTCGTCGGCGGCCTCGAGGCGCTGACCTACGGCGAACTCGACGGCGGCGCCACGGACCGCGTCGGCGCGCTCGACGCCGAGCTTCGGGGGGCGGGCTTCGAAGCCCGGCTAAGCTCCGCGATCGTTCTGGAGATGTGGGAGAAATGGGTGATGTTGGCGAGCGCCGCCGCCGCCACCTGCCTTCTGCGCGGCAATATCGGCGAGATCGAAGCGGCGGACGGCGGCGCGGACATCACGCTGCGCTGCCTCTCCGAGACGACCGCCGTCGCCGCCGCGTCGGGATATCCGCCGCGGGAACGGTTCATCGAGGGCGCGCAGGCGATGCTGACCGCCAAGGGATCGGCCCTTTCAACCTCGATGTACCGCGATCTCCTGCACGGCCTGCCGGTCGAGGTCGAGCACATTCTCGGGGATCTCGTGCGTCGCGCGCGCGAACTCAGCCTCGACACGCCGCTCCTCGACGCTGCGACAGTGAAGCTGCGGGTCTATCAGAACCGGCTGCCGCACAAGGCCTGAAAGCGGCCGCGATTTGCGCCGGCGCGGACGCATCGCCGGAGGTCAAACCGCGCGTCGCCGGGTGAAACGCCGGCCATACACCTTCACGCGGCCGCGGCGAGGCGGCTCTTGACCGTCGCTTGCAGCTTGTCGAGGTCGGCGGCGAACAGGCGGATGCCCTCGGCGAGCTTTTCGGTCGCCATCGCATCCGCATTCAGCATCCAGCGAAACGTCTTCTCGTCCATCGTGATCTTGGCCGGCGCCGGGTCGACCTTGGCGGGATCGAGACGCCGGGGAAGCGGCCCGTCGTCCTTCGAAAGCTTTTCGAGAAGCTGCGGCGAGATGGTGAGGCGGTCGCAGCCGGCCAGCGCTTCGATCTCCCCGGTGTTGCGGAACGAGGCGCCCATGACGACAGTCGTTATCCCGTGAGTCTTGTAATAGGAATAGATGGCGCGAACCGACTTCACCCCGGGATCGGTCTCGCCGTCGAACGGCCCCTCCCCCGCCTTGACGTGCCAGTCGAAGATGCGGCCGACGAAGGGCGAGATCAGAAACGCGCCGGCGTTCGCCGCGGCGACCGCCTGGGCGAACGAAAAGATCAGCGTCATGTTGCAGTCGATGCCCTCGCGCTGGAGCACGCGAGCGGCCTGGATGCCCTCCCAAGTCGAGGCGAGCTTGATCAGGATGCGCTCGTGGCCGATCCCGCGCTCGCGGTAGAGCCCGATGAGTTTCCTGGCTTTCGCGATCATCGCTTCAGCATCGAAGGAGAGGTCGGCGTCGACCTCGGTCGAAACCCGACCGGGAACGATTGTGGTGATCTCGGCGCCGAAATTGACGGCGACGCGGTCGGTAACGTCGCCGACCGGCGCGCGGGTCTTGCGGCCCCATTCGATCGCCTCCTCGACGAGGCGCGAATAGCCTGGAAGCTCGGTGGCCTTGAGGATGAGCGAAGGGTTGGTGGTCGAGTTGGTCGGTTTGAACTGGCGGATCGACTCCATGTCGCCGGTGTCGGCGACGACGGTCGTCATCGTACGGAGCTGGTCGAGCTTGCTGGGCATGGGCGGGCCTCCAAGAGACGGGGTCGGCGACGTCGACCAATGTCGCCTCAACCCGGGACGTTTTCAAGGCGGCGTTGACAGACGGCTTGTTCAAGGCGGCGTTGACAGACGGCTTGCGAACAGGCGGACCTTTAGAGGCTTTCCCGACTTTCGGCGCCTCCCGCGCGGAGCCCTTCGGCGCCGACGGGTGAGAAGGGCCCCGTCGGCTTGGGCTCGCTTTACGGCTTACGGCTTGGACTGCTGATTGGCCGTCGCTGGCTGCGAGCCGGGCGATTGCGTCTGAGACGTCGCGCCGGTGCTGTTCGTGGTTCCGCTGGAACGGGTCGATGCGTTAGCGTTCGTCCCGAGGTTCTGCTCGGTGATCTCCGTAACCGAATCCGGGTTGACGACCATCATCACCGGATTCCCAGCGGAATCCTTGGCGCGGACGAGGAACGAGGACGGCATGATGCGGATGTCGGTGAAGCCGGCCTTGCTGAGATCGTCCCTCATCTTCTGGGCGATATGCATGCCGGTGCCGTTCGGAGCGGCGGCCATGGACGGGTTGGGCCCGCCGCCAACGTCGCCGGAAGCGGCGAAGGCAGGCGTCGCCAGCGCGCCGGCGAGCACCAGTGCGGAGCTGAGTTTACAAAAAGCGTTCATCGCGGGGGTCTCCTCTGTTGGCCCAGCCAAGAAATAAACCCGCGCTAACCTCCGCAGTTCCAACATGGACGGAGTTTAAGCTATGCGCCGCCCCTAATAAATTCATCTGCAATGGACAAAAAGTATCAGCCGCCAGTCGGCTGATCGTCAGCGCTGTCGTCGGCGTCGGCGATGACGGCCGTCATCGCGGCGCTCTCATCGAGTCCGCCGGACAGGGCGTGTCGGGGCCCCCGGCATCCTTGGTTCAGCCGATCCTGCCGGATGGACCTTCGGCAATAGGGTGACCATCGACGAGAACAATTCCGGCGCGCCCGATGTCGAACGCAACGTCGTGCGAAGGAGAGCTACGGCCGGCAGTTGGGGGGCGTCATCGAAGCCCTGACCGACCTGATCGACGGGCGGCCGCGGGAAGAACCAAGGGGATGCAGGACCTGTTGGACCTCGCCGCGAAAATCGACCGGATCAAGCAACAGAGCATAGAGCAGCGTCTTGAGAACCTGGAGTCGTGGCTGGCCGAATTGAAAGCCCGCGACGCCGACTCAGACGCCAACTCATATGAAAGTGTGGTGAAGCGGCTCAAAAGCGGCGAGCGACGGCGCCGGTCGGCCGAACTCGAGGCTTAGGACGCCGGCTTCTGATCCGCGGGTGCGGACGCAGGCACCGCCGCCGGCGCAAGCGGCGCGACCTGAACGGCGGTCGCCGCGGGAGAGCCGGGGGCGGCGATGACGGCGGCCGTCGCAGCGTCCGGGTCCTGATACTTGGTCGCGTCGATCGACGAGACCGTGCCGGCGTCATCGGCGCGGGGTGCGGCGATCTGAGAGCCGATTGCGCCGATCACCTCCGCCGAGTTGGCGAATACCGCGTGGCTGATGAAGCGGTCGGCGTCCGACCAGGCGGTGATGTCCACTACCTTGGCGCCGAGACTCTCGATCTCGGCGCGGTCCTCGGGCTTGGAGGCGTCGATCGCGCCGACCCGCTGGCGTGAGCTCGCGACAAAGCTCGAGAGCGAAAGGGCGCGGTCGTTAGGAGTCGCGAACACCGTGACGTCGGCCGGGCGCACGCGCGCCATTTGCGACGCAAACACGGTCATGTCGATGTCGGGCGAGGCCAGGATCACGTCGCCAAGATGGCCGGAAAGGTCCTTGTCGCCGGCGATCGCCGAAGCGCGCAAAGCCTCCATGCTGAGCCAGCCGCCCATCGAATGGGCGAGGATATGGACCCTGCCGACGCCCGGCGTCTGGCCAAGATCGTGCAACAGCCCCTGCAGCGCGTCGCGCGAAGCGGTGGCGCTGTCCTTGTCGGAAACATAGCCGAAGACGTCGCTCTTCGACGGCCAGGTGAACAGCACCATCACGCCGCCGAAGTGCGCGTCCGCTGCGATCTGGGTAGCGCGCAACCGCGCCTCGTCGAAGCTTGTGTTGAAGCCATGCACGAACACCAGCACATCGCGGTTAACGCCGATACGTCCGGAAATGTGCGACGCGAGCTCGGCGCGGAACTCGTCGTCGTCGAGTTCACGCTCGCCGGCGAGCGCGATGTCGTTGCGGCCGTTCGGCTTGCCCCACAAGGGCTCCTCGATCGAGCCCGCGTGATGACCGGGAGGCACCGTCATGGTCGCCAGCGCATAATGCGGCTCCACCGCCTGCTGGCGGGCGGCCTCGCCGGTCTCGCCCTTGCGGGTCGAGGCGATGAACACCTGAACCGGGCGCGGCCGGTCGGGGACCGACGCGGTCGCGAAGGGCGAGAGGCCCGCGCCATAATCGCCGACGCTGTTGAGGTCGGGACCGATGCAGGCCGAAAGCGCGAGCGGGGCAACAAACGCCGCGGTGAGACGCAGCAAAAAAATGGCGAACAGCTTGGCGCCGCGCGGTGAGGCGTCCATCAAGAAGCCTTTAACTGTTTGTTAAGTATGAACGATTCGCACACCAACCCCGTCGCGTGCGGGATCGCTCTTACGCGCCGGTGTGGCGACAATGAGACGGGCATGATCAGGCGGTTCAGTGCAGCCACGTCACGCCGTGCATCTGCAGCGCCTCGATCACGCCGTCGAAGATGAGCCCGACCCCGATCGCCGAGACGAAGAAGCCGACAATGCGGGTGGTCGCGTCGATCCCCATGGGCCCGAGCCACTTCGTCAGCCGGTCGGCGTAGGCGAGGCAGAGATAAGTGACCGCCATGGTCAGCACGATCGCCGACGCGATGGCGATGAACGACAGCAATTCGTCGCCGGTCTGGCGGATCGTCGCCGTCATGCCGATAATAGTGGCGATCGCGCCGGGGCCGAACATCAGCGGCATGGCGAGCGGGACGAAGGCGATATTGGCGTCGGGATCCGCCGCGCCCATCATGCCGCCGCCCTTCTGCGGTGTGAACAGCTCGAAGCCGATCTTCATCAGGATTATGCCGCCGACCACGCGCACCATGGCCAGCGGCACGCCGAAGATGCGCAGCATCAGCGTGCCGAAGATCAGGAAAAAGAAGCAGAGCAGCAGGGCGTAAAAGCACGACTTGAGCGCAATCGTTCGGTGCGTCGCCGCGTCCTTGCCGAGCAGGAGTTGCAGATAGACCGGCAGCACTTCGAGTGGATTGATGATGGCGAGCAGCGTCGTGAACGTCCCCACGAATAGCGAAACTTCTTTTTGCATTGGACCTGCCCCTCCATTCCAGCGGCGCGTGGATAGCAAAGGGCGGGGCGGCGGTCCAACTGCGGCGCTGAGCAGGGATGACGCGACGGAGATGCGCTGCAAAGGAGGGGGCGTCTCGCGTGCCTGGACGGCGAGACGCCGCCTCTCCGGCGCAGCGGCGTCTCTTAAGGGGGCCTACCAATCCCTGTTCAGGTCCTCCCTGTCGCCGCCCGAAACAGGAGGCGCGCGAGCGCGACAAGCGGAAGCGCGAGCCCGATCGCGCTCGCCAGACCCCAGCCGCCTCGCGCATAGGCCCAGGCCCCGACCGCCGAACCGATCGCGCCGGCGAGAAAGAAGGTCGCGAGATAGACGGCGTTGAGCCGCCCGCGCGCCTCCGGGGCGAGCGCGAACACGGCGCGAAAGCCGAGGACCAGATTGGCCTGAACGCCGAAATCGATCGCGATCGCCGCCGCGACGAGCATCGCGAGCGCGAGCGTCGAGCCCTGCGGGACGACGATCGCGGCGAGGAAGCCGGCGGCGACGATGAGGATCGCTCCAGCCGTCGCGGGCTCTGTCAGGCCGCGGTCGGCGAGCCGCCCGGCGATCGGCGCGGCGATCGCGCCCGAGACGCCCGCCAGGCCGAAAAGCGCGATGCCGCGCTGCGTGAATCCGTAGTCACGCCCCGCGAGCAGGAGCGGCGCCGTCGTCCAGAACAGGCTGAAGGCGCCAAAGAGACAGGCTTGAAAAAAGGCGCGCAAGCGCAAGGTCGGCGTCGCCGCGGCGAGCCGGACCATCGATCCGATCAACGCCGCATAGGGCAGCTTCGCCTGCGGCCTGCGCACGGGAAGCGTGCGCGACAGGATGAACGCCAGGGCGACCATCAGCGCCGCCGAGCCGGCGAACACCACCCGCCACGAGAAGGCCGAGGCGACGAAACTCGCAGCCGGCCGCGCGGCCATGATGCCGATCATGAGGCCACTCGACACCAGCCCCACGACCCGGCCGCGAATGGCGTCGGGAGCAAGATGCGCCGCGAGGGGCACCAGGATCTGGACCGCGACGGAAGCGAGCCCGACCGCTCCCATGGCGGCAAGGAAGGTTGAAGGCGACGTCGCGACCGAGGCCAGCGCCAGAGCGAGCGCGCTCGCGGCGACGCAGATTACGACCAGTCTTCGGTTCTCGAACCGGTCTCCGAGCGGCACGATGAACAGAAGCCCCAGACCGTAGCCGATCTGCGCCAGGGTTACGATCAGCCCGGCTGCGCCCGCCGCGAGGCCGAGCGCCGCGGCGATCGGGCCGACCAGCGGTTGCGCGTAGTAGATGTTGGCGACGATGACTCCGCACGCGGCGGCGAGCAGCAGAATGGTCGCGGCGGAAATCTCCGTTGCGGGCGGCCTCGAACCGGTCATCCGATCCACCCATAGCCCCCTTTCTCGAACACCAGCGCCCGACCCTGTACGATCGGCGCATCGGCGGCGACGGAGCCCGGGACGCCGGCGATGAGGGTCATCAGCGCGCGGGCGACCCCGCCGTGCGAGACGACGAAAGCGTCGGCCGTCAGCGCTTCGAGCCAGGGGCGAACGCGCCCCGCGAGCATCGCGTAACTTTCGCCGTCGGGCGGGACATAGTCCCACTTATCGGCATGGCGCGCCGTGACGCCCTTCGGGTCGCGCGCCTTGACCTCCGACCAGGTCAGGCCCTCCCAGTCGCCGAAGGTGAGTTCCTTCAGCGCCGGATCGAGCCGATAGCGGGCCGGCGCGAGGCCCATCGCTTCGCGGGCTATTTCCATGGTCTCGCGGGTGCGCAGGAGCGGCGAGGCCACGAAGGCGCCGGCCGCCTCGAGCCGGTCGATCTCCGTCCCGAGTTTTCCGCGTAGCGTTCGCCCGACGGCGCTCGCCTGATCGCGACCGCGAGGCCCGAGCGGAATGTCGCGCTGCCCCTGGAGCCGGTTCTCAGCGTTGTAGGGAGTCTCACCGTGACGCACGAAGATGAGGCGATGGGCAAAAGAGGTCAAAGACGGAGGCCCTTTGGGATAGCGGGTTCAATCGCAGACCGATTTGCGTTACTGAACCGCCAGGTGGCAAGAGGCCCGGCGCGGGAAGCGTTGCGACCCATCGCCACCATGGGGACGCTTTGGGACATGATCTGGCTGGTCGATCGCCCGCTTCTGTTCTTCTCCGCGACGCTGTTTGTGTTCCTTGGCTGCACGCGGGCCGGCGCGCTCTCCCGCGTTCACGGCCACAAGCTGACGCCGGCCGAGCGGGCCGAATTCGATCTCGTCCGCAATGCGATGTTCACGCTGCTCGGCCTGATGATCGGCTTCGCCATCTCGATGGCCGTCAGTCGTTATGACCTGCGCAAGAATTTTGAAGAATTTGAAGCCAACGCCATCGGCACGGAATACGTCCGGCTCGACTTGATGCCGGCGGACGCGGCGTCGAAGGCGCGCGCGCTGCTGCGAACTTACGTCGACGAGCGGGTCGCCTTTTATGCGCTGATGGATCCCGACGCGCTGGCGAAGAACGCGTCGGCGACAGCCGCCACCATGACCGCGCTCTGGGGGGCGATCGAGCCGGAGGTCAAGGCCAGTCAGACAGCCGTGACCGCGCTGGTCGCCTCGGGCATGAACGATGTCCTGAATTCCTATGGCTACACGGTGGCGGAGTGGCGGAACCGGCTACCTGTCGAGGTCTGGCTGTTGCTCATCATCGTGGCGGCGTGCTGCAATTTCCTCATCGGCTTCGGCGCCGAACGGCTGTCCTCGGCCACCCACGCGATTCTGCCCCTGACCGCGTCACTCGCCATTCTCCTGATCGCCGACGTCGAGGGCCCCCACAACGGCTTCGTGCGGGTTCATCCGATCAACCTGATCGACACGGGAGCTTCGATCCGGGCGCCTTGACCCAAAATACGAGATCGAGCGACTTCGCGCTTGAGTATCCGCTCGAATCGGTCTGCAAGTTGCGGATCTCTTGCCCTCGCCGGAGTCGCCTATGTGCTCTCGCCTGCTCGCCCTCGCTTTGCTGCTCATGACCGCGCCGGCGCTCGCCGGCGTCAAGGAGAAGGTCGCGAGCCTCGCTCCCTCAGGCACGGTGCTCGTGATGGACGCCGAGGGCAATGAGTTGGTGGCCCAGAACGTGGACCAGCCCTTCGTTCCGGCGTCCGTCACCAAGATCGTGACGGCGTGGCTGGCGATGCAGACCCTAGGCGGCGACTACCGCTTCGAGACCACCTTCTACCTCGACGACAAGCGGGTGCTGTACGTGCATGGCGGCGGCGATCCTTTCCTGATCTCGGAAGAGCTGGCCGGGCTCGCAGCCGATCTTGTCGCAAAGATCGGCAAGGCGCCGATCACCGGCATCGTGCTCGACGCCAGCTACTATCCCGCGAGCCTTCGCATTCCGGGCATCGAGAACACGGACGAGGCCTACAATGCGCTCAACTCTGCGCTGGCGGTCAATTTCAACACGGTCTACGCGGCGCGCAGCGGGAACACGGTGCGTTCCGCCGAGGCGCAGACTCCGATCACCCCGATCGCGATCACTCAGTTCCGCGCGCAGGTTCCAAGCGGAAGCGGCCGCATCAGCCTGAGCCAGGACCCCGCGGTGAGCCTCGAGTACGCCGGTGAGTTGATCGCCGCCTTCATCGAACGGGCCGGCGGCAGCGTGAATGGCAAGATCTCGACCGGAACCGTGCCGGAGGGACTGATGCCGATCTATGTTCACCAGCAGTCCCGTCCCCTCTCTGAGATCCTCGTCGACTTGCTCCGCAGCTCGAACAACTACACCGCCAACCAGATCTTTTTGGAGATCGGCGGGCATAGCCTCGGCGGCCCGGTCAGCCTCGAAAAATCGCTCAAGGTCGCGAACGCGATGCTCGGCGAGCACGGCCTCGCCCAGGCCATCCATCTCGAAGAAGGCTCCGGCATCAGCCGCGACAACCGCTTTACCGCCCGCGGCCTCGCCAAGGTGCTCGAACTCTTCGCGCCCCACGCCGACCTGCTTCGCGGACATGACGGCGGCCTGAACAAGACCGGCACCATGGAGGGGATCCGCACGCTCGCCGGCTATGCCGACACCGCAAGCCACGGGCGCGTCCGTTTCGTGATTGCGCTTGCGGGCGACGACGGCGGATTGCGATTCCGGCTACTGCGCGCGATCGAGGCCGAGCTATAGCTGGGGTTACGGTACGAAGACCACCCGCCCCGGGCCGTCGACCTCCGTCCAGGCGCCCTCGATCCCAGCGAGCGGGACAGCGCGAGCAGCGATCTGAAAGCCGGCGGGCTTCGCCGCCGCGAACACCGCGCCGATCGCCGCGAACAGGCGAGGACCGGGCACGCTGCCGAGACCGCTGCCCACGATGTCGATCGGCGTCGAGCGCAGCACGTCGGCGCGAAGCGCAATCTCACCGCCTGTCACCGAGCCGATCTGCACGAAGCGGATGTGCGCCGACTTCGGCGCGGCTCTGGCGGCGGCGGAAAGCAAAAGCTCGGCGCTTCCGCCCCAGAGATAGTCGAGCACGACGTCGATCTTTTCCGCGAAGACGCCGCGAAAGCGTTCCTCGAGCCCCGAGTCGTCGGCGCCCAAGGCGATGGTCACATCGGCGCCGAGGTTGGCTAGCGAGGCCAACGTTTCCGGATTTCGGCCGGTCGCGATCACCCTTTTCGCGCCGAGATGCTTGGCGATCTGCACGGCGAGCCGACCGGCGGTTCCGGTCGCACCGTTGACGAGCACGGTCTCGCCGACGGCGAACCTCGCGCGATCGATGAGCGCCGCCCACGACGACATTCCGGGATTGGCGATCGCCGCAGCCGTCACGTCGTCGAGATCGTCGGGCACGGGAAGACATTGTTGGGCCGATACGACGGTCTCTTCGGCGAAAGCGCCATAGGGCGCGCGCGGCAAGAGGAAATAGACGCGGACGCCGTCTATGAGCCGGCCCACGCCGTCGACGCCTGCGACGAACGGATAAGCGCCGGACGAACTGTAATGCGCGCCGGAAGCCCGGCCGCGGGCAAGCTGAGTCAGCGCCGCCGCGGTCACCTTGACGAGCCGCTCCCCCTCGGCGGGGGCCGGCGCGGGAAAATCGGCATAAATGGGCGGCCGCCGCGGTCCCTGAACGATTGCAGCTTTCATGGCTTGGCCCTTTCTCGATATGCGTGTATAATACATATATATTCGAGGCCGCAGATGACGTCAATGAAAAATATGCAAAATACACCGATGAGCGCAGAGCACCGCGCGCTTCATATGGCGCTGCTCGAAATCATCGGGGTGATGAACGAGCCGCACCGCGACGAGGCGCTGATCGCGGCGGCCGGCATCCGGCTCGACCGGGCCTTGTTTCCGCTGCTGATCGGCATCGAGCGTTTCGGCCCGATCGGCGTCGTCGATCTCGCCGCCGGCGTGAACCGGGACCATACGACCGTCAGCCGTCAGCTCGCCAAGCTTGAAGCCCTGGGCCTCGTGACGCGGATCGAGAGCGCCGACGACCGGCGCACCCGCCGCGCCATCGTGACCCAAGCAGGCAAGTTGATGAGCGAGCGCATCGACGCCGCGCGCGAGCGCATGTTTCGCGCGATTTTCAGCGATTGGGCGCCCGGAGAGGCGTCGGAGCTGACGCGGCTGATGGTGAAGTTCGCGGCCTCGATGCGGAGGAGCGGCGACTCGCTTGCCGATGAGACCGGTGTTCGCCGGTCGAAATAGACAGAGGTCTCAGCCGACCGGATTCGGTCGCAGACCCCATTTGGCGGCGAGCGCGAGGCAGTCGGCGACCGGCGCGACGCCTTCGGTGGTCGAGACCGCGCGCATCGAAGCCGCCGCCGAGGCGTGGGCGAGCCGCAGGCAGTTCGTAATTGGCCATGTCTCGTGCAGGCCGTAGATTAGGCCCGCGGCGAAGGCGTCCCCTGCCCCGTTGACGCCCGCGACCGCATTCGCCGGCATCGCGACCGAACCCAGCGCGACCCTTGTCCCGTCGCGGCCGCCGGCGACGGCGCCTTCAGGGAAATGGGCGACGACCCAGGTCATCGCGCCGCGCTCAAGCGCCTCGCCGATGGCGCGCCCGACCGCGGCGACATCGGTCGAACCGTCAGCCCTGCGCGTCGCGACCCCGGCAAGCGCCCCAATCTCGAAGTCGTTGACGATCAGAAAATCGAGATGCGGCAGGCATGGGCCTCCGAGTTCGGCCAGCCGCCCAGCCGAGGTCGTCATCATCTCCAGATTGGTGAGAAGGCCCGCGCCCTTCGCCGCCTTCAACACAGCGACCCAGCCGTTCGCGTCGGCGCGCCACGCGACGTCCATCGCAGCGTGCGCGCCCGGCAGACCGAGGTGGAGGAAGCGCGCCTCGGTCGAGGAGAAGTCGAAGTGGTCAGGCGACATCGCCGCCGCGACGCCCGCGTGAAAGAAGTGCGTGCGGCGGCCGCTGTCGAGCACGTTGATCGCATCGACGCTCATGGTCGCGCCGCCCGGCAGCGTCTTGAGGCCGTTGCAGGCGACGCCGCGCGCCTCGCATTCGCCGACGAGGAACCGGCCAAGATCGTCCTCGCCAACGACGCCCATCGCCTCGACCGGAAAGGCCGGATCGAGCCGCTTGAGGTCGATCGCCATGTTATAGCCGGCCCCGCCGCCCTGGCGGTCGATCCTCAAGACTTCGGTTACGGTGTCCTGCTCTGGCCAGCGCGCGATCGACTTGTTGAAATCGACACAGAACGACCCGGCCGACAGCACTCCCCTCCGCGCGCTCATTTCGCTTCCTGCCTACCCATGCAGCAGAACCGCCTCTGTGATCTCGCGGTCGTCGGCAAAGTCGCGCGAGGCCTTCAGGCCCTTGCGGTTCAGCGCGTCGTGATAGTCCTCGACCGCCTCGGACGGAGTCAGCGCCCCGTCCGACACGGCCCGCATCAGCCGCACAATGTCGAGCGGCAACTCGGCGAGATTGATCTTGCGCCCGAACAAGGCGACCCGCGCCCCATATTTCTGCGCCTGATGGATGAGCTCGAAGCAATCGCGTGTCGTCCCGGCCCCGCCGCCCAGGACGCCGACCACGAGCCCCGGATCATACGACACGAGCTCGTCCAGCGCCTTCGGACCGTTGTACGCGATCTTGAGGAATCTCGGCCGCTCGAGTTCGGTGAGGCCCGCGAGGCAACGCACGATCGCGTCGTTGACGAAGGACGGCACGCCGTCCGGTTCGAGGTTGGCGTCCACGTTCGGGTTGAACACTTCGAGAAAGTACGAGAATCCGGCCGCCGCCGCGTCCTCGCGGAAGGTCCCGAACGCTTCGAGCGACGCGAGGTCGGCGTCGAGGTCGTTGGTGAAGGTGATCGAGTAGAGCCCAAGGTCGGTCAGCGCTTTTGCACGCGCGAGTGAAGCCGTCCGGAACGGCCGCGAGGCCTTATGATGATAGGTGGCGCCGCGATGGCGCCAGATGTCGGTCGTGTCGTTGGCGCGGATGGCGGGCTTGACTTTCGAACGGGCGAAGGCCTTGCGCTCGACCAGCTTCTCGAGATTGCTGACCGAAGTCAGCATGATGTCGATCACGTCCTGGCTGATCACCGCCTCGATCGACTTGAGGAATTCCTCGCGGGTCTGAAAGCGCGGCGTCGACCCCTCGGGCTGCCGCGCCGGACCGACCGCGTGGAGCCCGGGACCCATGTCCGGGTCTTTGGCGTCTGCGATGATGAAATCCGTGCGCTTCTCGGCGCCGGCGCGAATGCGCGCGAGCTTGTCGTCAAGACGAGTCATTCGGGCCCTCCGCCGTGCGGCGTTCGTCGACTATAATTAGGCGGCGCGTCGTGGCAACGGGGTCGAGGCTAGCGCGACGCCGCCCAAGACGCTAGGAAACCCTTTCTGGCCGGCGTTTTGCGCCGCAGAGCGACCAGGATTGTCTCGTGGCCGAACGCCTCCGCAGCCTCCTCATCGGCGCCTCCGGCAACCTCGGCCGCGCCGCCGCCGCCGAGCGGCCCGAAAGCGGCGAGACCTATCGGGTGATCTGACCGTTCGATGCGCGTGTTCTTCGTCTATGTCGCGCTGACGGCGCTGACCCTCGCCGTCTTCGCCCTCCGGCCGGACCTCGACCTCGCGGTCGCGCATCTGTTCTACGACGGCGGCGGCTTCATCGGTCACGACGCGCTCGACAAGTTCGGCCGCGACTTTTTCCGGGTGACGCCGTTCGTCGTGCTGGCCGCCTACGCCGCCCTTTGGATCTTGAAGCGCCTCGGCCGCTGGCGCGGCTGGGCGCCGAGCGCGCGGGCGATGATCTTCCTCATCGCCACGATCGCCATCGGTCCCGGCATCGTCGTCAACCTCGGCCTCAAGGATCACTGGCACCGGCCGCGGCCGATCCAGACCCAGGACTTCAACGGGCCGAACACGTTTAAGCCTTGGTATGACGATCAGGGCGGGTGCAAGAAGAACTGCTCGTTCGTTTCGGGCGAGGCGGCCACCGGCTTCTGGATGGTCGCGCCGGCGCTCGTCCTGCCGCCGCCCTGGCGGGGTTTTGCGATCGTCGTCGCTTTCGCCTTTGGAATTGCGGCGAGCCTCCTGCGCATGGCCTTCGGCGGCCACTACCTCAGCGACGTGCTGCTCGGCGGGTTCGTGACCCTGATCATCGTCGAGATTGCGCGCATGCTGCTGTGGCCGAGGGGTGAGGATCCCTCTGGAGCGGAGCCGCGCGAGTCTTCCAAGAGCAGCCAGACGGCGGCGGAGGTGGTGGAGGCCGCTCTGGCGTCGCGGCGGCGGCCGCTGTAGGGCGGGGCCCCCTGTTTCGACGGGCTACGGACCCCCGCTCGGCGAGCGCGCCCTACAAGCGCCGGAGTTCGGACCGGTTGCGCGGGCCGCCGGCGCGTCTATAAGTCCGGCGATCTTTCATCGTCGACGGAAATCCGTAAAGCCCATGTCCTCCCCGAAATCCAAGATCAAGCGCGTCGTCCTCGCCTATTCGGGGGGCCTCGACACCTCGATCATCCTCAAGTGGCTGCACGAGACCTACGGCGCGGAAGTGGTGACTTTCACCGCCGACCTCGGCCAGGGTGAGGAACTCGAGCCTGCCCGCGCGAAGGCGGAGCTGCTGGGGATCAAGCCGGAGCACATCTTCATCGAGGACCTGCGCGAGGAGTTCGTGCGCGACTTCGTGTTCCCGATGTTCCGCGCCAACGCCCAGTACGAGGGCCTTTATCTGCTCGGCACCTCGATCGCACGGCCGCTGATCGCGAAGCGTCTGGTCGAGATCGCGCGCGAGGTCGGCGCGGACGCCATCGCCCATGGCGCAACCGGCAAGGGCAACGACCAGGTGCGGTTCGAGCTCTCGGCCTACGCGCTCGAGCCGGACATCAAGATCATCGCGCCCTGGCGCGAATGGACCTTCGCCTCGCGCACCGCGCTGATCGGCTACGCCGAGAAGCACCAGATCCCGATCCCCAAGGACAAGCGCGGCGAGGCGCCGTTCTCGACCGACGCCAATCTCTTGCACACCTCCTCCGAGGGCAAGGTGCTCGAGGACCCGGCGGAAGAGACGCCGGGATACGTCTATTCGCGCACGATCGACCCCGAATCCGCCCCCGACAAGCCGACCGTGATCGAAATCGGCTTCAAAAGGGGCGATCCGGTCAGCATCAACGGCGAGGCCATGAGCCCGGCGACGCTGCTCGCCGCCCTCAACGCCTACGGCCGCGACAATGGAATCGGCCGGCTCGACCTGGTCGAGAACCGCTTCGTCGGCATGAAGTCGCGCGGCATGTACGAGACGCCCGGCGGCGCGATCCTGCTCGTCGCTCACCGCGCCATCGAGTTCGATCACGCTCGACCGCGGAGCGGCGCATTTGAAGGACGAGCTGATGCCGAAATACGCCGAGCTCATCTACAACGGCTTCTGGTTCGCCCCCGAGCGGGAACTCCTGCAGACCCTGATCGACAAGAGCCAGGAGCTCGTCACGGGCCGCGTGCGCCTCAAGCTCTACAAGGGCGGCGCCTATGTCGTCGGCCGCGACAGCCCGCACTCGCTCTACGACCAGGAGCTCGTCACCTTCGAGGAGGGCGCGGTCGCCTACGACCACAACGACGCCGCCGGCTTCATCAAGCTCAACGCGCTGAGGCTTAGGACGCTGGCGAAGCGGAAGAAGCGGGCGACGAAGGGATGACTCAGTTGGGAGCGTTTAGGGTTCGCCCGTCGCCATTGTCGGACGTCTCCCTTGGCCGCCCCTGTAGAGCGTCCTGGTTTTGAGTTTAGTTGCGGATCGCTCCGCCGATGATCGGCCCCGGGCCGGGCCGTCAGGAACGGCGAAGGGGCGCGTGCGCTTCGGACGCATCAACCCTTTCTATACTTTTGGATTTCATGCTTCCCAATTGACGGCGTCGTCCGCAGGAGCCGCCCCTTCTTGGGGGTGCGCCTTGAGCAACATCAGGTCTTCTGAGATTCGACCATGAAGCAAATGGAAGGGCATCCGTCGGCGTACATTGCGGAATTTCGCGAAGGAGATTGGCGCGTTGTCGTCCCCGTTCGTGGAAAGCTCTCACCGCGCATTGCTCAACGCTCTTTTTCGAACCAAAGAGACGCGAGCGCTTGGCTACAGAGTGACGTTGGTGTGCATGCCGTCAGCGTCTTAAGAATGAAAGTCTCGCGCTGCGGGTAAGAATTTGAACTTTGGGCCACGCATCAGCCGGTGGATTACACGGCCGAAAAGGACCTGTTGTTGTCTCTAGCGAGGGTCCGCCGCTACCAGTCGAGCTTCGCGCCTTTCGCCTTCGCAGCCAGCGCCACGAACTTCTGGGTCTGGGAATAGGCGTCGCGGAGCGGCTTTGCTGTCGCCGGGTCGGAAATCTCCGCCCACCGCGCGGCGATCGTCTCTGGCGTGCGGCCGGCCTCATCGAGATAGACGCCCGCGGTCTCGGCGATGTGGGTGACGGCGAAGGCGCCGGCCCCGGCCCCGAGAATGACGCGCGAGGGCGCCGCGTCGCTCGCCAGGAACAGTACCGCGGGCGACACCGTCTCGGGCGCGAGGAGTTCGGCCGCCGGGGCGGGGATAAGGCCTTCCGTCATCGCCGTGCGCGCGGTCGGCGCGAGGATATTCACGCGAATGTCGTGCTTCGCGCCCTCGAGGCCCAGCACGTTCATCAGGCCGATCATGCCTGCCTTCGCGGCGGCGTAGTTCGCCTGACCGAAATTGCCGTAGATGCCGGAAGCCGACGAGGTCAGCACGATGCGCCCGTAGTTGCGTTCCCGCATGCCGTTCCACACGGCCTTCGTGCAGTTGGCTGAGCCGAGGAGATGCACCCTGACGACGAGCTCGAACTCGGCCATCTCCATCTTGGCGAAGGTCTTGTCACGTAGTACGCCCGCGTTGTTGACCAGAATGTCGATGCGCCCCCATTCCGTCTCCGCCCGCGCCGCCATGGCGGAGGCCTGCTCGAAATCGCTAACGTCGGCGGAATCGGGGATGGCCTGGCCGCCCGACGCCCGGATCTCCTCGACCACCCTCAGCGCGCTTTCGGACGGGACGCCGTTGCGGCCGAGATCGTTGACGACAACCTTCGCGCCGCGCGCGGCGAGGCCCAACGCATGACACCGTCCGAGACCGGCGCCTGCGCCGGTGACGATGGCGACTTTTCCATGAAAATCGACGGCCATGGCTTTCCTTCGTGAACAGCGACCTTTGCGCCCGGCAATACGTGCGCGGACGGAATGGCGCAAGAGAACGGCGGCCGCGAGGGCGACCCGTGGATGTCACGTAACTTCGGCAGGGCGCGCGCTGTTGCACAGGCGTCATATTCGCACGTCAAAGACCGGTCAGGCGTGACGAAATCCGATTTCCCATCGGACCGCTCGCGTGGGGCGTAGCCGTCCATGGCGACCAAGACCGTTAGAGACCTCGAAGACCTCCGCGCCCTCCTCGCCGAAGTGCAGGCGCTTCGTGAGGACATCGAAACGAAAGGCGCCGAACTCAGGCGCGAATGGGGCGTCGCGGCCGAACGGGCGAACTCCCGGGCGACGAATCTCTCGCACTACATCGCGTTGCGCAGTCACGACCTCAACGACCTGCAACTCAAACTCTCCGCGCGCGGACTGTCCTCGCTCGGCCGCAGCGAGGCGAAGGTCGCGGCGACGCTCGATGTGCTGATCGTGACGCTCCGGCGCCTGACCGGAGAGACCAACATCCCCTACCCCGGCCCCGCGATCGCCCGCGCCGGCGCCTCGGAGCTGGAAGCCGAATCCGACCGTTTGTTCGGCAAGCGCCCGAGGGGCGCCCCGCGCGTGCGGGTGATGGCGACCCTGCCGCCGGAAGCCGCGAGCCATCCCGAGCTCGTTGACAACCTGGTCGCCGCCGGGATGGATTGCGCGCGCATCAATTGCGCCCACGACGACGCCGAGGCCTGGGGACGGATGGTCGAATACGTGCGTGAGGCTTCGGCTCGGCTCGAACGTCCCTGCAAGATCCTGATGGACCTCGGCGGGCCCAAGTGCCGCATCCAGCGCGTCAAGGCGCCCCCGAAGGCCAGGCTCGTGCGCGGCGACCGGGCCACACTGATCGACGAACTGAAGGAGAAGACGAAGGACCCGATCGCCTTCTCGCTTAACTTTCCCGAACTTGTCGACCAGCTCGCCATCGGCGCGGAGGTGTCCATTGACGACGGCAAGGCGGCGGCCCGGGTTGTCTCCAAGACGCCCGGCCGGGCCGAGATCGAGGTCTACGCGTCGCGCGAAAAGGGCGTGCGGCTGAAGCCAGGCAAGGGCGTCAACTTCCCCTCGACCGAACTCGAACTGCCCCCGCTGACGTCCAAGGACTTCCGGGACCTCGACTTCGTCGCCGAGCACGCCGACCTCGTCGGCTTCTCCTTCGTGCAACGGACGGACGACATTGAGCTTTTGCAGGACCACCTCGTCGCCCGCGCGCCGAGGCGCGAGCCTCACGGAATCGTGCTGAAGATCGAGACGCCGCTCGCAGTGCGCAACCTTCCGAGCCTCATCCTGCAATCGGCGGCGCACAACCCGACAGCGGTCATGATCGCGCGCGGCGATCTGGCGGTCGAGCTCGGCTTCGCGAGGCTCACCGAGATGCAGGAGGAAATCCTGTGGCTGTGCGAGGCCGCGCATACGCCGGTCGTCTGGGCGACGCAGGTGCTCGACAATTACGTGCGCGACGGCGTCGCGAGCCGCGCCGAGATGACCGACGCGGCGAGCGCGCAAGGGGCGGAATGCGTGATGCTCAACAAGGGCCCCTATCTCGCCGAGGGCGTCGCGTTCCTGCGCGACGTGCTCGCCCGCATGGACCGGCATTTCTCCAAAAAATTTGTGCGCTTCGGCTCGCTGAAGGCGTGGAGTTGAACGCATGGAGCAGAGGGCGCTTGACGGAGGCCGCAGCGGTGATTAGCTAACTTAGCTAATCGTGTGGCCGTTGGATTTCCTATGCAAAAGGTTACGATACACGCCGCCAAGACCCAGCTCTCTCGGTTGATCGAAGCGGCGCTCGCCGGCGAGGAGGTGGTGATCGCGAAGGGCGACAAGCCAGTCGTTCGGCTCGTCCCCATCCCGCAAGGCCGGTTCAAATTTGGCGTTCTGGCGCCCGGCTCGCTGGGCGAAGGCCCGGACTTTTTCGCGCCAATGGACGATGACGAACTCGCCGCTTGGGAAGGTCGATCCTGACAACTCTGCTGCTCGATACTCACGTTTGGGCATGGAGCCTGACCGACGACCAACGGATTTCAGCGTCGGCGCGCGATCAGATGTTGGCGGCCAACTCGATCGCCGTCAGCGCAATCACGTTCTTCGAGATCGCGCAGAAGGCGCGCATCGGGAAATGGCCCGAGATGGCGGACTACGTCGACCGGCTGCCGGAGTTCTTGAAAGTCAGCGCGCTACGGCTCTGCCGCTTGACCCTGAGGACTGTCTGATTGCGGGCCGGTTGGATTGGCCGCACAAGGGACCCCTTCGATCGGTTCCTGGCGGCGACCGCGCTTCGGCGGCGCATCCCGATCGTTTCCGCAGATCCGGTCTTCGACGGCTTGGTCCAGCGAATCTGGTGACTGGGACTGGTTGAAACTCCGTTCGAGGCGCTTCGCGTCCATCTTGCAAAGCGCCTCAAGGCGATCGGAGCGCCGATCAGCCCGCCATCAGTTCGCCGAACGGCTCCCAGCTTTCGCCGTTGAAAGCAGCGAGCTGCTCCTGTCGGATCGGGCTGTAATTGGTCGGCGAGGTGTTGATGCGCATGCCCGGCAGCCCCATCGGCAGCTCGAGGTCCTTGATGCTGGCGGCCTGCCGCATGACGTTCTCGCGCGAAAGGTCGTTTCCGCACTGCTTCAGAACCTGGACCATCGTCGCCGTGGCGCCGAAGCCGTAAACCGCGTTGGAGTCGGGCAAGTCGTTCGGCGACATGTATTTGGCGATGAAGGCGGCATACTGCTTGTATCCCGGATCGTCCTTCCAGCGTGCATCGGTCGAGTCCTTGCCGTAGACTGCGGTGATCACGCCCTTCGACTTCTCCACGCCCGCGGGCTTCATCACGGCGGAGATCGACTGCGAAACGTCGGTCATGTAGCGCACCGGAGTCCAGCCGATGTCGTAAGCCTTGCGGATCGCCTGCGCCGCGAATTTGGGGGTCGCGGCGATGACGAACACGTCGGCGCCCGAGCCCTGCAGCGTCACGACCTGCAAATCCACGGTCGGCTCCGAAGTCTCGTAGGTCGCTTCCTGGACCACCATGCTGGCGCGATCCGGCCCGAGGCCCCGTTTCAGGCCGATCAGGTAGTCCTTGCCGAAGCCGTCGTTCTGATAAAGCACGGCGATCTTGCTGTTCGGCTTGGTCGATGCGATCGTCTTGCCAAAGATCACCGCCTCGGTCTGATAGTTCGGCTGCCAGCCCATCGTCCAGGGGAAATGCTCGGGATCGGCGAACATGCTGGCGCCGGTGGCGCAGAAGAGCTGCGGAATCTTGTTGTCGTTGAGGTATTGGTGGACCGCGGCGCAACACGCCGTACCGAGGCCGTTGAAAATGAACGCTACGCCCTCCTGCTCGACAAGCCTGCGCGTCTGCTCGACGGTCTTCGGCGGGCTGTAGCCGTCGTCCAGGCTGACGAGCGTGATCTTGCGGCCGTTGATCCCGCCCATGTCGTTGATCATTTTGAAATAGGCGGTGTCGGCCTTGCCGATCACGCCATAGGCGGAGGCGGGACCGCTGTAGGGCATCGTCTGGCCGATCTTGATTTCGGCGTCGGTGACGCCGGGCGTATCGGCCCGCGCCGCCCGCGCGCTCGCCGCAAAAGCCGCAGCCGCCGCGCCGGATTGCAGAAACGAACGTCGTGTGATCATCGCTATCCTCCCACTCTTTGTTTCGCGGCGGCGAACGGCCCGCCGCCGCCTTTACGGTGTGCGAGCCGTCCATCGCATCGCGGCCCTGAGCGCGCCGGCGACGCCCGCCGGCATGATGGCCATCGCCAGGATCAACAGCACGCCGTAGATCGCGCCCGGCAGCGCCTTGGCGCTCTCGCCGAAGCTGACCGAAAGCTGGTCGGCGAGGTTGGGCACGAATTCGATGAACAAGGCGCCGAACACGACGCCGCCGAGCGAAGCGAGCCCCCCGACCACGATCCCGACCAGGAACGACAGCGACAGCGCCAGGCCGAAGCTTTCCGGCGACACGAAGCCGACCGCAAGCGCGCTCAAGCCTCCCGCGACGCCCGCATAGAGTGCGCTGACCCCGAAGCAGGTCGTCTTGTAGAGCGCCGCATTGACGCCCATCGCCTCGGCCGCGATCGGCTGGTCGCGGAGCGCGACCAGCGCCCGGCCGACCCGGCTCGTGACCAGGTTGCGCGCGGCCAAGTAAAGGAGCGCGGCCGCGATCAGGCAGACAAGATAGAGCCACTGGTCGGTCGTCAGCGGCAGGGCGAACGGCGCGTGCGGCTTCATGAGCGAGACTCCGCTCGATCCGCCGGTCCAGGCGTCGAAGCCCTTGTAGGCGAGGATCTGCGGCGTCGCGACGGCGAGCGCAAAGGTGGCGAGCGCGAGATAGAGGCCGCCGAAGCGCAGCGCGGGAAAGCCGAACAGGAAGCCCGCGCCGAAGCAGACGAGGCTCGCGAGCGGAATGGCGAGAAAATAGGGAACGCCGAGTTTCGCCGTCAGGATCGCCGCGCCATAGCCGCCGATGGCGAAGAAGGCGCCGTGGCCGAGGGATATCTGGCCGTTGAAGCCGGTGAGCAGGTTGAGGCCCAGAAGCGCGATGGCGAGGATCAGCACCTGCGCGCCCTGATAGAGATGATAGCCGGAAGCAAAAAAAGGAAATACGAGCGCTGCGGCCAGCACGGCGAGCGTCACAAGGGTTCGCGGCGCGCTTCGATCCGTCATCGTCAGACCCTCGCCACGATGCGCCGGCCGAACAGGCCCGACGGGCGCCAGACGAGCACGCCGACGATGATCGCGAGCGCCACCGACAGCTTCACCTCCGATCCGACGACATAGGCGCCCATCAGGTTCTCGAGCACCCCGACCGCAAAGCCGCCGAAAGCGGCGCCGAACGGATTGTCGATGCCGCCGAGCACGGCGCCCGCGAAGGCGTAGAGCAGAATGCCGGCCATCATGTTGGGGTCGAGATAGACGATCGGCGCCGCCATCATGCCGGCGATCGCGCCGATCGCTGCGGCAAGCCCCCAGCCGATCGCCAGCATCCATCCGACGCGTATGCCGACCAGTCGGCTCGAGGTCGGATTCTGCGCCGCGGCCCGCATGGCGAGGCCGAGCGGGGTGAAGCGGAAGAAGGCGTAGACCAGCGCCAGCACGCAGAGACTCACCAGCACCGAGCCCGAATTCGTGCGCCGACATATAGCGCTGACCGAACCAGGGGGCGCCGTCGAACGGGGTTGGAAAATCGGTCACCGAATAGCCGTATAGCCATCCGGCGAGCGCGTTGAAGATCAGCGCAAGGCCGATGAACACGATCACGGACGCAAGCACCGGCGCCTTGGCGAAGGGCCTCACGACCGTCCGCTCGATCACCACGCCGCCGAGGAAGGACACGATGACGGTGAGGACGAAGGCGCGCCAGTACGGCCAGCCGAGGTCGGTCAGCTTCCAGGCGAAATAGGTCGAGAACATCGCCATCTCGCCCTGGGCGAAATTCACGAGTTGCGTGGCCTGGTAGATCATCACCAGCGCGAGCGCCATGATGGCGTAGACGCCGCCGAGCGCGAGACCGGAAGCGAGCTGGTGAAGGAACTCGTTCAAGCGCGTGCCCCCCCGAGCAGGCCCGCGCGTACTCTGCGTTGAGCCGACGATCGCCGTCGGAGGGTGCGCGTCTCGCGCACCCATGGCCCGTCGAAAGACGGGCGTCCTTTCGAACGCCCTATCGTGCGCCGAACAAGGGGCGTCCTTTCCGACGCCCAGCAGGATGGCGAGACGCCGTCCCTCCTATTGACCTGAGCGGGCGCTCCGACGGAGTCAGGTTCCCACTCATCCCTCAGTACCCCAGGTAAGCGCGGCGCACCGCGTCATCGCTCCGGAGCGCAAGCGAGGAGCCGCTCATCGCCGCCCGTCCCGTCTCGATCAGCACCGCGCGGTCGGCGAGGTCGAGCGCCAGTGACGCGTTCTGCTCGACGATCAGCATGCTGACGCCCTCGTCGCGGTTGATCGCGGCCAGGATGCGGAAGATCTCCGCCACCACCAGAGGCGCGAGGCCGAACGACGGCTCGTCGAGCATCAGAAGCGTGGGCCGCATCAGCAGTGCGCGGCTGATCGCGAGCATCTGCTGCTCGCCGCCCGACAGCGTGCCGGCCTGCTGCCGCCGCCGCTCGGCCAGTCGCGGGAAATAAGCGAACACCCGCTCGAAATCCTGCCGGACCCCGCGCCGGTCCGAGCGGACATAGGCGCCGAGACGAAAATTCTCCTCGACGGTCAGATCGGTGAACGTTCCCCGACCGTCGGGCACATGGGCGACGCCGAGACGGGCGATCGTCTCGGTGGACAGCGCGCCGATCGGCTTGCCGCGAAGCCGGACATCGCCCTCGCGGCGGATGAGGCCGGAGAGCGCCCGCAGCGTCGTCGTCTTGCCGGCGCCGTTCGCCCCGAGGAGCGCCGTCACGCCGCCCTCCTCGACCGCGAAGTCGAGACCGAAGAGCGCCTGGATCGGCCCGTACCAGGCGTTGAGGCCCTTGACTTCGAGAATCGGTCCGCTCACGCCGCCGCGCTCCCGAGATAGGCGCGCACGACTTCAGGATCCGACCGCACCGCTTCGGGCGTCCCGTCCGCGATCACGCGGCCGAATTCGAGCGCGACGACCTGATCCGACACCCGCATGACGAGGTTCATGTGATGCTCGACCAAGAGGACCGCGACGCCGCGCCTGTCGCGAATGGCGCGGATTTCTTCGGCGAGCGAGTCGACCTCCTCGTGATTGAGTCCGGCCGCCGGCTCGTCGAGCAGCAGGAGCTTCGGCTCGATCGCGAGCGCCCGGGCGAGTTCGACGCGCTTGCGCACGCCGAATGGCAGCTCGCCGACCGGCCGGTCGGCGAAGCGTTCGAGGCCGAATTCCTCGATCAGCGCGTCCGCGCGTTCCGCCACACGCCGCTCCTCGCGGCCTGCGAAGGGAAGCGCCAGCGCATTGGCGAGAAAGCCGCCGCGCGCCAGCGCGTGGGCGCCGACGCGCACGTTGTCGCGCGTCGTCATGGTGGAGAAGAGGGCGACGTTCTGGAACGTACGCGCCACGCCCAGCGCCGCCATCTCATGGCGGGAGACGCTCGCGAGCGGACGGTGGTCGAACCGGATCGAACCCGCATGGGGGTCGTAGAGGCGGGAGATGCAGTTGAACAGCGTCGTCTTGCCGGCCCCGTTCGGTCCGATCAGGCCGCAGATGGCGCCCTGCGCCACGGTGAAACTCACATCCTGCAACGCCGTGACGCCGCCGAAGCGCATGGTGACGCCCTCGACCGCGAGCAGAGCGGATTCGTGACGCCTTTCCCTTCCGGTCTTGGCTGTCGCCTCGGCCAGCTCCATGGACCTTCCGTTCCCGTCGTCGGTCTGCGAGCCGACTCCCTTGGTCACAGTGTTGTCGTTTCGGGCGACCTTGTCACCTGCTTTGTTGAGGCGCCATGCCGATCACGGCCGGCGCTCCAGGAAGGCGAGAACGCCGGCCTTGAACACCTTGTCGCCGACCGCGAGATTGTGGTCCCGGCCGGGAATTTCGAGCGCCTCGGCGCACGGCATCATTGCGGCGAGCTTATGCGGATCGCCCGCCACGTCATCGCGCGACCCGACTGCGACGAGCGTCGGGACGGCGATCGTCGCCATGCCCTTTTCGCTGACGGTCTGGCGCGAGCCGCGGATGCAGGCCGCGAGCGCCTTGAGGTCGCTCTTCGTCTGCTCGGCGAAGGCGCGGAACATCCGCTGCGTCGGGTCGGAGAGGTCGGCGAGCGACGGCGCCTCCATGGCGCCGGCGATGCCGACCGGCAGCCCGACGCCGTGCACCAGCCGGTCGCCGAGCCCGCCGAGAATGAGGGAGCGGACGCAATGTGGCCGCCCCAGCGCCAGGAAGGCGGAGATGCGCGCGCCCATCGAGTAGCCCATGACGTCCGCGCGGTCGATGTGCAGGTGCGCCAGAAGATTGGCGGCGTCGCGCGCCATGAGATCCGAGCGGTAGTCGGACGGGGCATAGAGCTTCTGGCTCGCGCCGTGCCCGCGATTGTCGAGCGCCACGACCCGCCGCCCGGCCCTGGTCAGGGTCTGGACCCAGCGCGGATTGACCCAGTTGACGCGATGGTTGGAGGCGAAGCCGTGGATGAGCAGGATCGGCTCGCTCCGATCCGTCCCCTCGGGGGCCATGTCGATATAGGCGAGGTGAACGCCGTCTGAGGAAAAGGTCTTCAGCATCGGGAAGCCGATATGGCCGGTTTTCCAGGTCGGCGCCAGCGGGCGTGCGGCGACCCCCTCCCGCGCGATGAGCGCGGTTTTCTGACAGGATATTAACGATTTCAGAGACTTAACGGATGAATCCGTAATCGGGGCAGATTTCCGGGCGGGGTCGATCAAGTTGGAGCGCTTGCGATCAGGCTTTCGATGGTCGGGACGTCGTGTCCCGGAATGCCGAGGCGGGCGCCGAGGTAATCGAAGAACGAGATTTTGAGCTTGGCGCAGGTCTTGGCGAGGCCAAGCATGACGTCGCGGGCGGCGCGTCCTTTTTCGCTGACGGTTCCTCCTGAGACCTTTCGCTTGGTGACGACGATGCGAATGTCGTTTTCGGATGCGTTGGTGTTGAGGGGGATCTCCGGCCGCTCGAGCACGCGCAGGAGTTCAGGCTTGTTGGCGAGAAGGCGCTTGAGCAGCCTGTCGAGCGTCGCATATCCCGTACGGCGTTTGAAGATGCGGTCGAAGCGGGCCGAGAGTTCGGCGGCGCGCTCGGGGCTCGGGGCGAGCTTGAACGCCTTGAGCTGACGATAGAACCACCAGATCATTCGCCGCGTGACCTCGACGGCGTTGCGCTGCCGGTCGTTGGCGGGAACGAGCTTGTGGACGAGGCGTTCGGCGTGAACCCAGCACAGGGCGTGGTCGCCGACGCGGAACTGCCCGGCGTCGTCGGAGAGGATGACGGCGCAGGCCAGCCGATCCTCGGCGCAGATGGCGCCCCAGAGCGCCCCTTCGCTGGCGACCCGCACCGGATCGGGGGATACGCGCAACCCGGTCAGGCCGAGGGCGCGCAAATGCGCGCGCCAGTCGGCCTCGCAGGCGAATTCGAGGACGTCTGCGCCGCCCAGCGCTTCGATCACGCCGTGGGCCAGATTGGCGGAGCGCATATAGGCTGTCGCCGCCGCGTTGATGGCGTAGCGCGCCGTCCCGCCCAGGAGGTTGCGCAGGAAGGCGAGACGCGACTTGTTCGGCCCGGTGCGGAACGCCGTGAAGCGGTCGGAGCCGAACTGCGTCGTGTAGCAGGCCTTGCCGGCGTGGCGCGCTCCGGTGTCGTCGACGCTGACGCAAGCCGAGGCGCGAAGTCCGGCGCTGAACGCGGCTTCCTCCTCGGCGCGGAACGTGTCCAGCTTCGCGGTCAAAAGCCGCACCACCTGGCGCTTCGAGATCGAAAGGCCGGCGGCAGTCAGCACCGCCACGATCCGCTCGCAGGTCATCTGGCCCTGAAAATGCAGCACCAGCACTAAACGATGCAGATGCGGGCCGCATCCGCCCACCACGCCCGTCGGAAGATCGGCCGTCACCGTCCGCCCGTCCGGCGTCGTCCAGCGCTCGCGCCGATAAAGCGTCACGTCCGGCTTGAACGCGATATCCTGAACGATGATCTCTTCGTAGCCCTTGTGGCGCGAGCCTTCCGGCGCCGACGCCGTCAGCGTCACCGTGCGGTCGATGCTCAGCTTCGACACGCCCGGACCGCGACGACGCGGCGACGGCCTGTCCGCCTCGTTCGGTCGATCCGCCCCCGGTCGATCCGTCGCCTTTTCCATGCCCGACGGCTTGAACGGCGGCCGCGGCGGCAAGCCCTTCAGACGCCGGATCTCGTCCTTCAGTTGCTGGTTCTCCAGTCGGAGCGCCGTCACCGTCGCGTTCAGCTTCTCGTTTTCTTCCCGAAGCCGCTCAACCTCGCCGATCAGGCGGCGAACCAGCCCAACCAGTTCGGTCGCGCCCATACCATCAAGCGAATCAATCGAGCCGGGTGACATCCCAAGCTTGAATCACACTTTCCATCTCTTGACTCCCCCACACTGCCCGGAAATCTGCTCCGGTTACATGAATCCGGGGATTCCGAGTCGAGCAATTCAATTCTTTCAAGGGGTTACGGGCAGAGCGGAGCGGCGCCTCACCGCGAACTCGATCACCCTCAGGTAGCGGTCGCGGTAGGCGTCGAGCACGACCGCCAGCACGATCACCGTCCCGATCACGATCGGCTTGACGTTGTCGCCGACCCCGAACAATTGCAGTCCGGTCGAGAGCACCTGGATGATGCAGGCGCCGACCAGCGTCCCGATGATCGATCCCTTGCCGCCGGAAAGACTCGTTCCCCCGATTATGACCGCCGCTATGGCGTTCAGTTCGTAGCCGACCCCCGCGATCGGGCTGCCGACGTTGAGGCGCAGGAGATAGACCATCGCCGCGACGCCCGCGGTCAGGCCGCTGATGACGAAGGCGGCGATCTTGAAGATGCGCGGATTGTGGCCCGAGAGCCGCACCGCCTCCTCGTTGGTGCCGATCGCGTAGATGAACCGGCCGAACACCGTGAAGCGGAGGACGAACCAGCCGATCAGGATGACGCCGACGGCGATCAGAAAGATCGACGGAAAGACGCCGAGGACAATCATGTTTCCGAAGTCGATGAACGGCTGCGGCAGGCCGGTGATGGTGGCGTTGTCGCTGACGACGCGGGCCGCGCCGCTCGCGACGTTGAGCATGCCGAGCGTGACGATGAAGGAGGGCACCTTCCACTGCTCGACGACGAAGCCATTGATGAAGCCGCATAAGGACCCGACGCCCATGCAGCCGACGAGCGCCAGAGGAATCGAGACAGCGAACGGAAGAGCCGGGTTCGTCATGATCAGCGCGCCGACGACCGTGCAGAGCGCCAGCACCGAGCCGACCGAGAGGTCGATGCCGCCGGTCAGGATCACGAAGGTCATGCCCGACGCGAGCACGGTGTTGATCCCGATCTGGACGAAGATCTTCAAGAAATTCTCGGGGGTCGCGAAATAGGGCGCGGCAAATGAGAAGAATATCACGATCAGGACGAGCGCGACCGCGACGCCCGCCTCGCGCAAGCCGAAGCGCAGGATGTCGTTCGAGATGCCGGCGGCCCGACCGCGCGCGGCCTCTTTCGCTTCGCTCACGATCGCCCCCAAGCCGCGCCAGCCGGTCCCCCTCGTCCTGAGGAGCGGCGCCGAAGGCGACGCGTCTCGAAGGACGCTCCAGAAGGTGGAGACGTTCGAGCCCTCTGGAGCGCCCTTCGAGACGCCCGCTTCGCGAGCTCCTCAGGGCGAGGGCGTGGAGAGATCAACAGCGGCTTCTGGCGCCTATACCACACGTCCATCTTCCTCATAGGCCATCGACAGGATGCGATGCTGGTCGAACTCGGCCCGCGCGACCTCGCCGACGACCCGGCCGTTCGCGAACACGAGAATGCGGTGGCAGATGGCGATCAGTTCCGGCAGGTCGGAGGAGATGAACAGCACGCCGCGCCCCTGAGCGGCGAGCGTCCAGAGTAGCTCATAGATCTCCTCGCGGGCGCCGACGTCGATGCCGCGCGTGGGCTCGTCGCAGAGCAGCACCTTCGAGCCGCGGAAGAGCCACTTGGCGATCACCACCTTCTGCTGGTTGCCGCCGGAGAAGTTGCGCACGATCTGGTCGATCGAGGGCGTCTTGATGCGCAGATCGGCCACGAGACCCGTCGCCGCGGCGCGCTCCTCGTCACGATGGAGCACGCCATAGCGGGAGATCTTCGCAAGGTCGGTGATGGTGATGTTCTCTGCGCAGCTCATGCCGAGCAAGAGGCCCTGCCCCTTGCGGTCCTCGGTCATGAGGCAGAGGCCGCTCTCGACAGCGTCGCGCGGGGATCGGATGGTGACGCGCTCGCCTTCGACAAAAATCTCGCCGGCGATCTTCGGGTCCGCCCCGAAGATCGCCCGCGCCGTCTCCGTCCGCCCGCTCCCCACCAGGCCCGCGACGCCGACGATCTCGCCCTTGCCGACCGAGAAGCTGACCTCGGGGCTCAGCGCATTGCGCCTCAAGCCTGCGACGCGCAAAGCCTCTCCCGAAACCGCGACGTCCGGGCGGAAGGCGCGCTCGTCGGTGACGCTCCGCCCCACCATCATGCGCACGATCTCGCCGATCGTCAGGCCGGGAAGCGGGCGCGTGGCGACGAGTTGGCCGTCGCGCAGCACGGTCACCCGGTCGCCGATCTCGCCGATCTCCTGAAGCCGATGCGAGATGTAGAGGATCGTCACGCCGCGGCCTTTCAGCCGCCTCAGGATGTCGAACAGCCGATCGACCTCCTTGGCGGTGAGGGTCGCCGTCGGCTCGTCGAGGATCAGGAGCTTGCTGTCGAAGACCAGCGTCTTAGCGATTTCGATCAGCTGCATCTGCGCGACGCCGAGACGGGAGACCGGCGTCGTCGGCTCGACGTCGAGCCCGACCTCCTCGAGGAGTTCGGCCGCCCTCCGGTTCATCTCGGGATAGTTCACGATGCCGCGGCGCTGCGGGAGCCGCTCGAACATCAGGTTCTCGGCGACCGTCATCTGCATCAGCATCGACAGCTCCTGATGCACGACGCGGATGCCGGCGCGAAAGGCGTCGGTCGGACTTCGCGGACGATAGGGCCTGCCGTCGAACGTGATCTCGCCGTCGTCGGCGGTATAAACGCCCCCGAGCAGATTGATGAGCGTCGACTTTCCCGCGCCGTTCTCGCCGAGCAGCACGTGGCCTTCGCCCCGCGCGACCTCGAGCGTGACGCCGCGCAACGCGACGACGCCGGGGAAGCGCTTCCCGACGCCGGTCAGGGTGAGGATGGGGGAAGTCATGTGGCGCTGGTCGCGGTGACGGGTTCCCTTCTCCGCGAAGCGGGGAAGGTGGCCGGAGGCCGGATGGGGTGCGGAAAGCAGGTCGGATCAGACCAAGATTCGCGGTGACGGTCGCGCAAGCCGACCGGCGTCGCGGCGGTTGGCCACACCCCATCCGGCGCTTCGCGCCACCTTCCCCAGCCAAGCTGGGGAAGGGGACAACGCGGCGCGCGACCCTACGTCAGGTCCTTGGCCTCGATCAGCTTGATCGGCGTCTTGACCCATCCGGTGAAGGTCTCGCCGTTGAGCTCTTTCAGGCCGTAGTTGATGCCGAGCACCGCCATGTCGGCGCCGTACTGCTCGATCGTCGCCAGCATCTTGCCGCTCTTGATCAGAGGCTGCACCGCCGGGATGTTGTCGAAGGCGACGACCTGGATCTTCCCGCTCAAGCCTGCCGCATCGAGCGCCTTGACGACGCCGAGCGCCATCGAGTCGTTGGCGGCCATCACGCCCTGGATGTCGTGATACTGGGTGAGGAAGTTCGTCATCAAGGTGTTGGCTTCTTCGGTCTCCCAATGCGCGGTCTTGCTGTCGAGCAGTTGCAGCTTGCCTTCGTTGACCGCATCCATGAAGCCGAGCTTGCGCTGCACGGCATTGTCGGCCTCGGGGTTGCCCTCGAGGATGACGACCTTGCCGCCCGCCCCGAGCTTCTGGGCGAGCGCATCGCCCGCCATCTTGGCGCCGGCGCGGTTGTCGGGGCCGAAGAAGGCGAGATCGATCCCCGCCGCCTTCTTGGCGTCCTTGTCGAGCTCGACGTCGATGTTGATGACCTTGACGCCGGCCTTCAGCGCCTTGGCGATCGGCGTGACCATCGCCTTCGAGTCGGCTGGCGCGACGACGATGACGTCGTACTTCTGGGTGACGAAATTCTCGATCGCGTCCACTTGCGCGGCGAAGTCGCGCTCGTCCTTCATGCCGACCGCCTTGAAGTCGAACTTGTCGGTGTTGGCGGCGGCGTATTTTTCCGCGCCCGCCTGCATCTGCTTGAAGAACTCGTTGGCGAGCGACTTCTGCACCAGGCCGATCTTCGGCTTCTCGGCCGCGAAGGCGGGCCTCAGGCCTCCGGTCAGGACGGCCGCCGAGCCGAGCACGCCGGCGACGGCGAACCTGCGGCGGGTCAGGCTGAAACGCACTGCGAAATTTTCAGAGGTTTTGGTCATTTTTGCACTCCTCCCATCGGGCCGCGTGGCCGGCTTGAGCGCAAATTGCCGCGCGCCGGTCCTACAACGATCCGCGATGTTACATTTGTTCTCTTCTTGGCGCCATCTTTCTTCGAAGTTGGGTTGGGCGCCAATAATTACAGGCACTGATAGCCATTACTTCCCGTGAACACAAGCGAAAAATTCTGGAGGGGGCCTCTCGTCCCAAGGCGGAAGACGTTCAAGGAGCGACCATCGAAGTCCAATATTGCAAAGTCCGCCCGCTCGTGGAATGTCGGCAACGAGCGTCAGGGCTTCTGGGACGCCTGCCCGTGACTCCCCGGCGACACGGCGACCTCCGCCGGGGCGCCGGAGTTCCCCCGCGTTCTTGCCAACGTTCGGTCGCACAGGCTTGATGGCCTGAACCGCCAATCGGAGAAAGGCCGGCGCGGGATCGCGCCGGCGCCCACGCATGAGAATTCCGCCCGGCCATCCCGAAGACGCCGCCCGCTCGCAGGGGCTCAAGAACCTCTCCGCGCGCGTCACGCTCGCGACCGCTTTTGCGCTGACCGTCGTGAAGCTCGGCGGCTGGCTCCTGACCGGCTCGATGGCGCTGATGGCCTCGGCCGTCGATTCCCTGGTCGACGCCGGGGCGAGTTGCGTAACGCTGCTCGGCGTCCGGTACGCTCAAAGGCCGCCGGATCTCGATCATCGCTTCGGCCACGGAAAGGGCGAGGCGGTCGCCGCTTTCACCCAGGCGACCTTTCTCGCCGGCGCCGCTTTCGTCCTGGCGTTCCAGTCGATCGAGAGGCTGATCTTTCCCGTGCCGCTCGTCGCGCTCGAAGTCGGGGTCGTCCTGATCGCCGGAAGCCTCGCGGTCGCCTGCGGTCTCGTGGCGATGCAGAGCTATGTGGTCGCCAGGACCGGCTCGACCGCGATCGCCGCGGACCGGGCGCATTACATGACCGACATCGCGCTGAACGCAGCCGTTCTCGCCGCGCTCGGCGTGACCCAGGTCACCGGCTGGACCCGCGCCGATCCGGCGTTCGCGCTGGCCATCTCCGGCTACATGCTCTGGAACGCTTACGGCATCACGCGCGAGGCGCTGGAGCAGTTGCTCGACCGGGAACTGCCGAGCGAGGAGCGGCTAAAGATCGCCGAAGCGGTGCGCGCCTGCGCGGGCGTGCGCGACATTCACGACCTGCGCACCCGGTTTTCCGGCGACCGGATCTTCGTCGAGTACCACCTCGAAGTCGATCCGGGGCTGACCGTCGACATCGGCCACGCGATCGGCGACGCGACCGAGATCGCCGTGCAGGATTTGTGGCCTGGCGCCGTCGAAGCGACCGCGCATGTCGAACCCTACGGCATCCTCGACGCGCGGCTGGACGACGTGGTCGCGGGCAAGTCATGAGCCCAGTCATGACCCTCCTCGATCGGAGCTGAGGCATGAGTGGGAACGGGCATGCGCATGACCACGATCACGATCACGGCGCCGGCGGTCACGACCATGGGCCTGCCGGCCACGCCCACGTCCACGCGCCGGCGGATTTCGGCGCGGCCTTCGCCGTCGGGATCGCGCTCAACGTCGGGTTCGTCGCCATCGAGGCGCTCTACGGCCTGATCGCCAACTCGGTCGCGCTGCTGTCCGACGCCGGTCACAACCTCGGCGACGTGCTCGGCCTCGCGGCGGCGTGGCTCGCGAGCCGGCTTGTCAAACGCGCGCCCTCGGCGCGCTTCACCTATGGCCTGCGCGGTTCGTCGATCCTGGCGGCGCTGTTCAATGCGGTTTTCCTTCTGATCTCGGTCGGGGCGATCTCCTGGGAGGCGATGCTGAGGCTGGCCGATCCGGCGCCGGTCGCCGGAAGGACGGTGATGGTGGTCGCTGCGATCGGCATTCTCGTCAACGGCGTCACGGCGTGGCTGTTCGCCTCGGGTCGGAAGGACGACATCAACCTTCGCGCCGCCTTCCTGCACATGGCCTCGGACGCGCTCGTCTCGGCGGGCGTGGTCGTCGCCGGGTTCGTCATCCTCTTGACCGGCTGGCTGTGGCTCGATCCCGTGACGAGCCTGCGGTCAACGCCGTGATCGTCTGGGGAACCTGGGGGCTGCTGCGCCAATCGCTCGGCATGTCGATGGCCGCCGTCCCCGCGGGCGTCGACCCGGCCGGCGTGCGCGATTACTTGGGCTCGCGTCCGGGCGTCGCGGCGGTTCACGACCTGCACGTCTGGCCGATCAGCACGACCGAAACGGCGCTGACCTGCCATCTCGTCATGCCGGGCGGCCATCCCGGCGATCCGTTCCTGCATGATCTCGCAGCCGAGCTCGCCGCACGCTTCCGCATCGGCCACGCCACCGTGCAGATCGAGACGGATCCCGATATCGCCTGCGCGCTCGCGCCGGACGAAGTGGTGTAGGGCGCGTGGCCCTCGGCGCCGTAGATCTCGGACCTTCCCCTGCTCGAGCCGGACTTTTTCCGCCGCGACGTGATCGAGACCGCGCGCGCGCTGATCGGGGTCCGCCTGACCGTCGGGGGCGTCGGCGGACGGATCGTCGAGGTCGAAGCCTACGACCGCGCCGACCCCGCCTCGCATGCCTTCCGGGGGCCGACCGCGTTGAACGCCGCGATGTTCGGGCCGCCTGGACACGCCTACGTCTACCGCAGCTATGGCGTCCATTGGTGTCTCAACCTCGTCTGCGGCCCCGAGCCGGGCGCGGCGGTGCTGATCCGCGCGCTCGAGCCGACCGATGGGATCGAAATCATGGCGGCGCGGCGCGGAACGGCGGACCCGCGCAAGCTCTGCGCCGGACCCGGCCGCGTCTGCCAGGCGCTCGCGATCACGCGCGCTGCTCATGACGGCCTCCCGCTCGACCGGCCGCCGTTCGCGCTGCGCCGAGACGGCGCCGCCCGCGCGGTCGCATCGGGACCGCGCATCGGGATCACCAAGGGCGTCGAGACGCCGTGGCGCTTCGGACTGAAGGGCTCGCCCTACCTCAGCCGTCCCTTTCCCCGGCCGTCGTAGCGCTGCAAAAAAGAAAAGCCGCCCGAAGGCGGCCTTCCATTCCCTTCTCGGCTTCAGGCGTCAGCCCTCACTCCGCCGCGGGCCGCGATCGCTCGCGCCGCTGCGCCGGACCTTCGGCCGCAGGGGCCGCCAGCGGCAGCGCCGCCGGCTGCTCCGACTCCTCGGCCTTCTGCGCCAGGATCAGCGTGTCGCGCATCGAGGCGATGGAGCGGATCTTCGACATGGCCGCGCCCGTGCCGGCCGGGATCAGGCGGCCGACGATGACGTTCTCCTTCAGGCCCTCGAGCGTGTCGACCTTGCCGTTGACCGCCGCCTCGGTGAGGACGCGGGTGGTCTCCTGGAAGGACGCCGCCGAGATGAACGAGCGCGTCTGCAAGGACGCCTTGGTGATGCCGAGCAGCACCGGCTGTCCGGTCGCGGGCTTCTTGCCCTCGGCCAGCGCCGCCTCGTTGGCCGCTTCGAGATCGAGCTTGTCGACCTGCTCGTCCTTGAGGAAGTCGGTGTCGCCCGGATCGACGATGTCGACCTTCTGCAGCATCTGGCGCACGATCACTTCGATGTGCTTGTCGTTGATGCTGACGCCCTGGAGGCGATAGACCTCCTGGATCTCGTTGACGAGATAGGCCGCCAGCTCCTCGACGCCCTTGATGGCGAGAATGTCGTGCGGCGCGGGGTTGCCGTCGACGATGAACTCGCCCTTCTCGATCACGTCGCCATCCTGCAGATGGATGTGCTTCGACTTCGGGATCAGGTACTCGACCGCCTCGACGCCCTCCTCGTTCGGCTCGATGCTCAGGCGCTGCTTGTTCTTGAAGTCGCGCCCGAAACGCACCGTGCCCGAGATCTCGGCGATGATCGCGTGGTCCTTCGGACGGCGCGCCTCGAACAGCTCCGCCACCCGCGGCAGACCGCCGGTGATGTCGCGGGTCTTGGCGCTGTTGATCGAGATGCGCGCGATCACGTCGCCCGCGCGCACGCTCGAGCCCGGCTCGAACGAGATGATCGATTCGACCGGCAGCGCGTAGCGCGCGTCGCCGCCGCGCGGCAGCTTCAGGATCTTGCCGTCCGGACCCTTGATCACGATCGCGGGCTTGAGGCCCGCGGTGCGCGCCGAGGAGCGCCAGTCGGTGACGATGCGCTTGGCGATGCCGGTCGCCTCGTCGACCTGCTCGGACATCGACACGATTGTCGACCAGATCCTCGAAGCCGACCACGCCGTCGATCTCGGTGAGGATCGGACGGGTGAACGGATCCCATTCGGCGATCCGCTGGCCGCGCTTGATCTTGTCGCCCTCGTCGACCTTGAGGCGCGCGCCGTACAGCAGGCGGTGCACCGCGCGCTCGCGCGCCGTTCTTGTCGGTGATCACGACCGCGACGTTGCGCGCCATCGCCATCAGATCGCCGTTCGAGTTGCGGGCGATGTTGCGGTTGCGGATCTTCACCTCGCCGTCGAAGTTCGATTCGATGAACGACTGGTCCGCCAGCTGCGCCGCGCCGCCGATGTGGAAGGTGCGCATGGTGAGCTGGGTGCCCGGCTCGCCGATCGACTGCGCCGCGATGACGCCGACCGCCTCGCCCATGTTGACCGGCGTGCCGCGGGCGAGGTCGCGCCCGTAGCACAGCGCGCAGACGCCGTTCTTGGCCTCGCAGGTCAGCACCGAACGGATCTTCACCTCCTGGATGCCGGCGGCGTTGATCGCGGGCATGTCCTCCTCGACGATCATCTGCCCGGCCTCGACGATGACGTTTCCGTCGAGGTCGCGCAGCGTCTCGGCCGAGGTGCGGCCGAGAATGCGGGTCGCGAGCGACGCCACCACCGTGCCGGCGTCGATGATCGCGCGCATGCTGATGCCGCGCTCGGAGCCGCAGTCGTTCGTGGTGATGATCGAGTCCTGCGCGACGTCGACCAGACGCCGCGTCAGATAGCCCGAGTTCGCCGTCTTCAGCGCGGTGTCGGCGAGGCCCTTGCGGGCGCCGTGGGTCGAGTTGAAGTACTCGAGAACCGACAGGCCTTCCTTGAAGTTCGACTTGATCGGGCTCTCGATGATCTCGCCCGAAGGCTTGGCCATCAGGCCGCGCATCGCCGCGAGCTGGCGCATCTGGGTCGGCGAGCCGCGCGCGCCGGAGTGCGACATCATGTAGATCGAGTTGATCGGCCGGTCGCGCCCCGAGTTCGTCCTTGCGGACGGCCGAGATGCCCGCCATCATCTCCTCGGCGAGCTTGTCCGAGCACTTCGCCCAGGCGTCGACGACCTTGTTGTATTTCTCGCCCTGGGTGATGAGGCCGTCGTTGTACTGCTGCTCGTACTCCTTGGCGAGCGTTTCGGTCTCGGCGATGCGCTGCGGGCTTGGTGGCCGGCACGACCATGTCGTCCTTGCCGAACGAGATGCCGGCCTTGAACGCCTCGCGGAAGCCGAGCGCCATGATCCGGTCGCAGAAGATGACCGTCTCCTTCTGACCGCAGTTGCGGTAGACGATGTCGATCATGTTCGAGATTTCCTTCTTCGTCATCAGCTTGTTGACGACGTCGAAGGGGATCTTGGCGTGCTCGGGCACGAGCTGGCCGAGGATCATGCGGCCGGGCGTGGTGTCGAAGATCTTCGCCACGCGCTCGCCGTTCTCGTCATAGGTCCAGGCGCGGCCCTTGATCCTGCGTGTGCAGCGTGATCGCCTTGGCGGCGATCGCGTGCTCGATCTCGCCCATGTCGGCGTAGAAGCCGCGAATCGGGCGCTTCGTCTCGGGATCCTCCGCGTACTGGCCCGGCTCGCCGTCGCGCATCAGCGACACGTAGTAGAGGCCGAGCACGATGTCCTGGCTCGGCACGATGATCGGCTGGCCGTTGGCGGGATGCAGGATGTTGTTGGTCGACATCATCAAGACGCGCGCTTCGAGCTGCGCCTCGAGCGACAGCGGAACGTGCACGGCCATCTGGTCGCCGTCGAAGTCGGCGTTGAACGCCGAGCAGACGAGCGGATGCAGCTGGATCGCCTTGCCCTCGATCAGCACCGGCTCGAACGCCTGAATGCCGAGGCGATGCAGGGTCGGGGCGCGGTTCAGCATCACCGGATGCTCGCGGATCACCTCGTCGAGGATGTCCCAGACTTCCGGCTTCTCCTTCTCGACCAGCTTCTTGGCCTGCTTGACCGTCGCCGACAGGCCCTTGGCGTCGAGACGCGAGTAGATGAACGGCTTGAACAGCTCGAGCGCCATCTTCTTCGGCAGGCCGCACTGATGCAGCTTGAGCTCCGGACCGACGACGATCACCGAGCGGCCCGAATAGTCGACGCGCTTGCCGAGCAGGTTCTGGCGGAACCGGCCCTGCTTGCCCTTGAGCATGTCGGCGAGCGACTTCAGCGGCCGCTTGTTGGCGCCGGTGATGACGCGGCCGCGCCGGCCGTTGTCGAACAGCGCGTCGACCGACTCCTGCAGCATCCGCTTCTCGTTGCGGATGATGATGTCGGGCGCGCGCAGCTCCATCAGCCGCTTCAGGCGGTTGTTGCGGTTGATGACGCGGCGGTAGAGGTCGTTGAGGTCGGAGGTCGCGAAGCGGCCGCCGTCGAGCGGCACCAGCGGACGCAGGTCCGGCGGAATGACCGGCACTTCGGTCAGGATCATCCACTCCGGCTTGTTGCCCGAGTGCATGAAGGCCTCGATGATCTTGAGCCGCTTGGCGAGGCGCTTCGGCTTCAGCTCGCTCTTCGACTCGGCGATCTCGACCTTGAGGTCTTCGGCGATCTTCTGGAGGTTCATGCCCTTCAGCATCTCGCGGATCGCCTCGGCGCCGATCAGCGCGGTGAAGCTGTCCTGCCCGTATTCGTCGAGCGCGCGCAGGAAGTCGTCCTCGCTGAGCAGCTGGCGGTCCTTGAGCGGCGTCAGGCCCGGATCGAGCACGATGTAGGATTCGAAATAGAGGACGCGCTCGAGGTCCTTCAGCGTCATGTCGAGCAGGAGCCCGATGCGGGACGGCAGCGACTTCAGGAACCAGATGTGCGCGACGGGCGCGGCGAGCGAAATGTGGCCCATGCGCTCGCGCCGCACGCGCGACAGCGTGACTTCGACGCCGCACTTCTCGCAGATGACGCCCTTGTACTTCATCCGCTTATATTTGCCGCACAGGCACTCGTAGTCCTTGATCGGCCCGAAGATGCGCGCGCAGAACAGGCCGTCCCGCTCCGGCTTGAAGGTGCGGTAGTTGATCGTCTCCGGCTTCTTGATCTCGCCGAACGACCACGACAGGATCTTCTCGGGGCTCGCGATGGCGATCTGGATCTGGTCGAACGCCTGCGGAGCGGCGACCGGCGCAAAGGGATTGGTGATTTCCTGGTTCATTCTCGTCTCCCGCGAGCGGGGCGCGGCCTACGCCCGAACTCGCCTTGATGGAAGAAAGTCGCGGCGCTGGGCCGCGTGGCAATGTCTTTTCCGCAGGGCTAGCGCCCGCCGCTCGCCGGCGGGCGCCGGCTCGCTTACTCGGCGGCCTCCGCCGCCGGCGGCGTCTCTTCCGGCGCGCGCTTGATCGACGCCAGTTCGACGTTGAGGCCGAGCGACCGCATTTCCTTGACCAGCACGTTGAAGCTCTCCGGAATGCCCGACTCGAACGTGTCGTCGCCGCGCACGATCGCCTCGTAGACCTTGGTGCGGCCCGCCACGTCGTCCGACTTCACGGTCAGCATCTCCTGCAGCGTGTAGGCGGCGCCGTAGGCTTCGAGCGCCCAGACCTCCATTTCGCCGAAGCGCTGACCGCCGAACTGCGCCTTGCCGCCCAGCGGCTGCTGGGTGACGAGGCTGTAGGGGCCGATCGAGCGGGCGTGGATCTTGTCGTCGACGAGGTGGTGGAGCTTCAGCATGTAGATGTAGCCCACCGTCACCTTGCGGTCGAAGGAATCGCCGGTGCGCCCGTCGTAGAGCGTCACCTGCCCGGAGGAGTCGAGACCCGCCTTCTTCAGCATCTCGACGATGTCCTTCTCGCGCGCGCCGTCGAACACCGGGGTCGCGATCGGCACGCCGCGGCGCAGGTTCTCGCCGAGCTCGGCGAGGCTCTCGTCGTCGAGCGCCTTGATCGTCTCGTCCTCGCCATAGATCTCCTCGAGCTTGCCGCGCAGCGGCTCGGAGTCGTGCGAGACGCAGATAGGCGTCGACCGCCTCGCCGACCTGCTTGCCGAGCCCCGCGCAGGCCCACCCGAGGTGGGTCTCGAGGATCTGCCCGACGTTCATACGGCTCGGCACGCCGAGCGGATTGAGCACGACGTCGACCGGCTGCCCGTCGGCGAGGAAGGGCATGTCCTCCTGCGGCACGATGCGCGAGACGACGCCCTTGTTGCCGTGGCGGCCCGCCATCTTGTCGCCGGGCTGGATCTTGCGCTTCACCGCGATGAAGACCTTGGCCATCTTCATCACGCCCGGCGGCAGCTCGTCGCCGCGCTGCAGCTTCTCGACCTTGTCGAGGAAGCGGTTCTCCAGCGACTTCTTCGAACTCGTCGTACTGCTTCCGCATCGCCTCGATTTCCGACATCGTCTGGTCGGACTCGAGCGCGAACGCCCACCACTGCGAGCGCGGAACCTCTTCGAGAAGGGGACGGGTGAGGATCTGGTCCTTCTTGAAGCCCTTCGGTCCCGACAGCGCCCGCTTGCCGTCGAGCGTCTCG